>CAMENP010000004.1 GCA_945928575.1 uncultured Butyrivibrio sp.
ACGGACAGTTCGTATTAGCCGGAAACATTCTTTACAGACAGCGTGGAACAAAGATTCTCCCGGGCGTTAATGTCGGACGTGGTGGCGATGACACATTGTTTGCTACAGCAGACGGTATTGTAAGATTCGAGAGAAAAGGCAGAGACAAGAAGCAGGTTTCTGTATATCCGGTTGCAGCAGAAGAGTAAAGCAAAGTTTTATCAAAGCTCCGAATCCATTGGATTTGGAGCTTTCTGTGTTTATGTAAGGAGGCAGCATATGTTCGCAGACAGCGCAAAAATATTTATTAAATCAGGCAAGGGCGGCGACGGACACGTAAGTTTCAGACGTGAACTTTTTGTCGCAGCAGGCGGTCCGGACGGCGGTGACGGCGGACGCGGCGGAGATATCATATTTGAAGTTGACAAGGGACTCAATACGCTTGGAGAATTCAGACACACCCGCAAATATGTTGCAGAAAGCGGAGAAGAAGGCGGCAAAAGACTTTGTCACGGCAAGGATGGCGCCGACCTTATCATCAAGGTTCCGGAAGGAACTATAATAAAAGATGACACTTCAGGCAAAATTATTGCCGATATGTCGGGTGACAATATGAAAGTTACCATATTAAAAGGCGGACGCGGCGGCAAGGGTAACAAAAATTACGCCACGGCCACAATGCAGGTTCCTAAATATGCCCAGCCCGGACAGCAGGCCAAAGAATTATGGGTAAGACTTGAACTTAAGGTGATAGCGGATGTCGGACTGGTAGGTTTTCCGAATGTCGGAAAATCAACACTTCTTTCAATGGTAAGTAATGCCAAGCCGAAGATTGCCAACTATCATTTTACAACGCTTAATCCTAACCTTGGCGTGGTGGATTTAGACGGCGCGGACGGTTTTGTCATCGCTGATATTCCGGGACTTATAGAGGGCGCATCGGAAGGCGTCGGTCTCGGTCATGAATTTTTAAAGCATATTGAAAGAACCAAAGTTATTATTCATATGGTTGATGCCGCATCAAGCGAGGGCAGGGATCCTATAGACGACATCAACAAAATAAATTCGGAATTAAAGGCATATAATGCAGAGCTTGCGGACAAACCGCAGGTAATTGCGGCCAATAAAATAGATTTGATATATTCGGAGGATGAAGATCCGGTTCAGAAGCTTCGCGATGAGTTTGAACCGAAGGGAATCAAGGTTTTCCCTATTTCGGCGGCAACAGGCAAGGGGCTTCGGGAACTTCTCTATGCAGTAAGACATCTGCTTGATGAATGTCCGTCGGAACCGGTCGTATATGAGCGTGAATACTATCCGGAAGAGATGTATGATGACAGCACTCCGATTGACGTATATAAGGCGGATGAGCATGCGTTTGTCATTGAAGGACCGCGTGTCGACAGAATGCTTGGGTATACGAATCTGGATGATGAAAAGGGATTCTCATTCTTCCAGAAATTCATGAAAGAGCAGGGAATAATCGAGAAGCTTGAAGAACTCGGTATTGAGGAGGGCGACACGGTTTATCTCGGCGATTTGGAATTTGACTATTACAGATAACAGGAGGATAATATATGACAACCAAACAGCGCGCGTATTTAAAAGGTCTTGCCATGACAACCGAACCGATTTTTCAGTGCGGCAAGAGTTCAATAACACCGGAATTTGTCAATGCGGTGTCGGAGGCACTTGAGAAAAGAGAACTTATAAAGATAAGTGTTCTTCAGAACTGCGCAGACGATCCGAAAGAACTCGGAGTGATACTTGCGGAACGTACACGTTCACAGCTTGTACAGGTAATCGGAAAGAAAATTGTATTATACAAACAGGCCAAGGATGAAAAGCATCGTAAGATAGAACTTCCGAAGGCCGGCAAAAAGCAGGCATAATATGGATGTAACCGGTAAAATCGGCATACTCGGTGGTACTTTTGACCCGATTCATATGGCGCATCTTAAGCTTGCGGAGTACGCATTGTCGGAGCTTAATCTGACGAAGGTTATTTTTATCCCGGCAGCAATCCCGCCGCACAAAAGAAACCGTATGATAACTGATAGCGAACACAGGCTTAATATGACAAAGCTTGCAATCAGTTATAACGACGGATTTGAAGTTTCTGACATGGAGCTTAAGATGGATGGCGCATCATATACGGCGAGGACTTTAAGTATCCTGTATGAAGAAAATACGAACCTCTGTTTTATACTGGGTGCGGATTCGTATATGGCGCTTGATACATGGTTCCACCCTGAGATAATAATGGCAAAAGCAGAAATAGCCTGTGCATGCAGGGATGGAATACCGACTGCTAAGCTTGAGCGTAAGGCCGATGAGTACGGTACAAAATACGGTGCGGTTACGCATTTTTTGAGCATGCCCGATACCGATATAAGTTCCACAATGCTAAGACAGATGATTTCTGAAGGCAAAGATGTAACACAGTATATACCGGAACGGGTTATGGAATATATCCGGACAAATAATTTATATACAAAGCAGGTATAATATTATGGCAAAATATGATTTTGATGCGATAAGACACAAACTTTCAAAATATATTGATGAAAGCCGTATGACACATACACTCGGCGTTATGTATACGGCGGCTGCACTGGCGATGCATTATGCACCTGAGGGCGCAGAGGACGAGCTGCTTAGTCAGGCGATGATTGCCGGACTTCTTCATGATAATGCGAAGTGCATGAGTGATGCGCAGATGCTTGAAAAAGCGCTGAAACATTCAATTGATGTTACCGAGAGTGAACGCGATAATCCTTTTCTGCTTCACGGCAAACTTGGTGCCTATTATGCGGCTCACAGGTACGGAGTGGAGGATGAAGCGGTTTTAAGCGCAATAACGTGGCATACAACCGGAAGACCGGATATGACACTTCTCGAAAAAATCGTATTTACGGCAGATTATATGGAGCCGGGAAGAACCAAACAGCCGAATCTTGCCTATATCAGAAGACTTGCTTTTGAGGATATTGACAGATGTGTGTATGTTATATCTGATGATACACTTAATTACCTTAAGGGCAAGAAAAAATGCATAGATGAAATGACGGTAAAGACAAGGGATTTTTATAAAGACAAATAGGAAGGGAAACTGCTTTATGAGTTCAAAAGACATTCTTAAAACGGCATATGAAGCCATAAGCGATAAAAAAGGCGAAAACACAAGGATAATTGATATATCAAAGGTATCGGTGATTGCGGATTATTTTATAGTTACCAACGGAAGTAATGTAAACCAGGTTCAGGCGATTGCGGACAGCGTGGAAGAGAAACTTCTTGAAGCCGGTGTCAAATTAAAACAGGTTGAGGGTAATAATAATTCGGGTTGGATCCTTATGGATTTCGGTGATGTAATTGTACATGTTTTTTCAAAAGAAGAGCGTTTCTTCTACGATCTTGAGAGAATCTGGAGCGATGGAACCAACGTTGAAATAGAGGATTTGTAATGAACTATAGTGAAACGACAGAATATCTTGACAGTCTTAACGGTCTTGGAAGCAGGCCGGGTCTTGAGAATATTTCCGAATTATTAAAAAGATTGGGAAACCCGCAGAATAAGGTGCGGGCTGTTCATATTGCAGGCACCAACGGAAAAGGCTCCGTGGGTGCTTTCTTAACATCTGTGCTTACCATGGCCGGTTACAGAGTCGGACGATATTGTTCACCGGCTGTATTTGATCCGCTTGAGATCATATCGTTTAACGGAGTCAATATAAGTGAAGATGATTTTGCGGGAGTAATAACGGATACGGTGTTCGTGTGTGACAGTAATCTTTGTCCTACAAGGTTTGAGATAGAGACGGCGGCGGCATTTATGTTTTTTGACCGCATGAAATGTGATATTGCCATTGTTGAATGTGGTATGGGTGGTGAACTCGATGCGACCAACGTCATGTCGGATGTTATCTGCTCTGTGATCACACCGGTGTCGATGGATCATATGTCGTTCTTAGGTGATACCATTGAGAAAATAGCGGAATGTAAAGCCGGAATAATTCAGTCCGGTGCGGATGTAGTTGCATATAAGGATGAAAGATATTCATCCGTTTTATCGAAGCATGCCGCGCAGGCAAAAAGTGATATATATTATATAGATGATAAGGATGTAATCTGTAATACCGATGTAAATGAAATTGTTTTCAGTTATCACAGTTATAAGGATATCAGGCTCAATACGTCGGCAGCATATCAGACCGTCAACGGCGCGATCGCATTGGAAGTTATGGATCGCCTTAAGCATAAAGGATATGATCTGACTGATGATATAATAAGAGCCGGAATGTACAATATGAAGTGGCCGGGAAGGTTTGAAGTTCTTAATGATAACAAAAAGACATTTATTCTTGACGGCGCCCATAATCCGGCCGGAGCAGCAGCTTTTGCTGACAGTTACCGCAGAATTTACGGCGATGAGAAATCCGTGATTATACTTGCAATGTTCAAAGATAAGGATACCCGCGGAGTGTTGGATCATATCATTCCTTTGGCAGATTCGGTTATAACGACAATGGCGCCCGATAATCCGCGTTCTTTTCCTGCTAAAGACCTTGCAGAATATATCAAAAAATATTATGATATAGAAGTTGGATATGAGACAGATATTTATAAGGCAGTGTCACGTGCTTTTGATACGGCCGGTGAGAATAAAGTCATAGCATGTGGCTCATTGGCACATCTTGCTTCGGTGAAGGAGGCTTACAGAGAATATGGACAAAGATAAAATAAAACAGGGTGTACAGCTTATAATAGAAGGAATTGGTGAAGATGCGGCAAGGGAAGGTCTTGTTGAGACACCTGACAGAATTGCCAGAATGTACGAGGAGATTTTTGCCGGTCTCAATGAAGACGCATCTGTGCACCTTAGTAAAACTTTTTCAACCCAGAATACGGATATGATAATTGAAAAGGATATAACATTTTATTCAATGTGTGAGCATCATTTTCTTCCTTTTTACGGAAAAGCGCATATTGCATATATTCCAAACGGACGTGTAGCGGGCTTAAGCAAGCTTGCCAGGACGGTAGAGGTATACGCCAGAAGACCGCAGCTTCAGGAGCGTATGACCGTGCAGATTGCCAATGCGATCATGGAAAACCTTGATGCCAAGGGTGCAATGGTTATTATTGAGGCTGAACATATGTGTATGACGATGCGTGGAATCAAGAAACCGGGAAGCCGTACGGTAACCATTTCTTCCAAAGGAATATTTACTGATGATGCGGAACTTCGCAATACTTTTTTGACAATGGCAGGTGTTAGATAATGATTATAGGAAACAGAAATTACGATGAAAAACATACTCATATAATGGGAATACTCAATGTTACTCCGGATTCTTTTTCTGACGGGGGCCGGTATAATAATAAAGAAGCAGCACTTAAGCATGCACTTGATATGATAAATGACGGTGCTGATATCATTGATATCGGTGGAGAATCAACCAGGCCGGGATATACGATGATTTCCGATGAGGAGGAAATAGAAAGAGTATGCCCGATCATTGAACTGATTAAGAAGGAAACGGATATTGTTATTTCACTTGATACATATAAAAGTAAAGTCGCAAGGGCGGGACTTGCAAGCGGCGCCGACCTGATAAACGATATATGGGGACTTAAATATGACCTGGATATGGCATCGGTTATCGCAGAGGCTGATGTTCCATGTTGTCTTATGCACAACAGAGACACTGATAAGAATCCATATTTTGATTTTATGAATGATTATATCGATGATATGAAGGAATGCGTAAGACTCGCACACGAAGCGGGGATATCGGATGATAAGATAATCCTGGATCCGGGTGTCGGATTTGGTAAGGATTACACGCAGAACCTTCAGGTAATCAAGTATCTTGACAGATTATCGGATATCGGATATCCGGTTCTTTTGGGAACCTCGCGTAAATCCGTTGTCGGTCTTACACTTGACCTCCCAAAGGATGAGAGAGTGGAGGGAACAATCGCAACTTCCGTAATCGGAGCGATGAATCATTGCATGTTTGTAAGAGTGCATGATGTCAAAGAAAATTATCGTGCTGTTAAGATGACGGAAGCGATAATGAATTCGTAAGGGCGGTGTGCAATGGATACTATATCAATAGATAAATTAAAAATATATTGTAATCATGGTGTGTTCAGGAATGAACAGATAAACGGTCAGAATTTCTATGTATCAGCCAAGCTTGGCGTGGATACATATCCGGCGGGTGTTACGGACGAACTCGATAAATCCGTTAATTATGCCGAGTTAAGCCATGTTATCACAGATTACATGCAAAATAACAGATATAATCTTATAGAGGCGGTTGCCAACAATCTTGCAGCACATATTTTTGAATACTCGAATCTTATACGCGAACTGACTCTTACTATATATAAACCTGAGGCGCCTATCGGACTTCCGTTTGAGAACGTATCGGTTACAATAACACGTAAATGGCACACGGCATATATAGCACTCGGTTCCAATATTGGCGATTCGATGCTCATAATAAAAAGTGCTTTGGATGCTATGCGTAATAATAAAGCAATCAGAGTCATTAAAGAATCATCTCTGATAACCACAAAACCTTACGGTGGGGTTGAGCAGCCTGATTTTATCAATGGTGTTGTACAGATTGATACATACCTTGAACCGGATAATCTGTTGACATATCTTAACGGATTGGAAAAAGAGGCCGGAAGAACACGAGAAATACATTGGGGTCCCAGAACACTTGATCTTGATATTCTGTTATATGACGAACAGATTATCAATACCTCAAGGCTTACCGTGCCGCATATAGATATGGCCAACCGTTTCTTCGTTCTTGAGCCATTATGTGAGATAGCGCCATACGCATATAATGCAAGACTTAACCGGACAGCGGCAGAACTTCTTTATGAATTAAAAAACAGAGCAGTAAGATAAATAACAGACAGCAGAATGAGGATTACCTCAAAATGCTGTCTGTTATTGTATAAATATCAGATACCGATTCTTATCAGACCGATTACCTTACCTATAATAGTACAATGATCAACAATAATCGGCTCCATGTAATCATTCTCGGGCTGAAGTCTGTAATGACCGTTCTCTTTATAAAATGTCTTAACTGTAGCCGAATCATCGACAAGAGCCACAACCATTTCGCCGTTCGATGCCGTGCTGCGTCTGGCAACGATTATAGCATCACCGGGAAGTATTCCCGCATTAATCATGCTTTCTCCCTTGACCTTAAGCATAAAAAGTTCTTCATTCGGTACCATATCAACCGGTACAGGGTAGTAGTCAACAATATTCTCAACTGCCAGAAGAGGCTGCCCTGCAGCTACAGTTCCGACAATAGGAATATTAACAACGTCGCGGCGTGTAATTGCAAAATCATCATCGGTAATCTCGATGGCACGCTGTTTGGTAGAATCCCTTCTGATATAACCGTTCTTCTCAAGTGTTTCCAGATGTGCATGTACACTTGAAGTGGATTTAAGATTGACAGCTTCACAGATCTCCCTTACCGATGGAGGGTATCCCTTGGCAAGAATCTGCTCTTTAATAAATTCAAGAATCTCCTGCTGTTTAGTAGTAATCTTTCCGTTAGCCATATGTAATCTCCTTATTCTGTGTATATCTGACAGACTGTAAAATTCTTTAAATCTATATTATCACATATCAGCAATAAAAGCAAACAAAAGTTCCGAAAAAATGTTCGCTTTTTGTATTGACAAACGTCTGTTCGAGTGGTATTATGACAATACATCGAACAGATATTCGATAATGATACGATTTTCGGGAAACCAGGAGGTATACATATGACAGCAATTACTAAACGAAGCACGATCGGTTCTTATAAGGCATTGATTTTTGCTGTATTATTTTGTATTATGTTAATTTCTTTTGTATTGGGCAGTGTAATTGTCAAAGGTCAGAGTAAGAGACATGCCTCACCATCAGATACATATTTTACTAATATTACGGTTGACGAAGGAGATACACTCTGGTCGATAGCACAGGCGAATATTGATTATAATTATTGTGACAGCATATATGATTATATGGAACAGTTGAAGGATATCAATAACCTGACGACTGATGACATACATGCAGGAGACAGCATGATTGTGGTATATTATGCAGATTCTGTTAATTAATTTGCCACCCCTTAAACCGCCGGTTTAATCCCGGCATATATTTACCGGCACGTATAATGCGTGCCGGATTTTTAATAACATAAATTATAATCTGATCTTTTTGATAAGGTATATGCAATTTTTATTTTTTTTGATATAATTATATTATTAATTTTTAATACGATCTGCTTTATATTGGCAGATAATCTGAAAGGGAATATTATGGAATTAGATAACAGATTAATATCAGGACTGCATAAATTAGGCATAGACAAGCTCACCTCGATACAGCAGGAGAGTATTGAACCGGCATTATCCGGACGTAATATAATGGGATGCTCCGGTACAGGTACAGGCAAGACTTTTGCATACCTGTTACCTACGATATCTGCCAACGCAGATAATCATACACTGTATGCGGTTATAATTGCTCCTTCAAAGGAGTTGTGCATACAGATATGCAGTGAGATTAACCAGCTTTCAAATAAGTCGGGGATTCCGGTGACAGCTGCAGCTTTATTTGGCGGTGTTAATACGAAGCGTCAGCTTCAGACATTGAAAAGCAAGCCGAATATTGTTGTAGGCACGTATCAACGTATATACGAGCTTATTAAGGAACGCCGTATATCGGTTCATAATGTGCGTACATTTATAATAGATGAGGCTGATAAGCTTGTTAATAAGGATAATATTGAGGGGATTCTTGAACTTCGTAAATGCTTTATGAGGGATATCCAGGTTATGCTGTATTCAGCTACAATTAATGTGTCAACGCAGAATACGGCAGCTTTACTTGCAGATAATTTTACTAAGATTTTTGCCAATGATAAAATAACCATTCCGGCTAATATCGAACATATGTATGTTGTAGTGGAGCGCAGAGATAAGATTGAGACAGTCCGCAAGGCCATTAAAGCACTGAATACCAAACATTGTATTATTTTCTCTAATTCCAGATATGATACCGAAGAAATTACGCAGAAATTGGAATATCATCATTATAATGCCGGTTGTCTTAATGCAGATTGTGATAAGAATACACGCAGACAGCTCATAGATAAATTTGCGGCAGGTAAAGTTGATTATCTGGTGTGTTCGGATGTCGCAGCGCGCGGCCTTGATTTTAAGAAACTTGATTGTGTTATTAATATCGGATTACCGCAGAATCCGGTAGATTATTTACACAGATGCGGAAGATGCGGACGTGATGGCAACAAGGCGATTTGCATGTCCATCATCACGGAAAATGAATTAAGCAATATTAAGGCATGTCAGAAAGCATTTGGAATTAATATGCTTAAGAAGAAATTATATCAGGGAAGGATTGTAAGGGGATAAATGTGTTTGAGGGGGGGGGATTGATAAAGTATGTCGCAAAATATTAATTTTACGACATAATATTGCAAAAAACAGCTATAGATGCTATAATATGAATAGTTTATAAATATAATGAATTTATGGAGCCAATAATATGGATTATAAGAAACAATTATCTGCGGTGCAGCTTGAGAAATTAAAGACGGTTCTTGATGATATGCCTTCATATTGCCGGGACTATTTTGATTATTGTGACGGAACACTCAACCGTTCAGCGGCAACTATGCTTGAGTATGCGTATGACATACGGACGTATTTCCGTTTTATAACAACCAGCAATCCGATGATCAATTCCGTTACGGATGTGACGCTTGATATACTTGATAAAATGACCCCGAGGGATATTCAGGAATATATGTCATATCTTAGAAGCCATAAGGATGAAAATGGTCAGATTATAACAAATGATGCTAATGCAAGAGCCAGAAAGCTTTCATCGTTACGGTCATTTTATCAATATTATTTTGCATTTGGCGGCTTACATTCCAACCCGGCCAAGCTGGTTAATTCGCCTCGTATACATAATAAGAAACAGTCAAGGCTTGATTCTGATGAGATGAAGGAACTGCTTACGGATGTAATCACAGGTGATGCACTGGATGATAATAAGAAACCATATGCAAGGCGTTCCAATATGCGTGATACGGCCATAATTGCATTGCTTGGAGGTACGGGAATCCGTGTTTCGGAGCTGGTTGGAATAGATTTGAATGATATTGACTGGGAACATAATTGTATAAGGATAATCCGAAAAGGCGGTAATGAGGATATTGTATATTTCGGAGATGAATTGCATCGATACCTGGAGGATTATATTAATTATGAGCGTGATCCGGGCGATGAGAAGGAAAAAGCTCTTTTTGTGGCATCACGTAAGGACAAAGGACGCCTTACGGTTCGCTCGGTTGAACGTATTGTAAGTAAATATGGCGCCGCGACAATTCCATCAAAGCACTTATCGCCACATTCGCTGCGACGGACATTCGGAACAAATTATTATGAAGAGACATCAGATTTATATGCAGTTGCAGATGCTCTGGGTCATAAAAATATTCAGGTCACAAAAGATCATTACGCAGATATTTCTGAACGAAAGAAACAACAGGTCAAAGAATTTTCAGACAAATTATTAAAGTGATATAGTAAAAGCGGATGTTAATCTAATTAGCACCCGCTTTTATATTACTCAGATTCAACCGAAGAAGGCTCATCAGAGGATGTAGTCAACTCTTCTGCTGTTGTAACTTCTTCAGCACTGGATGACTCGACAGGAACAGTAACTTCAGCCGGAGTCGTCTCGTTGTCAGGTTCTGTTTTGGTATTATCCGATGATGCAGGTTTGGTCTGTTTATCAGGCTTACCGGATGCAGGCTTTGTGTCGTTGGTGCCACCGGATGTGGTTACGTCTTCTGAACTTTCACTTTCCTGAACGATAAGTGTAATCTGCTTGGTCAGATGATTACCTGATGTATCGGCCAGATTGAGAGTGATTTCGTACTCTCCTGCTTTATCAAGATCATACGTTCCTGTTATATATACATAAGAAATGACACTGGCATTATCTTTATCTCGTGCGTTTACATGTTTAAAGATATCATTAATGCTATCGCCTACTTTAACTTCTATCTCTGAATCAGATTCCAGCAATTTGATTTCTGTAGGGCACCAGACAGAATTATCATCCGTTGTATCGGTCGGGTCCCAGGTAATGCCATCCGGAATATCGGTTTTCTTAAGATATTCGTAATCAACATTCTCATCCGGATCGGAATATATAACAAATTCGGACTGATATGAACAGTTTTCATATATCCATTTGGCATCTGCTAATTGTAAAGTAATACCCGGTGTGTCTGTATCATTGCCTATGGTATTAAAATCAGATGCATTGAGAGAGTTCTTGTCATTGGAAGTATTATACAAAGCAGAGTGAAACGCAATGTCGTTGCCATAATTGGAATAGTAACGGTAATATCCTCCTTCGGATTCAAACCATGTCATCTTAATTCCGTTCGATGCCTGATATGAACCTTCCGTCATCGAACCGATTCCGGCAATCATATATCTGCCGGGTTCTTTGGAATAATCACCCTCAGACTCGTCATAAGCATATGCAGTGATCATATGTGTAGCAAGGTTAATATTTATCCTGTACATTCCTCTTGCAGACGTAACAGGCTCATTGTATGACTCTGTTTCAGATTCGGTATCTGTCTGGGCAGCGTCTGATTTACTGTCAGGACGAATCTTCTTACTTACAATAATAATTGTTGCAATGACGGCCAGAAATAATATCATAAATGCAATATAATATTTCATATTTCTGGTCTTGAAAAAATCTTTAATGCCTCTCTTCTTAGATATATAAACCATAATTAAATCCTGTTATATATTTCCTTTTGGTGATGAAAGTCTTGTTTCAATATATGACTTAAGAAACTTGACAGTATTGTCAACCCCGAGTTCGCTGCTGTCAATGCACAGATCGTAACTTCTTGAGTCGGCCCATTTCTTATTGGAATAGAAATTATAATAGCTGGCTCTTTTCTTATCGGTCTTGATAATGATATCTCTTGCTTTGCTTTCGGAATAATCATATATTCTCATAATACGCTTGATCTTGGCATCCATGTTAGCCTTGATAAAAATACTTATGAGACCCGGATCATCCTTCAGGGCATAATCGGCACAACGTCCTACGATAATACAGTTCTCCTCTTGTGCCAGCTTCTTTATTGAGTCATACTGTGCCATAAAAACCTTCTGGTTAAGAGGCATATCCACGAATGAAGATGTTGAATATCCCATGGAATATGTATCCATAACAAGGGAGTAAAGGAAACTGTTGGTAGGTTTCTCGTCATGGTTATGGAATAACTCTTCCGCCATTCCGCTGTCCTTGGCAGCTCTTGCAAGAAGCTCCTTGTCGTAACATTTAATGCCTAATTCATCCGCAAGCTGCATGCCTATCTGTCTTCCGGCACTGCCATACTCACGACCTATTGTAATTACATATTTATCCATAAGAAAACCCTCCTTAACTGATATATATTATAGAAATATTTTATCATATTATTGTCAAAGTTTAAACTGTTTTAAAGCATTTTATAGTTTTTTTAGTAAATTTTGGAAATAATCCGGTAAGGGTGCGCTGAACTCAACATATTTTCCGGTACGAGGATGGATGAATCCAAGCACTCCGGCATGCAGTGTCTGGCCCTGAAGGTTAAAAGGACATTTGGCATTACAATACATAGTATCACCGAGTAACGGATGTGATATGCTTGCCATGTGTACGCGAATCTGATGCGTTCTTCCCGTCTCAAGCTGACATTGTATATAGGCATATTTGTTGAAATTCTCAAGAACTTTATAATGTGTGATGGCAGGCTTGCCGTTTTTGTAATTGATCGCACGCTTTTTCCGGTCGTACGGATGTCGCCCAATCGGAGCATCAACGGTACCTTCGGATACTTTGAAAGGATTATAGCATATTGCATAATAGTATCTTGTGATACTGTGCTCTTTAAGCTGTTCGCTTATAGAAATATGGGCCGCATCATTCTTACAAGCCACAATAACGCCGGTGGTATCCATATCTATACGATGGACAATTCCGGGCCGTAATATACCGTTAATTGCCGATAAATGGTCTTTGCAGTGGTACATAAGCGCGTTAACGAGTGTACCGCTGTAATGTCCTGCTGACGGATGCACAACCATCCCCTTGGGCTTATTGATTACAATAATGTCATCATCTTCATATATAATATCGAGTGGGATATTTTCAGGGGTGACTTCGAGTTCTTTGGGTATCGGAATGTATATTGTAATCGTATCGCCCGGTTTTAGCTTGCAATTTGACTTAATATTTTTATTGTTAACCAATACAAGATTATCGGAAATCAATTTCTGTATATATGAACGGGAATAAGAAGAAAGCATATCGGATAAAAACTTATCGATACGCTCTCCGGAGTTATTTTCATCGGTTGTCAGGTTAATAATATCTTCAAAATCCCTGTTATCCATGTAATTATTGATCCTCTTTCTTAGACTTATGTATTTTAAGAAATTCAAAATCAGTATCTTTGAATTTGAAAAGTATCATTATTACCAATGCAATCATCGAAAGACTTACGCATATATCGGCAAAATTAAATACCGGAAAGTCAATTATCTTAAAATATATAAAATCATGAACATATCCATTGGCAACACGGTCTATAAAATTGCCAAGTGCTCCGGCCATAAGTGTTTCAATAATAATCCTGAGCGGCAGATACTTACGTGTGAACGGCATTCTGATCAAGATATACATAATAAGGATCATAAGCGCAATCGTAAGGATGATAAAAAACCACTGCTTGCCTGAAAACATTCCCCATGCTGCACCGTCATTACGAAGATAGGTGAGTTGCAAGACATTTTTAATAATATCAACCGGCGGTTTGCCGCTAAGGTTCTTAAGTGCCAGCTGCTTGGTAATCTGATCTATTACAACCAATACAGGTATTAATATAAAATTCATAATATAAAATAAAATCTTTTTCATACAAATCTCCGTTATATATATTTATGAATAACAACAACAAGCCGGCCTTTCCGGGTTGAAGTTACCGAATTGATAAATCTGATTTTGCCAAGACCACGCACTGATATTATATCATCCGGTTTAAGAGTATATGCGTTAGTCGTTATAATACGCCCATTTACTGCTGTCTGACCGCTCTCTATATGAGATATCATACTGCTTCTTGAACCGCCGAATCCAAGCGAAATAACGGAATCCAGACGTAGTGATGCAACAGTACCCTTGATTTCTTCAAATGCCGGACTGAAATTAAAATCCGGTTTGTCAACTGTTGAAACGGTTACGGTTGTGTGCTTTACCTGGCAAAGACCTGATATTATATAATCTGATATGCCTGTATCCGCAAATACATATGCACACCCGTTATCCAGAACAACATCACCCAGTTTGTCGCGTGTAATTCCAAGTCCCATAAGCGAACCGAGATAATCCCTGTGTGTCAGTGATTCGGCAAAACGGGGATTAGCCGGCTTGATTCTTATGATATCATATGGCTGATTATACGGAAAATCTTCATACAGACTGTTTATTAAGGTCGAGAAAGTCCGTATTAACGGGAATATCACGGTTATAACACATATTGGCTGCATCAAGCAGCTTTCCGGCCGTGAGCCTGTCTTCGTCCGATTGCAGAAATTCAGTTCCGTGCATCAGAAATCACTGCTGTCCGTTCCGAAGGAAACATCATTTGAAAACAGTTCAAATAAGTCACCCGAGATGGATATTGATGAAGGTGTGGCAATGAATATATAATTAGATACTTTTTTGAGCTTGCCATCAATAGCAAAACATGCGCCGCCGCTGAAATCAATTATTCTTTGAGCAAGTTCCATATCCAGACCTTCAAGATTAAGTATAACCGCACGTCCTGAAAGCAGAGTCTCTGCTATTTCACGTCCGTCTTCAACATTGGTAGGTTTAATTACACATACTTCCATTGGATTAAATTTACCCTGCATACTTACCACCTTACTTGATGAATTCTTTGACGAGCTGCGGGATGCGGAGGAACTCTTGGAAACACGGGCAGGTTTTACCGGCCTTGTGTCGGTTGATTTGATTATTTTCTCCTCTAAATCTCCGAAATCGTCATCATCGGAAGTCTTCTTTGATGATGAAAAAATATCATCATTCTTCTTACGGCTGCTTCTGACCTTAGGAGCTGCTTCTTCTTCATCTTCGTCATCATATCCGTCGTATTCTTCATCTTCGTCATAATTGCCGTTAAGTTTCATTTTATCCAAAAAACCGTCTATAAAGCCCATCGTTTAATGTCTCCTATCTTATATATTATAATCTCTTTCACCAAAAATCGCAGTTCCGACGCGGACATGTGTGGCGCCCTCTTCCACTGCAACTTCGTAATCATTGGTCATTCCCATGGACAACAAATCCATACTTGTATTATCAATGTTTTCAGCTTTTAAGTCAACACATAATTGCTTCATTTGTCTAAAATATTTTCTGTTATCTTCCGGATCGGCTACATACGGAGCGCTTGTCATAAGTCCGCGTACCATGATATTTGGAAGTGCAGCTATTTCTTTGAGTGCATTTAAAGTCTCATCAGCTGTAAATCCAAATTTGGTATCTTCTCCGGCTATATTAACTTCCAGAAGGATAGGTACACTTTTAATGCCTTTTTTGGCTGCTTCTTCACTGATCTGGACAGCCAGTCGTAACGAATCAACTGAATGGATCAGGCAGGCTTTATCTATCACCGATTTAACTTTATTGCGCTGTAAATGACCGATCATATGCCAATGGATATCATCAGGAAGCACTTCTGATTTGGAAACGATTTCCTGAACTTTATTTTCACCGAATTCTCTTATGCCGGCATCGTAGATTTCCTGAATCATCGAAACAGGTTTGGTTTTGCTGACCGCAATAAGTGTAATATCTTCAGGATTACGGCCTGCGCGTCTGGCAGCATTTATAATATTTTCCTGAACTTTTTTCAAATTGTCAACTAACATAATAAAGCTCCTTGTTTAATTTACTATATCGTCATCTTTAACTGTTGTATGATCAAGAACAATATGGTCGTATTTGGCAAGACTATATTCACGTCCTTTGGTAACGATACTGTATTCTTTATTTTTATCAATTACATTTACGGCTTTAAATACGGCGTAACCTTTGTTAACGCAATATACACCGTCAAGTTCCGCCATTGTTCCTACCACAAAGATTTCATCCGAATCTGCTATATGAAGTATATCTCCTATTTTAAAGTCATCGGTTGAAATGTAATAGTAATCTTCATCGGCATAATATATATCAGGTGTTACATTCACATATGAAACCTGTCCCTGTTCATCGTAGGACTCTTTAATCATGCTTCCGCTTGTGAACATGCATGATTTAGGAATTTTGTATGCATTGGAACTTAAGATGGCGCTGTTAGGTATCTTGAGCCCGTGAACCTGTCCCTTGGCTACCTCTACATCGACAAAACGTTTGTCGGCAAAATTAGCCATATATCTTGACAGTGTAAGTTTGCCGTAATATGCTTCGCCCTGATTGATAACTTCGATGCCGGCAGTGCAGCTTATGTCGTCATCAACAAAGCGTATATTAATGGTCTTCTGGTCACTGAATGCATTGGCCTCGGTTTCGTTAAGTTTAATATAGATATTCCATTTGTCACTGTTGATGCGTTTGAAAATGGCATCTCCCTTATTGGTAATTGAGACATTCTGTAATGAGGTTGACTTATAATCAGTGTAATTAAAGATAGAATCACTTAAGTCATTCTCACTGAAATTCTCATATCCGTCTATGGAATATACAATTATCCCGCTTGTGTCCGTGGTTATTTTATGGAAAAAACCATCATCCTGCGTATCCGTTACGAAATCATCAAGGCTGTCCACAATATTGTCAGACTGAAACTCAAAAATGCTTCCCGAAATTGAATCGGAGTAATTATATGTATCATAAAAAGTATCGTTGCTGTAACCGGATGTCAATGAGCTTAACTTTGCTCTTATCTGTGCAAGTGCTTCTTTGGAAAGTGTCTTATCGGCTTCTTCGTTAATGCGGTCATATACACGTCCGGTCTCATCCACAGAACATATTACAGTTCCGAGTCCGGCCTTATGTCCGCTTTTGAGAAAATAATTGACAGAACCCGAATAATCTGATTTTACAACTGTCTCGTCCCTTACAATAAATCCCTGGTAGGTATCTTCGGATGCTAATGAACCGTCAACAACCTCATATATAATAGTTTTCTTGGATGCTGCATAAATAATTACGGATATAAGCATATATATAAATATAACAGCAAAAATACATATACCAACATTAAGAGTCGGCCTTCTTCTGAATTTACGAACGTTGTTATATCTCGCCATTCTATGCTCCTTTCAATCCATACTTCTAAAATTATATCATTATTTTCAAAAAAATACCATTATATTTTATGTGTAAAAAGAAAAAGATATTAATGAAATATAAAATCGGTTCTGAAATATCGGACCGGATTAAGGAGGTTGCCATATGGATTCAAGAGGATTTGACTATACTGCACTTGTTCTTACAATAATAGGAGCCATAAACTGGGGACTTATAGGTTTCTTTAAGTTTGACCTGGTTGCTTTTGTTTTCGGGGACATGTCTGTTATATCGAGAATTATATATGCTATCGTAGGAATTGCCGGTCTTTATCTTATAAGCGTATTTGGCAGAATTCGCGGATTCGGTCAGGATTAAAAGACATAATAAAAAGGGTGTAAAATTCAGATGATACTGAATCTTACACCCTTTAAATTATTTATTTGTATCAGATGTCGGTATCAGGCTCATAAGGTAATCCAGATCATCATATACGGTATCGAGTGAATCTGAACGCATGATAACCATAATATAACGATGTCCTCCGGATTCAGCCAACATGACATAACTTCGCTTGGCAACTTCGGTAAATCCTGATTTGCCGCCAATGACTTTGATGTTTTCAGGGGCTTTGCGCTCGCCGTTAACATACCTGTTGGTGTTGTTGTAGGTACATGCTATCGTATATTCACCGTAAGCTGTCTTACGCGTAAATGAACTGTTGTACTGCTTGGTCGAAATTACATCAATAAATTCATCATATTTGATAGCTTCGTTAAAAATAAGATACATATCATATGCGGTTGAATAATGATTGTCATCATATAAACCGTGTGGATTAACGAAGTGTGATTCGGTTGCACCGAGTTCAAGTGCTTCTTTGTTCATCAGGTCAGCAAAATCCGATAAGTTATCGGATGCAAATAATGCAAGTGCCGCCGCCGCATCATTACCTGACATCATCAGCGCACCATGGATGACGACATCAAACGGTATGGTATCTCCCATTCTGAAGTCGCACATAACGACATTGTCTTCGGTAATAAGCACTTCATCTCCTATTTTGCGGGATGATTTGGAATCACCGTATTTAAGCGCAAGAAGCGAAGTGAGTATTTTTGTTGTACTTGCCGGATACTCTTTCTTGTGAACATTTTTCTGGAAAAGTACACTGCCGTTTGTAGCATCCACAAGGATTGCGGCTTCTGAATTAACTTTATCGCTTCCTTCTGAATTAGGCGCATCGGCAGCAACAACTCCTATTCCCGATGCAAAACCTTTTGCATATGTTATAGGAGAATCCGAGATGGTATTTACTGCCGGATCAGCTTCCGGTGAGTAATAATTTAATATTGAGGATCCTTTGCCGCAGCTGCACATCAGCATTGCAACGGCTATGAATCCTACAATAAATCTGATTTTTCTTTTCATGGTATATACAGATTTCCTTTATATTATTTTAGTATTTCACGCCAGTCAAGGTCGCCTCTGTCAAGCGATTTGATAAGCAGTTCCGCGGTCGCGAGATTAGTCGCAAGCGGAATATTATGAATATCACACAACCTGAATATATTGGCGGTGTCCGGCTCATGTGAGCGCGGCGTTAAAGGATCCCGCAAGAATATAACGAGGTCAATTTCGTTGGTTTCTATCTGGGAGCCGAGCTGCTGCTCTCCTCCGAGCGGTCCGGCAAGATATTTGTGCACATTAAGATTGGCAACTTCTTCTATAAGTCTTCCGGTTGTGCCTGTAGCATATAATTCATGTTTATTGAGAATTCCTCTGTATGCAATGCAGAAGTTCTGCATAAGCTTTTTCTTGGAATCATGTGCGATTAAACCTATGTTCATTGTTAACCTCCTCCAACATAGCTTTTTTCCTGAAACGTACATTGAGTACGAGTCCTATTCCGGAATACATGGCAACAAGTGAACTTAAT
This sequence comes from uncultured Butyrivibrio sp., assembly GCA_945928575.1. Lineage (GTDB taxonomy): Bacteria > Bacillota > Clostridia > Lachnospirales > Lachnospiraceae > Eshraghiella. Next base: position 19,365 of record CAMENP010000004.1, read on the forward strand.
CCGTAACTTACAAACGGTAACGGAATACCTGTATTAGGCAGAAGTTCGGTTGCAACACCGATATTGATAAACGTCTGGAAGAAAATGACCGCGGCAACACCAAAGCAGATCAGACGCCCGGCCATATCCGGAGCTCTTGCACCGGTAATCATACATTCAACAGCTATAAGAGCCAGCAGACCGATAATAACTACACACCCAATAAATCCAAGTTCTTCACCCACGATTGCAAATATAAAGTCTGTCTGAGGCTCCGGAATATTATTACCGTTCTTGACAGAATCGGTACTGTCGTTGTACAAACCTTTTCCGGATAACTTTCCGGAACCGATTGCCATTGCGGAATTATCCTGCTGAAGACGTTCGTCATCATATTCTTCCGGATTAAGGAAAGCCATAATTCTTTTGTACTGGTATTCTTTGACAAGCAGATTTTTTGGAGGCGGAACCGCTTCAATGTAAATGATCGCGGCAGCCGCTATCGGAACCAGCACTGCTAGTATAATACCGAATTTTTTGTAACTGAAACCACCTATAAAAAGATTAGTGACAAAAAGCATAATCATTAAAAGTGTGGTTGACAAGTCAGGTTCTGCAAGTATAAGAACCAGTGGGATGGCGCTTACCAGAGCTACAATAAGAAATGTCTTCCATTTCTTAAGTATATCCGGATTCCGGCCAATCAACCATGACCAGAAAAGTATCATCAATATTTTGGCAAATTCAGATGGCTGTACACTTATCGTTTCAGTTATCCTGAACCATCTTGTGGCTCCGTTTACGTTCTTACCGCCTATCAGGACAGCGGCGAGTATCGCAATGCATGCCGCGTATATTACCCAGTGCAGCTTCAGAAGCAGATTGTAATCTATTATCATAATTAACAGCATAAGCACAGTGCTTGCCGCCATTCCGATAATCTGCTTGTTCTGGTAGCTGCCACCCGGAACCGCACTGCCGATTACGACAATTCCGATACCTGTAAGCAGCCACACAAGTAAAATCAGTCTGATATTGACATACTTTAATTTAAAATGAAAGTTCTTAAACATAATAAAACCCGATTTTATTTAGTACTTCTGTTCTTCATGTCCTTAATCGGAATATTCGCAGAAAGTGCCGGTACCATTCCGTTATTGGAATCCGACTCTGTCTGTGTAATCTGGATATCAAGTCCGTCAGTATCGATAATCATGTATTTTGATATAACGTTGATGATATCATTCTTGATAAGTTCCATGACATCAGGTGAACAATTAGCCCTGTCTGATACGAGAAGGAGCTTTAACCTGTCTTTGGCAACATCGCCTGAATTTTTCTTCTTGAATAAATCAAACAGTCCCATGATGATGCCTCCTTTTAGTTTTTCTTAAACAAACCGGCAAGCTTGGACCAGAAACTGCTCTTACCGCTCAAGTCAAGTAAAGGCACTTCCTCACCAAGTATTCTCTTGCAGATGTTCATATATGCCTTTCCGGCAAGTGCATCCGAACCAACGAGCGGTTCACCGTTGTTGGTGGAAATTACGATATTCTCGTCATCAGGCACGGCACCGATAAGATTAATCGAAAGGATGTCAACAACATCATCAAGTGACATCATATCGCCCTTCTTAACCATATCCATTCTGATTCTGTTAACGATTAGATCGGTTCTCTTAATTTCATTAGCTTCAAGGAGACCTATAATTCTGTCGGCATCCCTTATCGCCGATACTTCAGGGGTGGTAACCACAAGTGCTCTGTCAGCACCTGCAATTGCATTCTTAAATCCCTGTTCAATACCTGCAGGACAGTCAAGAATTATGTAATCAAACTCTTCTCTCAGCTCATCAATAAGCTTCTTCATCTGTTCCGGTGTAACCGATGTCTTGTCTCTTGTCTGTGCAGACGGAAGAAGGTAAAGGTTAGGATAACGCTTGTCCTTGATAAGTGCCTGTTTGATACGGCAGTTACCCTCTACTACGTCAACGAGGTTATAGACGATTCTGTTCTCAAGGCCCATAACAACGTCGAGATTTCTAAGACCTATATCTGTATCTATAAGTACAACTTTTTTATTCAGCTTGGCAAGGCCCGTGCCGACATTGGCTGAAGTCGTGGTCTTACCTACGCCGCCTTTTCCTGATGTTACTACAATTACTTCACTCATTTGAACTCCTCCGTGTTAGATTCTTATAGTGAATGGTTTTAAATAAATCCATATCTTACATTATGCCGTTTTTTTGTTCCTAAATCAACATAATTTTGTAAATTATTATAAAAAAATTATAATCTTATGTCGCCAAGAGTGTCTTTGTCCAGCTTTTCAATATAAATATTGCCATCTTCGACAAATGCAATCATGGCATCTTTGCTGAGTGCCTTGTTTTTGCGTGCTGAGTCATTGCTTCGGGCAATTGTGTCACCTATGCGTATCTGAATCGGTGCCATCTCAAGTGCGACTACAAACGAGTCTTCATTACCGCCGGCACCTGCATATATATTACCTTTGAGTGCTCCGAGTATTATGACATTACCTTTGGCAATAACTTTTGCGCCCGGATTGACGTCACCGAGAACTATCAGACTGCTGTCGGATTCAAGCATCTGGCCTGAACGCAGGGTTCCTTTGTAAAACTGGCCTGTATGTGACGATAATTCTTCAAGCTTGTCTTCCACTGCCTTTTTGAAATATTTCTCACGAAGCTCATCGTTATCTATTACACATACAATATTAAGGTCGGAATTCTCGGATATTATATCTAAGCATTCCCGCTCTTCTTTAGGACTGAGCTTACGGCCTTCAAATGATACAGCCATATTGGCTTTGTCAAAAAATTTGGCTGCGCTCTTAAACTTTTCAAGTAAATTTACTTTAAGTTCGTCAAACGGAACAGAGTCATCCATGACGACGACTATACCGTATTTATTTCCTTTTATAACGACAGAGTTGTTCATTATGTGCTACCTCCTTTCGATTAGGATTTATGACTATTCGGTGATATCAAATCCACCGGATGTGTTAAATATGATTGATGACGGAAGTTCGTAATCATAATATGATGCCATGGCATAATAAGCCATTACACCGGCATGCGTTGCGGAATGTCCGTAAGGTATCATTACTGCTGTTGCAAGCTCTGCATTACCGTCATCGTCGGTTGAATACATAATATAGCAGGCATGGTCGCCACGCGTCTTATCTTCCTGTGCCGTACCTGATTTACCGTAGATGGTTACCGGAAGGTTGCTTGTAAGTGGATTCATGACACCTTCCGTGATAACTCGTTTCATACCGTTGCGTACCGTTGTCCAGATTGAAGGATCAATATCAACCGTATTTGCAACCGTAGGATCTATGAATTGTACATTGCTTCCGTCGGAATCCGATATGCGGCTTACAATTGATGAATTGTATACTGTACCGAAATTGGCAAGCGTTGATACATATCTTGCAAGATTCAACGAAGTATATGCATTGGTACCCTGGCCGATCGCAGATGCAACGGCATTGTAATCGGATATCTGCGGCGTTGATTCAGGAAGCTGGATACCTGTTTTGGTACCAAGTCCCAGAAGCTCGGCATATTTCTTTTCTCTTGAAAGACCATATTCAAAACTCATCTCTCCACCCGGGGTAAAACACAGCCTGTAACCGATTTCGCAGAAATATTCGTTACACGAGTGTTCAAGTGCGGATTCTGTATTTACCGAGCCGTGTTTGCCGGGATGAACCCAACATTTGATGTTTGGCGTTATTTTGTCATATATACCATCACAATATACAGTATCATTAGGTGTAATAACACCCTCGGCAAGTCCCGCAACCGCTATAAGCGGTTTAAAGGTAGAACCGGGAGCAATCTTGGTCTGTGTCGCTCTGTTTACAAGCGGAGTCGATTTGTCATTTAACAGTTTGTTGTAATAATCGGCATCAATTGAACCCGAAAAATAGTTAATATCGTAACTCGGATAACTTACCATGGCAAGAATTGATCCACTGTTGGGATCTTCAACGACACACGAACCGGAACACGGATCAAGTGCAAGCTGTGCCGGAGTTATGTCAAGGTTGGCTATTTTGGCTTCAAGGAAGTCAAATGTTGAACCGCCGTTTACGATATTTACATATTCGCTTTCCGTGTATTCAACAGCACCCTGTTCCATAAGTATCAGGCATACCTCACGGCCTGATAAAATATGGTTGTCAATAAGGTATTCATAAATAAGTTTATCAAAATCAGTGCTTTTGGCAATAGCATCTGAGGCGTAATCTATTACACTTGCAAGGACTTCTTCGGTAGTCGGATAATCAGAACTTATGTCAAGGTTATATATATTAACCCATTGATTATTAATGGCACCTTCAAGATATTGTCTCAGTGAGATGCTTCCGGCTGCCCATTGCTTGGATAAATCATCCGAAGCGGATATTTTATCGCTGTTAAGAATGCCGTCATCTATTAAAATCCTTCTGACCAGCTTAAGGTATGACTTCATGTCATCGGTCTGTGCACCGTATGATGTATCACCGCTTGCAAGATCAGCATTTATCGCTGCAAGTACCGTGTTCTTCTGCGTTGAAAACAAAGAGTATGTTGTCTGTGCCGCTGCTGTATCCGATGATGCAATTTTATCAATGTCGATTACATTATTATTTATAAGTGCAAAATATACATCTTTGATTGGAATAAGTATCTGTCCGTCATCTTTAAAAGGTGAATCCGACTGGGTAAGATATGATACAACTATTTCCGCCAGTCTTCTTTCGAGGAGTTTATATACTTTCTCCTGCAAATCAATATCAATTGTAAGATATACATCTTTGCCGGCGACAGCTTCCACTTCGTTCGTGACTTCAAGTATGCGTCCTACATTATCTACAAGCATGGTACGGGTACCCTTTGTTCCGGAAAGAGTGGTCTCGTATTGCTGCTCTATGCCGGATTTGCCGACTACATCTGTCGCGTCATATGAACTGTCAACGGTCTGAAGTTCTTCTAACTGATCAGAACTTACTTTGCCGGTGTAACCGATAATATGTGCGATATATTCACTGTAATTATATTTTCTTACGGTGTCCTCTTCTATGGATACACCTGTAAGGATATCTTTATTTTCAAGTATGGCAGCCATAGTATGCTCATTTACATTGCTTGACACTGTAAATGAAAGGTAACGTTTATAAGAGTTGGCTGCAAGATTATATCTGACATAAGCTATCTTCATTGCCGTTATATCATCATATATATTAAGGGAATCATAATCCGTAAGTTTGAATTTCGGATTCTTCGCCTGTTTGGCAGCTTCTGTTTCCTTAAGCTCTTCCACATCTTCCTTGGTATATATTTTGTAACGGTTACGCAGAACCTTGGCTGCAGCCGCCGGAGTGGAGTTACGTTCATCATCGGTAAGTTTGGATATTGCAGATCGTCCGTACATATCACGGAGAAAACGTAAAAGTGCATTATCAGATACAGTGTAATAATATCCGGATTCATTGCATGCAAGTCCGAAATCATAGTCAACGCTGTCTCCGTTTTCCTCTATGATCTCAATCATTTTTGCGATCACGGCATTGACGGAAGCGTTTTTAACAGCTGTCGATGTGTAAGTTCCGCTATCTTCTATTACAACAGAGTAAGCTAATTCACTATAAGCCAGGAGTTTGCCGTTGGTATCATATATATTGCCGCGGGTACCTGTAGTAGTGACGGTTTTCTCTGCTTTCATAATATAAGAATCGGTATAATCATCACCATGGACTATCTGCATATTAAAAAGCTTGATTATAAGAATTGCAAAAAGAACGGCACCTGCCGCAGCGAACGGAACCATTCTTGATGTAAATATTTTCTTGAGTATATATCCTAAATCCTTAAAAAAATCAGCCAGCTGTTCTTTTAACATTTTTTGCCTTTCTCTTTTTATCGATCAAATCGAGTTTCCTGTTGATGTAATATACAAAAATATATGCAAAAATTGTAACCACAACAGTATATATGGTCTCCGGCATAATTACAGTGGATATGTAATATGCCAGATTAAGTCTGTTTCTCATAAGATATGTTACAAAATAGTATATAAGTCCGTATGAGAAATCGCACATGGCGACCAGACTTATCGGAAGTAACATTTGTTCTTTGGTATATTCCTTGTAAAACATACCGTTATAATATCCTGCAAGCAGATAAAGGAGAGGCGTGAACCCTATCATTCCTCCACTCATGATATCAATTAACATTCCTCCGGCAAATCCCGTGATCATTCCTGACTTACGGCCGCGCATAAAACCGACAATGCATGTAAACATCAGCATAAGATTCGGAGCCACTCCGGCCACGAGCAAAGCGCTTTTAAAAACAGTGCATTGAAGGACATATAATACAATTATTGACACAAAACTAATTATAAATCGTCTCAAAACAAACCTCGCTAACTATTTGGTGGCGGTTTTCTTATCGAGAATTACCAGAACCGTGTTAATATGTTTAAAATCAACTGCAGGAACAAGGTAGCCGGACTGCGTGAGGTTATTGGAATCAAGAGTTATGTCTTTCGCATATCCTATAAGTATGCCTTCAAGGTATTTCTCGCTTATATTGGATGTGACAATCATGTCACCGTCGTTAATTTTAACATCACCGTCAAGGTGCTGGAGTTTGATATATCCTTCATCCACCAGCTGTAAATCACCACTGACAGTACAGATGTCGGATGTATTTAACAACATGGAACTCACGTTACTTGAATCATCGATTATTGCACGGACGATAGAAAAATTATCTGAAACCGTGGTGACAATTCCGACAAGTCCGTTTCCGGCGACAACATTCATATACACTTCAATGCCGTCTTTGGAGCCTTTATCAATCGTAAATGTGCTGTACCAGTTATCCGAACTTCTTCCGATAACCGAAGCACCGACTTTCTTGTAGTTGGAATAAGTCTTGTCAAGCTTGTAAAGCTCACGCAATGTATTCAGTTCAACATTTTCCTTCTGAATCTGGAGATTCTCTGCTTTAAGGTCTTCTATTTCCTGACGTAAATCGGAATTCTCAGACTGCAGTTTCTCGACACTTACAAGCAAATCGCTTTTCTCGGTAAGCCACAGACCGATTCCGTTAACACCTTTCTGCATAGGAATTATGACCGAAGATGTTATTTTCTGTAACGGTTTGGTCAGCGCATCCGTAAAAAAAGTAAGTCCGATGAAGAAAAAACATATACATACAAGAAGTGTCAGCCATACCTTGGCCGTAAAAAATTTCTTTAACCTGTTTCTCATGATTTTTTAACTCTAATCTATTATTCTTTCCTTAGGAATATATGCTATTTCACTGTACTTAGGGTTGTCAATTATTTTCTTGATACCGCGCACAACACATTCCGAAGGATTCTCAGCTATATTGACATGAAGTTCGGTTTCACTGTTGATAAGCTGTGAAAGTGAACGTATTGCCGAAGAACCTCCCGTAAGATAAATTCCGGTATCAATGATATCAGCTGAAAGTTCAGGCGGTGTGCGCTCAAGAATTGTCTTGAGGGCATCCACGATCTGACGGATAAAATCGATCATGCACTCATATACAACATCCGAAGAAATGCTGCATTTGGTAGGAAGCCCCGTGACAATATGGCGTCCGAATACGTCAACAAAGTGCTCTTCTTCCTTAATGGCACTTCCGAGTTCGTATTTAATATACTCAGCCGTCTTGGCGCCGATTACAAGATTATATTTCTTGCGGACGGCATTTATTATCTGTTCGTCGAGCTTATTGCCACCGAATTTGACAGCTTTGCTGAGGACGATTCCGCCGAGTGAAAGTACGGAAATTTCTGTTGTATCCGCACCGATATTAACGACCATGATTCCTTTGGCTTCCATGACTTCAACGCCGGCACCGAGAGCATCGGCAACCGGTTTATTGATAACCATTATTCTCTTGGCGTGAATTGACGGATCATCCGCAAGCTCAAGAAATGCACGCTTCTCTACTTCTGTGATGCCTGTAGGGACTGCCACATAATAATCGGCAGGCGGTATTTTCTTGGCGGCATGTTCTATTTTCCTTATAAATTCGGTAAAAAGAACCTGCATATTGTCAAAGTCGGCAATAACTCCGTATTTAACAGGAAAAGACACATTAATGCTGTCCGGTGCCTTTTCATGCATCTCGAACGCTTCATCTCCGAACGCATATACATCTTTCTTATTAGCTATTGCTATTATATTTTTCTCATTTAAAATAGTATCCTGATCTCTTGAGTATATTTTGATATTGCTTGTACCTATATCCAATCCGATGATGTTACGTGACATGATTAATCCTTTCCTAATAAATCTTTCTCCCGCAGGCTTACATACCTATTATCACCTATGATAATATGATCCAATAAAGGAATCCCCATAAGCTTTCCGGCATCATAGACCCGACCGGTAGATATTATATCTTCATTACTTGGCGCAGGGTCACCGCTTGGGTGATTGTGCACCATTATAATATTAACCGCACCGTATTCCAATGCGTTTTTAAAAATCTCGCGTACTGAGATGCAGGCATAATTAACTGTTCCGACCGAAATAACAGATTCGTGTATCAATGAGCACTTATTGTCCAAAAGCATAAGAATAAAACGTTCCGACTCAAGGTGCCTTAATTGCTCCATGTAATAACCGGCAACGGTACCCGAATCGGTAAAAGACTTTATATGCTGTCTGTCCGCACGGCTTATACGCGAAGATAATTCGCCGATACATTTAAGCATTACTGCCTTGACATTACCTATACCGTCAATTGACTTAAGACGTGAGAGTGACATATGCTTAAGTCCCAGGATGCCGTTTCCTTCAAAAGAATCTATTAACTTCTGTGCAACCTCGATGCAGTTGCTGCCTGCGGTTCCGCTCCTTAAAATTATAGCCATAAGTTCGGTATCCGATAACGATTCCGGACCGTATCGTAAACATTTCTCATAAGGGAGCATACCATATCTTGCGCTGTTAAGTTTCATTAAATCTCCTATCCCGGCAGGCAGGAAATATAAAATGAACATTTATATAATACCACATATTGGCATTGATGTATACATTTAAAAATCAAAATCTGCCTCGGTGAGCTTCTGGAGGCTCATCATGATACCGAGTTTTGCATGTCCCCATGTAAGTCCGCCCTGGAAAAATACCGAATACGGCGGTCTTAACGGTCCGTCGGCCGAAAGTTCGATTGACGCTCCGGATACAAATGTACCTGCTGCCATAATAACTTTGGAATCGTATCCCGGCATATCCCAAGGTTCAGGCGTTACATGTGAATCGACAGGTGATGCAGCCTGTATTCCCTTACAGAATGCTATCAGGTATTCCGGCTTCATAAGCTCAACAGCTTGTATTATATCATAACGAGGTTCTTTGGAATCCGGAATGACTTTAAAGCCAAGGCATTCATACAGATTTGCGGCAAAAATTGCGCCTTTAAGCGCCGATGCCGTAACTGTAGGTGACATAAAAAGCCCCTGAAAGAATAAAGAATTGACTCCGAGCGATGCACCGAGTTCTCTTCCGAGTCCCGGAGCCGTAAGCCGGTAAGCCGCATTATCCACGTATTCTTTACGGCCGCAGATATATCCGCCGATAGGCGCAAGGCCGCCGCCCGGGTTCTTTATGAGAGAACCGACTACAAGGTCGGCACCTACATCCGTAGGCTCGATTGTTTCGACAAACTCACCGTAACAGTTATCTACCATGCATATAACATCGGGTTTAATGCTTTTTACGAAAGAAATGAGCTCGCCGATGCGCTCGACAGATAATGTAGGCCTTGACGCATAACCTTTGGAACGCTGTATTGTTACAAGTCTGGTCCGTTCATTTATTCCGGCACGTATTGCATCATAATCAAAATCTCCGTTGTCCTTAAGGTCGGCCTGGGCATATGTTATTCCGTATTCTGCAAGACTGCCCTTTTCTTCTCTTATTCCTATAATTCCCTGCAATGTATCGTAAGGCATGCCTACAGGAGAAAAAAGTTCGTCACCCGGTCTTAAATTTCCGGCGAGTGCAACCGTAAGTGCATGTGTTCCGCATGTTATCTGGGAACGTACAAGAGCGCTTTCGGTATGAAATACATCGGCATATACACTTTCGAGTGTATCGCGGCCGATATCATTGTATCCGTATCCGGTTGATGTCCCGAGATGTGCTTCACTCACCTGATTTTTCTGCATGGCTTTGATGATTTTCATCTGGTTGTATTCCGCAACTTTATCTATGGCCGCAAACCTTTCCGAAAGACCGGACTCGATTTTGTCCGAAAGAGCAATAACTTTATCGCTTATACCCATTTCTTTATAGATTTCATTGATTTTATTCTGAATATCGTTCATTATATTTCCTCACAATTGCATATTTTATGTTTTTTTATTTCGGACAGCATGAAATTGAGTGCTGCAGTCCGGTCACCGTTAAATGTATCAAGATTAACCCAGGTGACATCCTTTTCACGCCCAAACCAGGTAAGCTGGCGTTTGGCAAAATGTCTGGTGTCGCGTTTCAGTATATAAACTGCTTCATCCAGGGTGGTCTCGCCGTTGTAATAATCAATAATTTCCTTGTAACCAAGGCCTTTCATTGAGACGAGCGATTTGTCATAACCCATATCCATCAGCGAACGTACCTCGTCAAGAAGCCCATTCTCAATCATCGAATCCACACGTCTGTCAATGCGTTCGTATATGCGTTTCCGGTCATCATTGAGCACAAAATATATATAATTATACGGCGATTCTTTGGCCGACTGTTCTTTGTTGTGCTCAGAAATTTTCTGCCCTGTCTGGTGAAAATATTCCAATGCCCTTATGACACGTTTAAGGTTGTTCGGATGAATAGCCGCTGCCGATTCCGGGTCGACTTTGTTAAGAAGTGAATGTACATACAGTTCACCTTGTTTGGATGCTATGTCGTACATTTGTGCACGGAAATTATCATCAGTGTCCGTATCGGTAAAGTCTATATCATATAATACAGACTGAATATAGAATCCGGTTCCGCCGGCAATAATAGGGATATGTCCCGCATCATATATTTCATTCATTGCCGTATCAGCCATTTCTTTAAAACGGAATACGTTAAATTCCTCGGATGGATCAAGAACATCTATAAGATGATGCCTGATCCCATTCATTTCATCCGGCATGATTTTGGCAGTGCCTATATTCATTTTTTTATATACCTGCATTGAATCAGCGCTTATTATCTCACCGTTTACATGCCCGGCAAGTTTTATTGATAACTCGGTTTTGCCGACTGCTGTGGGTCCGGTAAGGATTATGAGTGGTTTTTTCATATAAAGCTCCTATGTGCTATATTATACGTTTAAACTTTTTCTCGAGATCGTATTTACTCATTGTAATTAAGGTAGGGCGTCCATGCGGACAGTTGTACGGGTTATCAAGTTCCATAAGTTCATCAATAAGTTCGTGCGCTTCCGCATATGACAGTTTGTTGTTACCTTTTACAGCTGCTTTGCATGACATTGTTGCAATCCTGTCCTTTATGGAATCGGGAGTGATTTTAACCCCGGCACCGGACATGTCGTCAAGAATTTCCAACAGAAGATCCTTTGGTGATGCGCCGGCAAAATCTGCCGGAATTCCGCTTATCGCATACTCGTCCCCGCCGAAGCTTTCTATTTCATATCCGAATTTATTAAATTCTGCCATATGCTCTTTAAGAATATTGTCTTCCTGCAAAGAGACCTTGATGATTTCCGGAGGACTTATATATTGTGTACTTATTGTATGCTCATTATAACGTTTCATAAAACGTTCAAAAAGTACTTTTTCATGCGCAGCGTGCTGATCAATGATATACATATTGTTCTCGAATTCAATTATCCAATATGTATCAAATACCTGGCCGATTATTTTGATGGATTTTTTATTCTCTTCTTTAAGAAGTTCGGGCCGGTCAAAAAGCTTAAGCTGTGTATAATCCGGTTTTAAAGCCGTGGTATCATATTCTGCCGCACGTTTTGTTTCAAAAGGTTCCGGCATTCTTGCGGGTCTATTGTCCGTATGCACAGGAACTGCCTTGGTGAATGAGACACTGTCCGGCGTTTTTTTTATGGCGGAAGATTCCGTATTATCTGCCGTTTCTTCCTTGACGGATGCCGCATTATCCGCCGGCGGGACAACTTTGTCGTCAAGTACAGCGTCGACTATAAGCTCTTTTCGTGAAAGTGCCTCCATAACGGCATTTCTGACACAGTCATATATATACGGTGAATTGGCAAAACGGAGCTCCATTTTGGACGGATGTACGTTAACATCAAGAAGTTCCGGCTCTATCGCGATGTGAAAAGCCGTAAAAGGGTATTTATGCTGCATTATAAACGGCGCAAAGCCTTCTTCTACAGCCTTTGAAACGATAGAATTTCTTATGTATCGTCCGTTAATATAATAATTTTCATAATTGCGGTTTCCGCGGCAGATTGCAGGGTTGCCGATAAAACCGTCTATTGAAAAAGTATCGAATTTTTCGTGGATTTCGATGAGATTTGCGGATATTTCCCTTCCGTAAACTGCATATATTACATCTTTTAAATTACCGTTACCGACGGTTTGCAGCCTTGGCTGGTTATTGTTAATAAATCTGAATGAAATGTCAGGATGCGACATACATAAATGCTCCATGACAGAACTTACATAACCGGCTTCGGTTGCAGGGGTTTTAAGAAATTTGCGCCTTGCAGGAGTGTTGTAGAAAAGGTTTCGTACCAAAAAAGTTGTTCCGTCGGGTGCACCGACGTCTTCAAGCTCTTTTTCGGCTCCTCCGTCAATTCTGTATCTTACGCCGGAAAGGGATTCGGGACATTTGGTTATTAATTCTACCTGGGACACGGCACTGATGCTTGAGAGTGCTTCGCCCCTGAATCCGAGTGACGATATGCCGAGAAGGTCGGCAGCTGTCTTTATTTTACTTGTGGAATGGCGTAAAAATGCAACTTTAACCTCTTCTTTATGAATTCCGCATCCGTTGTCCGTAACTCTGATAAGAGTCATGCCGCCGTCCTTGATTTCAACGGTTACGGCACTTGCTCCGGCATCTATGGCATTTTCGACAAGTTCCTTTACAACCGATGAAGGTCTTTCAACGACCTCGCCTGCCGCTATTTTATTTATTGTATTGCTGTCCAGAATGTTAATTGACATATATTACCACCTGTTTTTGATTTTGTCCTGTATGGAATACAACTGATTTAGTGCATCAATAGGTGTAATCCTTGACAAATCAAGATTTTTGATTTCATCGATGATATCATCATTGTTAACCGCATCAAAAAGAGACATCTGTACAAATTCTTCTTTGCCGACATGCTCCGGAATTTTAACGTCATCCTTGGTAATGCCAAGTCTTGCGATTTCTTTGGTTTTCATTGAAATATCATTATCGGCAAGTTCATTGACGATTTCTTTGGCTCTTGCGATTACATTATCCGGAACACCTGCCAGTTTGGCTACCTGTATGCCGTAACTCTTGTCAGCACCGCCTTTTACTATTTTACGAAGGAAAACTATATCATCACCCTGCTCTTTAACGGCAATGCAGTAGTTATTGACGCCGTCAACGAAACCTTCGAGCTCGGTGAGTTCATGGTAGTGTGTTGCAAAAAGCGTCTTTGCTCCAAGCAGCTTGCGGTTGCTTATATGTTCAACGACGGCCCATGCAATCGAAAGTCCGTCAAAAGTACTGGTTCCGCGTCCGATTTCATCAAGTATAAGAAGACTGTCAGCCGTAGCATTGCGCAGGATGTTGGCTACCTCGGTCATTTCCACCATAAATGTACTCTGTCCGCTTGCCAGGTCATCCGATGCACCGACTCTTGTAAAAATCCTGTCACATATACCTATGTCAGCTTCTTTGGCAGGAACATATGAACCTGTCTGCGCCATAAGGACTATAAGAGCTGCCTGACGCATATATGTGGATTTGCCTGCCATATTTGGTCCGGTAATTATCGATATACGGTTTCTGTCATTATCGAGATAAGTATCATTAGATACAAACATGTTATCGGGAATCATTTTCTCAACAACCGGATGTCTGCCTCCTGTTATATTAATAATGCCTTTGTTGTTGATTGAAGGACATACATAATTATTCTGCTGTGCGACAAGTGCAAGCGAAGCAAAAACATCAATTCCAGCAATAGCTCTTGCGGAATTCTGTATCCGGACAACCTGTTCGGCAATATTGTTTCTGACTTCTGCAAATATATCATATTCCAGAGCGAAAAGCTTATCTTCCGCTCCGAGGATCACATCTTCAAGTTCTTTAAGCTTCGGCATTGTGTAACGCTCTGCATTGGTAAGTGTCTGTTTTCGTATATAATCATCCGGAACCATGTCTTTGAAAGAATTTGTTACTTCAAAATAATATCCGAAGACTTTGTTATATTTGATGCGCAGCGTCTTTATGCCTGTCCGTTCACGTTCGGAAGCCTCTAATTGTGCCAGCCAGTTCTTGCCGTCTGTCTTGGCACTTCTTAACCTGTCGACTTCTTCATTGAAACCGTCTTTGATGATTCCGCCGTCTTTGATCTGAAGCGGAGGCTCGTCGACGATTGAACGGTTTATAAGATCGTATATATCATCAAGAGTGTCTAATTCTTTATAAAGTTCCTGCATTTTTTCACTTTTAAGCGATGCGAGTTCTTTCTTGATCGGAGGAAGCATTTCAAGAGAGCCGCGAAATGCTATAAGTTCCCTTGGGCCTGCACTTTTAGTGCTTATTCTTCCGATAATACGCTCAAGGTCATATACCGGGTTAAGATATTCGCGGATTTCCTCCCGTGTTATATAATTATCAATTAATTCGGTGACAGCCTGCTGCCTTTTTTTGATATCTTCAACAGCGATAAGCGGCTGCTCGATTATATTCCTCAAAAGTCGTGCACCCATTGCCGTTTTTGTTTTATCAAGCACCCATAAAAGTGAGCCTTTTTTGTTTTTCTCACGCATAGTTTCAACAAGTTCAAGATTACGCCTTGTGAAACTGTCTATGATCATATATTTTCCGGTACTGTACGGAGTAAGCCTCGTGATGTGCGGAAGCGAATTTTTCTGCGTCTCATAAAGATAATTCATAAGGGCTCCGGCTGCAATTATTCCGGTCGGATAATCCGCAAGCCCGAGTCCGTCAAGCGAGGATACTTTAAAATGGTCTTTTAATATACGTTTTGCGCCGTCATCGTCAAAATACCATGAATCAAGCGAAGACATAGATATGGAAAGCCTGTTTCTGATCTCCGTCAGGTCAATTCCGCTTATGTCAAAAGATTCGTTGCATATAATTTCAGAAGGTGCAAATTTATTGATTTCATCAAGAAGTTCACGGCCGGATGACAGTTCGGAAACCATAAATTCGCCGGTAGTGACATCCGTAACAGCCAGTCCGATGCTTCTGCCCATATAAGCGATGCACATAAGATAATTATTACGATCTTCATTAAGTGCTCCGGAATTAAAATTGGTTCCCGGAGTCACAACCTTTATTACTTCACGTTTTACAAGCCCCTTTGCCTGCTTGGGATCTTCAACCTGTTCACAGATCGCGACTTTGTAACCCATTTCAACAAGGCGGTTTATGTATGTATCGGCTGCGTGGAAAGGTATGCCGCACATAGGTGCACGTTCGGCCTGACCGCAATCCTTTCCGGTAAGTGTAAGTTCAAGTTCGCGCGATACATTTATTGCGTCGTCAAAAAACATTTCATAGAAGTCGCCAAGTCTGTAAAAAAGAATACAATCTTTGTATTGCTCCTTGGTTTCAAGATATTTCTGCATCATTGGGCTGTATTCTGCCATTTTATCTAACCTCTTTTTCACCTAAGTAATAGAATCCCTTGCTTTCGTTGAGCTTTACGTTCACAATCTGACCGATAAGGGATGCATCTCCCGGAAAATGCACAAGTGTATTATTGGAAAGTCTTCCTGTGACAAGTTCAGGGTGCTGTTCATTGACATCCTCTACAAGAACAGGAAGTGTTTTACCGACATCAAGACCGCATCTTTTGGAAGCACCTTCACTGACAGCTGCTAAAAGTCTGTCAAAACGTGGTTTGGTAACCTCTTCAGGTATCTGGTCAGGCATTGATGCCGCCGGCGTTCCGGTACGTCTGGAATATATAAATGTAAAAGCACTGTCAAATTCAGCCTGTTTTACAACATCAAGCGTATCTTCAAAATCTTCTTCTGTCTCTCCCGGAAATCCGACTATTATATCTGTGGTCAATGCCACATCCGGAAGTTTATGTCTTATCTTGGATACAAGTTCAAGATATGATTCCTTGGTATAATGTCTGTTCATAAGCTTAAGTATCCTACTGCTGCCTGACTGAAGCGGCAGATGGATATGACGACATATTTTAGGGGTCTCTGCCATAACGTCAATAAGCTCATCCGATAAATCCTTAGGATGCGGAGTCATAAACCTTATGCGTTCAAGACCGTCAATTGCGGCTACTTCCTTTAACAGTTCGGCAAATGTAACAGGATTATCGAGTGTTTTTCCGTATGAGTTAACATTCTGTCCGAGAAGCATAACCTCTTTGACGCCGTCCTGAACAAGTCTTTCAATTTCGCGTACAATTTCCTTTGGTTCGCGGCTTCTTTCGCGTCCGCGCACATAAGGAACTATGCAGTAACTGCAGAAGTTATTGCATCCGAACATAATATTTATTCCGGATTTAAAAGGATATTTTCTTGAATTAGGAATGTCCTCGACGATCTGGTTCGTATCTTTCCAGATATCTATAATCATACCTTCGGAATTAATCCTGTCATATATAAGTTCTGCAAGCTTAAAGATGTTATGTGTACCGAAAACAATATCCACAAATCTGTAAGTGGTTTTGATCTTCTCGATTTCATCCGGTTCCTGCATCATGCATCCGCAGATAGCGATGAGCATGTCTTTGCGGTGCTTTTTAATTGCATTGAGATGTCCAAGGCGTCCGTACACTCTTGTATTGGCGTTTTCACGGACAGAGCATGTATTGTATATTACAAAATCTGCTTCTTCCGTGTCTGATTCCTTATATCCTATCTGTTCAAGTATTCCGGCAAGTTTCTCGGAATCCCTTGCGTTCATCTGACATCCGAATGTATGTATGTGGTAAGTTAAATCACGTCCGAGTCTGGCACTGCGTTCTGCTGTAATATCCTTGAGCAATTTCATATATGCAAATTGTCTTTCCGGTTCGTTTGATGGTATTGTCATTGCTGTTGTAAACCTTTCCGACGGTTAACGGATCTGACCGTTTCCGTAAATAATATATTTGGTAGTCGTGAGCGCTTTAAGGCCCATAGGTCCTCTTGCGTGAAGTTTCTGGGTGCTTATTCCTATCTCGGCGCCGAACCCGAATTCAAAGCCGTCTGTGAATCTTGTAGATGCATTTACATAAACTGCCGCTGCATCCACTTCATCAAGGAATTTGCGCGAATTATTATAATCATTGGTAACTATTGCTTCAGAATGCCCCGTGTTGTATTTGTTGATATGGCTGATCGCTTCATCGATATCATCAACAACTTTAAGAGATACTATATAATCAAGGTATTCTGTTTTGTAATCCTCTTCGGTTGCCTGTGTAAACTGAGGCACGATAACACGGGATTTTTCATCACCTCTTATTTCAACATTGTGTTTAAAAAGTCTCTTTGCAAGAAGAGGAATAAATTCATCCGCTATATCTTTGTGTACAAGAAGTGATTCACATGCATTACATACGCCTATACGCTGTGTCTTTGCATTCTCTATAATATTGAGTGCCATATCGAAATCAGCACTTGCGTCAACATATACATGACAGTTGCCGGTACCTGTTTCGATTACCGGTATTGTGGCATTGTTGACGACAGCTTTAATAAGCCCTGCACCGCCCCTTGGGATAAGGACATCTATGTATTCGTTAAGATGCATAAGTTCATTGGTGACAGCTCTGTCCGTGCTTTCTATTAATTGTATGCAGTCAGGTGTTATGTTACAGCCGGCTAATGTGTCCCTTATAATTGCGGTTATTGCTTTATTGGAATTGATGGCATCACTTCCGCCTTTGAGAATTACCGCATTACCGGCTTTGAAACACAATCCGAATGCATCAAGCGTAACATTTGGGCGTGATTCATATATAATACCGATTACACCGATTGGAACCCTTTTTTGACCGATGCATAATCCGTTTGGTCTTTCACACATTCCGAGTACTTCGCCGACAGGATCATCCAAAGCAGATATCTGGGTTATACCCTCAGCCATAGCCTTGATTCTGTCTGATGTAAGCATAAGTCTGTCTACCAGTCCTTCTTTCATACCGGATGCTTTGGCTGCCTGTATGTCAATATTGTTGGCTGCCAGTATATTGTCGGTACCTTCAACAATTGCTGCCGCAATTGCATTCAGTGCGTTGTTTTTGTCGTTGATTTTAAGTTTCGCCGTGATTCTCGACGCTGCGAGGGCTCTCTGGCCCATTTGTTCAAGTTCTGTCATAAAAACCTCCTCTATAATAGTGCAGCAGCATGATAAACTCTTTTTTCCGATACCACCATATCAACTTTGATATCATATTCATCTGCTTCGATTGCATCATAAATCTGTGCATCATATGCAACACCTGCCTTGATAAGTCCGGGGTGTTTTGCAAGGAATCTGTCATAAAAACCTCCGCCGTAACCGGTTCTGTTGCAGGCTGTGTCAAATGCAAGTCCGGGGACGATTATAAGTCCCTCATCCGTGTCTGTCAGATTGTATGGATTAGTGACCGGTTCCGGAATTCCCATATAACCGTATACCAGATCTGAATCATCGGTTATCCTGTAAAAAAGAATATGTTTGTCACATACCCTCGGAAGCGCAACTTTCTTGCCGGACGCAAGTGCTTTTTTTATAAGGTAATCCATATCCACTTCATTGTTGACGCTTTTGTATACATAGATCACATCAGCCTGTTCATATTCATACATAGCCATAAGTCTCTCACATATTTTAAGACTGTAGCGGTCGGCTTCCTTCATATCAAGATTGCGTCTGTATTCTTTTGATTTATCCCGTGCTTCTTTCTTGTTAATCATCAATATCCAAACTCTCCCATTATAGATTCATCATTGTCAATCCAGTCTCTGACATTAATTATACGGTAATTATCCTTGTCATCACGGATGATTACCTCGCTGATACCGGCATTTATGATCATCCTTTTACACATTGAACATGAACTGGCATTCCTGACATATTCACCGGATGGCATCTCGAGGCCGACAAGATACAGCGTACTGTCAATCATGGCTTCCCTTGATGCACTTATGATCGCGTTGGCCTCAGCGTGGACGCTCCTGCATAATTCATAACGTTCACCGCGTGGAATATTAAGCCGGCTTCTTATGCAATATCCGAGGTCCGTACAATTACGGCGGCCTCTCGGAGCACCGACATATCCTGTTGAAATTATTTCGTCATTTTTAACTATAACGGCACCATAAAGCTTGCGCAGACACGTACCGCGCTGCGAAACTGCCTGGGCAATATCAAGATAATAATTGATTTTGTCACGTCTTTCCATATGTATGCCTCCTTGAAATCAAAGAAAATCAATAAGATTAAAATCCGCGGCCTTATGTGCAAGAAAAAGAGTGCCGACATCTTCACCTGCAAGTATGCGCGATATATTATTAAGATCCTTGCTGTTTGCAATTATCATATCGGCTCCGGCATCGGTTGCAATTGTTCCTGCCGCAAGCTTTGTAGCCATTCCTCCGGTTCCGACATTGCTTGATGCACCTTTGGCCATGGCTCTCATTTCATCGGTAATTACAGGCACAATATCAATAAAACGTGCGTCAGGATTGATATTAGGATCATCGGTAAACAATCCGTCTATATCAGACAGAAGGATTAACAAATCTGCGCCAACCAAAGCACTTACCAATGCCGAAAGTCTGTCATTATCACCGAACTGGATTTCATCTGTGGATACGGTGTCGTTTTCGTTTACAACCGGGATTGCATCCAGTTTAAAAAGTTCTTCAAAAGTATTGCGTGCATTAAGTGTATTGTCGTCATTAAACATTGTATACTTGGTCATAAGAACCTGTGCCGCAATCTGATTATATTCGGCAAAAAATTTCTGGTATGCCATCATCAGACGGCATTGTCCGATTGCCGCGCACGCCTGTTTTTCGGCAAGATTATCTGTGCGGTGTTTCATTCCCACGCTGTAGCGGCCTACTGCAATCGCACCTGATGAAACAAGTACGACATCCTTGCCTTCACTTTTGATGTCACAAAGTATACGAACAAGCTCGTCAAGTTTCTTATAATTAATGTTGCCCGTTATTTCGTGTGTTATGGACGATGAGCCTATTTTAACAACTATTCTCTTTTTGTTTTTTAAAAGTTCCCTGTATTTATCCATCATATTTCCTTTCACGCCCTATGTGTCATACTGCATAGAGCTGCAATTGCCTCTGCTGTCTTAATTCCGTCCACGGCGGCCGAGGTTATTCCGCCGGCATATCCTGCCCCCTCTCCGCATGGATACAGGCCGTGTACATTTATGCTTTCAAGGGTGTCATCAGAACGCAGAATACGCACCGGTGACGACGTCCTTGATTCCACCCCGGAAAAAACAGCATCAGGCATATTAAATCCATCTATTATTTTATCAAAAGTTTTCATGCCGTCAATAATTGATTCGGATATAAATTCCGGCAGCACGTTTCTTAAATTACCGGGGGCGCAAAGTCCCTTTATCTGAGGTGTTACACTTTGAAGGGTTGTGCTTGAAATTCCTTTTTGAAAATCTTCGTTAAGCTGATACGGAACCTTGCCGGCCGCTGCATTAAATGCTGCTTTTTCCATATTGCGCTGGAAATGCATGCCGTCAAGTACATCATTACCGCCAAAATCTTCCGGCGATACGGTAACAACTATTGCGCTGTTGGCATTGCAGCCGTCACGTCCCGAATAACTCATTCCGTTGACACATAACATTCCGGGTTCTGATGAGGCGTTAACCACATATCCGCCGGGGCACATGCAGAACGAATATACACCGCGTCCGTTATTGCTTTTAGCTGTTACTTTATAGTCGGCTGCGGGAAGGTTATCCGTATCTGTGCTGCCATACATATAATTATTGATTAATTTCTGAGGATGTTCAATTCTCAAACCGACCGCAAAAGCCTTTGATTCCATTGCAACTCCCTTATCGGCCAGTTTTTTAAAAGTATCTCTTGCGCTATGTCCGGGAGCAAGTACAAGATAATCACATTCCATGTCATATGAACTGTTTTCTGTAACCAGATGTACGCCGGATACGACACCGTTATGGGTATAAAAGTCATCCACGGTTGTATTAAAAAGAACTTCTCCGCCAAGAGATATGATCTCGTTGCGGATATTTTTTATTACTTTTTTGAGAATATCCGTTCCGATGTGAGGTTTGTTAATATAAAGGATTGACCGCGGGGCGCCAAATTCAACAAATGTTTCAAGCACTTTGCGTATTCTGCCTGTCTTATCCTTAACAGCGGTGTTAAGCTTTCCGTCGGAAAATGTTCCTGCACCACCCTCGCCGAATTGTACATTGGTTGATCCGGAAAGGATGCCTGTAAGCCAGAAACGGTCAACTATGCGGCTTCTTTCGTCAACATCCGCACCACGCTCGCATATAACCGGATAAAGGCCTGCCCGTGCAAGAAAAAGCCCGCAGAAAAGTCCGGCCGGACCACTTCCGGTGATTACAATTCTGCCTTTAAAACCGGATATATCGGCGACCGGAAATGCATAGTGTTTTTCATTGGATAACATAATATTATTATTGTTAACTTTATGCACTATAGCAGATTCATTGATGCCTTTAAGTTCAACGTCCACACTGTATATATGTAATATGTTATTCCGATGTCTGGCGTCAATCGATCGTTTAACGATATGATATGTAAAATTCTCATCGCCATGAAGCCGGAGTGCTTTGCGTATAAGCTTTTCCAGATTGGATTCATCATCTTGTATAGGTAATTTTAACTGGTTGATTCGTATCATATTTTCTCCATAACCGAGCTGTTTAAACCTGCTATCCTTCCGCTTGTAACAGCCCATGTCAGATTATATCCTCCGCATATTCCGTCGACATCAAGAATCTCACCGGCAAAATAAAGCCCCGGTACAAGTCTTGATTCCATGGTATTAAGATTTATTTCATCAAGGCTTACCCCGCCTGCGCAGCATTGGGCATTCTCAAATCCCCTTGTATCGGACGGCGTTGCCGTAAACGATTTTATTATATCACATAATGCATGGATATTGCTATTACTAATATTCTCACATAATCCGGATGGCTTAAGACCCGATATTCTGATAACCGCAGAGGCTATTTTATTATTCAGAAAACCGGAAAGTGCCGATGCGACAGATGAATCCGGACAGCGCTTTATCATTTCGCGTATAATCCTGTACAATTCACCGGCAGAAATATCCGGAGTGAAATCTATATTAACAACGGGGTTCAAACCGTTGTCCATGAGTCTCTTTATCCTGCTGCACAACTGGAATACAGGGATACCTGAAATTCCGTATTCCGCAAGCTGTAATTCTCCTCTTTCGGAAAAAAACATTTCGGAATGTCCGGGTACTGTCACATTAAGGATGGCTTCCGTACGAACGCCTTTAAGTTCTTTAAAATATTTTTCTTTGCAGATAAGACCGGTAAGCGCCGGAATTACTTTAACGATATGATGTCCGAACGATCTGGCATACTCATAACAGCTTCCGTCCGAGCCGGTTTTGGATGCGCATTTGGATCCACCCGCAATAATAAGCCGCCTGCCCTCATATATGCCCGAACCGGATTTTACTGTATATATCCCGTCACGTAAAGTAATATCAATAATATCAACCAATGTGAAGGTATGTACATTGAGCCTTGAAAGCTCGGAATTAAAGCCGTCAAGAACTGCACCGGCCTGCTCGGAATATGGATATACGTAACCGTTTTTTACTCTCGTAAAAATACCCATGTAATTGCATAAATCAATAACTTCCATTGTGGTACGTTCATCAATGATCCGGCTCAGGTCCACATTTTTTGAAGATGTATTATAATACTCAGATGACATATTCATATTCGTAATATTGCATTTACCGTTACCGGTGGACAAAATTTTGCGCCCGGTTCTGTCATTATGTTCAAGCAGACATACATTGGCTTTATTACGGGCAGCATAGATTGAAGCCGTCATTCCTGCCGGACCGGCCCCTATAACAATTATATCATAAATCATGGTATGCTCCTGTTTAAGAGGAATAAGTCTCCAAAAATTCGTATAACTCTTTATCGGAGTACAAATCCTTTACATTGATTATTTCTATCTGGACTGACTGTGGGAGAAAAGACATTCGTATGTCAGTGTTATCATAAAGTTTGCCGTCCGCTTTATATATGGATACATAACCGTATTCAGCTTTTAGGTGATACATTATCTTACGCTCCGTTGCGGGCTGGGGTGAATCGGGTAGCTTTCTGTTCCATGCTGCCGGTTCATAGTCTCTTGTGTCAGTTTCGTAATTATGTTCTGAAATCCTGGCCGTATCATATCCTATCCAGACAGCTCCGGCAATAACAAATGCGGCCAATACAATAAATGTTATAATTTGTTTTCTCATAGTACATTTATTGTACCCGGATTAAATTATTTTATACTGTCTTTTGAAAAAGGTTCAGGATATATTTTGCTAAAAGGCATCTCTATTATGCCTTCGTTAATATCGTGCATTATAACAACCGCATCTTCAGATGCAAATTCCGATAGAAACTGTCGGCAGATTCCGCATGGCAGTGTCTTTTCACGCGATGAGGACACGATTGCAATACATTTAAAAGATGTGTGTCCTTCGCTGACTGCCTTGACCATGGCAGTGCGTTCGGCACAAATGGCGGCGCCGTAAGAGGCATTTTCTATATTGCAGCCGGTATATATACTGCCATCCTCCGCGACAAGCGCAGCTCCGACTTTAAAATGTGAATATGGAGAATATGATTTCTCCATTGCGGCGTATGCGCTATCAATTAATGTATGTTTATCCATGTTGTTACCTCGTTATATTGAGATTGTCAAGTATCGCACGCTGTTTTGCTTCCATTACTGCAGCATCATCATCAGTCATATGGTCATACCCCATAAGATGCAGCATACTGTGGGCAATAAGAAAGGCATACTCTCTTGTTACACTGTGGCCGTATGCAAGCGCCTGCTCTTCAACTTTATCAAGTGAAATTATTATATCACCAAGCATAAGTTCGCCTGTTTCGGGATTAAAACAGTCATCCTCATCTTCGAGAAAAGCAAATTCACCGGCATCATCGTATTCAACCATCGGAAAAGACAGTACATCCGTAGGGCGGTCTATATCACGGAACTCTTTGTTGATCTCATGAATTCTGTCATTGTCCACAAGTGTCAGGCTGACCTCGGCTTCATACGGACATTCCTCATAATCAAGTGCTGCATTTATAACCTTGTCCGCAATTTCTTCGTAATTGATTCCAAGGTCCTTATCATATTCTTTCTCAAATTCTATTGTCATTTCTTATTATTCCTTCCGTTATTACGTCCCGTACCGGGCTGCTTGCGATTCTCATATTCATCGTAAGCACGGACGATTTTCTGAACAAGCGGATGTCTGACAACATCCTGGCTGGTAAGCCTTACCTGGCCGATTTCATCGACCTTTGCAAGAACTTTAAGTGCAACATCGAGTCCCGACTGTGTATCATGCGGTAAATCTTTCTGAGTCAGATCTCCGGTTATCACGACCTTGGAACCGAATCCTATTCTCGTAAGAAACATTTTCATCTGTGCCGGCGTGGTATTCTGGGCTTCATCAAGAATTATATATGCATTATCCAGTGTACGTCCACGCATGTAAGCCAGGGGCGCAACTTCAATAAGGCCTTGTTCTGCATTATGGAGATAACTCTCAGCACCCATTATCTGATAAAGTGCATCGTAAAGAGGTCTGAGATACGGGTCTATTTTACTTTGCAGATCACCGGGAAGAAAGCCTAATTTCTCTCCTGCTTCTATTGCAGGCCGTGTAAGAATTATCCTTCCTACTTCATTATTCTTAAAAGCCTGGATTGCCATGGCCATTGCAAGATATGTCTTACCGGTTCCGGCAGGACCTATTCCGAATACGATCATTTTGTTCCTTATCTCATCAATATAGTGTTTCTGACCGAGTGTCTTCGGTTTGATCGGTTTACCGTTAATGGTTCTGGCTATTACATCCTCATCAAGTTCTGATACGATGGATGTATTATCGTCCATTGACATTGCAAGTGCATAATCAACATTCTGTTCGGTTATAACATTCCCACGCCTGGAAAGTGTCATTAATTCATTGATAACACTTACCGCACGGCTTACGGCTGTCTCCGCCCCGATAACTTTAAGTTCGGAATCCCTTGCAACAAATGTCACATGCAATGTCTTTTCGATTTTCTTCATATATGCATCGCAGCTTCCGAACACATTCTGACTGTGCTCAGCCGGCATATCAACTATACTTTCAATTACACTCATTATTCGTTAGATGTCCCTTCGGATTCTTCTGTGGCAGGATTGATGACCGGTGCAGTGTGAACTGTTGCGGGTGTACGTATAAGTAGCGTACCTGATGCCTGCCCGGTTTCGCTGCCAATATCTATTTTAACACTATTTTGTATGATTTGAATACCGTTTTCTTGTATTTTTTCAAGATAATTCATAAGATTTGCATTAAGAATGTTCTCAAGCTCATCGTCTGTATGGTCGGAAGTTGTAATATTATATTCTTTATAGTAAAAATAAGCGTATGAAATCGGCAGATTCATATTCTCGTATGGCGTAATTTCTTTATATTCCGTAAAAACATCATAATTATCATATTTACATTTGCTTACGTTATAATTAATCAGGCGGTCCCCTATTTTGATTCCCGTACCGGTATGTATTCTGCCGGTGTATTCCTTAAGTTCATATTCTCTCAAAACGCTGTCATTGTAATTTATGGATGTTTCTGTAATGATATCTGCATCTGCACAGACGTATCGCACACCGAAGCTTTCTCCTGATTCATTGAATGATTCTACTTTGGACATCACAAGAACATCTCCTTTTTTGACTTCGTCACCCGCTTTGACAATGGGTGTGCCGCTGCGTGTTATAATTGATACGATACGCCCGTCTTCGGCGGCACATATATCGGATTCCGCCGTTTGTGCATAATCTGATTTTCCGGTATCATCTTCCTTGATATTTATACGCAGCCTTGAACCGTTTACGTCTGCCGAAACCCATGTGATCCGGTCAAAATTCTGTCTGAGTCCGGCTTCAATGTCTTCGCATGCAATACGACCGGTTTTCATTCCGTAATGTATATTCATGCGGTTGATATAATTAATTATTTCTTTGGACGAATAATGCATGTTACCCGTTATCTGGATACGCCATAAATATCCGGACATAATTATGTTAACAAGAACAAATATCATTATTCCGTGTATAAAAAAATAACGTCTCCGGTATTTGTGTATAACAAAAGGTAAACCGTCCTTTTGAATGATCTTGATTCTGACCCCGCATATCCGGGCCGGCTTTTTTAATTTTTTGAAATCTCTGACAGATATTTCCATGCAGCATCCGTTATCGGTCGTAATGACATTATTTAATAAGATATTGTTGTTATGACATATATTTATGAATCTTTCTGTATTAAGTCCACAAACGCTTATTTTTACGCTGCCTTTAAGTTCTTTTTCCAGATTCAACGCATTACCTCCATAAGGCGTATGTGTTCAATATTTCCTATGATTTTAATGTCATCTTTATTCATATATTCAACGAGCAGTCCGCTGCCTTCAACAACAACCAGTTCCCGGGCCGCTTTTATTCGTATGCATTCACCGCTCAGTTCAGATATTGATTTGAAATTCTCTATATAAAGTTCTGTCCGGCCATGAATTGTAATTATGGAATAATCCTCCGCAAACTGCCTGTACATACCAACCACCATAACGGAATTTATACTATTATATGTATCTGATATCAGCTGTTATTACAAAAAAAGAGTTCCCTCATATAAGGGAACTCTCACATCCTGTAAATACAGGAAATAATTCAGATGTAAATTAGTTATATTTACGTTTTCTGGCAGCCTCTGATTTCTTCTTGCGTCTTACGCTAGGCTTCTCATAATGCTCTCTCTTACGGATCTCCTGCTGGATGCCGGCCTTAGCGCAGTTTCTCTTAAATCTGCGTAATGCGCTGTCCAGAGATTCGTTCTCTTTAACGATTACATTAGACATTCTACTCAACCTCCCTCCAGTTGTGGATTGTGCAAGACAACTGTCTGGGTATTCTTACCGGAGAAATACTATCTCTCGGCTTGCACGGTTACCATTATAACATATAATTATATTTCGTCAACAGTAAATTTCACAAAATACAATTTTTGTACATCAAAGCACCATAAGCAGTGTACCGGCTGCAATCAATACTGAACCGATAATTGATTTTGGTTTAAATTCTTCATGCAGAAATATTGCTGCAAGAATAAGCGTAATTATAACACTTAATTTATCTATTGGTACAACCTTAGATACGGTACCCATCTGGATTGCTTTATAATAACAAAGCCATGATGCACCTGTCGCAAGACCGGATAAAATAAGAAAAATCCAGCTTTTGCGGTTAATCTGTGTTATGCCTCCTTGTGCACCTGTTATAAATACCATAACCCATGCCATTACGACAACGACCATTGTTCTGATGGCTGTTGCCAGATTAGAATTGACGCCGTCAATACCAACCTTGGCAAGGATTGATGTGAGTGCAGCAAAAACCGAAGATAAAATTGCAAAAACAATCCACATTAAAAACACCTTCTTTTGAATATATATTAATGACTGAAATTATTCTGTAGTCTTTCGGATGAATTCTTAAGACCGGAAATCGCTTTGGATAATTTTATCACGGCGTCGGTCTGGCTTGAAATAGACTCGGTTATCTCGGTTACCATTGAAGAATTCTCTTCCGAGGTGGCAGCTACGGTATCAAGCTCACCCTGTATTTCATCGAATTTCTGTTTGACCGATTCAATCAAATCATACTCTTCTTTGACGATGCTGTCAGCTTCCTTGGATGAGTTATCGATAATATCGAGACGGCTTATAAGATTATCAAGCTTATCGGAACTTTCATTGGCAGCATCGGAACCGGCAAGAATCTTATCCGCAACATCGTTTACCGTTTCGGTAAGTGCATCAAGGATTTTCTTAATGCTGTCAGCCGATCTGCGGCTGTCTTCCGAAAGCATTCTTATCTGTTCTGCAACCACAGCAAATCCACGGCCCTGTTCTCCGGCCCTGTTCTCCGGCCCTGGCGGCCTCTATGGACGCATTTAACGATAACAGATTGGTCTGTGATGCAATGGCATCTATTTCATTCAGGATGCTGTTGATTTCATCCATCTGCGAAAGCAGGCCTTTGGTTGCAGTGCTGGCAGCATATACGGTGTCGGACATATCGCCCATGGCTTTCTGTACCGTATGCGCCTCCGTATTACATTCCAGAACAGCTTTTGTTACATTGTTAAAGCTTATTTCAAGCTGTTTTGAACAGTCGTAATTTTTGTCTATGTGTTCTTTGGTTATACCGAGCTTTTCGCTCACAGCCTGAATCGAACGGCTTGAGTCATCGACAACACGTTCCATCTGCTCTGCGGACATGCGTACGGTTTCCGCGGTTGTCGTAACATCACCAACCTGATTATTACATGCAAGTATCTCTTTGTTAAGATCTCCCGCTATTTCGTCTGCTATGGATGAATTGCTGCGGACCTTTTCAAGGGCATCATCCGCTTCTTTTATCTTGGCTTCGCCGTATGCCGTTCCGAGATAGGTAACAAATGCAGCCGCGATAAAAATACACATTTTGGATATGGATGCTATGATATTAGGGTCAATTATTTTGCGGTCAAAAATCAGACACAAAATACATACAACAACATAAGGGATGGCGTAGAACTTAATAATTTTCTTATTAAAATATCTGACAGCCATGCCCAGAGTTATGAAGCTTGCCATGAATGCCAGCGTTACGCCGCCGCAAAGGCCGGAATACAACAATATTGCATATGACGGAACCAATACTATGATCAGAGCTTTTGCAAAATCACTGATTTTTAAGTTGGCGGCAATTACAACAATAATCCATGTGGCAAGCATTACAATACAGCCTTTGAGAGTCTTGAATGTAAGGCCGTATGAAAAATAAGTTGTTGCCATGAGTGCGATGACACAGCCTAAAATAACCCATAAATTCCCTTTATGTACCTTGTTCATTATAATCTTCTCCTATCCGTATTGATAATACAGACCGGCACATAATGTGCCGGTCGTGAAATCTTCATTATATCTGTGAAGCGAGAGCTTCTTTGGCAGCAGCTAATGCATCGTTGACTCCTGACGGATTCTTACCTCCGGCCTGAGCCATATTAGGGCGTCCGCCACCGCCGCCTCCAACCTTAGGAGCGGCAGCTTTGATAATGTTGCCGGCATGAGCACCTTTGGCAACCACGTCATCTGTAACTGTTACCATAAGATTAACCTTGCCGTCATTAACTGATGCAAGTACGATAACGCCTGAACCAAGCTTGGTCTTAAGGTCATCTCCGAGATTACGGAGTTCGTTCATATCAACGCCTTCTAATGATACACCGAGGAATTTAACTCCGTTAACTTCTTCTGCTTTGTCAAGGACATTGCCCATTGCAGCACCGGCGGCCTTGCTCTTGAGTGATTCATTCTCACTTGCAAGTGCTTTAAGTTCTGCCTGGAGATGTGCAATTTTCTCGGTAACATTCGCCGGTGTAGCTTTGAGAGCCTTGCATATTTCATTATAGCTGTTCTCTATGTTCTTGTAATATGCAAATACAGCATTGCCTGTAAGTGCTTCAATACGTCTTACACCTGCAGCTATACCGGATTCAGATACAATCTTAAACGCTCCGATTGAGCTTGTATTGGATACATGTGTACCACCGCAGAATTCTTTTGAGAAATCTCCCATACATACAACGCGGACTGTGTCACCGTATTTTTCGCCGAAAAGCGCTTTGGCACCTGTTTTCTTGGCTTCCTCTATCGGAAGTACTTTGGTCTCAACCGTAATAGCTTCAGCAATCTTATCGTTAACTATTTTCTCGACTTTGGCAAGCTCGTCCGCTGTCATTGATGAAAAATGCGTAAAGTCAAATCTTAATCTGTCAGGTGTAACAAGTGAACCTGCCTGTTCAACATGTGAGCCGAGTACGATTCTTAATGCTTCCTGAAGAAGATGCGTTGCCGAATGATTCTTAGCGGTATCGGCACGTCCTTCTTCATCAACCTTAAGTGTTACTCTGTCACCGACATTGAATGAACCTGTAACAACTGTTCCTACATGTCCGATTCTTCCGCCTTTGAGTTTGATGGTGTCTTCAACTTCAAATTCGGATTCTCCGGCAATTATTATACCGGTGTCACCCTGCTGTCCGCCCATTGTAGCGTAGAAAGGAGTCTTGTCAACGATTATCGTTCCTTTCTGGCCTTCCGCAAGTTCGGTTACAAGGTCTGTCTCGGTTGTAAGGACAGAAATATCGGATTCAGCGGCAAGTGTATCATATCCAACAAATTCAGAAGTGATGGACGTATCAATCTTATCGTATACAGTCGCATCAGCACCCATATAGTTAGTCTCTTTACGGGCAGCTCTTGCTTTACGCTTCTGCTCTTCCATCTCGGACTTAAATCCGTCCATATCAACACTGAAGCCTTTTTCCTCAAGGATTTCAACCGTAAGGTCAATAGGGAATCCGTAAGTATCATAGAGCTTAAATGCATCACTTCCCGATAATGTGCTGCTATGGGAAGCGGCAAGCTTATCTTCCATATCGGAAAGAATCTTAAGACCCTGATCTATTGTTTTATTAAAGTTCTCTTCTTCTGTGGTAAGGACCTTAAGAATAAGTTCCTTCTTCTCTTCGAGTTCAGGATATCCGTCCTTACTGCAGTCGATAACGGTCTGTGCAAGTTTCGCAAGGAAAAGTCCGTCAATTCCAAGCATTCTTCCGTGTCTGGCTGCTCGTCTTAAAAGCCTTCTGAATACATATCCGCGGCCTTCGTTGGAAGGTATGATTCCGTCAGATGCCATAAATGTAACGGAACGGATATGGTCCGTTATAAGTCTTATCGATACATCGTCCTTCTCGTTGACTTGATATTTTACACCTGCAAGTTCACATATTCTGTCACGGATGGCTTTCATTGTGTCAATATCAAATACAGAATCAACATCCTGTACTACAACTGCCAGACGCTCAAGTCCCATACCGGTATCAATGTTTTTCTGCTTAAGTTCCGTATAATGATGATGTCCGTCACTTTCAAACTGTGTGAATACATTGTTCCACACTTCCATATATCTGTCACAGTCACAGCCGACCTTACAATCAGGTTTGCCGCAGCCGTACTTAATTCCTCTGTCATAATATATCTCTGAACATGGGCCGCAAGGACCGGCGCCGTGCTCCCAGAAATTATCGCAGTCACCGTTCTCATCGCGATAGAATCTTGTAATTCTGTCAGCAGGTACTCCGACTTCTTTGGTCCATATATCGAAAGCTTCATCATCATCCGCATAAATTGACGGATAAAGTCTGTCAGGATCCATACCGATCACCTTGGTAAGGAACTCCCATGACCAGTTGATAGCTTCATGTTTAAAATAATCTCCGAATGAGAAGTTACCGAGCATCTCGAAGAAAGTAAGATGTCTTGCTGTCTTACCGACATTCTCAATATCTCCTGTACGAATACATTTCTGACATGTGGTAACACGTCTGCGCGGCGGAATCTCCTGACCGGTGAAATAAGGCTTAAGCGGAGCCATTCCCGCATTGATAAGCAAAAGACTGTTGTCATTATGCGGAACAAGCGAGAAGCTGTTCATCTTCAAATGTCCCTTGCTTTCAAAAAATTCAAGATATTTTCTTCGTAATTCGTTAACACCAAAAGCCTGCATGGCTTTAATCCTCCTGTTGTTTTGCTTTTTTTGCGTCCGTATGTTTGCGGAGCTTAATGCCTATGAACATGGCAAGCGCGATGACCAATGCCATACCGACAAATTTAAGAATATAAAAAATCAGAAAGCTTACTGATTCACTTAATAATGCTGCTGTTATCATAGGTTAAATCCTCCTTTTGGAATACTCTTTTAATCGTACCACATTAACCATTGGATTTCAAGTTTTAATACATCTTGTCTTCGATAAGATTGTCACCGTCCGCGGCGGTTGTTGCAAGTTCATCACATCTCTCATTGAACTGGTGGCCGTTATGTCCTTTGACCCATACAAATGTCACGTTATGGCTTTCTTTGGCTTTAAGAAGCCGTTTCCATAGATCCGGGTTTTTAACAGGTTCGTTTTTGCCGCGTTTCCAGCCTTTACGGACCCAGCCGTCAATCCAGTTCTGGTTAAATGCATCGACAAGATATTTGGAATCCGAATACAGCGTGACGTTACACGGAACCTTCAACGCTTCCAGTCCTGCTATAGCGGCCATCAGCTCCATACGGTTATTCGTAGTCCTCACATAGCCTTGCGACAATTCTTTTTCGTGAAGATTTCCCTGCGCGTCCGTGTAATGCAAAACTGCGCCGTATCCGCCGGGACCGTCGGGATTTCCACGTGCCGCACCGTCCGTATATATTTCAACATTCATTAACATTTCCTCCATACACCTGTATTGATGAAATCATCAGCCCTGCGTTTTGAATTATTTGTTATTGCATCATCATATCCGATTATTTTCAATAATTTGATGGCATTTCTGGATGTCGCTCTTCCTTTTTGTAATAAGTAAGAGAAAACTACATTATCGTCTTCCACTTCTTCCGTAAAGTGGTAATTGGAATAATAATCTTCCAGAATATGTGTAAGTTCTATATCATGTGTTGCCGCAAAACACATAACGCCATTCGCAGTCAGATTTTTAAGTATCTCCGATGAAGCAGCAATTCTTTCAACGGTATTGGTGCCTCTTAAAACCTCATCAATAAAGCATAGTATCTTAGCCCCCGGTTTCGCGGCTGCATCAACAATTCTTTTTAATGATTTGATCTCAACTATATAATAACTTTCTCCGGCTTCAATATTATCCGCAAGCGCCATTGATGAATAAATCCGGTAAAACGGTGCTGAGTATTCTTCTGCCGGACAGGTATGAACAGTCTGTGCAAGAAGTGCATTAATAGCGACTGACTTAAGAAATGTCGATTTACCCGATGCATTTGATCCGGTTACCAATACAGGCCTTGACTCATCAATGGAATTGGCAACGGGTGCTTTAATCGCAAGATGATATACATTTTTAATCTTCATCCGGCTATCATCGGTAAATTCGGGTGTGCACATGTACGGAAGAAGGTGCCTGAAAGATGCCACGCTTATCATTGCTTCGATATACCCGAGTGTGTCCATCATTTCTGTTACATGTTCATAATTACGGCTGAAATTCTTAATTATGGAATTGAATTTGATAAGGTCGATGTGTGTAAACATCTTGACATATTCCATAATGACATCGCCGATTGAGCCGTTGTTCTGCTTGCCCGATACCACAATATATGAGCCACGCATTATGCCGGCAAAACGGTGAACCGTTTCATCAAAAAAATCATTATATTCGCTGAGCTCGTCTATATTAAGTGACTTAATTTCTTTAGCTGCGCTGACCATTGTCACGATCTGTCTGATGCACTCAAAATAACTGTCAATCCGGCTCTTTAACTTATAGTATGTTACAATTGATATTCCGCATGCTGCAATAATCAGCATTACACCGGTTATAGGTTCTACCAGAAACGTGTACAAAACAGCAATTATAATACAAACCCACATCATATAATGAAATACATTTGAGCCGGCTTTGAGTTCAAATAGGTTCTTCATATAATCTGATACGGATATTTTACGGACAAAGCCCATTTTGGAAAAACACATCATTATCTGTGTGCGTTCTTTTTCATGTGTATCGAAATATTCAATGAGTTTCTCTCTTTTCTCAAGTTCC
Organism: uncultured Butyrivibrio sp.; assembly: GCA_945928575.1. Classification (GTDB taxonomy): domain Bacteria; phylum Bacillota; class Clostridia; order Lachnospirales; family Lachnospiraceae; genus Eshraghiella. The sequence continues at coordinate 53,557 of CAMENP010000004.1, forward strand.
GCACGGTCGGTTACAGGCTTACGGAGGAGTTTGTATAACTCATCCCTTCCTATTGATGAATGTGTATTATCGATCATCATGAATATCTTGTCCATATCCAGGTCATTCCATGTGATATCATCAATATAATCATCTTCATCTTTAAGCGTATTTCTGAAAAAATGGGAAATGCTCTCATATTCCTCATAAGAATAATCATTCTCCGGAATCTGACCGAAGGATGCCAAAAGCTTGTAATACAATGTTTTCTTTGCGCTGCGTGATACTATTACTCCTATTATCGCAATTATAATAACGGCGACTATAATTAAAAGTACAATTTCATATGGCTGCATACAAATACCCCGTTTCATAAAATTAGCAATTTCATTCTATAAGAAACGGGGTGAATTTGCAAGACTTATATTATCAGGCACACAAGCCCGCCGCTGCTTTCGTTTACGACCTTCTGCATTGTCTCCTGCAATTTTACCTGACAGTCGTCATTAAGCATCTGTATCTTGCCACGTATACCATCCTCTACAAGCTGGCCTATGGATTTCCCGAAAATATTGGTATCCCATACACTTCCCTCATTCTCGCCGGATTTGATATATCCGATAAGGTCTTTGGCCTGCTCTTCACTTCCGACGATCGGAGAAATTTCCGTTCCGATATTAACACGTATCATGTGGACCGAAGGACTGGTTGCTTTTAATTTCACACCGTATTTATTGCCTGTTTTGATGATTTCGGGTTCTGAAAGTGTTATCTCATCCCGATCCGGCATCACAACACCGTATCCCTTCAGCATGGAGGAACGGGCAGCTTCCGTATATCGTCCGAACTCTTTTTTCATGGATGAAAGCGAACGTATCATGGAAATAAGTTCATACTCATCCGTTATATTTTCTCCGCAAAGCTCACTTAAGTTTTCGTAGTAGTATTTTTCATCCACATAAAAATTCACTTTCTGGATACCGTCCGCAAAATCAAAATTATCAAATTTAATACGCGTTATATAGTCGGAGGACGATTTGTCAAGTGAACCGGATATATCTTTTATATACGTCACATTGTTAAGAATTGCACGGGCACATTCAATGATTTCAGCCTTTACAGGATTATCCGGCGGAAGCATTTCTATCCATTTCGGCATATAGAATTCAAGGCTTCCTACCGGAAATTCGTATAAAATCTTAAGCAGGACATTGTTAATGTCATCACGGGTTATCCTGTCACAGTTGAGTGCAATCGCAGTAACATTATATTTCTGCGTAATGTATTCGACGGTTCTTAATGTATCGGGATCTGCCGGATCCACACAATTGACTATTACGATAAAAGGCTTATTAATGCGTTTTAGTTCATTAATAGTCTTATCTTCCGCTTCAAGATAATTTTCCCGCGGTATTTCACCTATGCTTCCGTCGGTTGTTACTACGATACCTATCGTTGAATGGTCTTTGATAACCTTGCCGGTTCCGTATTCTGCGGCCTTGGTAAAAGGAATTTCCTCATTAAACCAAGGCGTTTTCACAAGGCGTTCCTTATCATTCTCATATACACCCTGAGCGCCTTTTACAAGGTATCCGACACAGTCTATCAATCTGAAATCGGCACGTATATTGCCGCCAAGATTTATCTCGACAGCATCTTTCGGAATAAATTTAGGTTCGGTTGTCATAACCGTCCGTCCCGCTGCGGACTGGGGAAGTTCATCTATTATACGTTCTTTCTCATTGGGATTTTCAATTCCCGGAAGGACCATGAGATCCATGAATTTCTTGATAAAAGTAGATTTCCCCGTACGGACCGGTCCCACTACACCTATGTAGATTTCCCCGTCGGTTCGCGCTTTAATGTCTCTGTATAGATTAAAATTGTCCATAAAATTTGCCCCTTTATACCGTTATAGGATAAGTATATGAGGGGCAAAATAAATTATTCGTATTTGTTGACACCGTAAGAGTCGAAAATACACCGGCGTGCAGCACCTTCATCCGCAAATTCGCCTGAGGTTATCATCTGTACCGCAAGATTGCCTATCGCCGTGGCTTCTGATGGTCCGGCATAGACAGTCCTGCCGGTATATTGTGCGGTAAGACGGTTCAGATATTCTGCATTGGAACCGCCTCCGACAATATTGATACAGGTATAATGTTCGCCGGTAAGGTCTTCAATTTCCGCGATTGTTGAAGCATAGCATTTTGCAAGACTCTTATATACAACGTTAGCCGTTTCATAGAGATCTGCAGGAACCTGCTGTCCTGATTCTTTGCAGGCTTTTGCTATCTCAGTGATCATACTTTCCGGTGCGAGAAATCTCTCGTCATAACAGTCGAGTGTCGAATCTATGGATGTGTGAGAGGCTTCATCGCATATCTGTGCGTAGGAAAGAGGTGTACCGGACTCTTTTTTCACAGACTGTATCATCCACATTCCCATAATATTCTTCAAAAAACGATATCTTCTGTTATAACCTCCTTCGCTTGCCATATTATGCTTCATGGCAGCATCACTGCAATCGGCCGTAAGTCTTTCCACTCCCATAAGGGACCAGGTTCCCGAACTTACAAATACTGACTTTTCCTCTATTGTCGGAACGGCAAGGAATGCAGATGCTGTATCATGTCCGGTCACGGCAATTACATTACATTCATACCCGACGCGTTCTGCCACCGGAGCTGTAAGTCTTCCGAGCACGGTTCCCGGCATGACGATTTCATTAAAAATCCTGTCCGGGAAACCAAGCATTTCAATCAGTTCTTTATCCCAGTTACATTTGGCTGCATCAAGTAACTGCGATGTGGATGCAATCGTGTATTCGTTTTTCTTAACACCGCAAAGCAGAAAACTGAAATAATCAGGTGTAAAAAGAAGGCTCTCTGCCCTGTCCAGATAATCAGGATGAGTGCATTTTAAAGACATAAGCTGGTATATTGTGTTATACATAGCTTTCTGATTTCCGGTTCTGTGATACAAATCGCGTTCGCTTATTATAGCCGAGACTTTATCGTCCATGCCACGTGTCCTGTCATCGCGGTAACTTACCGCATTGCCGATGACATTGTCATTCCTATCCAGCAGCACAAAATCAACGCCCCATGTATCAATACCGACACTTGCAGGAATCATTCCGATATCTTTACAGATTGACATTCCTTTGACAATCTCCTTAAATAATCTGTCATGATTCCAGCATAATTCACCGTCCTTGCGCTCTATTCCGTTATCAAAACGATATACCTCCCTGGTGTGCATCCTGCCGTCCTCAAGCCATGACAGGATATGTCTTCCGCTTGAGGCTCCGATATCAACAGCAAGATAATATTTCATATATTAATCCTCCGGATGCGGATATTTCTTATATCCCGGGTGTCTTCCGGTCACTCTGTAATTGGCTCTCATAGAAATGAGTTTGTCAATATTCGGTCTTGAAATTTCCTTGGCACCGCCGAGAAGGTGTGCATTAAGACTGATTTTGGCAAAAAGTTCAAGTGTTTCCATTCTGTAATATGCCGTAAGAAGGTCGGCTCCGACAGAAAGTGCGCCGTGGTTCTGCAGTAATACAACATCGTGCTCTCCGAGATACGGAGCTATAGCATCCGGCACTTCATATGTTGACGGTGTTCCGTAAGGTGTTACCGGAATTGAGCCGATTGCTATTACTGTTTCGATCATAGAATATTCATCAAGCGGAACATTGGCAACCGCATATCCTGTTGCAACAGGCGGATGTGCATGAAGAACTGCTCCGACATCTTCTCTTTCTTTATAGCATCTTAAATGCATTTTTATTTCGGAAGACGGTCTGTAATCGCCGTTGGCTTCTATAATATTGGCATCTTTGTCGATGTGGACAATTTTCTCGGGAGTAATGAAACTTTTGCTGATTCCTGTCGGTGTTGCAAGGAAGGTTCCGTCCTCCAGCTTAACCGATACATTGCCGTCATTGGCTGCAACCCAGCCGAGCTGCCACATTTTATGGCATACATCACACATCTGGTCTTTGATTTCTTCGTACATAATATAAATTCTCCTATAACTATCTTATTGTCTTGTAAAGAGGTCCGTATGCAGCGCATGCCCTGTAATCCTGGCCCTCTTTGTCCATGCCGAAAGCATTCCATGCCGATGGTCTGAAAATCTTGCTCTCATCAACATTGTGCATTGCAACCGGAATTCTTAAGATTGAGCATAATGTGATAAGATCGGCTCCGATATGACCGTATGAAATAGCACCGTGGTTGGCACCCCAGTTATTCATGACATCATATGCTGTAGCAAAAGGTCCTTTGCCTGTTGTGCGTGGCGCAAACCATGTACAAGGCCATGTATAATCTGTTCTCTTCCAGAGTTTGTCAGATACTTCTTCAGGAAGATTAAGTGTATATCCTTCACAGATCTGTAACATTGGTCCAAGTCCCTTTACAAGATTAAGTCGTATCATTGTTGCAGGCATCTCGCTTTTTGTAACATATCTGGATGAATATCCGCCGCCTCTGAAATATCCGAGATCCGCATAATTCCATGTTGTCGCATTAAGGATGGCTTCCTGATCTTCTTCCGTAACTTCATACCATGGCTTCATAACGCCATTGCCTTTTTCGTCTTTGGCCTCGCCGCATCCGTCAAGACATGCTGCACCGGAATTGATAAGATGGATAAATCCGCCGGCTTCTTTGGCTCTGCCTTCAAGGTCATATCCCGTTGCTTTCTTAACAGCCTCAGGACTCCAGTATGTTCTTACATCGGCAAAAATCTGCGCTCTGTTTGTAAGAAGTTTCATAAAGAGCATTCCGAGTCCGTTTAAAACATCGTTCTCGGTTGCAAGAATATACGGTTCTCTTGCTCCGTTCCAGTCAAATGACGTATTAAGAAGCGCTTCCGGGAAATCACAGTTAGGGTAAAAATCAGTCCACTGTCTCTGTCCCTGGAAACCTGCCGCAATAGCATTATGTCCGACTTTTTCCTCTTCGCATCTGTCAGGAAGGTTCTTATTTCCGTTCATAAGGTCTTTTATGATAACCATCATCTTGACAACGAATTCCCAGTCGGCATCTTTATGCTCTCTGGATTTCTGAAGGTTATCGGGATTCTTGTCGAAACCTTCTTTGCATTTAGCTTTTGTCCATGCGAGAGCTTTCTCGTACTCTGCCTTGTCGTATATTTCTTCAGTCATTCTTCTGATGATCTCAACCTCATCCACAGATTCAACTCTCATTCCGAGATATTCCTCTATAAAAGCAGGATCAATGATCGAACCGCCGATTCCCATTGTGATAGAACCGATCTGAAGATATGATTTACCGCGCATCGTTGTGGCTGCCACTGCAGCGCGTCCGAATCTTAAAAGCTTCTCTCTTACGTCTGCCGGAATGGATGTATCGTCAGCTTCCTGAACGTCATGTCCGTAAATTCCGAACGCAGGGAGTCCCTTCTGCGCATGTGTTGCAAGAACCGATGCAAGGTATACGGCGCCAGGTCTCTCGGTTCCGTTAAATCCCCATACGGCCTTGATCGTCATAGGATCCATGTCCATTGTCTCGGATCCGTAACACCAGCAAGGAGTAACCGTAAGTGTAATATCAACACCTTCCTTGCGGAACTTGTCCGCGCATGCCGCTGCTTCTCCGACGCGTCCGATTGTGGTATCTGCTATAACAACCTTAACCGGTTCTCCGTTTGAGTACCTTAAATTCTCGGTAAAAAGCTTCGCTGCCGCTTTTGCCATGTTCATTGTCTGGTCCTCAAGTGATTCTCTTACCTGAAGAACGCCTCTTCTTCCGTCAATTGTCGGGCGTATTCCGATTACCGGATATGAGCCGACGTATCTGTTTTCTGCCATTGTAATTCCTCCCAATGAAATTATTATAATAGCATTATAATATTTTACTTGGCGCAATTCTTGTGTTATAATCTGAATAAATATGACAATATTAACATTTATGTGAAGAGGCAGACCAGGAATGAATTATTATGATTTTCATGAGAATAAACAGCAGGGAACGGATGATTTTCCGATTGCATTTTACCACATCGAACCCACGGATACGCGTTATGAAATGCCGTATCACTGGCATCATCAGATAGAGATAATACGGGTAATTAAAGGTGTCTTTCACCTTATTATAAACGGTGCGGCATATGATTTGCATGAAGGAGAAGCCGTGTATATACAGGATGGGCTTTCACACGGAGGCACCCCGGAAGAATGTATTTACGAGTGTGTTGTTTTTGATTTAAAAATAGTACAAAAATCCGGATACCGTATGGGTACTTTCCTTAGGGACCTGGCAAAGCATCGTATATACATACCGGCAGCGGCAATTGACGGTTCGCCGTATGTGAATATGCTGTTTAATGCCCTTGGATCGGAATATCAGGGGTATGAAATGGACACAATCGCTTCGCTCCTTTTAATACATTCAGACATACTCCGGCGTAATGCATATATATCTGTTACAGATGATGTTGACGCTACATATGCTCATTCTGCCAAATTCAAAAAAATCCTCGACTATATTGAGGAACATTATAAGGAATGTATATCCCTTGATGATATGGCCCGTGTATCCGAAATAACTCCGCAATATCTGTGCCGCTATTTCAAGGAAATGTCCGGTATGACCCCGACCAAATATCTTAATTATTACCGGATTGAGCGGGCATGCGAGCAGCTTGTTACCCGGTCGGTGTCCGTGACTGATGCTGCCCTTGAAAACGGATTCAATGATATAAGTTATTTTATCAAGACATTCCGTAAACAAAAAGGTGTCACACCTCATCAATATAAAAAACGTAAGGTGTGACACTGTCTTATTGAAAATATTCTGCCAACTCACTTCTTGAGGATATTCCGAGTTTGCTGAATATTACTTTGAGATTGGATTTGACCGTACTCTCGGCAATGAAGAGCTGTTCAGCTATCTGCTTGTTGGAATACCGCTGGGCTGCAAGTTTCGCAACATCAAGTTCTCTCGCTGTCAGTCCGTAATTGTCATTATTGTCGGCTTTACGGGTAATTGACTTATATGAAGCCATATACTTTCTGGCAAGTAACTTGACCTTGTCAATGAAATCCGAATACATACCGTCATAATTCCACTCTTTAAATATGCATTCAATATTCATGTAATTTTCTACAAAAGGTATGATAAACATGCCGGGCATTGCAAGATTAACGGCTTCCGACATTATCTTGAACGCTTTAGTCTTATTGCCAAGCTTAAAATTAGCATATGATATATACATATAAATATATATCTTAGCCTGTGCACTGTCTATTATATCGGCAGCTTCAAGCATCTGACCGCTTATTCCAAGAAAATTGTAATATTTTTCACTGATACAGAGATATCCGGCATAAATTATATTGGCATATGTTATACTTATATAATTCATGCGTCCGCGTATCGTATTATAGTCTGTCAGCCATTCCGTGACGGAATCACAGTCATTCATAAGTATATGCATATATGACTCGCACATATCTGCCATATTGACATATTCGGCATCCATTCCATTGTTATGATACTTGATTTTATTCTTGAAATTGGACATATTACGCATATAAGTATCGTAATCGCCGTCGAAAATGCACTTTCTTGTTAAAAGCAATAATGCACCCAGTATAATGCAAGACTGCTCCGCGCCATCTGCCATATATAATACTTTATGACATAAAATTTCGGCATCATTGATATCACCGCGGTTATACAGTACTTCCGCCTTAAAAAGCGCTTATGCACCTTTTCCGTGGTTCTCCGCCAATTTATAATAATCACTCATCAATACATCAATCTGTCGAATTTCCGTATCGGCATTGCCATCACACCTGTGATAAAGGTGAAACATTGACGGACATCCGAATGTAAACGGTATTCTTGATGTCGGTGTATTTACCGGTGCATTGGAATACTCAAGAGATTTTTTGTAAAACGAATGCATTATTTCGATATTATTGAACTGAGTATATCCTCTTATAAAATAAACGGTTCCCATAAGATTATGTTTCTCACGATCCGTAACCGCTTCATTCTCTTCGACAGAATATACAATATTCATAATGTAATCCACAAGTCTTGCTTTTTCGTTATACATAAAAAGAACAAGACACATAACTGTCGCAAAATAGTAGTACGAAATACTCATATCTTCCGGACAATTTGTAATAAGCTCCATAAAAAAATCTTTATTACAAGGTTTGATGTACGGATATATGGCTTCAAACGTAGGGGTCGAACTGTATATCAATTCCCATTGTCCGGCATTGTAGAAATACTTGTACGCATCAAATATATCTCCGTTATGCTGGTAAAGGCGTCCCATTTTAGTGATAATCTCCTGCTGTCTGTCCGCCGGCAGAAGTTCAAATTTCTTGTGAAGATAATCAAGAAAAATATGATGAATATAATAACTCCTGTATGACTTATCGAATCTTACAAATACAAGTTTGCTCAAAAAATTCTCAACCTGATTCTCATTATATCCGTCCGGAGCCATATATTTGGCTTCCCTCAGCGTAAAGTGCTCAAGTTTCGATAAACCGACAAGAAAATCACGTTCTCTGGCATTAATCCTGTCCCAGATCGTTTCTTCAACAAGTGTATCTATTGTTGCATAATTATTAAGTCTTTTATTCTGCACATAATCAATCATCTGCAGATAAATTGCACTGATCCATCCGTCACTGATCTCCCTGAGCGCTACGGCATCTTTTTCAGAAATGTGAAGATTGTTCTTATTGAAAAAAATAATTATGTCTTCGGCAGTCAGTTCAAAATCCTCTTTGGATATATGCAGCACCAGATGTTTTCCGATAAGCTCAGACAATGTATCCGGAGGCATCATCTGTGATATAAATATAAAATGCAGGTCATCCGGCAGAATGTAAGGTATGGAACTTATAAAAAGGTTATAATATTCATCTGTAATCAGATGGCAGTTATCAATTACTATATATGTCGGTTCTGTGACAGCAACGTGTTTGATTATGCTTCTGACTTCAGCGACAGCCTTTTCGCTTCTTGGATAATCCAATGTCTTAAGATGTTTCTGTGCTTCTTTGTTAACAGCAAGAAAAGCATCGCAAAAATCAGACCAGAATATATCCTTGGAAGAATTACTGACATTAATCCATATGAATCTTCCCGTCGATGTCTGTGCATATTCACGTATTGCAGTTGTCTTTCCGTAACCGGCCGGCGCATCAATTACAGCCACCGGGTAATCCGGTATCATCGAAAGTTTGTCGGAAAGTCGGTCATTAATATGAATCGTATTATATTTTTTGTATTTATCCTCTCTGCTTCCCACTTAGATATCCTCTTTCTCAGAACTACCAAGGCAGATCCGGATTCTCAATCTTGCGGTCACGAAGCATAAGCTCCTTAACGCGCTCTGATGCGCTTGCATTATCGAAAAGTACACTATTAACACTGTCAACTATAGGCATCTCTATATTGTATTTAACAGAAAGTTCGTGTGCTGCCTTGGCCGAATATACGCCTTCCACAACCATGTGAACCTCGTCCATAGCCTCTTTCATGCTCTTTCCCTGTCCCATGAGGATGCCTGCACGTCTGTTACGGCTGTGCATACTTGCGCATGTAACGATAAGATCACCCATTCCGGATAAACCGTAAAAAGTCTGAAGCTTTCCGCCCATAGCAACTCCGAGTCTTGCGATTTCATGAATGCCTCTTGTGATAAGAGCAGCTTTGGTATTATCTCCGTATCCGAGTCCATCAGCGATTCCCGCAGCAAGTGCTATTACATTCTTGAGTGAACCGCCGAGTTCTATTCCAAGGACATCAGGACTGATATATACACGGAACACCTCGCTCATAAAAATATTCTGAAGATATTCTGCGTATTCCTTGGAGTCCGCTCCGATTACACATGTTGTAGGGATTCCGCGGCTTACCTCCTCTGCATGGCTTGGACCTGATAAAACAGCGATTCTGACATCAGGTATTTCCTCTCTGATAATAGCAGTCATCGTCATAAGGGAATCTTCTTCAATACCCTTAGCCACATTAACCATCTGTATGTCACGGATACCAAGTGTGGCTACCTCTTTGGCAGTACTCCTTACAAAAGGAGAAGCGACCGCCATAACCACAATGTCGGCACCGGCCACTACCGTCCTTAAATCTTCACAGAGTTTGATTTCCTTAGGAATCTTCACTCCAGGAAGGGATTTCTTGTTCTCGCCTTCCTCACGTATTCCGTCAAGTTCTGCCTTTACTTTGGACCAGACTGTTACATCATGTCCATTATTATTAAGAAGTATTGCAAGTCCGAGAGCCCATCCTCCGGCTCCGAGTATACTTAATTTAGCCATTACTTTTCTTCCTCCACCATATTCTTTTTGAGTTTGAACTCGTTCTCTTCACCATGAAGAAGACGCTTTATGTTAGCTTTATGACGTACAAATGCAAGTATAACAAATACAAGCATTACAATTGTTGCTTCGATTGTGGTAGCCTTTGATAACAGACCGCCGATAAGACCGATGTGATCAAACACAACAAATCCGGCAAACACGGAAAGTACCATAACAAGCGATCCGGCCGATACATATCTGGTTATAAAAAGTGTGAGCATAAATGCCGTAAATCCGAGCAGATCAAGCTGCCAGCATCCGAGTGATACGATAACGCCCGCAGTTGCCGCAATTCCTTTACCACCTTTAAAATGTAAATAAAACGGAAAATTATGACCGAGTACCGTACCGATTCCGGTATAGAGTACCAACAATGTCATACTGTCCGTATGTGTATTACGGAAAATAAGCCTTACGACAAGTGATGCAAGAACCGCCTTTAATATATCTCCCGCAAAAGTTATAAATCCAGCTTTCCAGCCAAGTGTCCTGAGAGCATTAGTCGTTCCGGCATTGCCGCTTCCGTGCTCCCTTATGTCTATATGATTGATTTTACCATATATAAAACCTGTCTGGAACATACCAAACACATATCCGATTATAAGGCATAACAGTCTTTCCATGATGCAATTTGCTCCTTTATTCCTTTTCTCCTCGTTCTCTTATGATGAACCTGAGTGATGTTCCGCGAAAACCGAATGCCTCGCGTATTTTATTCTCGATATAACGAGTATACGAGAAATGCATAAGCTTTTTGTCGTTTACAAATACAATAAATGTAGGCGGTTTAACCGCAACCTGTGTCATATAGAATATCTTAAGTCTGCGTCCTTTATCTGAAGGCGGCTGCTGCAATGCAACGGCTTCGCTTAAGATTTCATTGAGGACACCTGTCTGAACGCGCATGTTCTGGTTCTCGACAACCATATCTATCATGTCATATAACTTCACAAGACGCTGTCCGCTTAAGGCTGAAACAAACATAATCTCGGCATACGGTATGAATGAAAGAACATCCTTGATGCGCTTCGTATGCTCATATATTGTCTTATCGTTCTTAGCTACGGCATCCCATTTGTTGACTACGACGATTATGCCTTTGCCGCGTTCGTGTGCGATTCCCGCAATCTTGGCGTCCTGCTCGGTTACACCCTCCGTTGCATCGATGACAACAAGAACTACATCCGCGCGCTCAACAGCCGTTACCGCACGGATTATGCTGTAACGTTCGATTTCTTCTTTGATCTTATTCTTACGGCGGAGGCCTGCTGTATCAATAAATACATAATCCCTGCCGTTATAACGGATTTCGGTATCAATGGCATCCCTTGTGGTGCCGGCGATATCTGATACGATAACTCTGTTCTCTCCGCTTAATCTGTTGATGATCGATGATTTTCCTACGTTGGGTTTACCTACTATCGCGATACGAGGTCTGTCATCATCCAAATCCTCAAGCGCACTCTCGTCGAAATGGCTCACGACCTCATCAAGCATATCTCCGAGGCCAAGTTTACCAACCGATGATATCGGAAACGGATCGCCAATTCCGAGATTATAGAATTCATAGACATCGGCCATCATCTTATCAAAATTATCCACCTTATTGACAACAAGAACAACAGGCTTGCCGCTGCGTCTTAACATGTCCGCAACCTTGGAATCCGAATCCACAAGTCCCTGTCTGACATCCGTCATAAACATTATGACATCCGCTGTCGCGATGGCTATCTCTGCCTGCTCACGCATCTGCGAAAGTATTATATCTTTGGAATCCGGCTCTATTCCTCCGGTATCTATCAACGTAAAATTATAATTAAGCCATGAAACATCCGCATAAATCCTGTCTCTTGTAACGCCCGGCGTATCCTTTACTATGGATATCTGTTCACCGGCGAGCGCGTTAAAAAGAGTCGACTTACCGACATTCGGACGTCCGACTATGGCTACTACAGGTTTACTCATATCTGTATTTAATCCTTTCAATCTGTTTAATGTCACATCTTCTTATTAATATAACAATATTTTCCCACTTTGTAAAGATTCACTTGACTATGTTTTTTAAGACAATTATACTTGAATAGAATATGGCAGTAAGTAATGACTAACTGTCAAATACAATATGACATAAGGAAACTGTTATGAGTAAGAATTTATTTGAAAATGCGATTCCGGTCGCACCGCTTAAATTAGCCGTTATGCCAAGCTGTGAACAGTTGGGCAATGATGTTGACAGCTATATATCCAATATCCGCCGCATACGAAAACACAATGAAGCGGCAAGCATTGCATTCAAGGGCTACGAGGAGGACACATACAAGGTTAAGGTATGCTGCCCGCGTTTCGGTTCCGGTGAGGCCAAAGGAATGATCGGAACTTCCGTAAGAGGTGTGGATCTGTTCGTTATGACCGATGTTATGAACCACTCTCTCACTTATAAGGTAACCGGACATACCAATCATATGTCTCCGGATGACCATTTTCAGGACCTTAAGAGAATAATCTCAGCGGCTGCATGCTCTGCCAAGCGTATCACGGTAATTATGCCTTTCTTATACGAAAGCAGACAGCATAAACGTGACAAACTCGAATCACTCGACAGCTCACTTGCTCTCAATGAGCTTGTTGAATACGGTGTAAGCAACATAATTACGTTTGATGCACATGATCCAAGGATCAATAATTCGATACCGCTTAACGGCTTCGATAACTTTCTTCCTCCATATCAGTTCATGAGGGCTCTCCTTGATAAAAACAAGGACCTTCTTATAGACAGAGATCATCTTATGGTAATCTCACCGGATGAAGGCGCAATGCACCGTGCGGTTTATTTTGCCAATGTTCTGGGTGTTGACATGGGTATGTTCTATAAGCGCCGTGATTACTCCAAGGTAGTTGACGGACGTAACCCTATCGTTGCTCATGAATTTCTCGGAGACAATGTTGCGGGCAAGGATGTAATTATCATGGATGATATGATTTCATCGGGAGAAAGCATGCTTGATACCGCAAGGGAGCTTAAGGACCGCAAGGCCGGCCGGGTATTCATCTGCACTACATTCGGCCTTTTTACGGATGGTTTTGAGAAATTCGACGAATACTACGAGCGCGGATATTTTAACGGAGTTATTACCACCAATTTAACTTACCGTGACCCTGCTCTTCTAACCAAGCCATATTATTATGAGGCTGACATGAGTTCGTTCCTCGGAATGATCATCGATTATCTCAATCACGACATTTCAATCGGCGGCATCATGGATCCTACCGAAAAAATGCGTGTTCTGCTTGAAGAATACAACAAAGCCACTAGAATATAAAAGTAAAGCCCTGACAGCCGGTAACTGTCAGGGCATTTTTTAATTCCAGAAATATTTAAAAATATTATCGTCACATATGTAAGCGGTCTTAGTATCTCCTTCAACAACTATCATACATTTCCTGTAATCAACCGTTATCCTGTTTACATCGGCTGATGTATCGCAGTTTATGTCTGCAGTCTGCTTATCCTTGAATGTAATGACTATCGTATCTCCCAATTCGTCATACGTCTCACCGGCTGTCTTTAATCTGCCGGAATTGCTTTCAATAATATAAATCAAATCGGCGTAATTATCCGAATCCTTCGATATATCGACTGTCTTACCGGAAGCCGTGACCGACTGCATGGATTCAATATTATTCACAGGTATTCCCAAAAGTTTATCCGGCATGTCCTGTTTAAAAACAACAATCCGGTTATCAAGCCAGTCGGTTGTGACATAAGCGTATGCCTTGCGGTCATAGTCCCGCATATATATACGGCCGCTTACCTTAAAATCAGCATACATCCCGTAGTCAACAGGCGTATCACCGGTGTAATTTCCCTCAATGTCATGTACATATACGCATCCGTCTGGCAGGTCTGTCAACAGCCCTTTCCACTTATAAGCACTTCCGTCAATATTTAATGATACATCAGAAATTTCACCCGGAAAATTACAATTATCATCGGTGCTCACGGATTTGGATGCACAGCCGGTCAGGAATATCATTGTTAAAAATAATAAAGTCAGGACTTTTTTCTTCATATAATCACCTTATTTCCATAAATCCGCACAATCCTCCGCGTTGGCCTTTGCTTGCCCTGTGCGAAAAAAGCAGCCCCGGATTGCAGCAGGTGCATATATCCGTCACTCCGATATTTTCTTCAAGGAGTCCGGCTCCAAGCAGATTGACAACATTGGCACGATGCAGGTCAAGCCTGAATTTACCGTCAAACGGTCTGTCCGGTGCGGCAGGATAAAGTATGCCGTCAAAAACTTTCTCACCGTACCCGGAAGCAAACACGTCCGCTACGTCAGAGCCTACTTCATAGCAGTTGCGGCAGATTGACGGTCCGACAAACGCAATTATATCCGCCGGGTTACTGCCGTAGAGTGAAGTCATTTTTTTCACGGTTACATCCGCAATGTTATTTACGGTTCCCCGCCAGCCCGAATGTGACAGACCGATTGCCCGCTTAACCGGATCCGCCAGAAATATCGGGACACAGTCGGCGTAAGTTGTCACAAGCGCTACTCCGGGTGTGTTCGTTACAAAACCGTCGATATCCGAAAAACAGCGGTCCTTAATAACACCCATTCCGCGCTCCGCTTCGGTGGCTTCTATTACGTTGGTTGTGTGCGTCTGCATTGCATAAACCATATCTTCCGGCCTGATATCAAGGGCTTTTCCGATAAGCCTGAAATTTTCACGCACCGCATCGGGATCATCCCCTCTTGTAAAGGCAAGATCCATACTCTCGTATATACCCTTGCTGACGCCGCCGAGTCTTGTGGAAAAACCGTGTTTAATAAAATCCAGTCCGTCAAATTTGCGGAAGGTAATGTATGGCACATCACCGTCATCATGAAATCTGGTAGTATTACTAAAATCAATATAATTAATGTTCATATCTAACCTCTGTATTGAAATGCATTTTCTATATGTTCCACTTTACCGTCGCCGTGAACCGCAATCACATCGAAGCGGCAGTTCTTATCTTCATTATATGGAAATGCCGCATAAAAACACATTGCCGTATGACATATCCTGCGCTGTTTGGTAATTGTGACAGCCTCAAGCGGACTGCCGAAATTTTCGCTTCCCCTGAATTTACATTCGGTAAATACAAGTGTATCTCCGTCAAGAGATATGATATCGATCTCGCCATGACGGCTGTGGTAATTACGTTTGATTATCTTATGACCCTTGCGTGTAAGATAACTTATCGCGATATCCTCATACCGGTAACCTTTTTCCTTATTATTCATTATTTACCGTTTATCTTTCCTTTCAGTCTGTCAAGATTATCCACAAATACAAGTATTTCCGCAACAACACCATATAATTCCGGCGGAATCATATCGCCTATTTCGAGCTTGGAAAGTGTGTTGGCGAGTTTGGAATCCTCGTAAAGCGGAACGTCGCTTTCCTTTGCTTTTTCAATTATCTTGTCCGCAACAATACCCGTTCCGGAAGCAACTATTGTCGGTGCTTCGTCCCCCGGATTGTATTGAAGGGCTATCGCCTGTTTTCTTTTATTTTCGTCTGCCATAACATCACCTATGCCCTTACATCGAAGCTGAACCGCTTTATCTGCGCTGGCGGTAGCTCATTTTCTATTACTGAAGATTTGAATGTATACGGTGTTGTATTAAGCTCAACTACATTGTCAACATTATATCCCAATTTATTCAGCCTTGCCGTGAGCTCATCCATATGTTCTTCAACGTACTGTAATATTTTATCATCTGCGACCTTGAAATTAGTCGTTACATTTTTCTGTTTTAATTTGACAAGAACATCCATAGGGCCGAGATTATCCATATCTAAGTGTAAAAGTGCTTTGATTTCATCCGGCGATGATGTCTTGGTGCCGCGCCTGCTGTATACATACAAATCTCCGTGCGCATTTTTGCCGGCCATCCTTACGGGAAGCTGCACAAAATTCATAAACTGGTTGAGATTGTTCAAAAACTGTGCATCCGATGATGCATTATTCATATTATCAAGCATTGCCGACATGCCTGAATTACTGCCGAACTGTTCGTTCATGCCCGCCGAATCGTTGATTATCTTGGCATAGAGCTTTTTGACATTGACATTGTTAATATCCTCAGGCCTTATAAAATACTGCTCTCTTACCGCTTCATCAATTATTTTTTTGAATTCGTCGGATTTAACGAATTTGTCAATGCCGTTTTTGTTTATATCGGGTCTTGCCGCCAGTTTGGCAAACTCATTTATAAATTCCTTTGCGGTAATATTCCCATCAGTAAGCTTTGTGGTGATATCCTCGACCATGTTTCTTGTGGTGTCCGATATTACATTTTCATTTTCTATATCATCAGCGGCCTCGAATTGTATTATATTATCCGAAATATTTTCCAATTCTTCCGGTTTAAACAGATTGACCAATGGTTCGGATACCGATACCGGTTCGCTGAAATTATTAACAAAATCCTTTAAAACTTCAGCCGCCTGTGCCGGATTTTCTTCTGTCATCGATACAATAAGCGTGTTAAGTTCCGACGATATATTGTCGGCTTTGGCAGTCATTCCTTCACTGAAATCATAATAATCGTGAAGTGACGCCACGTTTTCTTCGGTAACCGGTATTCCCATGCGTGTCATAAGGACTACGTCTTCCGGCGTCGCATCCGGAACACTGTCCAGAAGCTTTACATAATTATTAAGTGTTGCAGCGTCAATAGGCTGCCCCTGTTTCATAAGGTTATGCACAAGCGAAACTGTCGTTTCATTCATCGAAAGTCCCGCATTCTGAATAGCACTCCTTATCGTCTGGTCATTCATGAGATTCTTCATTCCGGGGTTATTAACTGACTTAAGAATTATGCGTTCACCTGAGTTATCTTTGATAGCAAAAGATGCAATATCTCCTATATTATATGATAATGCATCCGACAAAAGTGCCGATACAGTGGCGCTGTCGGATAATGCGATTGTTATTTCGTTGTTGGTAATATTGGTAATTTCTCCGGTAAAGACATCTCCGGAATCAAGATTCATAAGCAGACGCAGGCCGGCCTCCCTTGCAGCCTGTGGCGTAACCGGAGCCTGCAGTCTTCCGGCTGCGGTATTTCCGGCCGTTGTCTGGCCTTGCACGGCTCCATTGTCTATTCCTGTTGTGTTATTAATACCGGTAACATTAATATTCATGGGTACCACCCTTCTGTAATATGATGCAGCCTGCTTATACTATATTATTTAAAAAAATTCTTTATGAATGTCCGTCTGTGAATCGGACACGGACCATATTCTTTAAGTGCCTCAATATGTGCTTTGGTTCCGTAACCTTTGTGTTTGGCAAAACCGTATTCCGGATAAAGCGCATCATACTGCTCCATCATCCGGTCCCTTGTTACCTTTGCCATGATACTGGCGGCGGCTATCGAACGGCTTTTTGCGTCACCTTTGATGATCGGAACCTGTTTAATATCCACACCCGGAATTGTAACTGCATCGTTAAGTAATATATCGGGTGTAATCTTTAATTTCCCAATAGCTTCCCGCATAGCTTCATAAGTTGCCTGCAAAATATTGATCTCGTCTATGCGCTCCGGGGATGCCATACCCACTGCCCACGTAACGGCATTTGCCGCAATTTCGTCATAGACCTTATCACGCATTTTCTCGGAAAGTTTTTTGGAATCGTTTATATATAATATATCGCATTCTTTCGGCAGGATGACAGCACCGGCAACAACAGGGCCGCATAATGGTCCTCTTCCGGCTTCATCAATTCCACACACATTGGCATACATAACATATTCTTTCTCGAACTCACCCATTATACGAGTACGCTCTATCTCGGCATTAAGCCTTTCTTCTTTGGTCATTACAAATATTCCTCCGGACTTTCGAGACTGACTTTTCCTAATTTACCGCTTCTGAAATCATCAAAAAGGATCGAAACCGCTTTATCGTAGTCAATTTCTCCGCCTTTTTTTAGACAGCCCCTTGCTGTGGCGATACATCTTAATATATCCGCAATCTCCAGACTTTCATCAGCTTTATATCTTTCGGTAAGCCTTCCCGGGTAAAGTCTTGTCATATATGCAACCAGTTCTCCCGCAAGCTCATGCAGATTGATTACCTGGTCATTAACCGAACCGATGAAAGCAAGCCTTATTCCGACTGTGTTATCTTCAAATTTAGGCCAGAGGATACCCGGTGTATCGAGCAGTTCAACATCTTTGTTAAGACGTATCCACTGTTTGCCTTTGGTCACGCCGGGCTTGTTACCCGTCTGCGCACACGCCTTACCGGCAAAAGAATTGATAAAAGTTGACTTTCCAACATTGGGAATTCCTGCAACCATAGCCCTTACAGGCCTGTTTATGATACCGCGCTTACGGTCGCGTTCTTTCTTTTCCTTGCAGGCATTATCTATGATCGTCTTGACATTCTTCATTTTTCCGCGGTCACGCGAATCTATTTTGACCACATGATAGCCTTTCTCGGAGAAAAAATCAAACCACCGGCCCGTTATTTTGTCATCAGCAAGATCCGCTTTATTTAATAAGATAACTCTGGATTTGCCCTGTGCAAGACTGTCAATGTCAGGATTACGGCTTGACATGGGTACTCTGGCGTCCACAAGCTCTATAACAAGATCTATAAGTTTGATATCCTCGACCATCATTCTCTTCGCTTTGGTCATATGTCCCGGATACCAGTTAATTGTTGTATTGGCAAAAGATTCTGCCTTTGGATTATTGTTAGTGTTTTTCATATATTGATTTCCTTTACTCGGCTCTTGTAGTTTCCTCCGGCGTGGTCTCTTCCTGTATCTGATGAGCCTTGGTTCCTCCAAAATCTTTGAATGGATATGCCACAAGCCATATTTTCCCGATTATAGAATCGAGAGATACCAGTCCCGCATTGGAAAAACGACTGTCATCGCTGTTATTACGGTTATCACCAAGTACAAAATATTCATTGGCACCCAGCTTGACCGGTTCTGATGCAATACCTGCATTGTATATCTGTGTATCTATAACATCGTTTTCAAGCAGGTTCCCGTCTATATATACTCTGCCGTCCTTAATCTGGACAGTTTCTCCGGGCAGTCCTATTATACGTTTGATATAGTACTCTGAAACATTGGCAACCTTAGGTTCAAAAGCGATTACATCATATCTGTCGGGCTTGCCAAAATCATATGCAATTCTGTTAATCAGCACAACATCACCGTCATTTAATGTATCATTCATTGAATGTCCGACAACATTTACATTTGTAAAAAATGCCATAACAAAAAGATATGCTGCACATATTATCAATACTATATCAACTATAAATTTCATAACAGGCTCATACGGTCTGTAAATTATCTCTCGTTTCTTAAAAGTTATCATAAGGATTTACCTTTTCTTATTTTACATAAATATCAACTATCTCGCCAATATACTGGAAATGATAATCTTTATCCGGATACCATCTGGAATCTTCTTCATCTGTAACAAAACATTCCGGATTCATTTCCTGAACATATTTCTTCCTGCAGACGATGACCATTGACGCCTGGTCAAAACTTACCGTCTGTGCGTCATTTAAATCAACGGCAACAGGCACAAGTCCCGTTCCGACAGCTTTATCACACTTTCTGCCGCTGTTTGTTCCGCAGAATGTCAATGCATCCCTGTATTCTTCATTAAAAAAGCTTACCGTAAAATACTCATTTTTGTCAATAAATTCTTTGGTATATCTCTGCGGACGTATCACTGTCGTTATCATATTTTTGCCCCACATAACACCGGCAAATCCCCATGATGCCGTCATTGTATTCCATGCCTCTTCATTACCTGCAGTAACTAGCATCCAATCTTTACCTATTTTCTTAAACGGATTAAAATCCATATTTACTGCATCTTCCGGATTAATTCTTGTAAAACCACATTCTGTTATTTTCTTCATAATAACGGCCTCCTTGTATTAAAAGGCGGGCTGCATTTATATTTGCCGCCCGCCGTGTAACCTTAATTCTAAGATTATTTGATTGCTGCTTTAAGCTGTGCTGTAAGCATAGGAACGATCTTGTTAAGGTCTCCTACGATACCGTAATCAGCTACATCGAAAATAGGAGCTGACTCATCTTTATTGATTGCAATGATGATGTCGGATTCTTCCATACCTGCTGTATGCTGGATTGCACCTGAAATACCGATTGCAAAATATACATTAGGACGAACAGTCTTACCTGTCTGACCAACCTGAAGGTCTTTTGGCTTCCATCCGTTATCAACAACCGCACGTGAACAGCTTACTGTTCCGCCAAGTACCTCTGCAAGGTCATCAAGAAGTTTGAAGTTCTCAGCACTTCCAACTCCACGTCCGCCTGATACAAGGATCTTAGCTTCTGAAATATCAACTGTATCAACTACTGACTTAACGATGTCAAGGATCTCAACATACTTGTTGTCAGGTGTGAAACCAGGATTGAACTCAACAATATTTGCCTTAGCACCTTCAATCGGAGCTATTTTCTGCATAACGCCAGGTCTTACTGTAGCCATCTGAGGTCTGTTGTAAGGGCAGGCAATTGTTGCGATTGTATTTCCACCGAATGCAGGTCTTGTCATGAGAAGCTGGTTATGAAGCTGCTCCTGATTTCCAACCGGCTCAAGCGGGAAGTTACCGATTTCAAGTGAAGTACAGTCTGCTGTAAGACCTGTAGCAACTCTTGCTGATACACGAGGACCAAGGTCACGGCCGATTGCTGTAGCACCCACGAGCATGATCTCCGGCTTGAATTCGTTAATAACTGAAGCGAGTGCATGTGCATACGGCTCAGTTCTGTAATCTTTAAGTTCAGGGTCATCTACTACGATAACTCTGTCTGCACCGTATACTGCAAGGCTGTCAGCAAGGTCTTTAACACCTGAGCCGATAAGTACAGCAGTAACTTCTGTGCCTAAATCTTTTGCAAGGTCTTTTGCTTTGCCGAGTAATTCATAAGCGATGTTGCTTATCTTATTGTCAACCTGCTCAGCAAAAATAAAAACTCCTTTATATTCTTCTAAAGCCATTTTATTTCACCACTTTTCCTTTATTATTTAGATTACGTGTTTCTCTTTTAATTTGCTCATGATATAGTCAACTGACTCTTCAGCGGAATCGAAAGCAACTTTCTCTCCTGCACCCTTGCGGACTTTGTCAGAAGCCTTGGCAATCTTTGTCGGTGAGCCCTTAAGACCAAGGTTTGAATCATCAACATCCTTAAGGTCTGCTCTTCCCCAAACTGTAATCTCTTTGTCCCATGCATCGAAAATTCCGCCCGGTGTCATATAACGAGGCTCATTGAGCTCTGCAAGAGCTGTAATGAGACATGGCATTTTAGCTTTAAGTACATGGTATCTGTCTTCAAACTGACGTTCAACGATAACGCTGTCGCCTTCAACCTTGATTGCCTGTGCATATGAAATTACAGGAATTCCAAGGTGCTCTGAAATCTGAGGACCAACCTGAGCTGTATCACCATCGATAGCCTGACGGCCTGTGATAATAAGGTCATAATCAAGATTTCTGAGTGCTCCGGCGATTGTTGTTGATGTTGCCCATGTGTCAGCACCACCAAGGACTCTGTCTGTTACAAGAATTCCCTTGTCAGCGCCCATAGCCATAGCTTCACGAAGAACCTCTTCTGCCTTTGGAAGACCCATTGTAAGTACGGTAACTTCTGCGCCGTACTGATCTTTTAATCTAAGTGCTGCTTCAAGACCAGCTTTATCATCAGGGTTCATGATTGTAAGCATTGCAGCTCTGTCAAGTGTTCCGTCCGGATTAAACTTAACGCCGCCCTTTGTATCAGGAACCTGCTTAATACATACTACGATTTTCACGGTTATTCACTCCTTCTATAGGTTATTTAAGTAAAGTACCTGAGATTACCATTCTCTGAACTTCTGAAGTACCTTCATAAATCTCTGTAATCTTAGCATCTCTCATCATACGCTCAACATCATATTCTCTGATGTAACCGTATCCACCATGTAACTGTACAGCCTTTGTAGTAACTTCCATTGCTACTTCTGCTGCAAAAAGTTTAGCCTGAGCTGCTTCGAATGAATATGTCTTCTGAGTAGCCTTAGCCTGAGCTGCCTTATATACAAGCATCTTAGCTGCCTCAACCTTTGTAGCCATATCAGCGAGTACAAACTGTGTATTCTGCTGAGCTGCGATTGAACGGCCAAACTGCTTTCTTTCTTTAACATAGTTAATTGTTGTCTCAAGAGCGCCCTCTGCAATACCAAGTGCCTGTGCAGCGATACCGATACGTCCGCCGTCAAGAGTATGCATTGCGATTGGGAAACCTCTTCCTTCAGGTCCGAGAAGATTTTCCTTAGGGATTCTGCAATCCTGGAAAATAAGTTCATATGTTGCTGAACCACGGATACCCATCTTCTTCTCCTTGGTACCGAATGTGAAACCAGGAGTGTCTTTCTCAACGATGAATGCTGAGAAGTTCTTTTTCTTGCGGCCCTTCTTGTCTTCTGTAACACTTGTTACGGCAATGATGATATAGATATCAGCTTCTTTACCGTTAGTGATGAAGCACTTTGAACCGTTAAGTACCCATTCGTCTCCGTCAAGGACTGCCTTTGTCTGACATCCCTGTGCATCAGTACCTGCGCCAGGCTCGGTAAGACCGAAAGCACCAAGCTTAGTTCCGTTTGCAAGAGGTACAAGGTATTTCTGCTTCTGCTCCTCAGTACCGTATGTCATGATCGGATCAGCACAAAGTGATGTATGAGCTGATACGATAACGCCTGTAGTACCGCAAACCTTTGAAAGCTCTTCCACACACATAACATATGTGAGAGGATCGCATCCCTGTCCGCCGTACTGCTTTGGTACAGGAATTCCCATAAAACCTAACTTCTGCATCTTTGTTACGGTATCTCTAGGGAATTTCTCTGTTTCATCAACTTCCTGTGCGAGAGGTTTTACTTCGTTTTCAGCAAAATCTTTGAAAAGAGTTCTCGCCATCTCATGTTTTTTATCTAATGAAAAATCCATGATTATAATTCCTCCATAAATTTATTTTGAGTAATCGTAGAAACCGATTCCGGTCTTTCTTCCTAACTTGCCGGCACGAACCATCTTCTTAAGAAGCGGATGCGGACGATACTTAGGATCTCCTGTCTCATCATATAATACGTTCATGATTGCAAGACAGATATCAAGCCCTACAAGGTCGCCGAGTGCAAGAGGTCCCATCGGATGGTTAGCACCAAGCTTCATTGCTGTATCAACACCTTCAACAGATGCAACACCGTCAGCAACGATTCCTACTGCTTCGTTGATCATAGGAATGAGAATTCTGTTTACTACGAAACCTGCAGCTTCGTTAACTTCAACAGGAGTCTTTCCGATTTCTTCAGCGATAGCAACGATTTTATCTTTCATCTCATCAGGTGTGTTCTCACCCTTGATAACTTCAACAAGCTTCATAACAGGAGCCGGGTTGAAGAAATGCATTCCGATTACCGGTCTGTCAAGACCTGCACCGATTTCTGTGATTGAAAGTGAAGATGTGTTTGTAGCAAACATAGCATCCTTCTTGCAGATTTCCTGAAGTTCTTTAAATGTCTGCTTCTTGATTTCCATGTTCTCAAGAGCTGCTTCAACGATAAGGTCGCAATCTGTACAAATGTCCTTTGTACCTGTTGTAATCTTGGCAAGGATGGCATCAGCCGTTTCCTTTGTCATTTTCTCTTTGGCTACAAGTCTGTCAAGACCCTTAGCAATCTTATTCTTGCCGTTTGCAGCAAACTCGTTGTTGATGTCACAAAGACATACTTCATAGCCTTCTGTCTGAGCGAAAGCCTGTGCAATTCCGGAACCCATTGTTCCGGCACCGATAATACCTACCTTCATGAGATATTCCTCCTAAATAAATATTGTATAAGATATGTGATGTATAAAAATACTCACGGATAAAAACATAATTAACAGTTCTTAAAAGGAACTACTTTGAGCTTCTTTTCTTTGTCTTTCTCAAGAAAATTGCCCATTCCTGCCTTCTGGTCTTCTGTCTCGAAGCAGTCGCCGAAAAGTTTCTCTTCGATAACGATAGCCTGATCCATATCTACCTGAAGTCCGTCATTAATAGCTTTCTTACAGTTACGAACTGCAATAGGCGCATTGGCTGCGATGATTGAAGCAAGCTTCTTGGCAGCCGGTATAAGTTCCTCGATCGGATATACATTATTAACAAGACCGATTCTGTAAGCTTCCTCAGCCTTGATATTACGTGCGCTGTAAATCATCTCTTTGGCTTTGCCGACACCTACAACTCTTGCAAGTCTCTGTGTTCCGCCAAAACCAGGTGTGATTCCGAGACCTACCTCAGGCTGTCCGAAAACTGCGTTTTCTGAACAGATTCTGATGTCACAGCTCATTGAAATCTCACATCCTCCGCCGAGTGCAAATCCGTTAACTGCTGCAATAACAGGAATTGGGAATGTCTCTATCTTGCGGAAAACATCATTACCTTTCTTGCCGAAAGCTTCGCCTTCTGCCTTGGTAAGTGTGCTCATCTCTCCGATATCGGCTCCGGCTACGAATGACTTCTCGCCTGCACCTGTAAGGATGAGACATCTTATTGTATTAAGATCTACTGCTGAAAATGTTGCATCAAGTTCTTCAAGAACCTGGCTGTTAAGTGCGTTAAGTGCCTTTGGACGGTTGATCGTGATAATTCCTACCGCACCTTCTGCTTCGTATGTAACGAATTCCATTGTAATTATCTCCTTAAATATAAATTGTTATGACAGGCGGAAGTTAATTCCGCCTGTCAATATTACATTGTGATTAGTCACGCTCAACGATTGTTGAACATCCCATTCCGCCACCGATACAAAGTGTAGCAAGACCTCTCTTAGCGTCTCTCTTCTGCATCTCATGGAGAAGTGTAACAAGAATACGGCATCCTGATGCTCCAACCGGATGTCCGAGTGCGATTGCACCACCGTTTACATTAAGCTTGTCCGGATTAAATCCGAGTTCCTTGCCTACAGCAACTGACTGTGCAGCGAATGCTTCGTTAGCTTCGATAAGATCCATATCATCAACTGTAAGTCCTGTCTTGGCAAGAACTTTCTTAGTAGATGCAACAGGTCCGATACCCATGATTGAAGGATCAACTCCGCCGAGTGCTCCGGCAACCCATGTAGCCATAGGTTTAACACCGAGTTCTTTAGCTTTCTCTTCTGACATAACAACGATTGCTGCTGCACCGTCATTGATGCCTGAAGCGTTACCTGCTGTAACGAATCCGCCAGGATTGATTGTACGAAGCTTTGCAAGACCTTCCATAGTAGTTCCAGGACGAGGGCCTTCATCTGTATCAACGATAACAGTGCTCTTCTTCTGCTTAACTTCTACAGGAACGATTTCGTCTTTGAATTTACCTTCAGCCATAGCCTTCTCAGCCTTGTTCTGGCTGTTTACAGCGAACTCATCAAGTTCTTCTCTTGTGAGACCCCACTGCTCGCAGATGTTATCTGCTGTCTTGATCATATGATAATCATTGAATGCATCCCAGAGAGCATCCTTGATCATTGTATCAACTAATACACCGTTGTTCATTCTGTAACCGAATCTTGCGTTAGGAAGTGCAAACGGAGCTCTTGACATGCTCTCCATACCACCTGCAACCACGATATCTGCATCTCCTGCTTCAATCATCTGTGCTGCCATATTAACGCAGTTAAGACCTGAACCGCATACAACGTTAACTGTTACTGCAGTTGTCTCAATAGGTAAACCAGCCTTAAGTGTTGCCTGACGAGCAACGTTCTGTCCGAGACCTGCCTGGATAACACATCCCATATATACATGATCAACCTGATCAGCAGGAACGCCTGCTCTGTTAAGAGCCTCCTTGATAACGATTGATCCGAGGTCAACAGCAGGAACTGAACTTAAAGCTCCTCCCATTGTTCCGATTGCAGTACGGCAAGCGCCTGCTAAAACGATTTTCTTAGCCATTTAAAAAATCCTCCTTGTAAAAGTTACTTATTATATTTTTCTTTAAATTTGCTAACAACTATTGGTGGTACAAACTTCTCCACGCCGGCATCGTACATGGCGATTTCCTTGGCTATCGTGGAGCTTAAAAATGAATATTCAAGGCCTGTCGCTAAAAACATGGTCTCGATGTCGGGCGCGATACTTCTGTTAACCTGCGCAATCTGCATCTCACTCTCATAATCCGATATGACCCTGAGGCCGCGTATCATGACCTTGGCGTTATTGGCCCTGGCAAAATCAATTGTCATGCCTTCAAATGTCTTAACCTTGACATTCGGAATGTCCTTAACCGACTCGGTGAGCATCTCAAGACGCTCCTCCATTGTAAACATCGGTTTCTTACTGTTATTAACCAGTATTCCGACTATAAGTTCATCAACAATATTGGCGCTTCTGCGTATAATATCAAGATGTCCTAATGTTACGGGATCAAAACTTCCCGGATAAACTGCTATCATCTGATCTCCTATCGCTTAAAATACCGCAAAAAAGCTATTTTTAAAGGGAATGTAAAAAGTATGTTAAATTTTTAACAATCTTTTAAATTAAAATTCCATTCGTATTACCTACCAACACATAATATCATTAAGCGCATGGAATGTCAATTTTTAAAAGAAAGAAATTTCTGCTAAAAAAATTAAATTCACATACTTCCGGCACATAGACGAGATATGGCCTGTATCCGTTTATCCTTGGATGCAGGCCATAAATTGCCAATATTTATCTGTCGGAAAATTTGCACCATTCAGGTGAAACACCGTTATCAAGCATGGAATCAAATACGCTGTACGGTGAGACTGAACGATACGTCCAGGTCGTTGAGTATTCTTCCTTACAATTATCCTCAAGATACCGCGCTATTTCCTTATGCTTATCAAGCACTGCCTGACGCTG
Source organism: uncultured Butyrivibrio sp. (assembly GCA_945928575.1). Classification (GTDB taxonomy): domain Bacteria; phylum Bacillota; class Clostridia; order Lachnospirales; family Lachnospiraceae; genus Eshraghiella. Next base: position 80,906 of record CAMENP010000004.1, read on the forward strand.
TTCATCGTTCAGTGCTTCATAGACTTCATCAGTCACAAGCGTTACTTCATTAAACCATATGGCACATATGCGGCTGTCCGTGTCGCTTCCGCTTTCATGAAAAGCATCCCCGATATATGATGCCGGGTCGACGGATAAGTAATACTCGCACAAAACTTCCGGATAATCGTCCCGCTTGAGAAACTCCTGATAAGTGCGCGAACCTCCGAGTGCATCCATATACTCTATATAGTACAGATTGTTGCTGCGCATAGCCATCAATGCAATAATTTTCTCGTTATTGGCAATCTCAAGCAATTCCTTGGTTGAGAGCTTATCCATGATACTCTGCGGCATTATCGCATCCGCCCTTATGTATGTGCCGTAATCAATACCTCTTTTCCAGTCCTTATCATGCATATCCTTGCCGGGATATTTAAAATTTCCGTCGCTGTCATAATACTCATCCTCTGTATGAAGATACTCCTTAAATTCGTCGGAATTATCAAGAATATAAGACGCACTGTCAAATAATTCCTTCAGTTCGTAGTCGTGATTCTTAACATAGTCCGGATCTGCTTTCTTAAGCCAATCCATTGTGTACGGCTTTACGCCCTCTTCGTACAGACGGTATGTAACGACATCGGATGTACTTTTACCGGACGTCTTTGATGCACATGCACATTGTGAAAGCGCAATTAAAAATGTTGCAAGAATGATGATTTTTTTCTTCATAGGCATCCCCCTGTTTTAATATTGTTTTTTATATTATAACCTGCATTTCCGGCGTTATCAAGAAAAAAATTGTTACAAATTTGCTACAAAAACATTACGCAGATTACATTTTAAGAAGCATTATTTAAGATGTAATAGTTGAAACCGGTCTGCTTCTCTGCTATAATATGTTAAAGCAAATAATAGGAGGTGCCATCATGGCAAAAGCAAATACCAGATACGTCAGGGATTTACAGTTGAATATGCCCGATGACGTGATCAGCTACGTTATAACAGACTGGCTTAAGAGAAACGGATACACACAGACGAATTACAACAACGAACCCAATGTTTTCGTTGCCGGAGACGGATTTGTCACAGCTAAGGATTATGTTAAGATTTTCTATCAGAACGGTGCATTCCACATTGAATCATGGTTCAAGACAGGCAAAAGGGAAATCGGACCTGATCAACCCGGAGCATACGGCTGGGCCGTTAAATCAGCCATTAAAAGTAAAATAGATCAGTTTATAAATTATCTTCTGCAGCAGCAATACATACAGCAGCCGCAGAACAATGCGGGCACAGCTTTTCAGGGAGCGCAGGGAATGCCGCAGGGCAATGCACAGAGCATTCCGCAGGGTGTGCCACAGGGCAATGCACAGGGTGTCCCGCAGGGCAACGTTGTCAATGTAACGGGATATCATGACGAAAAATCTTCAACCGCTCCGCTTGTAATCGGAATAATTCTCTGTGCAATATCGGCAGTCAATTTGCTGCTTTTGCTCACAACCGGATATTTCATAACACTCGGATGGATATTTATCGTCCTTGCGGTATTCGGAATTGTTTCCGCCAACAAAGCCATCAAACTCACGGACGGTTCATCCAAAGCCAAAGCAGGCCTGGTACTCAACATAATAGGCTGCGTCGCACTGGCAGTTTTCTTTATACTCGGAATCGTGACAACAGTTCTCAGATAATTATTGACATCAGAAAAGCTCCGGAAATTTCCGGAGCTTTTATATGCGTTTATTTAACTGAAAATAACTCTGTCGTTATCGAATTCTTCGTGTTTCTTGCTTGAATACTTCTTCATAAGATCTTCAATCGTCATACCGATACGTTCCTCTTTACCGATATCAAAAATAATATTACCGGCATCAAGCATTATGGTGCGGTCACCCGTTTCCAATGCCGATTTGACATTATGAGTGATCATAAGAGTTGTGAGATTCTCGCGCTCAACGATGCGCTTGGTTATTTCCATAACTTTCTCGGCCGTCGCAGGATCAAGCGCAGCCGTATGCTCATCGAGCAGAAGAAGTCTCGGCGGAACAAGCGTAGCCATAAGCAATGTAACCACCTGGCGCTGACCGCCGGAAAGAAGTCCCACTTTGGTATTCATCCTGTCTTCAAGTCCCATATCAAAATCCGCCAGGGCATCACGGAACATTTGTCTCTCACTCTTCGTGATCGCAGGCGCAAGTCCTCCGCGCTTACTCCTCGAATATGCAAGTGCAAGATTCTCTTCTATTGTAAGATGCGGTGCGGTTCCTTTCATCGGATCCTGAAAAATACGTCCGATATGGCGTGCTCTCTTATGTTCTGACTTGTATGAGATATCTTCACCGTCAAGTATTATATGGCCCTTATCCAGCCAGAAATTACCGCATATTGCATTAAACAAAGTCGATTTGCCTGCTCCGTTTGAACCTATGATCGTGACGAATTCTCCGTCTTCAAGTTTAAGGTTAAGGCCGTTAAGCGCCTTGAATTCATTGGGAGTACCGGCAGCAAATACTTTGACTGCATTCTTAACTTCAAGCATCTTTGTGCCCTCCTCTCTTAATCCGGGCTTTTCTTACGGATTCCTTGATTACAGGTATCGCAAGCGCTGCTATAACTATCACTGCCGCAACAAGTTTGAACATGTAAGAAGGGAAAATGTTATAACGTGTTGTAACCGCTATTATTGCCCTGTATATTATAGAACCGACAATCGCGGATATGAATCCGATTGTTACGCTTCTTCTTCCGAAAATCGCTTCACCTATAATAACCGACGCGAGACCTACCACAAGCATACCTACGCTTGAATTGACATCCGCAAAGCTCTGATACTGTGCGGTAAGGCCGCCCGAAAGTGCAATACATGCATTGCCAAGTCCAAGTGCCGCTATCTTGGTTATATTTACATTGACAGATGAGGCGCTCAACATATCCTGATTATCTCCGGTCGCTCTTATGCAGAGACCGAAATGCGATTTAAAAAACAATGATAATAACACTACAACCGCAATTGCAATAACCGCTATAATTATTATTCTGACTATCTCCTTGTCAACTCCCGGCATAAGATCTCTGAAGTCAGTAAAAATAGTCCTTGTATTGAGCAGTGTCAGGTTCGGGCTGTTATGCATTACTCCGAGATTGATCGAATACAAACCGCTCATCGTGATTATACCGGCAAGAATAGGATGTATCTTGAGCTTGGTCTGTAAAAGTCCCGTAAAGCATCCTGCAGCAATACCTGCCACGACAGAAAGCAGAAGTCCGAGATACGGATGTCCCGCTTTGGCCATGACGGCAGAAACCGCAACACCAAACGCAAAACTTCCTTCTGTTGTCAGATCCGGTATGTCAAGTATCCTGAAACTTATGTAAATTCCAAGAACCATTATTCCGTACAGTAATCCTAACTGCAGGGAACTGTATAAAATAGTCATTATAAATCCTCCAAAACTATTCAGCGTCGTTTACAATTATAGCGCTGTTTTTGATATCATCCGGAATTGTTACTCCGAGTGCATCAAGAGTTTTCTGATTGATTACAGTCTCTTCTGCCGGAACAACAACCGAAGGGATATCCTTAACGGCTGTGCCGTCCTTAAGATATTTAAGGCCCATCTGTGCAGTGAGTTTACCGATTTCCGTATCACTGATAGCGATTGTAGCAAATGCGCCGGAAAGAACCATTGCCTTTGAACTTCCGTATACCGGAATCTTCTTATCTCTTGCCACTTCCGTAACTGTTGTCATAGCTGACTGGATAACGCTGTCGTTAGGGATAAAAATACCATCAACCTTGCCTGCAAGTGTTTCGGCAGCCTGCTTTACTTCTGAAGAGTTAGTAACAGTTACCTCTTCGTAAGGGATCTTATTCTGATCACAGTATTCCTTGGCTGACTTAACTGTATTAACCGAATTATCCTCGCTTGTGCAGTAGATGAATCCCCAAGTCTTGATACCAGGTGTAAGTTTATCGGCAAATCCGAATATATCTCCTACCGGGATTGCGTTTGATGTACCTGTTGCATTTTTGTCAGGTTTATCCATATCACTGATAACGCCTGCGGCAAGAGGTGCCGATACGGCACAGAAAAATGTCGGTGTGTCACATTCCTGATTAACCATTGCCTGTGTTGCAGGAGTTGCAACTGTGAATACTGCTTTGTATGAACCGTCTGCCATATTCTGTGCGATTGTCTGGAGTGTTGTGGCATCTCCCTGTGCGCACTGAACATCAAGATTGTCATATCCGTTAGCTTTAAGTTCATCTACGATACCGTTCTTCATATCCTCGAATGCAGTGTTCTCAACAAGATAAAGAACACCTATTTTGTCAGATGAGGATGAGCTCTTATCTGATTTCTGACAGCCTGTGATTCCGAAAGCTGCTGTTAATGTCATGACCGCGATCATGAGCATAGCCAATTTCTTCTTCATATTAATCTCCTTAAAAATATAAATTTATTGATTCATTTCCTCCAGCTTGTTAAATGCTGCCGTAAGCATATCTTCTGTGATAACATACGGGTTATGCTCAATGTCCTTCATTGCCAGAGCCGCTTTAACAAGCTTCGGAATTTCATCCTTATTAAGTTCTATATCCGAAAGTTTTACCGGAAGTCCTATTTGCTTATTAAACGCATACAGTTTATCAAAATCCTCTTTATTGCCGTCCACAAGGAGTAAAACAAGTACGCCGTATCCGACTACTTCTCCGTGCAGATGTCGTTCTTCTATATGAGGATAAGATGTCAATGCATAAAAAATTGCATGTGCAAGGCCTGTATTGTAATCAATTATATGATCGGTCGTCAGAAGAATGGATGCAACCGCGGTTGTTACTATGATCGATAAAACAACCTGCTCAAATTCCGGCGAAAATACACCGTGTTCCATATCGGCCAACGCCTTTGCACCGTATTTTAACATCGGTTCATAGCACATCCTGGAATTGGCGGTTCCGAGAGCTATATAATGAGGAACCTCCTCGTTTCTGGATGAAACGGTACTTTCAAAGTACTTCGCATAAGTGTCTCCGATTCCCGCCCACATATACCTGGACGGCGAATGTGCTATTATATCAATGTCTATAAACGCATGAACCGGCGGTTTGCAGAAGAAATGCGGTTTCAGGAAACTCCCGTCATCCTTATACATAATCGAAACACTTGTACATGCCGAACAGTTTGATGCTATTGTCGGAAAAGTAAAAACCGGTTTGCCGGTAACATCGGCAAGTGTCTTGCCGGTATCCGTGGCCTTACCGCCTCCTACTGCCCATATCATATCTGCGGATCTGACAGCATCCGAATCTGCAAGCATATCCACATGAGCATAGGTGGCGTCCCCGCCGTACCAGAGAGCATCCGTAATTTCAATATCCTTGCCTTCTATCGCTTCCTTTACCTTAGGAAGCGCTTTTTCCATAGCGGTATGGCCGCCGACAACAACAGCCCTTTTACCATAAGGTCTGCATATATCATATATTTTATCATAAACATCAGCTCCGATCGAATAACTCGGAAGATAGATATCGTAACTCATTATATGCCTCCTGACTGCAAACTGACATAAGTTTACCTATGAATTATAATACGAGTAATTCCATATGTAAATCAAAAAATTGCTATTTCGTAATATTTGTGATACAATTAACGCGTTATCGCATAAAAGCGCCAAATTAAACCACAGGAGGACTGTTGTATGATAAAACATTTTGTTATTTTTACTTTTGAAAAAAATTTTTTCACAGATGACAATTACAATGAATACGTGGACGCATTCGGCATAATTGAAAACGCTTTTGACGGCATTAAATCGGTAAGCATTCATCGTAACTGTGTTGACCGGCCGGCCAATATGGATCTGATGATTGAAATGGTGCTTTCCGACGAGTCGGTTCTTAGCGAATATCTTAATCACCCGGAGCATGTGCGCATGGGGCAGAAATATAACCCTCATGTGACAAACAGAGTTTCTTTTGACTACAAATTATAATCGAAAAAAGGTACCGGCCATAAACCGGTACCTTTAATCATAGTCATAATCGTTGTTAATTATTTAACAATCTCTTTAACCTTAGCTGCCTTACCTACTCTGTCTCTTAAGTAGAATAATTTAGCTCTTCTTGCTTTACCGCGTCTAACAACCTGGATATCCTCAACGAACGGAGAATGTAACGGCCATGTCTTCTCAACGCCAACGCCGTTTGAAAGCTTTCTTACGGTAAATGTCTCACGGTTGCTTCCGCCCTGTCTCTTAATGACAGTTCCTTCGAAAATCTGGATTCTCTCGCGGTTGCCTTCCTTAATCTTAGCTGATACTTTAACAGTATCTCCGACTCTGAACTCAGGAACAGTCTGCTTCATCTGTTCTGCTTCAATGTTCTTAATGATGTCGTTCATTATAATTCCTCCTGATATATGACGTTCTTAAATACTCACTCGTAACAGCGGACCGCCACTATTTATGCGTGTTATCTGCATAACACAACTGTTGTATTTTAGCACATGTATTTATAAAATGCAAGCTTTAAATCAATTATTTTCCTTGGAACGGGCATATTTTTCAAGGTACGCACGGTCTTTATCCGTAAGATTGGCATTTTCAAGTAAATCAGGCCTGAAATCATATGTCCTCTCAAGTGATTTTTCCCTGCGCCACTTATCTATATTGGCATGGTGGCCTGACATGAGCACATCCGGCACGCGCTCTCCGTCAAAGACTTCCGGCCTGGTATACTGCGGATATTCGAGAAGATTATCATAAAAAGTCTCTATTTCAGATGAATCATCATTTCCCAGGACACCTGAAACCTTGCGTGATATGGCATCTATCATAACCATTGCCGGAAGTTCTCCGCCGGTAAGCACGTAATCACCTATTGATACATTATCGGTCACTATACGGTTCAGGACACGCTCATCTATGCCTTCATAATGTCCGCACAGGAAAATCAAATTCTCTTCTTTGGCAAAATCTTCCGCCATAGCCTGGTTAAAGACTTTACCTTGCGGGGTCAGATATATCACACGGACTTTCCCATCAATTGATGATGCCACGGAATTATATGCTTTATATACCGGTTCCGGCTGCATTACCATTCCGGCACCGCCGCCATACGGATAGTCGTCCACATGACCGTGCTTATTATCTGTAAAATCTCTTATATTAACGGTATTTAATGTTATGCTTCCGTTGCGGATAGCTCTTCCGGTTATGCTTTCGCCGAGACAATTCCGTATCATTTCGGGAAAAAGCGTAAGCACATGAAAATTCATCATAAATCCATAAGTCCTTTCATCACATGGACATACATACGTCCCTCGTCAAGATTAACGTTAAGTATACATTCTTTTATCGCCGGAAAAAGATGGGTTTTACCGAAATTGTCCGTAATCTCGTACACATCATTGGCTGCGCTCTGTAAAACATCGGTCAGCTTTCCGATTACATTATTATCTTCATCAACAACATCAAGCCCGATTAAATCACATATAAAGTACTCACCTTCTTCAAGGTCAAGTGCATCTTCTCTTGTGACATAAAGCTCAGCGTTTTTGTATTTTTCAACTTCATTAATATCATTAAATTCCTTAAACTTAAGGATAACCATGTTCTTAAAAAACTTTACACCCGCAACTTCAAGATCCAGTGTAACGGCATTGCGGCCTTCTGTTTTCAATATACATTTTTTGAGTTTTTTGAAGCGGTTCACATCATCCGTCGTGGGATATACCTTAACCTCACCGGATATACCGTGCGTAGATGTAATAACACCTATTCTGAGTAAATCTTCCATAATAACTCCTTTTTGCGTTAATAAAGGCCGCCCCGTTGCGGGACAGCCTTCATATGTTTTACTCAAGGTAAAACCATTAGTTACATTATATCCACAATAACTTTCTTGTCTTCTCTGGTGGCGGCTGCCTTAACAACTGCTCTGATGGATTTGGCAATTCTGCCCTGCTTACCGATTACTTTGCCTGTATCAGACGGAGCAACCTTAAGTTCAAGAATAATCGCTTTTTCCTTAACAGTCTCAGTAACTACTACTTCATCAGGATTATCAACAAGTGCCTTTGCAATAATTTCAACTAACTCCTTCATATGGGTTACCTCCTGACCTGCCGTGTAGTTAATTATTTCTCAATTCCGGCAAGTTTGAAGATCTTGCCAACAACTTCTGTCGGCTGAGCACCGTTTGCGAGCCACTTCTTAGCAAGTTCCTCGTCAACATTGTATGTGCTTGGATCAGTATTTGGATCATATGTTCCGATTTCTTCGATGAATCTTCCGTCTCTAGGAGATCTTGAATCAGCAACAATGATTCTATAGAAAGGAGCCTTCTTCTGTCCCATTCTTCTTAATCTGATTTTTACTGCCATGTTAATTTACCTCCGTAATATTTTATTCTTGATTATGTGTATTAAAAAGGAAACTTGAATTTTCCTCTTTTACCGAATTTACCGCCCATCATGCCAGGAAGCTGTTTCATCATTTTTTTCATCTGCTCCTGCTGTTTGACAAGCCTGTTGACCTCCGCAATGTCAACTCCTGCGCCCTTCGCAATTCTATTCTTGCGCGATGGGTTCAGTATCTTGGGATTGGAACGTTCCGCTGGTGTCATCGAAAGGATGATCGCTTCGATTCTGTCAATCTGTTTTTCATCGACATTGTCCATAGCGCCTTTCATATTACCCATACCCGGCATCATGCTCATCACTCCGCCGAGCCCGCCAAGCTTCTTAACCTGTTTAAATGATTCAAGATAATCATTGAAATCAAATTCGGATTTCTTAAGCTTGCGCTCCATCTCTTTGGCTTTCTCTTCATCGATATTAGCCTGCGCTTTTTCAATAAGGGTAAGCACATCACCCATTCCCAGTATTCTTGACGCCATTCTGTCCGGATAAAACTGCTCCAGATCAGAAAGCTTCTCGCCCATACCAACATAGAGTATAGGCTTGCCGGTAACGGCTTTGATTGAGAGTGCCGCACCGCCTCTGGTATCGCCGTCGAGCTTTGTAAGAACCACACCGTCGATTCCGATAAGATCATTGAATGTCGACGCAACATTGACTGCGTCCTGACCTGTCATAGCATCGACAACGAGCAATGTCTGGAATACATCAACCGCTTCCTTTATGTCCTTAAGCTCGTTCATCATATCTTCATCGACATGAAGACGACCGGCTGTATCTATGATAACAACTTTGTTGCCGTTCTTCTCAGCATGAGCTACTGCCGCTTTGGCAATATCAACCGGCTTGTTGTTCTCACCCATATCAAAAACAGGAACTTCCTGTTTCTCACCGTTAATCTGTAACTGTTTGATTGCCGCAGGTCTGTAAACATCACAGGCTACAAGTAAAGGTCTCTTGCCTTTCTCTTTAAGCTTGCCCGCAATCTTGGCGGTTGTGGTTGTCTTACCTGCACCCTGCAGACCGACCATCATTATCACGGTCGGCTTGCCATCCTTACGGAATGCAATCTCAGTTGTCTCGCTTCCCATCAGGGAAACCATTTCTTCGTTGACAATCTTTATAACCATCTGGCCCGGTGTAAGGCTCTGCATTACATCCTGTCCGATAGCGCGTTCCGTCACAGAATTAACAAACTGTTTAACTACTTTAAAATTAACATCCGCTTCCAGAAGAGCCATCTTGACTTCTTTCATCGCTGCCTTAACATCATCTTCGTTCAGGCGTCCTTTGCCACGGAGCTTTTTAAAAATATTTTGTAATTTATCAGATAAACTGTCAAATGCCATAAAACCCTCTGTGTCTATAATTCATCGATTATCGTCTCCGTGATGTGTGTAATCTGTGTCACCGCCTCACGGTTATCTTCACCTGTAATCTTCTTAGCTATCGCATTAATCTCATTAACATTCTCTCTGACCGCCATAAATTTCCTTACAAGATGAAGCTTCTCTTCGTATTCATTAAGAGTCTTATCCGTTCTCTTGATCATATCGTGAACACCCTGTCTGCTTATCCCGTGTTCTTCAGCAATCTCGCTGAGTGAAAAATTGTCAAGAACATATTCTTCAAATATCGATTTCTGGTGGTCATTCAGCAATTCGCCGTAAAAATCATACAGCATTGCCTGTTCAACTATTTTTTCCATAATTTAAACACCTTGAGTATAATACAATAAAAGGATGCCGCTGTCAAGTATTTTTTCTTGACAGCATTCTTACGTCAGATTCACTATTCTGTCGGCATGTGCGGCAATCTGTCCATCGTGTGTTACCATTATGATCGTACATTTTTCTTTTCTGATGCATTCAAAAACATTCATAATATCTTCTGCGGTATGTGCATCGAGCGCTCCCGTCGGCTCATCTGCAAGCAGTATGTCATTACCGGAAGCGAGTGCCCTTGCAATCGCACACCGCTGCATCTGTCCACCCGATATATACGCCGGAAGTTTATCGGCTATATCTGATATTCCTGCGAGTTCCATTTTCTACTCCACAATCTCTCTGCGCTGCTTACGTTTTATTCCTTTTGCTATAAGCGGCAGCTCTATATTTTCTCTTACCGAGTAATAATTAATGAGAAAATAATTTTGGAATACATAGCTTATATGATTGCGTCTGAATTGTTCCAATCCGTGTCTGTCAAGTTTGTTGACTTCGGCATCATTATACATATATCTTCCCGAATCAAAACCGTCCATTGCCCCTATAATATTTAGTAACGTAGTCTTTCCCGAACCTGAACGCCCCATTACCGCAACATATTCTCCGTCATCAACAAACAGATTGAAATCCCGGAATACCTCCGTTTCATTGTCACCCATCCGGTATATTTTGGTTATATTCTGTAAATTAATCATTTGATACTTTTCCTTTTACTAACATTGATAATTTGGTGTGTTTTATTATATTTATGGGCCATATCCCAGACAGTACGATTATTGCTGCCGAAGTTATCAACTGAGCAGGCATACATTTGGAAAAATATATTTTTCTGAGCAGTGATACTGAAACAGAATTATCCGTGTAAAAAATTCTGAGAACATTGTATGCAGACACGGAGGAAAAAATCATCGGAAGCAGCACGGTAATTATATTTTGCAGTATTATTACCCGGCACAAATCCCTTATTGATGCTCCGCATGATGCCCATACACCATAATCGGAGGCTCTTGTTCTGATAAAATAAACACGGCCGGCCGTTATGGATAATATAACAAGAACCGTCATTACGGCTGCCATCTCTTTAAGATAAAAAGTGTTGCTTTTTGAATCCATTGCTATATAGCCGGCAACATCGGAAATATTATATACATCAATATGTACATCTGCTTCAGCTGCAATGTTATTTATGCTGTCATACACATCGGCATACGGTTTATCAAACACAATAAAATTGCCGCTCCAATTCATCGTATCCGTAATCTCGATTATTCCGTAATCAAGACTGTAGCAGCCATATCTTCCGATGTTTTCGTCGGAAAATACAAAAGGATCTATTACAGTGGAGTCACTGTCAAAAAAGCCCGCAACCGTATATCGAAAAATCTCTTTGCCCTTGTATGTGTCCGTAAATACATCGCCAATATTTACATATCCAATGTACTGTTCGGACAAATATAACAATATTTCTCTGTCAAGGTTCTGTATTGTATACTCAGACGGTTCGATGCCTTCCTTAAGTTCTATATTCATCACGTTCCATAATTCTTTTGACATGACGGTTGTCTCAATGCTGTTTTCGTACTCTTCTTTATTATAATTAATACGATGTTTCCCTTGAATTTCTCTTAAGAAAGCCAGCGATGCCGAACTGTTTGCTACATTGCATTGTATTCCCCCGATTGCCGATATTCCTCCAATTTGTTCGATTTGCTTATTTACTTCACCTGTATCCGCTGTCTCCAATGACACATATCCGAGTTTTTCTACAGGAATTTTCAATCCGGCTTCAATTCTGTCCGAAAAAGCTGTATCACTTTCTGTAACATATATTACAAATGTGAGCAATGCCAGAAATATGGCTGTTTCTATCATATATAATATCGTTTTGAATTTTGTATGGATACACATATCCATAGCGATATTCACTCTGTTTATAAATTTCATATGTCACCCCTCGCTATCCGCTATGTTGAGTGCCAGGCTGTGTCTTCCGTGTGTGATAACCGCATACGCTATTATAAGAAATACAAGTCCCAAAAACAGACATGCTATTGAAGACACCGCCCAATACTTTAATATCACACCAATGTAAAATATTCCCGACAGATAATAAAGAAATGCGCCGATAATACCGGCACATATGACCGATATGATCCATACGGTAACAAATTCCATAATGATCGGAAGTATTATTTTTATATTACTCATTCCGAATGATTGGGATATAAATATTAATCTGTATTTTTCACTGATGTATAACAACATTGTTCTGAATACTACTCCAAGGCAGATGCATGCGGTCAATACATAGACTGTATTTTTTATGCCTGCCGTTATATCAGCTTTGGATGTGATCTCGCTTTCGGGTAATGAGTTTTCGTATGTACACTCGTAAACATCACTGTTAATATCATTGCAGAAACGTATCATATCTCCTGCGTTGTTGCTTCCATATTCAAAATAACAGGCTTCATTCTCAAGAAGCTGCATCGTAATATAGTCAACAACATATGCTCGTGCATTTTCGGATAAATCGCCATACTTCACATATATGTCTGTGTTTTTTTCAAGACCGCGTGCCGCTATGATTCCCGCAACAGGTATATTACATCCGAAAACATTGATCATATCATCGGATATGTATTCTAAAAGTCCGTTTCCAACATACACTCCGTTATCAGACATATCACGTTCAACCATAATCGGAAGTTTCTCGTTTTGGGCAATATATATCCTGCATATCCGGCTGGCTCCTCCGGCAACATTTCCACCTATTTCGCATGACAGATTTCCGTCTACAGAGGAAAAATCATCAAGCATTGTCTTTGTATATTTTCTATACTCTATAATAGTCTCACTGCTGTACTCCGTAGTCAAATCATGTTGCCTAGTGTTGATTGAAACTGTTCCTGCGTATAAATAGGCATATCCCGACCGTTTCATATTCCTGACCTGATAATAATTATCAAATGACGCGTACATGCCAATGAAAATTATGATGGCAAGAGTTGTTTCTATCAGAAGAAGCGCGAATGTAACTGTTTTTCTTCTTGTTTTCATACTTTTCACCATTATTTTAAAGATTTATATCCTTTATATCCATCAAACGACCAGCTCACTTTTATAGATGTTGCGGTAGTCATCTTTTGTGTAGTTGATATAAAATGATTCCAATAGATTCTATAAGAAACAAGTGTTTTATTCATTACACCGGACTGGATTAAAAAAGTTGCTGCATTAGAATCAGTAAATAAAAACGAATCTTTACCACTTATTCTGGCATAGTAAGTTACATAATTAGGTGCAACTCCTTCATCCAACCAATTAACCCTGCCACTATATGTTGCATTTGCTGAAGAATGGTCCGCACTCTGAGACCACTTATATGTTCCATCAGCAAATGCCGGTATACATGCAGCGCATAAAATTAACACAACCGCTACAACCATTACAATTATTCTTTTTTACACATGTTTATAGCTCCTTTATTATTATTTTATTTGTTTGGGGAAGTTATCATTAGAATTCAAAGATTAACCCTTATAATTACTATAAATAACATACTCCTATATATTATAATATTACCCAAGGCGACAATTGTCAACTTTTATTGTCCTGTCATTTTTCCGGTTGAAACTATTCTTTTAAAGTGGTATTATTTTAGATAGTGTGATTTACAATCAAGGATTATATAAAGGAGATTATACAAATGGCTAAGAGTTTTGAAGAAATTTTAAACCAGGTTAAATCCTGCAGCAAGAAAAAAGTATCTGTTGCCGTAGCACAGGACGAAAATGTTCTTGAAGCAGTCAAAGAAGCTAAGGAGCGCGGAATTGCCGATTCGGTTCTCGTCGGTGATGCAGACCAGATTAAGGCTATCGCCGATTCAATCGGAATGAACCTCGCTGACTATGAAGTTATCGATGTTAAAGATGTTACCGAGGCTGCTCTCACTGCTGTAAAGCTTGTACATGACGGCAAGGCCGATATGTACATGAAGGGTCTTATCGATACAAAGGGATTCTTAAAGAGTGTTCTCGATAAGGAAGTTGGCTTAAGAACAGGAAAGCCGCTTTCCCATGTATGTGTATTCGATGTTAAGGGAATCGATCATCTCCTTTTCCTTACGGATGTTGCTTTCATTCCTTATCCTACACTTGAGGACAAGGTTAATATCATTAATAATACTGTTGAGATCTGCGAGGCATGCGGTGTCCACACTCCTAAGGTTGCACCTTTGGCAGCGGTTGAGGTTGTCAACCCTAAGATGCCTGTAACTGTTGAAGCAGCAGAACTTACCAGAATGAACGAAGCCGGTGAAATTACAGGATGTATAGTTGACGGTCCTCTTTCACTTGACCTTGCGATCTGCCCGGAAGCAGCTAAACACAAAGGAGCTACAGGCCGTAAGATTGTCGGTGATGCGGATATTCTTCTCTTCCCTGACATCCACGCCGGAAACATCACTTACAAGGCAATGGTTCACACAGCAGACCTTGTAAACGGTAACCTCATTACCGGAACCAAAGCACCGGTTATCCTTACTTCACGTTCCGACAGTGTTGAAGTTAAGATCAACTCTCTCGCTCTCGGTGCAGTTGTTGCAGAGAATCTTAAGAATAACTAATTAACATAAAGGAGTTTATAATGTCAGTTAAGAGTTTAATTATTAATCCGGGCTCCACTTCCACCAAGATCGGTGTATATGAAGACGAGACCCTGCTTTTTGACGAGACACTTCGTCATCCTACCGAGGAAATCGCTAAATATGACAGTATTATTGCACAGAAGGATTTCCGTAAGAACATCATCGTTGATTTCCTTAAGGAGAAAAACTTTGATATCCACTCACTCAATGTAATCGTAGGCCGCGGCGGACTTTTAAAGCCTATCCCAAGCGGTACTTATGCTGTTACGGATGAACTTTTACATGACCTTGAGATCGGCGTACAGGGTCAGCACGCATCCAACCTCGGCGGTATTCTCGCAAGAGAAATCGGCGATTCAATCGGTGTTCCTTCATATATTGTTGACCCGGTTGTTGTTGATGAGCTTGAGCCGGTCGCAAGATATTCAGGTGTTCCTGAACTTCCGCGTATCAGTATCTTCCATGCCCTTAACCAGAAGGCAGTTGCAAGACGTTATGCCAAAGAAACAGGCAAAGCTTACGATTCAATGAACCTTATCGTTGTACACCTTGGCGGCGGTGTTTCCGTAGGTGCACACCATAACGGCAAAGTTATTGATATTTTCAACGCACTCGACGGAGATGGCGCTTTTTCACCTGAAAGATCAGGTGCTGTTCCTCCGGGAGCGCTTGTTAAAATGTGTTTCTCAGGCAAATACACCGAGAAAGAGGTTTATAAGAAGCTTGTCGGTAACGGCGGTTTCAATGCTTATCTCGGAACCAACGATATGCGTGATGTAGAGAAAATGGTCGATGCAGGCGATGAGCATGCCAAAGAGCTCCGCACCGCTTTCATCTTCCAGCTTTCCAAGAATATCGGTTCAATGGCTACCGTATTAAAAGGTAAAGTTGACCAGATCATCGTTACAGGCGGTATCGCACACGATAACAGAGTTATCGGTGAACTCAAAGAGCGTTGTGAATGGATTGCTCCGTTTACCGTATATCCTGGAGAGGATGAGCTTCTTGCTCTTGCACAGGGCGGACTTCGTGTAATGAACGGCGAAGAAGAACCTGGTGTATACTAAAATACATAAATAAAATTTTTGGGCGGCTCCGTTTTTACGGAGTCGTTTTTTGATTGCTTTTTCAAGGATTTATCTTTATGTGCATTTTCCGTCCGATGTAGCTGCTTCGATTATACTCGGTTCGGTTATAAGTCTGGCGGCAATATTGGTTTCAAAAAAGTGTTTTAAATTTTCATCAGGTTTGACTTAATTATATTAATCAAAAAGACCCTAAATGTTATTTTTGTCATGATATTTATGCCAAAAAGATTGTTAAATAATTGACAATCTTTATCAGATGGACTAAAATAACACTAGATATCTATACTTTACGAATGTCAATAAAAGGAGATTAATTATGTACAATGATGCTAATGTAATTAAAATCAAACATGATGTACTTTACGAAGTTGCCAAGCTCGCTTTTGCCGGTGAACTTGACGAGAAAAGAGATCAGATTGCTTTCGACCTTATTCCGGGTCCGAAGCCGCAGTTCAGATGTTGTATATATAAAGAAAGAGAAATTATCCGTCAGCGTGTAAGACTTGTTGAAGGCAAGGCTCCGAGCGGTGAGGATGATGGAAATGTTATCCAGGTTATAAGTTCCGCGTGTGAGGACTGCCCAATCTCCAGTTATGTTGTTACAAGTAACTGTCAGAACTGTCTCGGTAAAGCATGTATTAATGCATGTCATTTCGGTGCTATATCAGCAGGTGAGACACAGTCTAAGATAGATGCTACCAAGTGTAAAGAGTGCGGTCAGTGTGCTAAGGCCTGCCCTTACAATGCTATCGCTCATCTCGTACGTCCATGTAAGAACGCATGCCCTGTAGGAGCTATCACATATGATGAGAACGGAATTTCAGAAATCGATGAAAGCAAATGTATCCGCTGCGGCCAGTGTATACATAGCTGTCCTTTTGGTGCCATCGGTTCCAAGACATTTATTGTTGATGTAATTAATGCTATTAAGTCCGGACGTCCGGTTTATGCTATGCTCGCTCCTGCTGCAGAAGGCCAGTTCGGTCCTGACGTTACAATGGCAAGCTGGAAGAAAGCCATGAAGGAAGTCGGATTCACAGATATGTTTGAAGTCGGAATGGGCGGCGATATGACTACTCAGAGTGAGGCTGAGGAATGGGCTGAAGCCTATAAGGCCGGCGAGAAGAAAACAACTTCATGCTGTCCTGGATTTGTCAATATGATCCGCAGACATTTCCCTGAACTTGCAGATAAGATTTCAACAACCGTATCTCCTATGTGTATGGTTTCCAGAATGATCAAGGCCAAGGTTCCTGATGCTTATACCGTATTCATCGGACCTTGTATCGCCAAGAAGTCAGAAGTTAAGGATCAGCAGATTGAAGGAAATGCAGATGCAGTTCTTACATTCAGTGAGATTCGTGCAATTATGAAGGCTAAAGGAGTCGTTCTTACAGCCGAAGAGAATTCTTACCAGGAAGCTTCTGTATTCGGTAAACGTTACGGCAATTCAGGCGGTGTTACCAATGCTGTTCTTGAATACCTTAAAGAGACTGACAACGAAATTGATGCCAAGGTATACCGTGCTAACGGTGCCGCAGACTGCAAGAAAGCTCTTCTTCTTATGAAGGTTGGCAGACTTCCTGAAGATTTCATTGAAGGTATGGCTTGCGAAGGCGGCTGTGTTGGCGGTCCTAGTGCATTCCAGGGCGAGATTGCTTCCAAGAAAAACCGTGATTCACTCATCAGCTGTGCTGACTGCAGAACAATCGTTGAGAATCTTTCCAAGATTGATATGGGTGCATTTGAACATCACAGATAGAAAACAGATTCAATAATAACAAAAGCGCTGTAAACATAATGTCTACAGCGCTTTTATAATACCTAAATTCAATTACATTGTTGTCTGAATAATCTTAGGATTATATCCTGCTTTTCTCATTGCATTAAGAATCTCTTCTCTGTGTTCCATTCCGAATGCTTCAAGAGTAATTCCAAGTTCAACCGCAGCATTTCTGTTAATGCTTACGAACTGGTTATGATCAATCTTAATAACATTTCCCTTGGCATCTGCAATTACCTGGGCAACCTTAAGAAGTTCACCCGGCTTGTCCGGAAGAAGAACTGACATTGAGAATACTCTTCCTCTCTGTATAAGTCCATGTCTTACTACAGATGACATTGTTATGACATCCATATTACCGCCGCTTAAGATTGATACAACTTTCTTATCTTTAACATTAAGATGTTTAAGGGCAGCTACTGTAAGAAGTCCGGAATTCTCAACAATCATCTTATGGTTCTCTACCATATCAAGAAATTCTACTATAAGTTCGTTATCTTCAACTGTGATTATATCATCAATATTCTGCTGAATGTATGGAAAAATCTTGCTTCCCGGTGTCTTAACGGCTGTACCGTCTGCTATTGTACTTACAGTAGGAAGTGTCGTAACCTTGCCGTTCTTGAGGGATACCTGCATACAATTGGCACCCGCAGGTTCAACACCGATTACTTTAATGTTCGGATTAAGCATCTTGGCAAGAGTGGAAACTCCGGTTGCAAGTCCGCCGCCGCCAATCGGAACGAGAATATAATCAACAGTCGGAAGCTCCTTTATTATCTCCATTGCAATACTTCCCTGTCCTGTTGCAACATCAAGATCATCGAATGGGTGGATGAATGTATATCCGTGCTCATCAGCAAGTTTAAGTGCATATTCGCATGCCTCATCATATACATCCCCATGAAGCACAACCTCTGCTCCGTAGCTCTTGGTTCTGTTTATTTTAATAATAGGAGTTGATGTAGGCATAACGATTGTTGCCTTAACGCCATAAATCTTGGCTGCATATGCAACACCCTGTGCATGGTTACCGGCAGATGCGGTAATAAGTCCCTTGCTTCTCTCTTCATCAGACAACGTGCTTATTTTGTAATAAGCGCCTCTTACCTTATATGCACCTGTGTACTGCATATTCTCAGGTTTAAAATAAACCTTATTGCCTGTCTCGTTGCTGTAATATTCACTGTATACAAGTCTTGTATCACTTGTAACTTCTTTGACGCGCTCAGCCGCCTCTTCAAATTTCTCCAATGTAAGTTTCTCAATCATTTTCTGTATCTCCTTTTATATCAAATAAAGCATTAACAAATTCATCGGAATCAAATTTCTGTAAATCATCTATATGTTCACCGACACCGATATATTTAACCGGAACACCGTATTCCGACTGTATTGCAACCGCTATGCCGCCCTTTGCCGTTCCATCCATCTTAGTAAGTATAATTCCTGATATGTCAGCAACCTCACGGAATTCCTTTAACTGCGACAATGCATTCTGACCTGTCGTTCCATCAAGAACAATAAGATTTTCCCTATATGCATCAGGATACTCTTTCTCAATTATCCTGTCAATCTTCTTAAGCTCATCCATAAGGTTTTTCTTATTGTGAAGCCTTCCGGCTGTGTCACATATGAGAACATCTGCATTACGCGCCTTTGATGCCTGTATGGCGTCATATATAACCGCACCCGGGTCAGATCCTTCATGCTGTGCTATAATGTCAACGCCCGCGCGGTCTGCCCATTCTGTAAGCTGTTCTATCGCAGCCGCCCTGAATGTATCGGCAGCAGCAAGAATAACTTTCTTTCCCTGAGCTTTAAGTCCGGCGGCAATCTTACCTATTGAAGTCGTTTTACCGACACCGTTAACTCCGATTACGAGAAGAACTGATTTGCGGTTCTCATATTCATATGCATTCTCACCAAGATTCATCTGTTCTTTGATTGAATCAATAAGAAGCTGCTTACATTCCAAAGGTTCTTTAATTTTTAATTCCTTGACCCTTGCTTTTAAATCATCAATAATCTTCTCTGTTGTGGCAACTCCGATATCGCCCATAATGAGCATTTCTTCCAACTCCTCATAGAAGTCATCATCAATTTTGCTGAACCCATGAAAAATCGAATTAAGTCCCGAAACCACATTATCCCTTGTCTTGGTAAGACCTGATATTAATTTTTTAAAAAATCCTGCCATAATTCTTATCCTCTTATCCTATCTGATTATTTCCGTCATCAAGCTTTCCAGCTATCAGATCGACGGATACAAGTGTCGATACACCTTTCTCCTGCATGGTAATACCATACAGTCTGTCAGCCGAAGCCATTGTTCCACGTCTGTGTGTGATAACAATGAACTGTGTGTTCTTAGTAAGATTATGTAGGTATTTTGCAAATCTGTCAACATTAGAATCATCCAGTGCCGCTTCAATCTCGTCAAGCAGACAGAACGGTGACGGTTTCAGATTCTGTATCGCAAAGAGAAGACATATTGCAGTCAATGCCTTTTCACCACCGGAAAGCTGCATCATATTCTGTAACTTCTTACCCGGCGGCTGGGATATAATCGTAATGTTTGCTTCAAGAATGTCCGCATCCTCGTCAAGCTCAATGCTTCCTTTACCGCCTCCGAAAAGCTGTTTGAATACTTTATCAAATTCAATTTTAATTTCGGCGAATTTTTCGGTAAAGCGTTCACGCATTCCGGTATCAAGCTCATTAATAACATCAATAAGCCTGTCTCTTGCAACTATGAGATCGTCATGCTGTCCCTTTAAAAATTCATACCTTTCGGAAACTTCTTTATAATCTTCTATTGCGTTGACATTAACTTCACCGAGAGACTTGATACTGCTCTTGATTGATGAAACGGTTTTCTTAATCTCGGATTCGTCATTAAGGCTTTCGTCGCGCATGGAAGCAGCCTGATTAAGTGTAATTTCATATTCGTTCCACATATAGTCAATTCTTGCATCTCTTGCCGACTCAAATTTTTCTCTGTTCTGCGTAAGCCTGAACTGTTCTTTTTCAAGATCCACAAGTTTCTTCTGGCATTCCTCTCTGGAATCAAAAAAGCCCTTAATGGATTCGTTCATCTCCTCACGGTTCTTTTTCAATTCTTCAAGCTCTACGGTGTACGAATTTATTGCATCATCAGCCGCTTTAACGGTTTCATTGATGCTTTCGATTTCTTCATTACGTGTCTCAACTTCTTTGACAGAATCGACCTTATTATCCTGAAGTTCTTCTATATTATTATTCAGTCTTTCGATTTCCCTTAAGACACGCTTGATGCTCTCTTCGATAAATGCTGCTTTCTGCGATATTTCAGAATATTCTATATGGACATTCTGGACTGAGGAACTCTTGTCCGCAAGCTCAGCCTTAAGTTTTTCAACAATCGCCGACTTTTCTTCTATTTCTGCATTTATCCTTGCATTGTTATTCTCGATTTCTTGAAGGTTGTTTCGCAACACTTTAAGATTATCGTTTATCTCGACAACCTGGTTATCTATTTCTTTAATCTCTTTAGCATTGTCCTGATACATTGATTTAATTTCATTCTGTTTGGACTCTGCCTGGTCATATTGCATCTTTGCGGTGTTTTTATCTATAAGTTTATTCTGAAGTTCTGCGCGGCTTTCTTTAAGTCCGGCATCGATATCAGCCATCTCCTCACGGATTTTGGCAATTCCGGCTGTAAGATTCTCGACCGCTTTATCGGCTTTGGCAATTACCTCTTCAAGTTCTTCTATTTCACGGCGTCTTCCGAGAAGGTTACCGGAGTTCTTGAATGCACCACCGCTCATTGAACCGCCGGGACTCAAAAGCTCGCCATCAAGCGTAACGATCTTGATAGAATGATGATATTTCCTTGCTATTTTCAATGCGTTATCAATGGTATCAACCACTGCACACCTTCCGAGAAGATATTCCGCAAGTTCACGGTACTTGGAATCCGTCTCAACAAGTTCAGATGCATATCCTATAAATCCGTTTTCGGTTCCGAGTTCTTCTTTTCTTGAATTTCTGCCGGATATAGCCGATAATGGCAGAAAAGTGGCACGTCCGAACCTGTTCTGCTTGAGATATTGAATCATTCTTTTGGCGGTTTCTTCATTATCAGTAACAATATTCTGTATAGTTCCGCCGAGTGCGGTTTCAATTGCCGTCTCGTATGCAGATTCCGTCTTGATTATATCTGCGACTACTCCCAACACACCTTTTTCGCGATCTTTACATTCCATTACCTTACGAATACTGTTGCCGTATCCGTCGTAACGTTCAGCAATATTCTTAAGTGTTTCAAGCCTGGTGGCCGCACGCATGCTTGTCTCTTTGGCTTTAGAGAGTTTATGTTCATCATCGGCCAGTTCTGTATTAAGTTCATTGCGCCTTGCAGCGAGCTTATTATTTCCGGCCGTAATACTCTCAATTACCGACGTGACTTCATCGAGAGCCTTGCGTCTTTGCATAAGAGTATCATCAAATCTGTTTTCATCCGTTTTATAATTAATAAGAACACTGTTAATCTGGGCTTTTCGTATTCCTATCTGTTCGAGCATGGTCTCGTATCTCTGGATATCCGTACGGATTGCTCCCTTACGGTTGAGATTATCCATTATCGCAGTCTTACCATTCTCTATATCGGTTGTATTAGAAGTTATTGCGTCATTAAGTTCTGTAAGTGATTTATCCGCTTCATTACGCCGTAGTCTGATATCGTCAATCTGTTCATTCATATCAAACTTCTGCTTTATAAGCGCACTTTTTTCTTCATTACGCTCATCTATTTCTTCTTTAAGTGCGTTAATTCGCGAAGCAAGCTGTTCATCGCTTTGATTTGCTGATTTAATCTGCTCTTTAAGTATCTCAATCTGATTGATAAGTTTGTTTTTATCTATCTGGGCCTGGTTATTAAGTCCCGTAAGCTCTTCGATTCTTGCACTTGTCTGTTGAATTGCCGCATCTTTCTCGTCATAAGCGGTCTTAATCTGCTCAAACTCTTTTCTGCCGTTCTCAATATCAGAATCGACTATCTCTATTCTCTGTGTAACATCGTCAAGATTCTTTTTAAGGCTTTCGCTTTCCATAAGAAAAAGATTGACTTCGTAATTCTTAAGTTTTTCCTTATAACCAAGGTACTCCCTTGCTTTTTCCGATTGCTTTGCAAGCGGTCCGACCTGCTTTTCAAGTTCCGATAAAATATCATTTATACGGATAAGATTATTGCTCTCATTATCGAGACTTTTCTGTGCTGCCGCTTTACGTCTCTTGTATTTAACGATACCTGCGGCCTCATCAAAAATCTCACGGCGTTCTTCCGGTTTACCGCTTAATATTTTATCTACCTGTCCCTGACCTATAATTGAATATCCTTCTTTACCTACACCCGTGTCATAGAAAAGCTCATTAATGTCTTTTAACCGGCAGGCGTTGCCGTTAATCATGTATTCACTTTCACCGGAACGGAATACACGTCTCGTGACAGTTACTTCATCATAATCAATATCTAACTTATGATCTGAATTATCAATTGACAGAGACACCGAAGCAAAGCTTACCGGTTTACGGTTCTCTGTTCCGGCAAATATAACATCTTCCATTTTGGAGCCTCGTAACTGCTTGGCGCTTTGCTCACCGAGAACCCATCTTACGGCATCCGCAATATTACTTTTACCGCTTCCGTTAGGTCCGACAATTCCCGTTATTCCGTTGTCAAATTCAAATACAAGTTTATTTGCAAAGGATTTAAATCCCTGTACTTCTATTTTTTTTAAATACATACCATACCTACACCTTGTTCTTAGAAATAGCGTCATATGCAGCGTGCTGTTCTGCCGCTTTCTTGGTTCTTCCGACGCCTTCACCCACTACGCATCCGTCAACCATAACATTAACCTTAAATTCTTTGTCATGATCCGGGCCGCTTTCGCTTATAAGTTCATATTGCGGGCCATCCTGATGTTTAGCCTGAACTCTTTCCTGTAATATTGACTTGCTGTCAACAAAAAGCTTCTTTCTGTCAATGTCGTTAAGAATATGATCATGGACAAACTTTCTTGCACATTCAATGCCTCCATCCCTGTATACAGCACCCAGCACTGCTTCCATGGCATCGCTGGTAATGGAGTCCCTGAATCTGCCGCCGGTAACTTCTTCGCCTTTACCGAGCATTATCATGTCTCCGAGCCCGATTTCCCTGGCACATATAGCCAACGTCGGCTCGCATACGATGCTTGCGCGAAGTTTGGTAAGTTCACCTTCCGGCCTTGTTGCATATCTGTCAAATAAATATTCACTGACTGTAATCTCAAGCACAGCATCTCCAAGAAATTCAAGACGTTCATTATTATGATGTTTGTCATGATGAACTTCATTTCCGTATGAACTATGCGTAAGAGCTAACTTAAGCAGCCCTATATCCTTAAATACATATCCTATTCTGTTCTGAAACTCTGTAAGATTATTATTCATAATTTCCGGTCCTATTTATTACAAAAAGCCCATTGCTGGGCTTTTTGTGTATGCTCTACGCCCTTTTTCGCAAAAGGACGGACGATGCAGAACGCATCGCTTATTTGTACTTAGTTAAGTGCATTTTTAATCTGCTCAACAGCATCTGCAACTGTCACTATAGATTCAGCTGCTTCATTAGGTATCTCGATGTCGAATTCTTCTTCAATTCCCATAATAATCTGGAAAACATCGAGTGAATCTGCGCCGAGATCGTCAACGAATGTTGTATCCATTGTAATCTCCTGAGGGTCAATATTTAACACCTCCGCAATAATCTGCTGTATCTTCTCAAATTCCATGACTAACCTTTCCTTTCTTTGATTGTTCTGTTATTTGTCTGTAATCATAGATTGTCTGATTTTACCCGGAATATCAGCCTGTACAAATGATATACACTGGAAAATCGAATTTTTGATTTCTTTGGCATCAGATGAGCCATGTGATTTAACTACAAGTCCGTTGAGACCGATCATCGGCGCTCCTCCGTACTCGCTGGCATCATATTTCTTAAGTACCTGCTTCATAGATGATTTAACAAGTAACGCACCTATCTTGCCTTTAAATGATGAAAGCATACTATGTTTGAGTTCTGATACTAAAGTAAGTCCTACGCCTTCAAACATCTTAAGAATACAATTACCTACAAACGCATCACATACAATGACATCCGCATATCCTGCCGGGATATCTCTGGCTTCAATGCTGCCAATAAAATTAATATCCTTACATTCCTTAAGAAGCGGAAATGTCTCTTTAACAAGAGCATTGCCTTTCTCCTCTTCCGCACCGACATTAACTATCGCTACTCTCGGATTCTTGACACCCATAACGTTCTCCATATATATGGAACCCATTCTGGCAAATTTAACAAGATGATCCGGTCTGGCATCAACATTAGCTCCGCAATCTACCAATAATGCCGGTCCCTTGGCTGTCGGGATAGCCGGTGCAAGCGGTGGTCTGTCAATTCCTTTAATTCTGCCGACAATCAGCTGTCCGCCGACTAATACCGCACCTGTACTTCCAGCTGATACAAAAGCATCCGCCTCGCCTTTCTTAACAAGATTAAGCGCTACGACCAAAGAAGAATCCTTCTTACGTCTAATAGCCATTACAGGCGGTTCAGCAGTCTCGATAATCTCTGTGGCATTGACTACAACAATCTTATTGCTGTCATACTCGTATTTGGCAAGTTCAGCTTTTACGACGTCTTCAGGGCCAACAACCTTGACGATAACGCTGTCACTTTCATTGACTGCCTGAACAGCTCCTTTGATAATCTCTACAGGAGCATTGTCTCCTCCCATTGCGTCAAGCGCAACTACTATAGGATTATTCATAAAAGTTCCTCACTCTCTGCATTCTTGTGACCATTGAGGTCTAGTGATAATATACTAGAAAACAATATATAAATCAACTGTTTTTTTGATTATACGCAAAAAAGACCTTCCGGTCAGCCGAAAAGTCTTTTCAGGATTAATCCTGTGCAATAATCTCTTTCTTATTGTATGAGCCGCAAGCTTTGCATACTCTGTGAGACATCATAAGAGCTCCGCACTTGCTGCACTTAACAAGATTAGGTGCGCTCATTTTCCAGTTAGCTCTTCTCATATCTCTGTGAGACTTTGATGATTTGTTCTTTGGACAAATTGACATGGATTTACACCTCCTTAATTCCCTTATTCAGGGCATATCTTTCAATGTTATTTACTAAAATTTTTGAAAATATCCGTTATAACCGACATTCTCGGATCCGGCACAAACGTGTCGCAATCGCAGGTCTCCCTGTTGAGATTAATGCCGCACTTTCTGCAGATGCCTTTACAATCAGGTCTGCATAATATCTTCATAGGCAGCGCCATTGCAATATCCGGATGTATAAGTTCATCAACATCTATCAGGTATCCGTCAGCAAAAGACATATCTTCCTTATCTGCGTCCGTATTAAAATCCAGATCACGGTCTATATCATATTCTATATCACATCTCACCGGATCAAGGCATCTGTCACACGGGATGACCAAGGTGATATTACCTCTGCCTTCAATATGCGCCGTATTTCTGCCATTAACCGTAACCGTCAATTCTACAGGCTTCTTATCGACTATGTCATATACGCCCAACCCTGAATCGAATGTGTCCGAATCAATGACTGCAGTGTAACTCTTCGACACCGTACCCTGACTGTCAGCACTTCTCTTATAACGAATATTATTATTAAAAAGTTCAGATAAATCAATATTCATTATATTCACCTGCCTGTTTACAATCTGATACAGGTGCGAATCAAGATATAGTATACCTTGTGCACACCTGTATTATTATACTAACCACTTATATGTTTGTCAAATCTTTTTTTGCAAAAATTTACAACTTTTCTATAATATGCACTAACTTATGAGTGCCAGTGTCTCTCTTGCAATCGCAAGTTCTTCATTTGTAGGTATTACAAGGAGCTTAACTCTGGAATCCGGAGTAGATATCATAACTTCTTCTCCGCGTTTCATATTAGCTTCTTTGTCGAGCTTGATTCCAAGATACTCTATATTATTATAGATACCTTCTCTCACTCTGAAATCGTTCTCGCCAACTCCTGCGGTAAATACGATATCATCAACACCATCCATGGCAGCAACATAAGAACCTATGTATTTGGATACATTATAGCAGAATGTTTCAAGAGCTATTGCAGCATATCTGTTTCCTTCCTCTTCCGCTTTCCATAAATCCCTGAAATCGCTGGAGAGTTTCTTGGAAAGACCATACACTCCGGACTCTTTATTGAGCACATTCATAACCTGTGCAATATCCATATTCTCTTTATTAGCGATGAACTCAATTATAGACGGATCGATATCACCGCATCTTGTTCCCATTATGAGTCCTTCAAGCGGTGTAAGTCCCATTGATGTGTCTATACATTTACCGTACTTAACTGCAGAAAGCGATGCTCCGTTGCCAAGATGGCACACAATTGTCTTAAGCTCATCATAAGGTCTGCCAAGAATCTCTGCAGCTCTCTTGGATACATAACTGTGGCTTGTTCCATGGAAGCCGTAACGTCTTAATTTATATTTCTCGTAATATTCATACGGAAGACCGTACATATATGCCTTCGCAGGCATTGTCTGGTGGAAAGCTGTATCAAACACCGCAACCATAGGGACTCCCGGCATCAGCTCTTCACATGCATTGATACCGATAAGGTTAGCCGGATTATGTAAAGGTGCAAGATCGTTACAATCCTCAATGGCAGCCTTAACCTCTTCGTTAATAATTGCCGATGAAGTAAACTTCTCGCCTCCGTGTACAACACGGTGACCTACCGCGCCGACTTCCGACAACGACTTAATGACACCCGTTTTCTCATTCATAAGGGCATCAAGCACAAACTGAATAGCCTCGGTATGTGTCGGCATATCTTTAAAAACAGTTTCTTTCTCTCCGTTATAAGGTGTATAGCTTATCTTTCCGTCAATTCCGATACGTTCACAAATGCCCTTTGCAAGTACATTCTCTGTCTCAGAATCGATAAGCTGGAATTTCAATGATGAACTTCCGCAGTTCAAAACCAATATATTCATAGTTTCCTTTCTTTCCCGGCTTAATGGTATTCCGGAATCTACATGTTATTGTATATTAAATCTGAAGCTGTGCCTGTACCGATGTAAGAGCCACAACACCAACAATATCCATAGGTGAGCAGCCTCTCGACAGATCATTAACCGGCTTGGCAATTCCCTGCGTAACCGGGCCGTATGCTTCAGCTTTGGCAAGTCTGTGAACAAGCTTATATCCTATATTTCCTGCATCAAGGTCAGGGAATATAAGTACATTAGCCTTACCGGCAACAGGACTGTCCGGTGCCTTAAGAGCTCCTACTTCAGGAACTATTGCAGCATCAAGCTGTAATTCACCGTCCATTTTCACATCCGGTGCCATCTCCTTGGCAATCTTAAATGCGCTTGTAACTTTATCGATATCAGGATGTCTTGCGCTTCCCTTGGTGGAATGCGAAAGAAATGCAACCAACGGTTCTTCCTCAACGAGCTTAGCAAAAGAATTGGCTGAATCAACTGCTATGGCAGCCAGTTTCTCAGGATCTGGATTCTGCTCAAGACCGCAGTCTGCAAAAAGGAATGTACCGTTAGCACCGTATTCACAATCAGGTACAACCATAATAAAAAATGCCGATACAAGCTTAACTCCCGGTTTAGCCTTAACCAACTGCAATGCCGGTCTGAGTGTATTAGCCGTAGAATGACAGGCTCCGGACACAACACCGTCCGCTTCATTCTCGCGCAGCATCATGCATGCATAATATACATAATCGGTTGTAAGAAGTTCCCTTGCTTCATCAATAGTCATACCCTTCATCCGCCTGAGTTCTGCCAGATCGGCAGTGTATTTCTCAAGCTTGTCCGATTTAACCGGATCTATTATATTAATTCCGGTAAGATCCAGCCCTTCGGTATTATTCTTAACATCCTCCTCAGTGGCAATTACCGTAAGATCTGCTATATCATCTCTGACGATTTCTACAGCGGCCTCCCAGATTCTTCTGTCCATTCCTTCAGGAAGAACAATTTTCTTCTTATCAGCCTTTGCTTTGGCTTTAATTACATCAATAAATGCCATTTGTGTTATTCCCTTTCTAGTATATTATCCGATACGTTGTATTTTATTCAAATGGAAATTTCCAATACCGAACTCTGATATCATTATAAACTGTTTATCTGTCAGATACAAGAAAAAAAGTTGTCAATTTGAATATCTTTGTTTAAAATAAATATATCCGTGTAATAATATTATTTTAAAGTACGAGGTAACAGATCATGAATGCAGTGGGAATAATTGCCGAATATAATCCATGTCATAACGGCCATCTATATCACATCAACAAATCAAAATCCGACACGGGAGCCGACTGTGCCGTTGTAATTATGAGCGGCAATTTTATGCAGCGCGGGACTCCGGCTGTAATGGATAAATATACCCGCGCCAAATGTGCTATTTTATCGGGCGCTGACCTTGTGATTGAACTTCCGGTCATATATTCCACCGGAAGTGCGGAATTATTTGCAAGAGGCGCAATAAGCATACTTAACGGTCTCGGAAATATCTCACACATATCGTTCGGAAGCGAGTGTTCTTCCCTTGACAGACTTCACGAAATCGCAGTTTGTCTTGCCAGCGAATCCGATGTATATAAAGAAAGTCTGAGAAAATATATTTCTTCCGGACTCAACATGCCCGTGGCCCGTTCACATGCTTTCAGTGAATTATACGGTTATGATGCCAGAGAAATTCTGTCAGCTCCCAACAACATTCTGGCAATCGAATATATGAAAGCTCTCATAAGAACCGGAAGTTCCATAATTCCGTACAATATAACCCGTCGTGACAATGATTACCATGATGATTTTATGACGGGTTCAATATCAAGTGCCACCGCAATCCGCAAGCATATGGAATCAGGAGAAACAGATTGTATCCGCAATGCCGTGAGTACGGTTGTTTATGATATAATACAATCCATATCAGGCGTTACCATGCCAATCACGCCGGATGACATGTCTTACCTGCTTAAATATGCACTTCGTGATAAATCGGCTCATCTCAATGAATATATGGATGTATCCGATGCCATGGCCGTAAGAATGCGTAACTACCTCAGTTCCCAATATGATGATTTCACATTTCTTAACGCTGCCGCTGCTGTCAAGACCAAAGACATAACTTTTACAAGAGTATGCAGGGCATTTACACATATTGTTCTGGGAATAACAGACAATATGATCCGCTCAGCAGAAAATGCAGGATTTCCTTCATACGCAAGAATACTGGCTTCATCCGCGCAAGGCCGTAAATTTCTTGGCAGCATAAGAAAAGCGGCACTTATACCGGTAATCTCCAACTGTCATGATGATATTCCAAAGCTTAATGACATTTGCAAAGAGCTTCTTATGACAGATATTAAAACATCTGATATTTATAACGATATCGTATATTATAAGTTCGGTAATAAAATAAAGGACGACTACCGAAGCCGTCCCTTAATTCTTTAGTTGTATTAGTTTTTAAAGCTATGTATCGGAGCCGGAATTCTTCCGCCCCTGTTAACAAATGTGCTGCAGTCAAATGTATTAACCGGCATAACAGGTGCATATCCTAAAAGGCCTCCGAATTCAACCACATCACCGGCCTTCTTGCCGTATGCAGGAATTACCCTGACTGCGGTTGTCTTCTGGTTTACCATTCCGATTGCGGCTTCATCAGCTATGATACCGGCTATTGTCTCTGCTGATGTATCTCCCGGAATTGCGATCATATCAAGTCCCACCGAACATACGCATGTCATAGCCTCAAGTTTCTCTATTGTGAGTGAACCTTCTTTAACAGCATCTATCATTCCCTGATCTTCGCTGACCGGAATAAATGCGCCGCTTAAACCTCCCACATATGAAGAAGCCATAACTCCGCCTTTCTTAACCTGATCGTTAAGAAGTGCAAGCGCCGCCGTTGTGCCCGGAGCTCCGGCCCTTTCAAGACCAATCTCCTCAAGAATTTCCGCAACTGAATCACCAACTGCCGGAGTTGGCGCAAGTGAAAGATCTATTATTCCGAAAGGAACACCGAGGCGCTTTGAAGCCTCCTGTGCAACCAACTGTCCAACTCTTGTTATCTTGAATGCCGTCTTTTTGATTGTCTCGCAAAGTTCCTCAAAATTGGCATTATGAAGATTGCTTAACGCATATTTTACCACACCCGGTCCGCTGACACCGACATTAATTATTGTATCGGCTTCACTCACGCCATGAAATGCACCCGCCATAAACGGATTGTCGTCAGGGGCATTACAAAGCGCAACAAATTTAGCACATCCAAGCGAATCATTGTCTTTGGTAAGCATTGCTGTTTCTTTTATGATATCTCCGATAAGTCTAACTGCGTCCATATTAATACCGGTTTTGGTTGAGCCTACATTAACTGAGCTGCAGATTAATTCCGTCGATGCAAGTGCTTTTGGAATTGAACGTATAAGAAGCTCATCGCTCGGTGTCATTCCCTTACTTACTATAGCTGAATATCCGCCGATAAAATTAACACCTACTTCATGTGCGGCCTTATCAAGTACTTTAGCAATCTCAACATAGTCATCAGGTGTATGGCATGCTGCCTGTCCGACAAGTGCAATCGGAGTAATTGAAATTCTTTTATTAACGATCGGAATACCAAACTCCTTTTCGATTGCCTTACCTGTACTTACAAGATCCTTTGCTTTTGTTGTAATTTTATTGTATATATTTTCCTTGACCTTCTCAAGATTCTCATCTGCACAGTCAAGCAAACTTATTCCCATCGTGATTGTACGGACATCCAGATTCTCCTTATCAATCATCGCATTGGTTTCATTAACTTCATATATATTGATCATTGTGATTTCTCCTGTACGATATTATATTCTGTGCATCTTGTCAAAAATCTCTTCACGCTGGCATTTAATTACCACGCCGATGTCCTCACCTATTTTATCAAGGTCTGTGATGATCTGTGATATATCTTTGTCAGCCTTATTGGCATCGACTATCATCATCATGTTGAAGTATTCCTGTACAATTGTCTGGGAAATATCGAGAATATTAATATGGCTTTCTGCCAGATATGTACATACCTTTGCAATAATTCCTACTGTGTCCTTACCTACTACCGTTATAATTACTTTGTTCATCATGTCCTCCTGAATGATTATATGGTTATTATATCTGAAGGCACGTCACGACGCGCCACCTGAATATCAAAATCTTCTGCTTTAAAAGCATTGTCTCCGA
The DNA here is from genome assembly GCA_945928575.1 of uncultured Butyrivibrio sp. Taxonomy (GTDB): domain Bacteria; phylum Bacillota; class Clostridia; order Lachnospirales; family Lachnospiraceae; genus Eshraghiella. The sequence goes on from CAMENP010000004.1 coordinate 112,914, forward strand.
GATTAATTTCCATTCTGACCGTCTCATATGCCAGGTCGGGGAAATTATTCTCATGGCTTAAATGTCCGAGTACTATATGCTCTGTTCTGTCACATATAAGTTCTCCCAGAAGTCGTCCGCATGCTTCGTTGGAAAGATGTCCACGAAGTCCAAGAATTCTTTGCTTCAGCGGATACGGATACGGTCCGGTCATAAGCATATTTATATCATGATTGGCTTCTATCAGAACAGTATCAAGATTATTAAAATTATTAATTATGCCATCATCATAGGTTCCCAGGTCCGTAACAATCCCCGCTTTCTTATTGCCTGATTCAAAAACATATGCAACCGGATCTGCTGCATCATGCGATATATGAACGGCTTTCACGGAAATATCTTTAATATTAAATTGACTTCCGGCTTCAATGCTGTGATATATGCCTTCCGGCATGGCACCGATATTCTTATATCCCGATATGCCTTTCAATGTTCCGCTTGTAGCATAAATCGGTGTAATGCTGTGTCTTTCAAGAACCCCAAGCCCTTTGATATGATCATCATGTTCATGCGTTACAAGAATCGCATCAATATCATCCGCTTTAAGGTCAAGCTTCGCAAGGCCTTCAAGTACTTTCTTACGGCTTATGCCATCATCTACCAGTATATGTGCATTATCAGTTCCTATGTATATACAATTGCCGCTGCTTCCGCTGGCAATGCTCATCATCCGCATTATTCTTCTCCTTCAAACGTTCCGTCGACCGTAAGCCTGTCACGTCCATTCTGTTTTGAATAATACATTGCTTTATCAGCTCTGTCAATAAGAGTATTTATCTGTTGTGTTGTTTCAGGATATGCGCTGACTCCGACACTGACCTTTACACATACTTCATCATCGCCGTTCTTTATAGGCGTATTCTTGATTTCATTACGTAAGAAATCCATTATTGCAACAGTTTCTTCAAGCGTCTTATTTTCAAAAATAACAACCATTTCCTCGCCGCCGTATCGGAATCCGGTGCCGTTATGTTTCTCCGCACATTCCCTTATAAGACCCGACACATGCTCTATCGCCTGATCTCCGAACAGGTGGCCGTATGTATCATTTATATTCTTAAAATGGTCTATATCCAGCATTGCAAGCGTTACATTATGATCTATATTCTTTTCTTCAATGAAATGGTTGTTAAAATAAAGGTTTAAATATCTTCTGTTATATAATCCCGTGAGCGCATCCTTGATCGACATCTCTTCAACCTTATAATACAATGACAGATTCTTCGCAACAATGTCTATCTGACCGAATATATTCTCGAGAAGGTCTGCTTTATCAACAAACATATTATAATTTGTGCTAAATAATACATATATACAGGTATATCTCGGATTTTCAGTAACTATTGATTTGATTGCAATGGCTGATATTCCCTTTTTCTTGAAGAAAGGAAATTCATCATATGATATGTCATTGTCTATAAACTGGCCATCAATTCCACTATGTTCATATATAAATGCCGAACTCAGGAAAAAATCACAAAACTGGATATAGTCTTCCTCGTCATCGAAAAAATCATCAATACCACTGTTATATTTCCTGCGGAGCTTCTTATCTTTGAACACAAGGCCCGAAAAGTCAATATGAAAATCATCTTCAAACATCGTGTGAGCTCTTGAAATCAACTGTTTCAGATCAAGTGATGACATTAACATTCTTAAGAATTTGTTCTGAAGGTTATTATTGGAATTAACTACATTAATTCTTCTGTAAGCCTCCTCAAGTTCAAATTTCTTAATTCCGAGCTGTTCATTCGCTTCACGGATAGTCTTCTGGCTTTCATTAATCTTATCCGTATTATCCTTGGCACGGTCAAGCATCCTGTCCTTGGAAAAAACACACTGATCATAATATTCCTGCATTCTTCCACAATAACGTGTCACAGAAAACATAATCATGAATGATACAGCACCCATAATAACCGTATTTACGATATGTGATGTATAATCCGATTCGCCTGATAAGAGTATATACAATATCCGTATCACATAAGGAATCTGTCCGAGCAAAGCAACTTTAACACGGTTGCCCGCATCGGTGAGATCTGTCATATATACGGACTCCACCATAAACATTGAGTAGAACATAATCACAAAAAGATCACTCATCCCGCCGACTCCGGTACCGCCGATATCACTTATCATCATACCGATTATCGACATCTCAGCAAATCTCAAAATAACCACAAACGTATACTTATGAAAGAATGAAAAATATGCAAAAAACACATCCAGTAAAAGCACCACGCATATTACCGCACACGCTATATATTTCATTCCGTCATTCTCATTATTGATAACAAGGTTATTTGCCATAAACAGCAGCATTGCTACCAGAAGACCGACATGTCTTCTGGAAAAAATCGCCTGTAATTCCAAAATCTGTTCTTTGTTCTGCATTCTTAATGTACCCTCTATCCTATCCAATATATATCTATGCTGTCATTTGCACGCACCTGATCGGTAAATCCCGATTTAACTCCGTTGATTGCCGTGTAAAGCTCCGTTCCGCCCATTTTTGATAAATCAAACGGATAGAAATCCAGCACGTCAACCAATGTGTACCGGGTCTTATTCTTAAGTGTTACCGGCGTGTTATTTACCGTAATTTGTATCGAAGTATTGTCAGCCGGCTCTTTATCCCGGACAGCAGCCGGAATTTCTTCCGGAGTTCCTTCTTCATCCACGATGACCGGTTCTTCCTCAATCTCGTCATATCTGACATTGAAATTCTCATATACTTTGGTATCAGGTCCGGCATCTTCGTTGTTGACCTTAATAATTACTCCGTCCAGCGGAATATCAAGAAATTCAAAAAGCTGGCTTACCGTATAATAATTTTCCATCACGACGGAATCATTTTCCTTAATGATATACGACGGTGGCTGCAATGTTCCGTTAACATAGGCAAATTTAGGACATTTAACCTGCTTGCCGTTAATTGAAAATTCTATCTGTGATTTATATTCAGGCAGACTTCCTATTGCAAGTTTTCCTGCTTCTCCGACCGTGGATTCCACAATATCTATATAATCATTTTTCTCAATCTGCATACTCATATTGGCTTCTTTGCCGTTCTTCAATATGCGCGCAGGCTCTCCCGCTTCACCGCGCACCATCCTTGCCACACTGTTAAGCGTATAATTAACCGCCATTCCGCGTCTCGGGAAAAGAAGTTCATTAGGATAACCCGACTGCATTATAGCATCAATGACCGTCAGACTGTTGTTATCATATAATTTAATACGTTCACCGTTGACCGTTACATATATAAAATTGTTCTTTTGTGTGTAATAATTAATACATATTCCGACAGGTGTTACAAAAAGAGAGTCTTTCTTATAGTTATCTATTGCAAACTCAATATTGCCAAGCACTTCTTTGCCTCTGAGTGCAACTCTTTCCTGTGGAAGCGAAAGTCTCTGTGCAAGTCCTGATGTAAATCCCGGAATCTTACCACCGCCCCCGACTACAAAAACAGCGCTTACAGACCTGCCGCCGTTAAGTTCGATGATTTTGTCGGCCACATCTCCCGTAATCTTATCCGTAACCGGCTTTGTCACATTAATGACATCCTCAGGCGTAACCGATATCTTGGTTCCCATAATATCTTTGAATGATATTTTCTTTCTTGACGTACCAGCAGCCATCTTAATTTTCTCAGCCTGCGCAAAATCCACCAGATAGTTCTTGGCAATCATCTCCGAAAGTTCATCTCCGGCACAAGGAATCATTCCGTATGCCACAACACTGCCGTCTCTGGTAATACATATATCCGATGTACCGGCTCCGACATCAACAAGCGCTATATTAAGCAATCTGTATTGTTCAGGTATCGCAACATTCATAGCCGCGATAGGCTCCAATGTAAGATTAGCCACTTCAAGTCCTGCTCCTTCAACAGAAGCATACAATCCATCCACTACCTCTTCAGGAAGAAATGTTGCCAGCAATTCCACTGAAATCCTGTCAGCCTTATGTCCTTCAAGATTACTTATCTCATAATCATTTATGTAATATTTAACAGGTGTATATCCGACACAATAGAAATCGGATTCGGATTCATTCTCATTAATCTGTCTGTGTGCAAGTTCAACACCGGCAAAATCAAGGTTATAAATATCTTCTCCGGTAACACGATGCTCATCATCAAAGTCCACAACAGCTTTAACCGTAACTGTTCTCAGCACACGTCCGGCCGCCGCTATACATACCTTGGTCAGCGGCCTGCCTATTTTCAGTTCAAGAGAAGATTTAACAATCTGTATTTCTTCGGTAACCTTGGATATATCATGAACCTGGCCGTCAAGCATTGCCCTGGTATCATGTTCCTTGACCTCCATTGCAATCACATGAAAACCGGCATTATCCATATATCCTACTGTACCAACTATGCTTCTTGTACCTATATCAAGTCCGAATACAAATTGCTCCGGGCATCTGATTATCTCTGGCATAACAATCCTCCAAACATGTTCAGATTTAATAATATCACACGATATGATATTCTTCCAGCTTATTTTTGACTGTATTGTAAGTATTTTCCATCGAAATTCCCGTATCTATTACGAAATTACAATGTTTTTTGAATTCATCTTCCTTCATCTGACTGTCAAAAATCCCAGTTATACGGGCATCGGAATATCCTCTGCTTTTCTTAAGCCGGTCACGTCTGACGTCTTCCGACGCATATACATACCATAATTCATCGCATATGCTGTCATATCCGTTTTCTATAAGAAGTGCAGCTTCAATAAATACAAAATCATATTCTCCCGAAATCCTAAGTTTAGAAATCTTATCAAAAATATGTTTATTCACTGCAGGATGCACAGCATCCGTCCATTGCGTCCTTAATGTCTCATCCGCATAGATCCTTGATGCAATATATGCCCTGTCAAGTTCTTTATTGTCATCATATGCTTTACTGCCAAAAAGTCTGAGCGCTGTATCGCACAGACACTGTCCGTAACTCATTAATTCTTTGGCAACATCATCTGCCATGATTATTTCGCATCTGCATAATTCTTTCAACATATGCAGAACGGTTGATTTGCCTGCCCCGACTCCGCCGGTAACACCTATAACTTTCATCATTTTGCCTCATACCAGTTATTTCCGCTGTGGATGTCAATTTCAAGAGGAACTCTAAGCTTTGCTGCGCCTTCCATTTCCTCGCTCAGAATGCGTTTTACTTCGTCTTCTTCTCCCGGTGCTGTCTCAATCAGAAGTTCATCATGTATCTGTAATATAAGTTTTGACTTAAGATTACTCTGACCAAGTCTCTTGTATACATTGATCATTGCTATTTTGATAATATCAGCCGCCGTACCCTGAAGCGGTGAGTTCATTGCTATTCTCTCTCCGAACTGTCTTTGCATAAAATTAGAAGATGCAAGTTCCGGAACCGGTCGTCTCCTGCCGTACAATGTTATCGAATATCCGTCTTTCCTGGCATTGTCGACAAGTCCGTTAAGATAATCCTTGATTGACGGATATGTTTTAAAATATACGTCAATATATTCTTTGGCTTCCTTTCTCGATATTCCAAGGTCTTTGCTCAGGCCGAAAGAACTGATTCCGTAAACGATTCCGAAATTAACGGCTTTGGCATTGCTTCTTTGTCTTGGAGTAACTTCTTCCAACGGAGTTTTAAATACCTTTGAAGCGGTTATCCTGTGTATATCCTTATCCTCACGGTACGCATTGATAAGCGTCTCATCGCCTGACATATGTGCCAAAAGTCTTAATTCGATCTGTGAATAATCCGCATCGGTAAACACATATCCGTCCTTCGGAATAAATACTTTACGGATCTGTCTGCCTATATCCATACGTATCGGAATATTCTGTAGATTCGGCTCCGTGCTGCTGATTCTTCCCGTCGCGGTTATTGTCTGGTTAAAAGTACCGTGAATCCTTCCGTCATCACGTATATAATCCGCAAGGCCGTCAGCATATGTCGATTTCAATTTAGCAAGGGTTCTGTATTCAAGTATATCATTTACTATAGGATAATCCGGTGCCAGTTTCTCCAGAACTTCCGCAGATGTGGAATATCCTGTTTTGGTCTTCTTACCGCCTTCTATTCCCATTCTGTCAAAAAGAATTTCTCCAAGCTGTTTAGGCGAATTAATATTAAATTCCGTTCCGGCCTGTTCATATATTCCGGATCTGAGTTCTTCTATTTTGACGGCAAGTTCATCGCCGTAGGATTTAAGCGCAGTTCTGTTAACCCTTATGCCTTCATGTTCCATGCTCCTAAGGACATAAATTATAGGAAGTTCTATATTGTGATACACTTCTTTCATTCCCATAGAGCAAAGCTTGTCATATATTTTATCATGTGCCGTCAATGCAGTATAAGCATCATAGCAGCATATCTGCATTAATTTATCCGGTACATTCTCCGATTCCTGTGCAATTGTGTTTTTCCCGAGAATATCTTCCTCCGATGCGAAATTTCTGTTCAGATATTCCCTTGCAAGTTCCGCATAAGTATATGCATCTTTAAGAGGATTAATAAGGTACTGCATGATTGCCAGGTCATCTGTATCATCATTTATATCTGGATTGATATAATCCACCTGTGCCTTTAGATTTATCGCATATAAATGTATCTTTTGCGAAAGCGCTTTAATGCTGTCCGCAAGATAATCCTGCGTTATAAATCCTTCAACGCCAATATAATAATATTTATCATCAAACGCCAGTGCCGCTCCGTAGAGAACGTCATCACAGACTGCGAGTCTTATACCCGCACATTCGGAATTCATACATTCACGGATAATATCATCCGCCTTGGCATAATCATTTATATAACAGAATTTATCCGACAAATCATCTTCTTTTACCGGTTCGGCATCTTTAAAACGTTTGAGTAAAGATTTCAGTTCAAGTCTTGAGAAAATCTCATATGCCCCGGCAGTAAAAAGATTGTCTATATATGCATCTTCGACGTCAAAATCAACCGGAGAATCTATATTGATCGTGGCAAGTTTCTTGCTCATGACAGCCATATCATAATGCTCCGAGAGATTATTGCGTGCCTTTGCCGGAGTTATGTTATCGACATCCGCATATGCCGCTTCGATTGACTTATATTTGGTTATAATGGCCGTCGCGGTTTTCTCTCCTATTCCCGGAACACCCGGAATATTATCAGATGAATCACCCATAAGTGCTTTAAGGTCTATAAATTCTTCAGGCGTAACCTGATATTTATCGATCACATCAGAAGGATAATAATTCTCTATTGAGGTCTGTCCCTTTACGGTTTTAGGCATACGGATTTTGATATGCTCATCAGCAAGCTGTAAAAGGTCACGGTCTCCGGAAAGTATCGATACTTCAAAGCCATCCCTCTGGCATCTCTTGGCCAGCGTGCCGAGAATATCATCCGCCTCATACCCTTCGAGAGTAATTACAGGTATTGTCATGGCCGAAAGAACTTCTTTTATGATCGGTACCTGCTCATGAAGTTCCTGCGGCATCGGTTTCCTGGTGCCCTTGTATTCGGCAAACATCTTATGTCTGAATGTCGGAGCTTTCAAATCAAATGCTACAGCAATATAATCCGCATGCTCATCTTCAAGTGATTTGAGCATGATATTAATAAATCCGTAAACAGCATTTGTATGGATTCCCTCAAAATTTGTCAAAGGAGGCACTCCGTAAAATGCCCTGTTTAAAATACTATGCCCATCTATCAGTAAAATTTTCTTCATGATTTAACTCCTATACAAAAAACTTAAATAACACATAAATCCACGAACCGATTATCGCAGTGTACGCAGTCAGCATTATAAGCGCATATACAGAACGCTGCATTGTGAATCTATGCTGCCTTGCTTTCATTCTGGATATATTATTCTCTAATTGCCCGATAAAATCCGTCGCTTTTTCGTTCTCGTCATCTCCAAGGCCATATCTTAAAATATAATGTATTTCAAGTTCTTCACGGCAGTCTTTACAATTATCAATATGTTCTATAACTTCGTCAAGCTTCTCATCCGGTACTGTATTATTAATTACATCCGGTATCATTTTCTGGAAATCAGCACATTTCATAATCAATCCTGTCCCGGAACCGGCAGACCGAAATGTCTGTATCCATATTCCGTAACTACTCTTCCTCTTGGTGTCCTGTTAATAAAACCATTAAATATAAGATATGGCTCATACACATCCTCAAGTGTTCCGGCATCTTCTCCAAGTGATGCCGCAAGTGTCTCAAGTCCCACAGGACCGCCGTTATATTTCTCGATTATTGTATTAAGAATATTTCTGTCATTCTTATCGAGTCCTTCTTTATCCACTTCAAGCAGGTCCAATGCATATTCCGCAACCTCTTTGGTAATGGCACCGTCAAATTTGACCTGTGCAAAATCCCTTACTCTCTTAAGCATTCTGTTGGCAAGCCTTGGCGTTCCTCTTGAACGTCTGGCAAGTTCAAGCGCGCCTTCATGATCAATATCAGCTCCAAGTACCGATGCCGAACGTGTAATAATATGCTCAAGCTCGTTCACATCATAATATTCCAGTCTGTTTACAACGCCGAACCGGTCTCTGAGCGGTGCTGTCAACAGTCCGGCCCTTGTTGTGGCGCCTATAAGTGTAAAATGCGGCAAATCCAGTCGTATCGATCTGGCCGTCTGGCCTTTGCCGATCATTATGTCAATAGCATAATCTTCCATAGCCGGATACAATACCTCTTCCACCTGCCTGTTAAGTCTGTGGATTTCATCGACAAAAAGCACATCACCCTCTGACAGATTATTAAGAATCGCAGCCATATCTCCCGGTTTCTCAATTGCGGGTCCGGATGTGATCTTAATATTAACACCCATTTCAGATGCAATAATTCCCGCAAGTGTGGTCTTTCCAAGTCCCGGAGGTCCGTAAAACAGACAATGATCCAATGCTTCACCCCTGGATTTGGCAGCTTCTATAAACACACGGAGATTTCGTTTTATTTTCTCCTGTCCGATATATTCATCCAAAGTGGCCGGCCTGAGATTGTTCTCTATTCCGGCATCTTCGGCAGTAAATTCAGTATTAATGACTCTTCTTTCCATGCCTACCTCTACATAAATGCTAACTTCTTAAGTGCCTGCTTAAGTATATACTCGCTGTCATTATTATCGGAAACATCAACCGCCCTGACGGCTTTAAATGCTTCAGAACGCGCATATCCGAGCGCTACAAGCGCCTCCACTGCTTCGTCAATCGAAGCCTGTGTTCCGTAACCGCCTGCATCAGAATTCTCCATTCCTCCGGTAAGTACATCTTCCAATGACAATTTATCTTTAAGTTCTATGATGAGTTTCTGTGCCGTCTTGCCTCCGATTCCCGGTGCCGACTGTATTTTCTTTACATCATCGGATAATATTGCAAGTCTTAATTCATCAGGTGTGATCACCGACAATATATTAAGGGCACCCTTCGGTCCTATTCCGTTAACCGTTATAAGCAACTTGAATATTTCAAGATCATCCCTCGTCAGGAAACCATATAAATCAAGTGCATCCTCCTTAACGTATTGGTATGTATATACCTTAATCTCACAACCAGTTGAACCTATTCTTCCCATAAGTGAAGGCGGCACCATTATTTCGTATCCGACGCCGTAAGCTTCCACAACTATATTATTGTTATATATTTCTGTTAATACACCTTTAATGTATGTAATCATTTAAACTATCTCCTTACAAATTCCGGTCGGAACAATTATATCATTTCTTCCTATTCTGCGGTAGTATCTTTATTTTCTTATATAATACACTTCCGATTATACCTATGGCGATTCCGGCAACAATTCCGCTTATCATAAGAAACGGAAGGTAATATGAAATTCTCACATTGCCAAGTATAAATATCGCAACTATAATCTGTCCTATATTGTGTGAAACACCGCCTGCTATGCTTACGCCTACCATCGTAAATTTGTTGATTTTGCGGACAAAATACATGACCGTTATGCTGAGTGCTGCTCCCGCAAGGCCGAAAAGAATACTGTAAATACTTCCAAAAAGAAAGCCTGACAACAAAACTCTCAATATGCTTATGATCACAGCCGGTTTTATTCCCATAGAATACATAACCCATATTATAACAATATTGGCAAGACCAAGTTTCATTCCGGGAACCGGCGGTTTGATAGGTATTATCGCTTCTATGTAACTCATAACAAGTGCGACGCTTATAAACATACCATATAATGCAACGTCACTCTCCATGAATTTCTTATTATTGAACGACTGCATCATATTTCTCCTTTGTCGAAATTATTTCTACAAACACTTCATTAGGCAGACATATTATAGTTTCACCTGCATTGGATATTTTACCCATTTTCTCACACAGATGATCTTTGCACGAAGATTCACTCATATATGCGTATCCGTCTTTAATGACCAAAGTATTGCTTCCGTAAAATGACTTTATTTCATGTTCTGAATCCTCATCAAGCGTATATGTTCCCACAATATCCTTTCCCTGTTTTATACATACATAACTGCCGTTTTTACGGGTTGTTTTAAAAACCACAAATAGGCACAGCGCCGCAATAAGCAGCACTGCACCCAGCAGAAAATCAAATTTATGCAATATGAATAACTTTTTTAGGGCATTTTTCTGCACATTTTCCACATCCTGTACATTTATTGTAGTCTATTACCGGTATGTTGTTGTCCATTTCGATCGCACCGTTTTCACATTGTTTGACACATAATGTACATCCTATACATCCGGCCTGACATGCATCCATCACAGGCTTGCCTTTATCATGCGACGAACACGATACATTGGCAACGCCGGTAACCGGTCTTAATTCTATAAGGTTCTTAGGACATGCTGCAACGCACTTACCACAGGCCTTGCATAAATCCGTATTAACAACTGCTACTCCGTTAATAACATGTATAGCATCAAAATCACATGCACTGACACATGAGCCGAATCCAAGGCATCCATATGAGCACATCTTGGCGCCGCCGTCCGGAACCATTGCCGCCATTCTGCAGTCCTCGATTCCTGTATATACATATTCGTCCTTGGCTTTGTCGCAATTTCCGGCACATTTAACATAAGCCGCAAGTCTTACGCCTGCATCTGCATCAACACCCATTATTGCTGCTATTTTGGAAGCCACAGCCGCTCCTCCGACCGGACAGCCGCCAACCGGAGCTTTTCCCGCAGCTATTGCCGCAGCCAATCCGTCGCAGCCCGCATAACCGCAGCCGCCGCAGTTATTGCCCGGAAGTTCTGCTCTTACGGCAACCTCTTTTTCGTCAACCGGAATTTCCAATTTCTTGCCGGCTATTCCAAGAAACAGGCCTATCAGTATACCTACACCGCTGACGATAGCTGCAGCTATTACAATTCCCATACCGCCTGAAAAAGCGGCTAAAATCATGTTCACCATATTCATTACCAGCCTTTCAAACGATAATTATATAATTCCCGAAAAACCTATAAATGCTATCGCCATCAAACCGGCGGTAATAAGTGTAATAGGCATTCCTTTAAAGCTTTCGGGTACATCATTATATTCATTGCGCTCACGGATTCCCGCAAGTATTATTATTGATATTGCAAATCCCACTGCCGTCGCAAATCCGTTCACAACAGATGTAAGTACATTATATCCTTTGGAAACGTTAGTAAGTGCAACTCCGAGAACCGCGCAGTTGGTTGTTATCAACGGAAGGTATACACCGAGTGCCCTGTACAACGAAGGGCTCACTTTCTTAAGTACCATCTCAACAAACTGAACAAGCGCAGCAATAACAAGTATAAATACTATTGTGTTAAGATATGTAAGGTTCAACGGAACCAGTACATATTGATATATTACTGCGGCAAGCAGTGACGATATCGTAATTACAAAGATAACTGCGGCGCCCATTCCGGATGCAGTCTTGATTTTCTTTGATACGCCAAGAAATGGACAGAGGCCCATAAACTGGCTGAGCACAACATTATTAATAAGTGCCGAACTTACGGCAATAAGTAAAAGTGTTTTCATTATTCTTCACCCTCCTTCGCCGCTCTTCTTCCCGCGCATGAAAGATTGGCACATCCCATACATCCCTCATCGCGGCACATATCAATAATAGGTCTGCCTTTCTTTCTCTTAATCCTGTTCATAACAGCAACAAGCATTGCCAGAACGAAAAATGCTCCCGGAGCCATTACAAATATGCTTATAGGCTCAAAACTTGTCGGATTATTGGCAGGAATAAAACTGTGTCCGAAAATGGTACCGGCTCCGAGGATTTCCCTGAATGCACCAAGTACCGTGAGTGAACAGGTAAAACCAAGGCCCATGCCAATTCCGTCGAACAGTGACGGAAGCGGTTTATTCTTTGAAGCATAGCTTTCGGCACGTCCGAGTATTATACAGTTGACAACTATAAGTGGGATATATATACCAAGCGACGAATACAGGCTTGGAACAAATCCCTGCATAAGGAATTGCACTATTGTAACAAATGATGCAACTATTACTATGTATGCCGGCATTCTTACCCTATCCGGTATAACATTACGAAGCATTGAAATTATAAGGTTGCTTAATGCCAATACAACCGTTGACGCGAGTCCCATTCCGGCACCGTTAATTGCGGAAGTTGTAACCGCGAGTGTCGGACACATTCCGAGTGTAAGGACAAGTGTCGGATTTTCCTTTACTATACCGTTATACAAACGTTCTACACATTTATTCACTGACCGCACCTCCCAGCTTGTGATAAACAGCGAGTGCACCGTTAACTCCGCCTGTTACCGCTTTGGTGGTTATGGTCGCACTGCTTATGGCATCTATTTCATTATCGGCAGATTTACCATTCTTGGTGTATGTTATTTTATCTGCTTTAATTCCTTTAAACTGGTCCCTGAAAGATGATTCCTTGGCCTTCATGCCGAGTCCCGCGGTTTCACTTATATCCAGTATCTCAAGTCCGGTAATCGTTCCGGTACTGTCAATACCTACCGTCATCTTAATGTCTCCGCCATATCCGTTTGCATCGGTGACAGTTATGATATATCCAAGTTCTTTATCGGAGGAATCATATGCCTTAACGATTTCATTAACGGTAACCCCATCGAGATCCTCCGCATCAACCGCTTCCTGTGCTTCATCGAGACTGTCAAGTTCTTCATATCTGTCAAGTCCTGAAAATACACTGTTGTAAGCAGCAATCTTAGTTTTCTCATTCTGCTTTTCAATCGGGTCTTTGGTTATCATATATACAAGTCCGAGCAAAACTCCGGCAACAAGGGTTATTATAAAAAGCACTAAGGCGTCTTTGATTATTTTCTTCATTATGACACCTCCTTTGACTTTTTCTCACGGACAACTCCGAATGCGCGCGGCACCGTTATTTTCTCTATTAACGGAACAAGTATATTGCTGAATATGATTGCATATGATACACCTTCCGCCGAATTTCCGAATATTCTGAAAAGCCCTGTAAGGATTCCTAGAATAATACCGTAAATGATTTTTCCGGCCGTATTAACCGGAGACGTGACGTAATCGGTTGCCATAAAAAATGCCCCGAGCATAAGTCCTCCGCCGCAAAGTTCAGCCGCAAGATATGTCATGTCAAATCCATGGCCGCCAAACAATAATACAAATACCGAGAAAACCGCAAGATATATCACAGGTATTAAAGGTGTTATGACTTTACGTATGATAAGATACAAAGCGCCGACAAGTATAGCAACCGTTGATGTCTCTCCTATTACTCCGGCTGTTGTTCCGAGGAACATACGGAGAACATTTACACTTTCACCACTCTTAAGCAGTGCCAACGGTGTTGCCCCCGTTACACCATCATATGTAAAGCTTGTCATTCTTCCGGCAAATGATATCAGCAAAAAGCATCTGGCCGCCAGCGCCGGGTTCATAAAATTCTGTCCGAGACCGCCAAAAAGCTGTTTGACAACTATTATCGCAAAAACACTTCCTATCATGACAATCCAGAGAGGAATTGTATGAGGCATATTCATACCAAGCAGAAGTCCTGTAACGACTGCGCTCAGATCACCGATAGTTATCGGCTTATGCATAAAATATTCAAAAAGATATTCCGAAACCACGCATGTAATAACGGAAACCGCAAGCACGGCAAGTGCTCTCATTCCAAAATTAACAATACCGAAAATACATGCCGGTAATAATGCTATGCACACATCAAGCATAATCCGCCTAGTAGATGAATTGTCACGCACATGCGGTGACGACGATACATTTAACATATTCATTATTTCTTCGCCTCCTTACGGGCCTGTGCCATGATCATTCTCTTCATTGACTTAACAGACTGTGTAACCTGTCTTTTGGCCGGACATACATATGAACAGCAGCCGCACTCAACACATTCCATACCGTAAAGTTTCTTAAATGTGTCTGCATCATTATGTCGGGCCGCCTGTGCGAGCTTCATAGGAAGCAGATGCTCAGGACATGCAGAAGCACATCTTCCGCATCTTATACACGGCGATTCAGCCGAGCCGGAAACATCATCCCTGGAAAGTGCAAGAACTGACGATGAACCTTTTACCATAGGCACATCAAGATCATACATTGCAAATCCCATCATCGGGCCGCCTGATATAACTTTGGCAGGTTCTGTCTTAAATCCGCCGGCGGCATCTATCAATACACGCATATTGGTTCCAAGATATACGTAGTAATTATGAGTTGAATTAACCGCATCGCCGGTAACCGTCACAATTCTTCTTGTAAGCGGACGGCCCTCATATACAGCCTGATATATGGATGCTATTGTGTCGATATTATGTACTATGCATCCCGCATCTGCCGGGAGCATTTTAGAATTAATCTCGCGTCCGGTAACAGCCTTGATCATGCATCGCTCACCGCCCTGAGGGTATTTGATCTTAAGGACTGCCACTTCGATATTATCCTCTCCGGATGTTGCATTCTTTAATGCCTTAATTGCCTCCGGCTTATTAT
Source organism: uncultured Butyrivibrio sp. (assembly GCA_945928575.1). Classification (GTDB taxonomy): domain Bacteria; phylum Bacillota; class Clostridia; order Lachnospirales; family Lachnospiraceae; genus Eshraghiella. The sequence continues at coordinate 127,936 of CAMENP010000004.1, forward strand.
CTTCCACGCCGAAAACACCTCTTGCGCCCGGGAAAAGTCTCAGGGCAATTTTAAGTCCTTTTACAAGTTCATCCGTGTATTCCAACATTCTCCTGTAATCCGATGTGAGGTACGGCTCACACTCTGCGCCGTTTACAATAATGGTATCGATTTTCTCGGGATTCTTAGGTGTAAGCTTGACATTCGTCGGAAATCCTGCGCCACCCATTCCTACGATTCCTGCTTCTTCAATAACGGCCCTGATCTCATCGTCGGTCATGTCCTCCGGATTCTTATCATTAATCGGAGGTGCCTGTTCGTAAAGGTTATCATTTTTGATTATAATTGAATTAACCTTGCCACCTGTCGCAACCGTTCTCGGTTCTATTTTGACAACAGTGCCGGAAACCGAACTATGTATATTAGCTGATACAAATCCGGCCTTGGCAGCTATTTTCTGTCCTGCCAGAACACGTTCTCCTATCTCAACAATAGGTACTGCCGGTGCTCCGATATGCTGTGAGAGCGGGAATACAAGTTCCTCGCCCGGCTTAAGTTCTTCTATGGCGGCATCTCTCGATAATGCCTTGCCGTCATATGGGTGCGTACCGCCCCTGAAAGTTAACACGCTCATTTTCTCACTTCTTTCTCTCCATATTTTAAGTGATAAAAATTATCTGTGTATATTGTACAACTTTTCGTCAAAAAAAGCTACAAATTTTTGTCGTTTATATGTATAATAAACGTAATGTATTTTATAAAAATATGTGAAAATATGACCACTGAATCGGAGGCATTATGAAAGAATATACGAGCAGTATTCCGTCCTGTAATTTCAAAGTTCCCGCATGCGGATACAAAGACAACGAAATTTTATATTTTGATATTGAAACAACCGGATTCTCACCCGCCGGAACCTATCTTTACCTTATCGGATGCGCATACTCCCGTGACGGCGAATATTGTTTCAGGCAGTTTTTCCTTGACAATCCGGATGATGAGAAAGCCATGCTCAAATATTTCATGGAATTTGTTCATTGCTTCAAATGTATAATTCATTATAACGGAAGCGGTTTTGACATTCCATATATTATCCGCAAATGTGAGATTCATGGCATACCATGTGATTTTACCGGCATTAACAGCCTTGACATATATAAGACAATATTACCGGTCAAATCAGTTTTTAATCTGGAAAATCTTAAACAGAAGACCGTTGAGAGATTTATGGGAATTGAGCGCGAAGATAAATACAGCGGCGGTGAACTCATTAATATTTATAATGAATATCTCCGCACCCGGAGCGATAAACTGCTCTCACTGCTTCTTACACATAACCATGATGACGTGTGCGGTATGATTGCAATTTCCGGCACTATTGCATACGCCGGGCTTATAAACAACGGATACACATTTGAAACGATAGAAATGCGCGACTCTTCCACACTCGGAACGCCACGCAAAGAAGCTGTCATAACCTGCAGGCTTACCAATCCTGTTCCGGAAAGAGTTTCCGCCGGCAATGACCGTTATTATTTTACCGCATATTCCGATATACTGCGCATATGTGTCACAGCATACACAAATGAACTCAAGTATTTCTACCCTGATTATAAGAACTACTATTATCTTCCCAAAGAAGACCGCTCAATCCATAAGAGTGTGGCTTTCTACGTTGATAAGAATTACCGCACCCGCGCCAAAGCCGCGAATTGCTACAGCCGTAAAACCGGTCTGTTTCTGCCACAGCACAATGAAATTGTTTCTCCGTATTTCAAGATAGATTATTACGATAAAATCACATATTTTGAATATTTGCCGGAATTTACACAAAATCCGGAGCTGATATTACGTTATGTACGTCATATCCTCCGGATTCTGATACAATAATTATCTGTTTTTCTGATAAAAGAAAGATTTCGGTGAACTGTATCCCAGCTCACGGTAATTGGTAATCTGCTCTGTGCTGCCCACAAACAGTATGCCCTCATTGGTAAGTGCATCGTTGAATTTACGGTAAATATCCTGCTTGGCTTCTTCCGTAAAATAAATCAGGACATTACGGCAGACTATCAAATGACATCCGGAAGGATAGGCGTCTTTCAGAAGATTATGTTTCCTGAATTCCACGCATTTCTTAATCTCTTCCGCTATCTGGAATGTTCCCGGTGTTATTTCCGTAAAATATTTCTTTTTGAATTCAGCCGGCAGCGAATTAAGACTTGCCTCTTTGTAAAGTCCGGTTTTGGCTTTGGCAATTACCTGTTCATCAATATCCGTGGCAAGTATCTTAATCTTGTCGAGAGGCAGGAATTTGCTTAACAGCATAACCAATGAGTACGGCTCATCTCCGGTCGAACAGGCTGCGCTCCATATCTTTATCCCATGTCCGAATTTACTTATCAGATTCGGAAAAACTTTTTCCTCAAGATACTGCCATTGTTCGGGATTTCTGTAAAATTCCGAAACATTTATTGTAAGATAGTTGACAAACTCCTTAAAAAGCAGCGGATTGGTCTTTATTGCAGCCACAAAATCATTATATCCGCTGTATTTGTGTTTGGATATAAGAGTATCAATGCGCCTCTTCATCTGCTTTTCTTTATAGGCATTCAGGTCAATCTTCGTCAGTCCGTAAATATCCGATTTGAATTTGGTATAATCATCATCCATATTAAACATAAAACCACCAGCCCTTTTATCCTTATAGTCAAATATACCGCCATGAAATGAATCATGACGGTATACATTTCATATCAACATGCAGTTAATATAATATATTACTCTTCTGTGTTCTCTTCTGCTTCCGTATTTTCTTCATCATCAGCAAGAAGTGCCTTGATTGAAAGGCTTATCTTTCTGTCAGGAACATTGATGTCAACAACCTTTGCCTCAATTTCCTGTCCTACCGAAAGAACATCCGAAGGCTTATCAATATGATTCTTGGAAATCTGCGATACGTGAAGAAGTGCGTCAACGCCGACTTCAAGTTCAACAAATGCACCAAAATCAGTCATTCTTGCAACTGTTCCCTTTACAATGCTTCCTACCGGATACTTCTCCTCAGCTGAAAGCCATGGGTTCTCGCTGTCAAATTTAAGGCTGAGTGCAATCTTATCGCCCTTGATATCCTTAACGAATGCTTTAACTTTATCTCCTGCTTTGAATTTCTTCTTAGGATTCTCAACTCTTCCCCATGAAATCTCTGATACATGAAGAAGTCCGTCAACTCCGCCGAGATCGATAAATACACCGAAATCAGTTACGTTCTTAACTGTACCTTCAACTACCTGTCCAACCTCAAGCTTAGCAAGAGCTTCTTCTTTAAGCTTAGCTCTCTCTGCAGCTACAAGCTGTCTGCGGTCGCCGATGATACGTCTCTTTCTCGGATTGAACTCGGTAATTACGAATTCAATTTCCTGATTAGCATATTTGCTTAAATCCTTCTCATATACATCTGAGATGAGACTTGCAGGGATAAATACCTTAGCTTCATCAACTGTTACAACAACACCGCCGTCAAGTACCTGTGTAACCTTAGCTTTGAGAACTTCTTTATTCTCAAATGCTTCTTCAAGTCTCTTATTACCAAGTTCTGCTGCAAGTCTCTTGTATGATAATGCAACATATCCGTCACCGTCATTTACTCTGATAACCTTAGCCTTGATAACATCTCCTTCCTTAACAACAGTACGAAGATCGAGACCAGGTGTGTTAGTATATTCGTTACGAACGATTATACCGTCTGCTTTATATCCAATGTTAAGAATGATTTCATCTTCCTTAACCGCAATAACCTTACCGTCGACAACCTCCCCTGTATGTATAGTTTTTAATGATTCTTCCAATAACTGTTCAAAACTTAAATCTGACATTTCGCTTGAACCTCCTCGATTATATTCTGTGGGGTGGATGCCCCCGCTGTTATACCGATTCTGTCAAACTTCTTAAGTTCTTCAAAATCCATATCAGCCGCAGTCCGAATAAAATATGTATCAGCGCATCTTTCCCTGCATATATCGTAGAGTTTACATGCATTGGAACTGTTACGGCTTCCTATGACAATCATGGCATCCAATTCCGATGCAATTGCGGCAGCTTCTTTCTGCCTCTCTTCTGTTGCGCTGCATATCGTATTCAAAACATCTATTTTATCATAACTGTTTTTCCGAAAAATTTCAACCAAATATTGAAATTTATTGAAATTATATGTCGTTTGTGCCACAATACATAACTTTTTATGGTGTCCGGCTTCATTTTCCAAAAAAATACAAGCCTCCGACTCATCCGCAATAACCGTTGAATTCTCCGCGCAGCTCTTGATTCCCTGTACCTCGGGATGGTTCCTGTCGCCTACAATGACCACATACGTACCCTCGGCCGATGCTTTTCGGACTATCTGATGTATTTTTAACACAAATGGGCACGTTGCGTCAACCAGCTTATGCCCGCTTTCCTCTATTACATGATAAATTTTCTCAGGAACACCATGTGCCCGGATTATTACGGTTCCGCGCGGTGCATTGATTATATCCTCTTCTGTATTGAGAACTTTAACCCCCCGCCTTGTGAGGTCATTTACGACTTCTTCATTATGAATGACAGGCCCGTACGTATATACATTACCGTTACCGGCATGCTCATATACCATATTGACGGCACGCCTGACTCCAAAGCAGAACCCGGCACTGTCAGCTGTTACCACCTTCATACGAGTTACTCCGCTACGGCCGCATTGTATGCGTCAATGATTGCTTTGGTAACCTGTTCGATATCCATATCGGATGAATCTATAAGTACCGCATCATCGGCCTGCTTAAGCGGTGCAACATCCCTGTGCATATCCCTGTAATCACGTTCCTCTATATCCTTCTTAATATCCTCCATGTCGGCCGGAATGCCTTTGGCCACAAGTTCATCATATCTTCTCTTAGCTCTTGTAGCAACGCTTGCGGTAAGATAAATCTTACATACGGCATCCGGAAGCACGCATGTTCCGATATCCCTTCCGTCCATAATTACATTCTTCGTGGCTGCAATCTGTCTTTGCAGTTCGAGAAGTTTGGTTCTGACTGCCGGATATACGGAAATTGCCGATGTCATATTACCGATCCGTTCCTCACGCAGTCTTCCTGTGACATTTACTCCGTTAAGGATAATCTGCTGCGCCCCATCCTCATACTCAATTTCTATTGAAATATCATCACACGCCGAGCTTATTGCCTTCTCATCATCCTGCGCTATTCCGTGATCTGCCATATATACGGCCATTGCGCGGAACATTGCTCCGGTATCAACATATGTGAAAGATAACTCCTTGGCCGCTTTCTTTGCTATTGTGCTCTTACCTGCTCCGGCAGGTCCGTCGATTGCGATACTCTGTATCATATCATATTCCTCCATGATAATTATATATTCTGTGATATTCCGGCAAGATATCCCGTAGACCACGCGACCTGGAGATTAAATCCGCCCGTCACTGCATCAACATCTATTATCTCTCCGGCAAAATAAAGTCCTTTTATAAGCTTCGATTCCATTGTCGATGAATCTATCTCTTTAACATCCACGCCACCATGCGTAATAATCGCTTCATTAAAACCGCGAAGTCCCGTAAGTGTCAGGTCAAAGTTCTTAATAAGCTTTACAAGTCCAAGCCTTTTATCTCTGGTTATTTCATTAACACGGCATTGTGCATCAATTCCCGACCTGTCTATAATAACAGGAATCAGTGATTTAGGGAACAGTTTATCTAACGAATTCATAAATTTTCTGTTAATATTAGCTTCAAAATCCCTTAAAATTCTGGCATCAAGCTGTTTTTCATCAAGTGCCGGCTTCAAATCGATCACCAGTTTCAAAGGTCTGTTCTTAATAATATCAACTGCGTATGAACTGGCGCTTAACACAGTCGGTCCGCTGACTCCGAAATGGGTAAAAAGCAGTTCGCCGAAATCCTCATACAGCTTATGTTCTCCGTCATATATCGTCACACCGCAGTTTCTCAACGATAAACCCTGTAATTCTTTGACCCACTCTTCTGCCGCAGTAAAAGGAACCAGCGCCGGCATACATTTGGTTATATGGTGTCCGAGTTTTGAAGCCATCGTATGTCCCTCGCCGGTAGAACCCGTGGACGGGTATGAATATCCGCCTGTCGCGACGATCACATTGTTGCACTTAACATCATGCCCGTTGACTTTTATGCCTGTTACATGTCCGTCCTTTGTAAGTACGGCACTTACATGGCTGTCAAGATTAATGTCCACATTATTCTCACGCATGGCCCGTATAAGCGCATTTATGACATCGTATGATTTGTCCGACTGCGGAAAAACCCTGTTACCGCGCTCTACTTTAAGCGGACAGCCCCATTCTTCCATAAAACTCCGTACCATATTATTGTCAAAAGTGTAAATCGGACTGTACATAAACTTGGGATTGGTGACTATATTGTTAAAAAGCTCCTGTGTCTCGCAGGCATTGGTTACATTACACCTGCCCTTGCCCGTGATATATACTTTCTTGCCAAGTTTTTCATTTTTTTCGTAGAGGGAAACCTCGTTTCCGCACATAGCGGCCGCATATGCTGCCATCATTCCGGCAGCCCCGCCGCCGATCACTATTGTTTTTGCCATTATTTTAATTTCCTTAAATCCCGGATCAGTTCTTCATCAAGATAATTGATCTCATCATTATTCGTTATATTGTAGTCTTCCCAGACTGTACCTAATTTTTCAAGTCTTCCCAGAACCTTCCGCGAATTGCGGATGCACAATGCGACTATAAGTGCATTGATAAGCGAAAGCGGAGCTGCAAGCGAATCCACTATTCCGGCCATATCCGTCCTCGCAAAAAGATTGCATGAGGAGTACAGATTCATCGGCGAATGTATGTTATCTGTTATAGCAATAACGCGCGCATTGCAGTTGTTCGCGAATTCCATGGCTTTGAGGGTACGCATTGAATACCTCGGAAAGCTGATCCCGATAAAAACATCTTCACTGCTTATATCGATCATCTGTTCAAATATCTCTCCAGAACTGTTGGTTCCGATTATCTCAACATCATCGGCAATCATTTTCAGATAAAAACCGAGAAACTGTGCAAGCGCTGAACTGCTCCTTAAGCCCATAACATATATCTTACGCGCTCCGGCAATTGTGTCAACCGCAACATCAAATGCCCTGACGTCAAGATTACCAAGCGTATCCTGAATCTTAGCTGCATCGCCCTTCATGACATAGTCAAGAATCCCCGGATGTGTGAGTGAGCTGTCCGATATATCTATCGTCTGTATTCTGTTAAGCCTGCCGCGTATCACCCTGCCGAGTTCTTCCTGAAACTGCGGAAAGCCCTTGAATCCAAGTTTCGTTGCAAAACGGACAACCGTTGACTCACTGACTCCCGCATGTTCTCCAAGTTCCGCTGCCGTCATGAAAGCCGCGGCATCCGTATTTTCGATTATATAGTGTGCAAGCGCCTTGTTGCCTTTACTGAACTGCGGCATTCCGTCCTTCATCACACTGATTATGTCCGTATCCATTATTTATCATCCACCTTGTCATAAGTGTCCAGAAAACTGTGTTTACCGTTACTGTCCTTATATGCTATAACCGTGCTGAGATTCACATTCTCGACGCTTTTAAATATATTTCCTTCAACAAAAGGATTGGTCTGCTTCAATTCCCTTATGAGTTTCTTTACTTCCTGACGTTTGGAAGGGTTGGCTCCGTTCTCACCGCAGGTCGTGCAGGTTTCCGTGAATTTGCATGCACATTGTATAAAATACAAATCATTGTAATCACGCCATGCCTTTATATCATCTTCTCTTATAAGATACATAGGGCGGATAAGCTCCATTCCCTCAAAATTCGTACTGTGAAGCTTCGGTATCATTGTCTGCACCTGCGCCCCGTAAAGCATTCCCATAAGAATGGTCTCTATAACATCATCATAATGATGACCCAGTGCTATTTTGTTGCATCCGAGTTCTTTCGCCTTGTTATAGAGGTGTCCGCGTCTCATTCTCGCACACAGGTAGCAAGGTGACTTCTCAACGTGCAGAACCGATTCAAATATATCCGTCTCAAATATAGTGACCGGAATCTCCAATTTGGCCGCATTACCTTCGATAATCTTACGGTTAGCCTCATTATATCCGGGATCCATTACCATAAACACAAGGTCAAAATCAAATTTGTTATGAAGCTTAAGTTCCTGAAAAAGCTTAGCCATAAGCATTGAATCCTTGCCGCCGGAAATACATACCGCTATCTTGTCCCCGGGTTTTACCAGTTCGTATTCGTTTATTGCTTTGGTAAACTTACACCAGATCGATTTGTGAAACTTCTTGCGGATGCTTTTTTCAGCGCGTTTTGCAACGCTTTCTTCCTCACCGTCCGCATTTGCCGGTGTCTGCGGCTCTTTAAGCTTATCAAGCAGCCATCCCTGATAACCGCCCTCAAGACTTAACGCGTTAAATCCTCTCTCACAGAGCAGATCAGCTATAACGCCGCTTGACAATCCTTTCTTACAGCATACAATTACCGGATGAGTCATATCGCCGTCATTCCATTTCGCCGATATTTTATCTTTAAGGAAATCACATAATCCCTCAAGTAGCTTCAGATCTCCGCTTTGCTCTATCTCTGCCGTGGTAAAATTAACCGCACCCGGAACATGTCCGTGCATATAAGAAATATCATCTCTTATATCCAGTGTAAGATACTGTGCCGGATCCATTTTTTTCATATCATCTATATTAATGTCGTTCATAAAAAAGCTCCTCGCAATATGCTCTAATATATAATTAGTAACATATTTTGAGGAGTTTTTCAATAATCAAGTGCCGTTAATGTTGTTTCAGGAGTTCATCTATATATTCCTTATACACTCCGTCGACATTCATATTTCCAAGCGCCGCATACCACGAATTATCTTCTTTGCTGCATTTAAGATGCTCCCAGAATGCATTTTTCTGTCCGTAATATTCATCCGGATTGGCTTTGCGAAGTTCAATATTGTCAATCACCTTGCAGACAAGTGTTGTTCTTTCATCATCATTAAGGTAATCACATACAGCCCCTTGAGCCAGGAGCGCCTCGTCAAACTCTAATCCTTTGGAACTGTAATTCAAGTCACTTTTCTTCGGGATTGATGTCTGAACATAGTGTTCATACAAAACCTTAGGATAATCTTTATATGCGTAAAAATCATCAAGACTCTCATTGTGCAACTTTATGGCATCATACAGCGCATCTCCATCAGCATCTTCATACAGCATAACATCCGATGGTCCCTGCACAAATTCATACCATTGTTCCTTGTATTCTTTTAAAACATCATCCGATACACCGTCAGGAGCAAAATCCCTCATTGCTTTCATTGCAATCAATTGACCCGACACAAAATCCTTTATATCTCCCGCATCCGAAGGATAATTTATGTTCTGCACGGCCGTATACCATTTGTTGGACTCGCCTTCCCATATAACATTATTGATAAATGGGCTGCTTCCCGTAACGGAATACGATTCGTTCATGCGTTTTACACCCTCTTCGATCACTTTATCAATAACTTTGGAACGCATATTTTCATCCAGCTTATCGTATACACTGCTCTGCGACAACATCACTTCATCATATATGTGTGACATGACGGATTCGTCCGCTCCGTCCGGAAGTTCTCCAAGCACATATGACTTATACGCATATTCGCCGTAATCATCACGCTGAAGAAGTATTTTAAGTTCAGGTGATAAATCCTCCCACAGTTCAACGGTTCTGCCAACCGATTTGCAATAATCATAGCCGTACTGAATACCTTCATCAAGAAGTCTGTCCCTTTCCTTGGTCGTCAGATCAAGCATACCTGACAAGCATGTGGCATCTACACCGGATATTTTTTCCCTGGACTTATAATATAAATCCCGTGTTGACACATCTTCCATTGCATCAACTGTCTCTGTTTCTTTCTCGGTAACCGCAGTTCCTAATTCCGATGCCGGTCTCTTGGCACAGCCTGACAGACATAATGCTGCCACAATTACCGGAATTAAAATTTTCTTATAACTAACCATATGATTCCTCCCTTTATTTAAGATTTTCTATATGATTAATTATAATATATATATATTGAGTCAATAACTGTTATAAAATTTAACAATTTCGTAACACTTTCAATTTCCGTTGGAACAGTTGGCCGCATCTATCGCAATTACAAGCATAAGTCCCATAAGCTCTTCTTCCGGATTTACAATATCGATTACATATGTATCTCCCCACCGGAATAATTCCTTTCTTATGTGCATAACCGCCAGACTGCCGTCATACACATCATAGTCCCATCCCATGAAATCTCCTTCAATGCGCCATCCGTTATAATCGACGTCATATTTAGGTTTGAACATGGTGAAGCGTTTTACTACCCTGCCGTAATATTTTCCGTAAATTTCAATGTCAAATGCCGGCATAAAAGTGAGTATTTTCTGATTAATCGTTCCAAGTTCATTACCATTCATATCATATACATGAATCCTGTGTCCGATGGTAAAAAATTCTGCCTTGACATAATATCTTGGATTACCCGACGAATCATAAACATCATATGTATCGGTCAAGCTGAACACCTTCTGCTTAATAAGTAACTGCATACATTCTCTCCTTAATCATTTCATATTGCATATCCGGATGGCCGCACCGTTTTCCATAACCGAGAAACCGTGTTTTACATAGAACGGCACATTATTTTTGTCCTCCGGCATTCCTTCTATATAGAAAAAATCCTTATACTTTTCTTTTATGTATTCAATCATTTTTCCGGCAATTCCCTGCCCCTGATAATCAGGGTGCACAAGAACATAATGTATCTGTGCAAGCATTTCCGTATCGTCAAGAACTCTTGCAAGCCCGACAAGCCTTTCATCATCCCAGACCGTAAGCACCGTCGACGAATTCATAAGTGCTTTGTACAGGCGATCCGGATAATTTCCGGAGATCCAGTTTACCGATAAAAACAACTGTTGCACTTGATCTTTGGTAAAAATTTTTTCTTCCGTGTATTTAAGCATATTATCTCCTTTATCTGCGGTAATCACATTTCTGACACTGCACCATTTCATTTCCGTTATCTTCTTTATAAAAAATATCCGACCACTGACATATACTCTGTAAAATAGGCACAACCGATTTACCCTTGTCTGTCAGTGAATATTCGACTCTCGGAGGAATTTCATTGTATGATTTTCTGTCAACAATTCCGTCTTCTATTAAATCTTTCAAAGTCGCAGCCAGAACCGCATCTGTTATATTGTACATTTCCTTACGGATTTCACTGTAACGGAGTTTGGTTCCGGCAGAAAGCACGCATATGATTCTTGATTTCCATTTGCCTCCGAATACCGTCAATCCGTACTCAAGCGGACATCGTATGTCAGAGTCTAATTTTTTTCTGTATTTTGCCACAAAAAACACCTCCGGGCCATTCATTAATTCTATTATATCCCGAAGGTGTGATTTTTTAAAGTTACTATTAAATTTATTAGTGTATTTTGCGTTAAATTACTTTTTTGTTGTCGGCACCCGGTGTGGTAACAATAATCTTATCAGGTGTAATGATGAGAGCTCCCTTTGCGGTGGCCGCACCATTAAACATCTTTTCAACCATAGCCTTAAATGTATCTACAAGTTCGCCTTCCGTTACATACTCGGCTGTTCCCTTAATCTGATATCCTTCTAGGCTCTGTGCATCATATGCTGATACGGCAATTCTGCCATTATCTGCCTTTAAATTATTTAATGTTGTCTCAAGGAAAACATCACCCACAACAAGTTTTCCGTCTTCGGTGACATCCTTAAATGCGACCGGAACGACATTCGGCTCTCCGTTAGCACATGTGGCAAGATCCCACATACCGTTTTTAAATACTTTGATTACTGATTCATTTAACATTTTAATATACCTCCGTTTTCTGTTGATATACTTATGTTAATGAATTTACTTCCGTTACGGAAGATATTAACAAATTTATAAGTCACTATTAAATTTCATAGTGTTCTGTATTTATTGAGTACCGAATCGGGAATATGGCAGAGATATCCGTCCTCCGGGAACCGTTCCAGATGATGCTGGTGTTCATCCGCGCTTCTGACATAATTGGTAAGCGGCAATACTTCAACAGCTATCTTATCTCTGTCTTCACGACTGTTTATAAAGGCTTTTGCTTCGTCAAGATGTTTGGGTGCTGTACTGTATATGCCGGTTCTGTACTTTTTTCCCACATCAACACCCTGCTTATCGATGCTGTACGGGTCTATGATTTCAAAAAGATGCTTCATCAGCGCGGAAATTGTAGTTATTTTATCATCAAAAACCACTTTCACACACTCTGCATATCCGTCATATGGGCCATCCAGAAAATTTGTTTTTCCGTTGGCTCTTCCTGCCTCCGTCATGATGACTCCTGGCAGACTGTCAAAAAAATGCTGTACACCCCACAGACAACCTCCAGCTATGTAAACCGTTTCCATAATAAGAGTTCCTCCTAAACTAAATATCACATTCCTGCGATAATGAGCAGAGCCGCAAGCGCCCCTGCCAGAATAACACCATCGTTTTACTTTTATACAATATTACACTTAACGCAAATCCCCGTTCGTGTATGCTCTGTTCATGCACAAATCCCCGTTCGCGTCAAAATTTCAAAATATTCAGCCCTGTTTCTTCGTCGTATATTCTATCGACACCGCCATCAATAATATCTATTACCATTTCGCAGGTCGCACTGACAAAAGCCTTGTTCAAATGTCCGCCAAATACCTCGCCTTTATCATTTCCTGCACTCATGTGTATATGAGTGTAAAATTCGCCATTCATCGTATTTATTGTTCCCGTCAGGGAGACGATTTCAAAAGCACCTTTGAATTCGTTGGCATAATACTTCTTCTCATCCACATTGTAAACGCCCACGGTAAAATTGTTTGTAGCGCCGAGTGCATTTATGCCGGCTGATTTTATGTTTTCTTTCAACGCAATTTCTTTGATTTTTTCAAGAATTTCTTCTCCTTTATCTATTCTTGCGACTATTTTTTGTCCGAATCTCCTGTAATCCATATCAAAAACCTCCTATATATCTCATATACAAAAGCGGATAAGGACCGCCCTGTTCATCACAGTCTGTATGTTTATATGTTTCAAAACCGATATGTTCATAAAATCCAACTGCCTGTGGATTCTGAAGGTTGACAGCCACTTCATTGATTCCGTAATTTCTGATTCCATACAGAACCATTTCTCTGCCAATGCCCTTTCCACGTTCTGACGGAAGAATAAACAACATTTCAAGCCACCCGCTTTCAATTCCCATAAAAGCTACCGGACTTTCTTCACATGTTTCTGCAATGATCAGATGTCTGACATTCTTCAAAGCCTGCGGAACATACTCTTTAATCCGGATTATCTCTTCATCCGCAAGAAAAAGATGTGTTTCCCGGACAGATTGCTCCCAAACATCAAGAAGCGCTGTTGTCAGGTGTCTGTTTCTGTTTTTTGCTTCATATATTTTCATAATTTAACCCAATTATTTCCTGAGTTCTTTATCCTGGCTATCAAACAATGCATTCCCCCTGCCCTCTCCGAATTCTTCTGTTAAAAATATTTTTATATATTTCTGCTGTTTGATTTTCATAGCTTTAATTTTCCTTTTCTGACAGTTTTCCTCAAAAACAGGATATTTTTTCTTATCCTCATTTGTAATCTTACGGATTAATAGCTGTTCTCCTTTGCAAAAATATTATAATTCTTTCAGATAAAAACGATTCATCGTACTATGTTGTACTATACACGGTTTTTCGATTATGTGAAAGCCCATTTTCTCGTATAATTTCATAGCCACCGCCAGATTAGTATGAGTTTCAAGATACAAATTTTTATAACCTGCGGACTTTGCCCACTCTTCGGCTATTCCAACCAATTCTTTACCATAACCTTTTCCCTTAACCGAATCGTCCAGATAAAGCTTTTGAAGTTCGGCACAATCCTCTATCCCGCCAAACTCCGCAACGCCTACACCGCCGATGATACGGCTGTCCGTATCCATTGCGATAAAATAAACCCGCTTATCCGGTCTGCTGTTGTAATAGTCGCTCAAATGATCCAATTCCGGATCAAAATACACCGTTCCAGGAATATTCAAATGGAATTTTTCAAGATTTGAACGGATGATCATGGCTATTTTTTTATCATCCGCCGTTTCTATTTTTCTATAATTTAACATTTTATTTTACCTCTCAATAAGTACATTTTGGTCATATCTTCATATTTTTATTTTATCATATCACAATCCCTTTGACAAATATTCAAATTCACACTTTTTACGGTCTATAACAATTAATCCCTATTTTCTGACACGGATTGACAAGAACGTATTTCTATGATATGCTTACCGAAAATATGACACTTACCGTTGCCACCGGGCAGCGGACAAGGGTGCTCAAGACACCGCCGTAGGTACGGCACATGAAAATGTGCTATAAGGCGATGTTTTTGGGCATCTATTTTTTTGAAAGGAATACAGACATGGAAAAAGATTTTGATTCACTTCCCATAAATAAACTGATTTGGAAGCTCGGTGTTCCCGCGATGCTGGCACAACTGTTTAATATTCTGTACAGTATCGTGGATAGAATTTATATTGGACATATGCGAACTAACGCAAAAATCGCTCTTGCAAGCATCGGAATCTGCGCTCCTGCATTTACGGCCATCACAGGTTTTGCCTCATTGATTGGAGTTGGCGGCTCGGCGTTGATGAGTATATCAATTGGTGAAAAGAACCATAAAGCTGCCCAACAATCCCTCAATAACGCTTTGATATTACTGGCCGCTCTTTCTGTTACACTTACAATTATTTTGCTCTGTTTCAAAAAACCGCTTTTATACCTGCTGGGATGCAGCGATGCAATGTATCCGACAGCCAATGCCTATTTTACAATTTACTCTTTTGGTACGGCTGCCGTATTGTGCGGCACTGGACTGAACCGTTTTATTATGGGACAGGGCTATGCGAGACAGGGAATGTTTTCCATTGTGCTTGGCGCGGTGATCAACATTGCCATGGATCCGTTTTTTATTTATGTCCTGAATATGGGTGTCGTAGGTGCGGCAATCGCTACCGTCATTTCTCAGTTCTGTGTGCTGTTTTACGTTCTATGGGTTCTCAGCCGAAAAAACATGCTTATCCGTCTAGGCCTTGGGCAATACAGCTGCCGAGTTTGCAGAAAAATTCTCCGTATCGGCAGTATGCCGTTTTTGATTGTTGTGCTGGACAACATGCTGATTATCCTGCTCAATGCTATGCTTCGGAAATACGGCGGTGTGCTGGGCGACCAATATATTTCGTATGCTGCTGTCGTACAAAGTGTCATGGTTGTTGCCATATGCCCGGCTGAAGGGCTGACCAACGGTTGTACAACATTGTTCAGCTATTATTACGGTTCAGGTAATTACAAAAAAATACTAGAATGTTTCCGCGGTGTTTTGCTGTACAGCGGGCTGTATTTAGGCATCATCACAGTGGTTATTCTGTTTAAACCGGAATGGCTTGTCCGGCTTTTTCTCAGTGATTCCGCAGCCATTGCGCAGGCAGTTGTGTTTGTGCAGCGCTATTCGCTTGGTTTTGTCTTCGTGTCAATACAGTTTGCATTTGTGGATGGCTTTACTGCGATGAGTATGGTAAAGGAGGCTGTCCCTATCTCGTTTTTCCGCAAGGGCATGTATGTTATATCGGTTTTATTACTACCTATGTTTTTTCCGTTGGAATACATTTTTTATGCAAGCGCCATTTCAGACTGTTTCGGTGCGTTATTTACACTGTTGTTGTATTTTTGCTGTCTCAAAAAACGACTTGCCGCAACTATGGCACAACGTACACCGGCACAGATAAAGTTATAAAAATAACGGCACTGTATATCACTTTCGCAACATACAATGCCGTTACAGTGGACCTGGCGGGAGTCGAACCCGCGTCCGAAAACCTATCCATCGTCCTTCTACAAGCTTAGTCGGTTATTTAACATTCCCTCCCACGGACTTGAACAGACACAATTCCGTGTTCAGTAGCTTCATAATACGCCCGCGCGTTCAAAGCTTTACGCGTGTCGTTTCCCGCAGAGTCGATGCCAAATTCTTAATGTGCGGGTGCACTAAGGCTGACAGCTGCCATTAGGCAGCGATTGCTAAATTATCTTCAGCGTTTATATTTAGTGTGGAATTTAACGCATTACCATACGGCTTGCTTCTCCGAATTCAAAATCCCCGTCGAAACCTGTACAAGCCCGGATATATTATCAAGCCGGACCGCATATGCGGCCTTACGGCTAGATATTCTTGATTTTGAAATCGCGTTCGTTCTCACGGCGCTGGTCCTTCTTGGCGATATCCTGACGCTTGTCATAAAGCTTCTTGCCTCGTCCGAGACCTATCTCTATCTTAACCAGTCCGTTCTTCATATATACCTGAAGAGGAACGATTGTATATCCCTTCTCCACCGTCTTGCCGGCGAGCTTATTAATCTCGCTGCGGTGTAACAAGAGTCTGCGCACCCTTACCGGGTCGCGGTTAAATATATTGCCCTTCTCATATGGGCTTATATGCATATTATAAATGAAAACTTCGTTTTTTTCAATCTTAATATAAGATTCTTTTATGCTGGCTTTTCCCATGCGGACCGACTTTACTTCGGTGCCGTAGAGTTCCATTCCGGCTTCCCACTTATCTTCGATAAAATAGTCAAAATAAGCTTTCTTATTATTGGCTACTAATTTAAAGCCTCCGTCTTTCTTTTTCTCCATCTCAATCACCCAATCATCTTAAAATCAATTGTTCTCTGCAATTTATCGGCACCGATGCACTTAACTTTAACCTGTTCACCAAGTCGGTATGTCTTCCCGGTAGCCTCACCGACCATTTCGTAATGTTCTTCGTCATATTTGAAATAATCTCCGTCGAGCGCCGTTACATGAACCATTCCTTCAATCGTATCCGGAAGTTCCACATAAATTCCCCAGGCTGTAATTCCTGATATCACACCGTCAAAAACTTCTCCGATATGGCCCGCCATATATTCGGTTTTCTTCATTTTCTCCACATCGCGTTCGGCATCATCAGCCCTTCTTTCCGTTCTGCTCGCCTGTTTGGTGACATCCGGAAGTATCTTATTGTAGTGTGATGTGCGCTTATCATCCATTCTGCCGTGAATACATTCCTTGATAATACGGTGTATCTGTAAATCCGGATATCTTCTTATCGGCGATGTAAAATGCGTATAATACTTGGCCGCAAGTCCGAAATGTCCGCTACAATCCGTCGTATACTGCGCTCTTTTCATGGAACGTAATGTAAGCCTTGAAAGCAGAGCTTCCTCATCCGAACCGTCTATTTTCTCAAGCAGTTTCTGTAATTCTTTCGGATGGATCTCATCGTTGCCTATTCTTATTGAATATCCGAAATTATTGATAAAAGCTGCAAGTGAGCGGATTTTCTCAGGATCCGGATTATCATGCGTACGATATACAAACGGCACCTCCTGCCAAAAGTAATCTTCTGCCACAGTCTCGTTGGCGATAAGCATAAAATCTTCGATGATCTTCGTGGCTGCGTTACGCTCGTATGGTTTTACCGATAACGGATGACCTTTTTCATCCAATATAATCTTACATTCCGGAAAATCAAAATCAATTGAGCCACGGCTGTGTCTTTTCTTACGGAGGATCAGTGCCAGCTCGTTCATCATCAGAAACATCGGGATAAAATTCCTGTATTCTTCCGATAAAGCTATGTCACTGCCGTCTATCAGTTTCTGTACCTGTGTATACGACATACGTCTGTCGACATTGATGACCGTCTCACAGATTTCATGGTCAATTACATTGCCCTTAGCATCAATTGTCATTATACAGCTTAAGGCCAGCCTGTCAACGCCCTGGTTGAGCGAACATATTCCGTTACTTAACTTATGCGGAAGCATTGGAATAACACGGTCGACAAGATATACACTCGTGCCTCTTTCAAGAGCTTCCTTATCAAGAGGAGAATGCTCCGTGACATAATTGGACACATCCGCAATATGCACGCCCAGGCGATAGTTATCGCCATCCTTTGAGAGTGTAATCGCATCATCCAGGTCCTTGGCGTCTTCTCCGTCAATCGTGACAGTCTGCCAGCCACGGCAGTCCTTACGGCCTTCAATATCTTCGGCAGCCACGCTGTCCGGAATATCGTTAAGTGAATCTACCACTTCCTGCGGAAACTCTGTCGGGATATCATATCCTAGAACTATTGACATGATATCGGTTCCCGGATCATCGACATGTCCTATAATATCTATGACATCGCCCTCCGGATTATGCTTATCATCTCCGTACGATGTCAGTCTTACCACAACTTTATGTCCGGTAACCGCACCCTTGTTATGGCCCGATGCAATATATATGTCACGAGCGAACTTAAGATTATCCGGAATCACAAAACCATATCTGCCGTCTTTCTCATAAGTGCCTACTATATTAAGCGTGCCTCGCTCTATAACTTTAAGTATACGTCCTTCGCGTCTCCTGCCATCCTTGGCTTCGCTTGTTATGACAACCTGGACTTTATCATTATGAAGAGCACCATTGGTATCTTTCTCCGCAATATAAATATCCTGCCCCGGTTCATCCTCTATGACAACAAAGCCAAAACCTTTCTGTGTACTCTCGAAAGTACCGACTATCGCCGTATTCTCAGCCTTACCGTATTTGCCCTTCTTCGAAAACCCGATTTTACCTTCAAGCACAAGTGCATCAAGCACTTCCATAAGCGCAGGACGGTCTTCTTTACTGATTCCGAGAAGAATAGCGATTTCCTTAGCTTTCATCGGTACATACATCTTATCATGTATAAGGTCATTTATTACTTTTTTTCTTTTTTCAAATGATGCATTATCCATAATGCGTTATCTCCTTCTTCCCGTTAAAAAAACCTCCCGGCATATCCAGGAGGTCATAAGTTCATAAGTATAAGCTTAATTAAACCACTTAAGGTTGAGTACAAGCGCTGCTATAAAGAACACAACCGCAAGTATCTTCGTAGTCTTCTCAAGAGCACCTTCCATCGAACGGCCCTTGTTCTTACCCCAATATGTGTCAGCCATACCGCTTATGGAACCAAGTCCGGCTTCTTTGCCTTCCTGCATAAGAACCACAATCGTAAGTACAATACAATCTATAATTAATAAAATTGAAATTATCATCTTAGCAACTTCCACTGTTAATCTCTCCTTAATAACAAATATGTATACACGTTTTCTCACGCAAAAATGAGTATAACATAAATAAAGTTTATTTGCAATAGCCAAATTCAAAAAAAGCCGCTCACCGATATCAGCAATTTAAAGCATTAAACAGTTGCGGTATGACTGTAATTCTGCTACAATATGCATAGTTTATTATCAGGAGCAGAATTATGATTACAGCAGGTTTTATAGGTCTTGGATTAATAGGCGGTTCTATCGCCAGAGCTTTTAAGAAAAACTGTCCGGGAATCCACATCATAGCATATAACAGAAGCCCGGAGCCGTTAGCAGACGCAGTATCTGACGGTGTCGTTGACACACCGGTACATGAAGTCGGCAGGGAATTCGGAGATTGTGATATTGTTTTTTTGTGCACACCGGTTGAACATAATCTTACATACCTTTCACTTCTCAAGAAAATAATAAAGCCGGGATGTATAATAACCGACGTTGGAAGCGTCAAGGGATATATTCACCGTATGATACACGATCTGGATATGGAGGAATGTTTTATCGGCGGACATCCTATGGCCGGTTCCGAGAAAACAGGGTATCAGGCATCTTCCGATATTCTCCTTGAGAATGCTTATTACGCAATAACGCCTACACCGCTTACGTCCGACAGGAATCTTTCTTTTTACACCGAACTGGTGCGGCTTACCGGTGCCATTCCTATTATAACCGATCCGGACAAACACGACTTCGCAGTTGCCGGCATAAGCCACGTCCCGCATCTTATAGCCTCAAGTCTGGTAAATCTCGTCCAGGATAACGATACAGATGACCAGCTGATGCGTATGCTCGCGGCCGGCGGATTCAAAGATCTGACACGTATTGCATCATCTTCTTCGGATATGTGGTCACAGATCTGTGCTACCAATCCTGATGCCATCGTGAAGCTCCTTGACTTATATATAAGATCTCTTACAGATATACGCAATGAAGTTTCTGCCGGTAACAGGAATGCCATTGCAGATATGTTTATCAGATCAAAAGAATACCGCGATTCCATTAACGTCGGCGCAAGAGGTCCTATGTTGTCACGCAATGTAATATATTGCAGTATCGAAGACCGTGAGGGCGCGATAAGCGAAATCACTTCTCTTCTGTCCGATAACAGGATTAATATCCAGAATATCGAGATTGTCCATAACAGAGAATTTGTGGATGGAGTACTTATGATCGAGTTCTATGACAAGAATGCCATGAATGCCGCGTCAGCACTCCTTCTTGCCAATAATTATACATTACATAAATAAACAGGAGATACCAGAATGGATTTTCATAAAAGAACACATATAAGCGGTACGGTTAAAGTACCAGGAGACAAATCAATATCACACCGTGCCGTCATGTTCGGCTCAATCGCCAAAGGCACAACCGAAATCACAGGTTTTCTGCAGGGAGCGGATTGTCTGTCCACAATCGGCTGTTTTAATAAAATGGGCGTAGATATAGTTAATAACAAAGACACCGTCATTGTCAAAGGCCGTGGACTTCACGGACTTAAAGCACCTGAAGGTGTTCTTGATGTCGGTAACAGCGGCACGACAACCAGACTTATAAGCGGTATACTTGCCGGCCAGAATTTCACTTCCGTCCTCGACGGAGACGCATCCATAAGGAAGCGTCCCATGGACCGCATCATTAAGCCTCTACGCATGATGAATGCAGATATTAACGGACATGATAACACCACTTTGGCGCCGCTTACAATAAACGGCCGCAGGCTTAATGCCATAGATTACAACTCTCCCGTTGCAAGTGCCCAGGTAAAATCATGTGTGTTACTTGCCGGATTATACGCGGACGGCCGCACCAGTGTAACCGAACCGTCATTATCGAGAAACCATACCGAACTTATGCTCTATTCTTTCGGCGCGAATATTTATTCCGAGGGACTTACCGCATACATTGAACCGGTTGATGAATTGTATGCCCAGGAAGTTCACGTACCCGGCGATATATCATCCGCAGCCTATTTCATTGCAGCCGGACTGCTTGCATCATCAGGAGAAGTTATTATAGAGAACGTCGGAATCAATCCCACCCGTGACGGCATACTCCGTGTATGTCAGGCAATGGGTGGCAGCATAACTGTTTTAAACAGACACGTTTCAGGTGGCGAACCCGTAGCCGACCTGCTCGTCAGACCATCATCACTCCACGGAACGATCATAGAGGGAAATATCATCCCGACACTTATAGATGAGCTTCCTGTCATCGCTGTGCTTGCTGCTTACGCCGACGGCCAGACCATTATCAAAGATGCCGCCGAGCTTAAAGTTAAAGAGAGTAACCGTATCGATACGGTTGTTACGAATCTTAAGGCAATGGGCGCCGATATTGCCGCTACAGATGACGGAATGATCATAAACGGCGGACGTTCATTACACGGTGCATCAATTGACAGCTATTTAGACCACAGGATTGCAATGTCTTTCGCTGTTGCCTCGCTTAAAGCTGACGGTATTACCACGATCAAAGATGCCGAGTGCGTTAATATATCGTATCCGGATTTCTACAACGACCTTAATTCTATCTGCCGGTAGTTTATTTCATAGTTAATTCCATGTCAATGAGCCTCGCAAGAGGCTCCATTGCATTGTACACTTCTTCATATGTATTGGTCTGCGCACCGGCTTCTATCAGCATTGAGCGCGGAACATGATGCAGACAATATCTGTATCCTGATATGTATATACATCTGAACAAGTCCGGATAATTTATTTTTCCAAGCAAAAACATCTTATACGTCATAGCAAGATTTTCCGTAAGATACGGATTCGGAAGATAATCTATATCTCCCTGTTCCTTGGTATAACTCACACCATTAAAAAGCATTATTCTGGCAGTCTGTTTGCCGTCTATCTCAGTCACCAGATGTTTGGACGCATCCACACCGTCACGATGCAGATCGATTACCACCTGTATGGATGGATTCTGTGCCAGTACTTCATCAAGTCTGGCATTGGCATAAGTATATGCCTCACTTCTGTCAAGAATGCCTCCCGCCATATCAAATTCATCAGTAAGATGTATTACATTATATCCATACTCATCTTTCAGAAGATCTACCAGCCTGTCTCCGACATCAACAATACTCTTTCCGTTTGACTCACTGTCTGCAAATTTTTCCTGTGAGTGAGTGTGAAAAATAAGTATCTGCGGTATTGACGCATCTTTCTCGATTCTTAAATCCACACTGGATATTTTCTCCAAGTCAAGCACCTGTGGCCTCAGGCTTGTCACAGACGGCACAACATAAAAATTATTCAACACAAAATTGTAATCCATAAGTTTATCCATCGGTATTATACCGGCTGCTGCCTCAAGCACTTTGCTGTCATTGTTCTGTGCCGGCTCTCTGCCGTCATTGTTCTGCCCGGTCTCCGTCTCTTCATTGACGGATTCACTTTCGGTCACAGATTCTGTTTCAGGCTGTGGTTCAATATGTTCGCCGACATCTGCTTCAACTGTTTTAATGTCATCTCCACAATTATATAAGCTGCCAACAGGATAAAACTCTCTCATAATAAGGTCCGGTATCTCAAATTCCCTGCTGTCTTCATCCCAGCATTCTCCCGTTATAAAAGATGATGCTATTGTTTCAAGTGATTTTTCCCGTACTTTATCCCAGAAATCCTGCGAAATTTTCTGGCAGCCTTTCAACATAAGAAAAACCATCGCAGCAACAATCAATAATATCATAATTTTTTTTAAACCATTTCCGTTCACTCCATGTTGTCTGCGAAGCCATTGATATTTATTCATCCGACACGCTCTTTCATACTATACTCATCCATCCGGACTGATACAGTATATTCCGGCAATGACAATGCTATTCATTATTTCACTGCCTGTCAAAACCCATACAGATATTAATTCCTTCGGATATCGTATAACTTACTCTTTTAATTATCGCATCAATGTCTTTAGATGTAACATACATCAATTTATATTCATCGGAAATCTGCACCGGATCCTCAACATTGTTACGTTTTACACTGTCATAAATAAGTGTCGAGGCATCCACAACCGTTGGTACGCCTATTGCGATCACCGGTATCCCCATACTTTTCCTGGTTATCGCCTGCCTGTTATTCCCTACACCTGATCCCGGATGTATTCCGGTATCCGTAATCTGTATTGTCGAATTCAATCTTTTAATTCCTCTTGCCGCGAGTGCATCAACCGCAATAAGTACATCCGGCTTTGTTTTCCTTATTATCCCGCTTATAATTTCACATGTGTCCATTCCTGTCTGTGCCATAACTCCCGGCACAATGGCGCTTGTCACCGCAAAAGCACCTTCCACTTCCTCATATCCCATAAATTCCACAATATGTCTTGTTATGAACAGGTTTGACACAACTTCCGGTCCCAGCGCATCAGATGTGGCATCCCGGTTTCCCAATCCTACAACAAGCACCTTCGGGATTCTGTTATCCCAGCTATATGATGCCATAATCAGCTTCTTTAATTCGACGGCAAGTGCCTTGGATATTTCCCTGTGGGTTCCTTCATCATCCTCCATCAGTCCCGGAACTTCCATCGTAATATATGTCCCGACAGGTCTCTTTATCGCATTGGCACCGGCTCTGCTAAGTACTTCCATTTTTACAACATTTATGTTATTGGAGCAGTCTTTTTCTTCTGTAATCCTTACTCCCTTGATTGCATCATTATCTTTTGATATATTATTTTTAGCCTCCAGTGCAAGATCGGTTCTTATCTGCGTAAGTGCATTTTTCTTCATAATCCGCCCCCTATTATAATTCTTTTGTTATTTTGTGTGATTTTTATATAATTATGTATTGACATTCATGGAATCGTATTATAAAATATCATAGTGTGTTTATGTCGAAATGCCCGTGTCTGTTTTGACATTAACGATATAATATTTTTTACAAATAATTGGAGGTGCCTGAATTGGCTAATATCAAATCTGCTAAGAAAAGAATTTTAGTTACAGCTACTAAGGCCGAGAAGAACAAGGCCATCAAGTCAAAGATTAAAACTTACATTAAGAAGGTTGAGGCTGCTGTTGAAGCTGCTGACAAGGCCGCTGCTACAGAGGCTCTTAAGGTTGCTACAGTTGAGATCGACAAAGCATGTTCAAAGGGTGTATATCACAAGAACAATGCTGCAAGAAAGGTTTCACGTCTTACCAATCTCGTTAATGGAATGAACTAATATAATATTGTGATGTTAATCGGCTGCACATCATAATATATTTTAAAGGGACTGCTTCAATGCAGTCCCTTTTATTATCGTTATTTGCCTGCTATGAAATTTCTGAGCCACTTGCCGGTCTCCGACAATTCCGAATCACTCCATCCCGAAAGTTTCGAACAGGACGATGCTATAAGGGCTGATGTCTCAGCCTTGTTACATAAGCTCCATCCGACATACGATACATTGTTGTCATTAATGAGCTTCTTCCACGTATTCGCCGAAGTATAATCTATTCCGCCGTTACCCGATGCGTCACATATGCTGAACTCCGATATAAATACAGGTGTTCCGGCTTTTCTCGCCGTCGTCAGCTTATTTCTGATATTATCCTTATGCGTTCCTGCGTAGAAATGCAATGTATACATGACATTCTTCTTATTTGCAACCGGATTGGACGCAACCGTATCAACATCCTGCGACCATGTAGGTGTACCTACAAGAATTATCGCATTCGGTGAATTTTTCCTTATCGTTGATATTATCGTGTCGGCATAAGGCTTGATCGTATTCCAGTCCACACCGCCGTTCGGTTCGTTGCATATCTCATATATTACATTAACATTCTTGCTGTACTTCTTTGACATCTTACTGAAGAACTTAACCGCTTCATCCTTATGTGTATTCGGATTGCCGTCGCTTAATATATGCCAGTCTATTATGACATACATTCCGAGTTCCGACGCCGCCTTGACACCCTCGTCTATCTTGGCTTCAAGGTCTGTCTTGGAACCGCCGCTGCAATATCCGTTTTCTCCGGTATACATGGCAAGTCTCACAACGTTGGCTCCCCAGTTATCACGCAATGTCTTAAAAGCAGCTTTATTGACATATTGCGGGAACCACTGAAGTCCGTGCGTGCTCACACCCTTAAGCTGGTATTTGGAACCGTTCTTATCCACAAGATCAACTCCCTTGACAGAAAGCTGTCCGTGATTTCCGACCGGTGTGCCGCTTTCAAGCTTCGGAGGTGTGTACGGTTTCACATCTTCCGTTGTCTGGGCACCGTTATTACTGTTGCCGTTATTATTGCCATTGTTACCGGCATTATTATTACCGCCGCCATTGCCCTGGTTCTGCCCGGATGCTTTTGCCTCACCGTTATATGTAAAATCAGATATCGTCGATGATGTGGCAACTATTATTCCAACATCGGACACGCTTGCGCCTGCGCCTATTTTGGAGTTATAATCCGCCGGTTTAACCGTTATCTTATTTCCCGATATCGTACAGTTGCTGTTCCAGAAATTCTTAAGTTCGGCTCCGTTTCCAGCATCAAATACGACTGTCCACGAAGATATTTCGGATGATGAAGGATTGGTTACAGTTCCCGACAGCTGGTAGCATTTCTTGCCGCCTTCTTCCCAACTGTTTACAACTTTAAATTCCGCCTTGTATTTAACCGTGGTCTGCGTCTGTGCCGTCTGGCCCGCACCGTTATTATTCTGTGTTCCGCCTCCGGTCTGGCCGTTTGGCTGTCCGCCCTGATTCTGTGCTTTACTTTCTTCTTCCTGTTTCTTAGTCTCTGTTTCCTTCTCGGTCTCAGTCTCCGTTTCTTTCTCGGTAACAGACTCTTTTTCAGTCTCTGTCTCTGTTGCTTTTTCGGATTCTGAAGTATCCTGCACCACCTCAACATTCTGAGTCGTCTCTGCCGTCGAATCCTTATGCCCTCTGTGAAAAACACCTTTAACAAAAAGAATACTTATCACGGCAGCCAGAATTATAACTATGGTAACCGCCGCTATAATTATCCTTGTTCTGTTAAAAAAAGGTTTTTTCCCAATGTCCTCTTTCTGCTCAAGTTCTTCCTTCTGTTCCTTTTCGTCCATTCCCTTTTCCTCCTGTGGTATATTTAATCACAAGTAATTCAACCGCATATTTATCTTCAATTCTGCCGGTCTTTATATCATTATCAACGCCGACGCAGTCTTCCATAGCCTGCCTGAGTTCTGCGCTGCCGTAGTGTGATGCGCCTGCCACATATCTTCCTATAAAATATGGTCTTATCCCAAGTCTGGCTGCAATCTCCTGATTCGATGCACCTTCGGATTTCATATTATTAACCGCATACAGCTGCGCAAACTGCCGTCCCAATAATGCAAGTATTTTAAGCGGCGGTTCTTTCAGTTCCACAAGATCCGAATACAATTTCATAACAGTGTCAACATTGCCTTCGGACATAGCATTTATCATATCAAACACTCTATCCTCAGGCTGCGGTTCTATAACCGCATCAATCGATTCCCTATCTATTATATCGGCATCACCCATGTATGCGATAAGCTTACAACTCTCATTATATATTGTATTCATATCCAGTCCGACACGATTGAGAAAATATGTCATATCATTCTGTGTTATTTTCTTACCTGCCGCACCAAACTGTTTGGCACACCATGACATCAAATCGGATTCTTTCTGTTTCTTCATTTCACATACATATCCGACATCATTAACCGCCTTATACAGCCTGTTTCTCTTATCAACTTCACTTTCCACAAACAGAAAAACCGTCGTGTCCGGAGCATTTTTCACTGCTTCCGCCATTTCTTCCGATGAAGCCTTAAAAAGTCCGCAATCTTCTATCATTATCAGTCGCCTCTCAGCAAAGAAAGGCATAGTCCGGCTCAGATCAACAATTTCCTCCACCGGAATATCTTTTCCCTGATAATATGAAAAATTCATTGTGTCATCACCGCAAATGGCGTCTTTTAATTTATATTTATATGTTTTCTTCAGGTAATCCTCCTCGCCGTACAACAGATAAGCCGGCTTAAAGGTACCTTCTTTTATATGTTTAATCAGCTCTTTCATGTAAACTATGATAGCACAAACAAAATATGGTTTCAAGTATATACCCACGCGGACGGGTATTTCCGCGCGGTTTCTTCTGTGCCTGCGCGACGTCAACAAAATTTTTCTTTAATTATGTTCTCAACTTTTGATATGCTTAATGGATAATTTTTAGATTCAAATGTCATTATTAATTTATGATCGGGGATAATTCCATTTTCGCAATATAACCGTACTTTTGCTGCAACCTTATTTACATATTCAAGATTATCCATCATTCCAAAATGTTCCCAGTAATACAACTCCTTTGTAACCGGATGCATAATTGTAAAATCCGGGAAAATAGTGCTCCAGCCTAATTTCAACTCCGCTTCATATCGAAATGGGATTTTATTTAAAAATAACATCTTATCAATTATTGCCTATGATTTGGAACGTACCAATTTTCCCTGTGTAGCCTCTACGCTTAATTTTTCCGGATAATTAGTATTTTTTTCATATTCCGAATTCATCCATTTAAGCATCTCTGCGTCAAAACTTCCTTGATTCAGCAAACGACTATATTCTGTATTCCGCAATAACAAATCTTCTTTCGTTGAACAACCATGAAGGATATTAAGATATTTTTCACAGGCTCTCGATTCATTCATCAAATCATTTTGTTTGGCATATAGATATTTTTTAACAGCAAGTTTTTTCGCCAAATCAAATTCCGATTTTGGCAAATATATTTTTTCTCCCGTCACTGTTCTTTTATACCATTTATATCCTTTACCGTTTTTCGCACACAGAAGTTCTCCATCCGGCATATTTATTAGCATTTTTGCGATTTTCTGGAGTTCTGTCTCTATAATCTCTTTTCTGTTTTTTATTTCATTATAATTAATATACATAGCGTTTTCTCCTATTTCATAATTTTCTGACTTAAATTTACCTGATTCTATCTGCTTTGCTTCCGCGCGGCCTTGCTTTCTCGCCTGCGGACGGGTATTTCCGCGCGGTTTCTTCTCCTGTACCCGCGCGGCCCTGCTTTTTCGCCTGCGGACGGGTATTTCCGCGCGGTTTCTTCTCCTGTACCCGCGCGGCCCTGCTTTTTCGCCTGCGGACGGGTATTTCCGCGCGGTTTCTTCTCCTGTACCCGCGCGGCCCCGCTTTTTCGCCCGCGGACGGGTATTTCCGCGCGGTTTCCTCTTCTGTACCCGCGCGGCCCTGCTTTTTCGCCCGCGGACGGGTATTTCCGCGCGGTTTCCTCTTCTGTACCCGCGC
>CAMENP010000005.1 GCA_945928575.1 uncultured Butyrivibrio sp.
TTCACAGGGCAGATCTTTTGATTATTTCGGGACATTTTCATTTTTGCTTGACACTAAAGATTGCACGTTTTCATTAAGTTTTGTACCTGTTATTTTTCCATCAGGTCTATAAAGGACACATATCCGGCATTTTCACTGTTTCTGCCGCTTTGCTTAACATTATAAAGAATATTTTTATCATTAACGATATAATATCTGTGGCCGGAATAAAACGCCCTGCCAATGCCACCGGATATATCCGCCAGCTTCTTTGGTTTGCCGTCCGGCTTAACAATAAGATATGCGATATTATCATCAGTATATATTACACCTTTGTGGTTGGCTATTTTACCCACACTGTCGGCCGCTACCGTTTCCCTGTCTGACGATCCGGTAACGATATGAAGATTTCCGTCCGACGAAACCGCCGCTATATACTCCGACTCTGACGAATATACTGCCTTGTCCGGATCATTTATTTCAAAAAGTGCTTTGTCTGATGCGCCTGACGCCGAATAGAATTTTCCGTCATATATATAATAGTTTATTACATTTTCTTCATACCAAATGCAATCTGCATCTTCCTTGCATTTATTGATTCTGACCGCTTCAGCGTCTGCACCGGCATAATAATACCCGTCATTTTTACGGTAAATTATTCCGGTCCCGGTATCGGCAAGATTGTCCGACAGGTCCTGGACTTCCGAATCCAGTACCGTTACATAACCGTCCTGACTCATCCGGGTCATGCATATCCTGCCATCAGTTGTAAGATAATAGACTTCATCTCCGCTTGTCCTGTATTTGGATAAGCCGTCCGTTATCTGGGTCACGGAATCATCCGCGTATTTCATGATTTTTCTGCTGTTTACGATACCGTAATCTCCGGTTTCCATATCTATGTACACCACGGTTCCGTCATCGCACACCCTGAGCACATCTTTATCGTTGTTGTCCCTGCTTATGAGTGTAAGATTTCCGTCGCTGTCGCCAACGTAAAAAGAACTCTCGCCCGATGAAAAATCACTACTTTCACTGCTCGTTGTCAGAACATAATATTTGCCGTTATCACTGACTTTACACGCATGCGTAAACCCCTGTGCAACATCTATATCAATCTTAAGAGAATCCGTTCCGTTCATATAAAACACACCGCCGTCCGTTGTAGTATATACAATACCGTTCAGCCGTTCATTATAAGCCGCAAGTGAAGCTATTGAAGCCTCTATGGTATGTTTTTTGCCGTAGGAATATATGTAGATGCCGTCAGAATCATATCCGATAACCGCGTTGTCTCCGGCGGATATCATCGTCATGCCGCCGTCCGTGCTGCCCCAAAGCGCATTGCCCGCATCATCTGAAAGATATGCATATTTTCCGTCATAATAAAGCACCCTGCTGTGGTCAATATTCCTGATAACATTAATAATTATAACCGCTGCCGCTGCCGTAAAAATAACCGCCGCCACGCTTATAAAGACAGGGCGAAGTTTATCCTTAAATATTTTGTGGCTGACCACCAGATTCGAGGTGTCAAGCGTCTCTTTGCCATCATCAAATTTCAGTTCTCTGATGACCTCGGCCGGCTTTCTCCTGCCAAAATGTTTCTTAAAAAAAACAATTACTCCGGCAACAAATTTTAAAACTGCATTTCTCGCCACATCAAAAGAAAGGCCCGCCGTTTCCAACCCGCCTTTCTGTGTATTCTGCCTTCCGTAGGATTCCCTTGATACAACCGTGTCACGGCCCTTTTCCCTGTCATGTTCCTCCTTGGTGGAATGCATTATTCCGGGTGGGATCGCACCGGCCGTACCGGCCTTCTGCGCTTTTTCCCACTCTTCTTTACGTCTTAAATAATCCTCGTTAACATAGATAACACGCGCACCGCATTTAGGGCATACAGACTTGCTGTTATGCTCGAATCCGCATTTATCGCATATCATATAAGATTCCTCCGGTCAATTGTTTACCTAGAAGCTCATTTTATCTTCAAAATATGCTGCAAGATCTTCTATTTTGATTCTTTCCTGCTCCATTGTATCTCTGTCTCTGACAGTTACACATCCGTCGTTCTCTGAATCAAAATCATATGTTACGCAGAACGGAGTTCCGATTTCATCCTGTCTTCTGTATCTCTTACCGATATTTCCTCTGTCATCAAACTCACAGTTGTACTTCTTGGAAAGTTCCGCATAGATTTTCTCGGCACCTTCATTGAGCTTCTTGGAAAGCGGAAGCACACCGATTTTGACAGGTGCGATTGCCGGATGGAAATGAAGAACTGTTCTTACATCTCCGCCTTCAAGTTCTTCTTCATCATATGCCGAACATAAAAATGCAAGTGTAACACGGTCTGCACCGAGTGATGGCTCAATAACATAAGGGATATATTTGGAATTATCCTCATCATCAAAATATGACATATCGATTCCCGATGTATTCTGATGCTGTGTGAGGTCATAATCTGTTCTGTCAGCGATTCCCCAAAGCTCGCCCCATCCGAACGGGAAGAGGAATTCAATATCGGTTGTACCCTTTGAATAGAAGCAGAGTTCCTCAGGAGAATGATCTCTTGCTCTCATCTCATCTTCTTTGATTCCGAGAGATTTAAGCCAGTTGATACAGAATTCTCTCCAGTATGAAAACCATTCGAGATCTGTTCCCGGTTTGCAGAAAAATTCGAGTTCCATCTGTTCAAACTCTCTTGTTCTGAATGTAAAGTTACCCGGTGTGATTTCGTTACGGAATGATTTACCGATCTGGCCGATTCCGAAAGGAACTTTCTTACGGGATGTTCTCTGAACATTCTTGAAGTTTACGAAAATACCCTGTGCTGTCTCAGGTCTTAAATAAACCGTATTCTTGGCATCCTCTGTTACACCCTGGAATGTCTTGAACATAAGGTTGAACTGTCTGATCTCCGTAAAATTATGCTTACCGCATGAAGGACATGCAATGTTATGGTCAGCAACAAACTGCTCCATTTCGTCCTTGCTCCATGCATCAACGGCACCGTCTATGGTAAAATTATTCTCGGATGCCCAGTCCTCAATAAGCTTGTCTGCGCGGAATCTTTCCTTACATTCCTTACAATCCATAAGAGGATCTGCAAAACCGCCGAGATGTCCCGATGCAACCCATGTCTGCGGATTCATGAGAATCGCGCAGTCAACACCTACATTATAAGGGCTTTCCTGAATAAATTTCTGCCACCATGCTTTCTTAACATTGTTCTTAAGCTCAACACCAAGATTTCCGTAATCCCATGTATTGGCAAGTCCGCCGTATATCTCCGAACCCGGATATACGAAACCTCTTGATTTTGCTAAAGCAACAATTTTGTCCATTGTCTTTTCCATAATATATACCTCGCTGTTATATCACATTAATCTCTTAGTGAAATATTTTATATGTTTTGAACATATTTTTCAAGTGTTATTATTAAATTACATAAGTGCATCAAGAATTTCCAGAGAATTCATACGCCTGTCAACATATGTATTCATACATCTGGCCATGACCATCCTCAATTCTTCCAGCACCTCATCGGACACCTTGAATGTAAAGAGCCTGCCGATTTCCGAATATACGATATATTGAAGCGTGTACACCGTTCCGCCGCATAAGGCTATCGCATCCGCTACATTTCGTATGCATCCGCTGCATACGATACCGTTATGCGATATTGAAAAACCGACGGCATTATCTTTGGCACCGCACACACGGCATGTAAAGAAATCAGGGTATTCTCCGTTTAAGACAAGCATTTTCAATTCATACACATAACGCACCAGTCTGTTGTCAAGCTTGGGATTTAGCAAAGCTTTAAATGCCGCATAGATAAGATTAAGCATTTCTGCGCCATTCTGGTTCTCCACTGCGTAATACCCTGCCAGTTCCAGAAAATAACATGCCGTATACGTCATTGTAAGATCCCCGGCCAGTTCCCTGAAATAGTTCGTAATCTCCGCATTCACAAGTGTATACGAATCTCTCCCGTATATCAGGTAGAAACTTCCGAATGCAAAACTCTCGCTGGCTGCCATAAGATGATTGCCCGGTCTTCTTGCACCCCTGGCAAAAGCACTTATTTTGCCTTTTTCTTTGGTAAGAAGCACTATTCTTTTGTCATGTTCTCCTATGGGTGCGGATGAAATCACCATTCCCATGACCTTAATCTGGTCAGCCATTCAGAACTTAATCCTCTTTTCTGTATCCGAAATTCTTGATAAGCAGATCCGAATTACGCCACTCTTTACGCACTTTGACCCAGAGTTTCAAATTAACCTTCTGCTCCATCATATGCTCTATCTCATAACGTGCAGCTGAACCGATTTTCTTAAGCATGGCACCGCCTTTGCCTATTATGATACCTTTGTGGCTGTCCCTTTCACAGATGATCGTCGCCTCGATATCCCATATCGGTTCGCCTCCCGCGCCCTTGCGTTCTTTCATTTGTTCAATGGTGACTGCTATTCCGTGCGGGATTTCCTCACTCAGGCACCTCAGTGCCTTCTCACGTATCAGTTCAGATACAATCTGTCTCATCGGCTGATCGGTGACGGTATCCTCATCATAGTACATCGGACCTTCCCCCAGGTACATAAATATCACATCCGTAAGGTCGTCCGTGTTCGTTCCCTTAAGTGCGGATACCGGCACGATCTCCGCAAAGTCCATTTCCTTACGGTAAGTGTCTATAAACTTAAGGATCTCGTCCTTGCGTATCGTATCAACCTTATTGATGACGAGTATAACAGGCTTCTTGCAGCTCTTAAGTCTGGTTATTATGTGCTGCTCTCCCGCCCCGATATAATCGGTCGGTTCTACAAGCCATAACACAACATCAACATCCGCAAGTGTTTTCTCCGCAACATCCACCATAAATTCCCCAAGCTTATTCTTGGCTTTGTGTATTCCCGGTGTATCGAGAAAAATAATCTGTCCTCTCTCATCTGTATAAACCGTCTGTATTCTGTTACGGGTTGTCTGCGGTTTATTGGATGTTATTGCTATCTTCTGGCCTATCAGCCTGTTCATTAATGTGGATTTACCCACATTCGGGCGCCCGATGAGCGCCACAAATCCTGATTTTGTCTCCAATTCATTATCCTCGGTTCTTATAATAAATTATATATTTCATCAAAAAGTTCCGCATTGTCGTCAATGCTGCCGCTGCTGCCTATGACGCAAAGCCTGTTGTCTGAGAGAATTGCTTTGATTATAGGTTCAAGTGCCTTTATGTCGTCCTGATATGTGTTCAGCACGCCGGCTCTGTCCTTACGGTAATAATCTTCATCCGCACCGCGCATCCATGACTCAAAAGAGCGGCTTCCCTTACGCTGAGGTGTAAGCGGTATGTCAAGCCCGCTGAATGTTCCGATGATATATTTGGTCATCTCACGCTCCGTTGCATTGAAATTCCTGATATATTCAGGTATTCCCTCGTATATGACGTCGGTCTGTTTAAGATTCGGATCCCGGTATGAACAGAAATATCCGTTTCCGGTCACATTGTAGCCGTTCATACATCCGTAAGCTCCGCCCTTGACTCGTATATTTATCCACAGGTAATCATAATCCATTATCGTCTTGAACACTTTAAGTGCAGGTGAATATTCAATTCCCTTGTCGCCGAAGCTTCCGCATCTGGCTACATAATTTACCTGCGAAGCGCTCTTATATGCACGTCTGATATTGGTATATTTGAAATTTCTTTCAACGGTATCATATGTCACATCCGGAAGTTCATTTATGAATCCCGTTAAATTGTCCCTGACTGCCGTATATACAGCATCATCTCCGGTTAAGGATATGATGAGCCTGTCCGCGGTAAAAATGCGTTCCGTTATTTTGTTAAGTTTTGAAGATATGGTTTCCTTGCGTTCATCAAAATTATCGTACAGGTCGGATATAAATCTATAATATGATATTCCCGATGTAAGTTCCGAATATCTCGATGTTTCAAGATATTGCGCGTTGCATGCCAGCACTGCCGATGAATGTCCGGATGACACCATACGGTTCTGCAGTCTGGATTTGATTTCGGCAAGAATTTCTTTCATTCTCTTATAGTCGTCATAATGAGCATTAAATATCATCTCTTGAATGAGATCCATTGCCTTTGCATACTCCTCACCGATTGCCTTGCAGTCGATGTTGAATCTGGCACTTACCTTGTGGGTATGGATATTCTCATATGTCGAAAGTCCCGATGTTATACCTCCGGTGTGGATGTCGATTTCATTGGATATCTGCTCATATGTGTATCTGCCGGTGTCAACATACCCGAGAGCAGTGCCAAGCAGTCCCACATACGGGATATCTTCGGTATCAACCGCTCCGATATCGAATGATAATTTAAGATATCCTATATCATTCGTGTAAACATTATGGTGATCGACCGTTACACCCGATATTTTTTCAAAATCATTATAAAGAGGTGCCGGTTCTTTTCGTATGTCATCCCTTGTAAGCATCGGTATTGTCTTAAGTTCCTCATCGGTAGAAGGCTCGGACTGGTATTTCTTGAGCTCTTTTGTCTCTTTTACAAGTCTTTCTATCTCTTCACCGGAAAGTGAAGCTTTATATGCAGCAAGCTTCTTCGCCACTTTCGCATCATTGTCGGATGTAAGATTAATTACAGGCTTAAGGATCACAAGCGATGTGTGTGTATTCTCAAGCAGATATCTGCGTACAAGTCCTTCAAAATATCCCGTATCTATATTGTTCTTAAGGAATTCATAAGTATCATTCTGGGCAAGGTGTATGAACGGGCTTTTCTCGTCGTAAAGCCAGCTGTCCATAAGGCTCAGGCCGTACATAAGGCCATTCGGGAACTGCCCGAAATCCGCCTCGCGGTATCTGAATTCCATTGAATTGATTCCGGCTCTCAATGTATCTTTATTGATTCCGCCGTCCGCTATTTTCTTCAAAGTATCGTTAATAATACTTAAAAACTCATTCGCTCTGTCCGCGTCGGTATTTTTGGCTGCAATCGTAAACATAGGCTGTTTTAACGAGCTTTCGTATGAGCATATAATATCATCTCCGATACCTGCATCTATAAGTGCCTGGCGGACCTGCGCTCCCGGTGCCGAAAAAAGAGCATAATCCAGTATCTGCATTGCGATATACAATTTCTTATCGAGAGTATCGCCGACAGACAGGTTATATGACAGATAAGTTCTGCCGGACGTTCCTTCGTCTTCGGTTACCGAGTACTTAGCTTCTACTGTGTGCATGGACTCAAACGGTTTCTGTGTCTTGATCTCGGAGTCAACTTCCATGTAATCATAATTTGAAAGATATTCCCTGTCCAGATATTCAAGTCTCTCCGCCATATCGCAATTACCGTAAAGATATATATAACTGTTGGACGGATGATATAATTTCTTATGGAATGCAAGAAAATCCTCATAACTAAGATCCGGTATGCATTCAGGATCTCCGCCCGATTCCACGCTGTATGCGGTATCAGGATAAAGTGAATTAAGACAGTACCTGTTAAGCACGTCATCAGGTGAAGAATATGCACCCTTCATCTCGTTATAAACTACACCGTTATATTTAAGAGGTGCTTGTGCATTCTCAAGTTCGTAATGCCAGCCTTCCTGCATAAAAATCTGTTTTCTGGTATATATATTCGGATTAAAAACAGCATCCATATATACATCCATAAGATTACGGTAATCCACATCATTACAACTTGCCACCGGATAAACGGTCTTATCCGGATATGTCATCGCATTAAGAAATGTGTTAAGCGACCCTTTTACCAGTTCGATAAACGGATCCTTGACCGGATACTTCGCCGAACCGCACAGAACCGAATGTTCCAGTATATGCGGTACTCCCGTACTGTCAGGCGGCGGTGTGCGAAATCCTATCGAAAAAACTTTATTCTCATCATCATTGGCCAGTATAAGAACTCTTGCACCGGACTTTCTGTGTCTGAAAAGATATCCGTCGGATTTCAGTTCTTCTATTCTCTCTTCCTGTATAAGTTCATATTTGTCATTATCAAACTTAATCATTCCGCATTTTCCTTTCAAAAAAACCTCTGTTACATATTTTACTATGAAACAGAGGTTTTAATCAATATATTTTAATTGTTTTTCTTGAGAATAGGACGTAACGGATGATATATCAGTATCGTCACTAACGAGATGGCAAAACCTTTGAGCAGATTAAGCGGTGCGACACACATCACCACAAATGTTGTGATATTCTTAACATTTTTATTGACCGCCGTACCCATTGCTATAAGCGCATCCATAGGCATTCCGTACATCTCGGCGAATTTCGGCAGAAGATATACCGCATTGAACGCCGTTCCGGCAACCGCCATAACTATTGTTCCTATTATGCATGATATGATTGCTGTTTTCTTATTTTTCTTAATATGATAAATGATAGTCGCCGTAAGTATAAATGAACATCCCACAACGAAATTTGCCAGATCTCCGACAAATGCCGTTGATGTTCCCTTAAGAATAAGCTTGATCAGGATCTTAACAGCTTCCGCAAGCACACCCGCAACAGGTCCGAACGCGAATCCGCATATAAGCACCGGCAGTTCGGAAAAATCCAGCTTGTAAAACGGCGGTGCGAACCAGAGCGGTATCTCAAAGCACATAAGTATGCCCGAAATTGCCGACATTACACCGATCACAGCGACTTTACGGGTCGTAAGGATTTTCTCGGTGTCATTGTTTTTCTTCTTGATCGCGCGTTCAACAACATAGGCGATAATAAAAATTGCAGCGATTATTCCCACAAATTCAAGCAGGAAAATCACATTGGAACTTATGGCGTCCCAAAGTTTCTCAAAGTGTGATAAAAATTTAGTCATAATTCGTTCCTCCTAACATCCGGGCGGCCATCCGCCTGCCCTATTGTTCAGGGATGCCTTTTTGGCAAAAAAAGCACCTGAATATAATTCAGGTGCATCAGAATCCGGGTGTAAGTATACCAAAAAAAGATATACACACGCTCATCTTCTTCCATCCAGACTGTA
Source organism: uncultured Butyrivibrio sp. (assembly GCA_945928575.1). GTDB lineage: Bacteria > Bacillota > Clostridia > Lachnospirales > Lachnospiraceae > Eshraghiella. The sequence goes on from CAMENP010000005.1 coordinate 8,999, forward strand.
CTGTCGGTACCGGAATCTAACCGGTTCAGCAATGCTTCGCACCGCTCGCGGACTCTACCGCCGGTCGGGAATCTCACCCTGCCCTGAAGATTAATATTATTTTTATCACTAGCGATTATAACTCATATATAGTAAGTGTGCAAGCTTTTTGTTAAAGAATGCACAGATCAAAATCACATGCGCTACGGAATGCTTCAAGAGCCGCAATTATGCCGTTACACATTATATCATCCGATGTTCCGTTGCGGCGTACACTAACCAGCCCGACACTGTATTTACCGATATCTCCGAGCGCCATATCTCCTTCTTCAAAATCGCTTACGGCAATTGTGTATCCGGTCTTTCTGAGTCTTGCGGCAGATGAAGCAACTTTATTGCTGTCCCTGAACTTATGTCTGCACGACAATGAAAGTACCAGCTTTGACGGCTCTATTGCGTATATCCGCACTCTTCGTTCAAACTCTGACATAAACTGGTCCGATGCGATCTGTGCACCTGTAAGGTTAATCACATATCCTGTATTTTTCTCATTACGGGCAGAGGCTTCCTTAAGGACCTGCTCCATCACATATTCATTAATGGCTGCATCCAGTCCGCGGTATTCCGCAAGTTCCGCAATCGTTGTATTATCAATGATATTTCCAGACAGATCTTTATATGTTACTCCGGCAAATCTGTATTTTACTCCTTTAACGCTTACGCCGGTATAATAGTCCACGCCAAAACCACGATATCCGGCTTCTATTGCCTCAGAAAGTTCCTGTACCATATATGTTCTTCCGTGAGTTGATTCATCCATACAATCACTGTACATAAAGAAACGGTTTTTTCCTGATTTTTTGGCCTTATACATTGCATAATCCGCGTTCTGCATAATTTCCTTGACATATGCACCGTCATCAGGATATACCGCTGCCCCCATACTCATTGTACAATAATATCCGGTTCCCATAAGGTCCCATTTATGCTCAAAAATTTCTCTTATCCGGCCGGTAATATCCTGCATATCCGCATAATGATCCGGTTTGATTATTATGACAAACTCATCACCGCCAAGCCTGTAACAGCTGTCCGATATCGGTTCTATCTGCATAAGTGCCGTCGCTATATTCTGTAAAAGCACATCCCCGTACTGATGTCCGAGCGTATCATTTATCTGTTTAAAATCATCCAGGTCAAGATATATAAGTGTGCCTTTCTTGTTGCTGTTGGCCCCGTCAAGTTCTGCCTTTAAATCTCTTTCAAACTTAAGCCTGTTGTATAATCCTGTAAGGTAGTCGTTATTAGCCTGATATTCGGCTCTTTCGCGGTCTTTGACCCTCTCCGTGACATCGAGCACCGAACACATAAGAACCTGCTCTCCCTGTATCCACCTTATGTAGATAAAATCCAGGTCAAACCATCTTCCCGATTTATCATCCGGCATATCCTTGATTGATGTATCCTGTGTTATATTCTGTGCAGAAAGTGCCTTTCCTATAACACTCTGCATTACCTCAGACTTCTCAAGCGTCCTGTTCATAAGAAGCACATTTCTGTTCTCACAATCAAGAACCGCAACGCCGGCGGGTACACAGTCAAGAACATTGCCAAGAAGTTTGTATGAGTCTTCAAGAGAGTCTGCAAATATTCTGTGTGATGCCACACTCTGTATAACAAGTGCTGCCTGTGTGATTGTCTTTACCGCATCTTCTTCACATCCGGCCTCCGTATGTGCGCAGACGTACATCGCAGCTTTCCGGTTAAGATATACCGGTACGCATATCACTTCAGAACCGTCATCAAGAGTGCGGACGCACATATCCTTTTCGCCGCTGATATAATCCGATAATGATATATATCCGTCCGATGCCTTCCAGAATCCTGTTTCATCGCGCAATGCCACAACCGCAGTTTTATCCGGATTATCGTCCGACTGAACAAGGCATAACTCTTTCATCCCCGCGCTTGCAACACATTCCTTCAGAATTTCTTCTGCCGCCAGGGAAAAATCCTTTTCATATGATAGAAATTTAAGCAGACATGGCATATTATTATCATCCCTTTATTATATAAATATTAAGATTTTCCTTGCTGTTAAACGGAAATTCCCTTACCAGACTGAATTTATCGCTGAGCCTTAACTGTTTTTTTATGAGATTCTTCTCTTTGGAAAGCATGATTATCAAACCGTCTTCACTTAATAATTCGGCGCACTTATCCAGAAAATCGTCATAAACGCCGGTATCGTCCGGCATCTGGGTTATAATCTCATCAAATTTATATTCATGCCTGAAATCAAAAAAATTCCTATTTATGTAATTGATATTGACTCCGGCAGCTGCCGTGTTAATTCTGGCCTTGGCCACAGCTTCGCCAAATGTATCAATTCCGTACATATGCGATGCTCTGACAGCCTTGTTCCGCTCAATAAGAATTGTTCCGACTCCGCAGAACGGATCCAATATCTGAGCATCTTCTTTAAGGTAATCCCGGACAAGATATACCATCATTGCCGCATTAACCGGTTTCATTGATGCAGCCACATAATCGCGTCTGTATGCAAAACGTCTGTCACTCCATGTATGAAGCTTTAACATTATTCCATATCCGCCGCTTCTTGATGGAATAAGTTTAATCTCGATCTCATAATCGGACGGTGAATTTATCAGTCTGCCGCCCGATGCCGCCTGTATTCTTGCAGCGGCCTCCGCCGTGTCCGTCTTAGATGTTACCCTGAAACGGAATGGCTTATCCGCATCATCATGCATCGCCTCTAACAGATGCATAAGGTTTCCCGACATTATATCCGATGCTATTTCGGATTTGACTGACGGTGCAAGTCCGTTAACCGGAAACAGCATTTCCCTGTAAATTCTGATTGAAGAAACTGCGCGGATTTCTGTTGTTTTAAAAGATACTCCGCAGAAGATCTGTTTTATTCCCGCTGCATTCTTAAATTCCCCGACTGCATTCATAAGTGCTTCAACGGTATCTTTGCCCGTTGTAAATATAACTTCTACAGGCTGATTGGGGTTATGGAATTTATGTTTTACTAATCCGCTGTGTGGAAATATGGAATAAAGCTCCTTCAATTCCGCCGATATGTGTTTCATATCGGCGTCATCAAAGCAGCCGTTCTCAAGTTCATCTCTTCGATTAATAAGTTCGTCTCTGTATTTGGAACAATCATATGCCTTCAATGCTGCAAGATACGAGCTTTTGACAAAAAGCTTCTCTTCATTCATATAAGCTTTCATCAAATCGTCAGCACATGAAGGTTCATCGATCATCCCTATTATGAGAGCTGCATTTTTACGGACCTTGGCATCTTCGTTTTCCAGCAATGCCTTAAAAATCCTGATATCGTATAAAGGATTTTCTTTAAGTGCTTTCACGGCACCGTCTTCTTTAAGTCCGGCTTTCATATCGACCAGCGCAGCTCTCGTATTGTTATTTTCTTTAATATCCAATAACTGTTTTTCAAACATCAGGCCTCATCCTTTACATATCCCGCAATATTGATCGCATGGTCAGATACTCTTTCGAGATTAGTAAGTATATTGAGGAAAATAACACCTGTCTCCGAATTGCATTCGCGTTTTGAAAGACGTTCAATATGCTTATCCCTGATTTCCTCTTCAAGATTATCAACCTCATCCTCGTACCGGAATGTCTTCCTTACCATGTCCATATTACCGGTTTCGCGCGCCGCAACCGCACTGTCGATTGAAGACTCAACTGCTGTTCTCATAAGCTTAAGGTCATCGACTCCAACCTCCGAGAACTTCATATTTCCGTCACGCAATTTACCGGCAAGTTCCGCCAGATTCTCCGCATGATCCCCGACACGTTCAAGATCTATAACCGTATACATAAGATCTTTGACCTGTCTGCTCTGTCTGTCGGTAAGTCCGTCATTACTTATCTTTACAAGGAAATCCGACAGGTTGGCAACATGGTCGTCAATATGTTTTTCTGTTTCAAGAACCGTATCAATAAGTTCGTATTTATTATACATTATTGCATCAAGTGACCGTTTCAGGTTCTCGGAACATATCTTGCCAAGTTTAATGACATAATTGCTGACAGCCTGAATTGCAAGTGACGGAGTGTTAAGAATACGGTCATCCAGAAGCATTGTGGTGTCTTTCTTAACCTCAACACTCGGTGTCTGTACTTCTTCTTTATCACGGATGATAAGCTTGGAAAGGTCAACAAGTTTGCCCGCAAACGGGTAGAAGAGTGTAGTATTCAATACTTTAAACCCTGAGTGGAATATCGCAATCGATACTGCGGACATAATATATCCTTCTAATCCCGGGAATATCTTGAATATAATAAATATCAATGTTCCCCATATAATAACACCGAATGTATTAAACAAAAGGTTAATTATCGCTGCACGCTTGGCATTCTTGGATACACCGGCACTGGATATGAGCGCCGTGAAGCAGGAACCTATATCTGCACCGAGACATATGAACACGGCCGTAGGTGCATTTACAACACCGAATCCCGAAAGTGTCTGAAGAACACCGACCGATGCTGATGAACTCTGCATGACACCTGTAACCACGATACCTATAAGAATTCCGAATAACGGATTTGATCCAAGGGTAAGGAACATATTCTTAACGGCTTCTCCGGCCATATAATCGCTCATCGATGAAGACATCGTAGTCAATCCGAAAAAGAGGAAACCGATTGCGATTATGATTTCTCCGAGTGTCTGTTTTTTGTGTTTTTTGCAAAACATTATAAATGCTGCACCGACACCAATCATAAGCGGTGCATAGAATGAAGGCTTAAAAAATGTCGCTGCCTCACCAAGTGAATCGAGTGATACAATCCATGCTGTTACCGTGGTACCGATATTGGCACCCATTATAACACCTACGGCCTGCATGAGATTTAAAATGCCGGCATTTACAAATCCGACTATCATAACGGTTGTGGCACCTGAACTCTGAATTATGGCTGTTACAAGTGCTCCGACAAGAATTGCTTTAATACGCTTATTGGTTACGGCTTCAAGAAGGCTTTTCATCTTCTCGCCGGCTGCTTTCTGCAGACCGCCCGACAGAAGTTTCATTCCGTAAAGGAACATACCCAGACCGCCGAGGAATCCCAATATATTGGATACGTCATCTATAGTCATTATCATTTACTCCTTATGTTGTCTTACTTAGTATTGACTGCATTCAATTCTGCCTTAACATCGAGTTTAAAACCATACCACTCATCTTCATGATTGACATAATACAGCGGACAGTATTTTCCCGTAACATCGTAATGTCTTATTATTCCTGTCTCCGGGTCCAGGTCATATGTCCTGCACAATGCAGCCACAAGCTTAACCAATGACTTATATGTAGCTGTGGTAAACTGGCCTGTCTCGTCCGGATGGCAGCATTCAATAGCTATAGTATCCTTATTGCGGTTATTGGATGCATAAGAAATCTCATTCAGCGGAACACATTGTATTATTTCGCCTTCAAGTCCTATAATATAATGGCTGCTTGCACTGGTTGCATGAGTGTCCTTAAGATTCTCAAAATAGTTCCTGTTCTGGGCAGCCGTAGTTCCCGGATTGCCGACATAATGTACAACAATAGCGTTAACTTCTTTCAATTCCTTACCCGGTCTTGAATATTCGTTCGGAGTAAGATAATCCTTAATTATATCGTCACTCAGGAGAAACGGGTCCGCAGTGGTCGTTTCTTCCTTCTGTGCAATATTCTCGATTATCTCCTTAATACCGGAATCGTTCTTTTCAAGAATTTTCTCGGCAACAACGATTATTCCGATAACAGCGATAATGATAATCGTACTGATAAATAAAACTTTAAGCTTTCTTCGCATCCCTCAACCACATCCTGTGTTAATAATCAGCTGACAGCATCAATCTTACTGGTCAATGCTGTAGTTAGGAGCTTCCTTAGTGATATGAATATCATGCGGATGGCTCTCTTTAAGCGATGCTGCTGAAATCTTAACAAATCTTCCGTTCTCTTTAAGTTCCGGTATTGTTCTGGTTCCGCAGTATCCCATTCCAGATCTTAAGCCGCCCATAAGCTGGAATACAGTGTCTTCTACAAGACCCTTATAGGCAACTCTTCCTTCTACACCTTCAGGAACAAGTTTCTTGGCATCAGTCTGGAAATAACGGTCCTTACTTCCGTTCTCCATTGCTGCGATTGAACCCATTCCTCTGTATACTTTATATTTACGGCCCTGGAAAAGTTCAAAATCTCCCGGTGCTTCGTCACATCCTGCGAACATACTTCCCATCATACATACATCGGCGCCTGCTGCTATTGCCTTTGTAAGATCTCCGGAGAACTTGATACCTCCATCAGCGATTACAGGTATTCCGTATTCCTTAGCTGTATTGTATACATCCATAACAGCTGTTATCTGCGGCACACCGATTCCGGCAACTATACGGGTTGTACAGATCGAGCCAGGTCCGATACCTACTTTAACAGCATCAACGCCGGCCTCAATGAGTGCCTTGGCAGCCTCACCTGTAGCAATATTACCTGCGATAACCTGAAGATCAGGATATGCAGCTTTAACTTTCTTAAGTGCTTCAATTATATTCTTGGAATGTCCGTGTGCCGAATCAATTACGATGCAGTCCGTCTTGGCTTCAACAAGTGCTGCCACACGGTCCATGATATTTGCCGTAATACCTACCGCAGCGCCGCAGAGAAGTCTTCCCTGCTCATCTTTGGCTGAATTAGGGTATTTAATCTGTTTCTCGATATCTTTGATCGTGATAAGTCCTCTTAAATTAAAATCATCATCAACAATAGGAAGTTTCTCAACACGTGCCTTTGCAAGAATAGCCTTTGCCTCGTCAAGTGTAATTCCGACTTTAGCCGTTATAAGACCCTCGCTGGTCATACACTCTTTGATTTTCTTGGTGTAATCTGTCTCAAACTTCAAATCTCTGTTGGTGATAATTCCGACAAGTTTCTTACCTTCTGTAATAGGTACACCGGAAATTCTGTATTTTGCCATAAGGTTATTGGCATCCTCAAGTGTATGCTCAGGTGAAAGATAGAAAGGATCTGTTATAACACCGTTCTCAGAACGCTTAACTTTATCAACTTCCTCTGCCTGTGCCTCTATTGACATATTCTTGTGAATAATTCCGATTCCGCCCTGTCTTGCCATTGCAATAGCCATTCTGTGCTCTGTAACGGTATCCATTCCTGCGCTCATAATTGGAACATTAAGTTTAATTTTCTTGGTAAGATGAGTTCCAAGCTCAATCATGTTAGGTGTAACTTCCGAATATGACGGAACAAGTAAAACGTCATCAAATGTAATTCCTTCGCCAATTATTGTACCCATTTTTAGATAATCCTGCCTTTCTTCGTGTCCGTTTCGGACTAATAGTAATTCTGTTAAATATACCAAATACGCCGCTAAAAGTCAATTCCTAATCCATATACACTTTACGCGGATAGGTCTTGTTAAGTCTCTCAAGAAGCTCTTCGTTCGGTGTGAATTTAAGTTCGACTGCTGTATTGTTCTCATCATAAAGAACTGCAATATATGATATTGATTCTTCATCGCCTGCCGAATAGTCATATTTCTTTCTGTCACTTACCGTTCCGCCAAGATGATGTGAACCCTCCGGTGCCATAAAATCCATTTTGCCGAAATTAAATGTGTGAAGTTTCTTACGTACGCTTTTGTGCATAATCTTGTCTATACGCATTTCGCCGTCATAGAATGAATATTCATATTCCACATCGGTTCTCGTAAATACCATATAAGTCAGAATTATGCCAAGTGCAATTATAAATACTGCCACAAACATAAGCACCGGTGCCTTTGCCGCCAGGATATAAATCATGACAAGCAGAAGCAGATCAAAAGATATTATCGCATATCTTCCCACATAAGATTTAAGCGGTGTCTTACGTTTTACAAGACACTCAACAACTGTTTCAAACATACAGATGCCTCCTTAACAATCAGACATTAATCTCTGCTTTTACACCGAGTTCGTCTTTGTATTTATCAAGGATAGGTTTGATATTCTCAGAAATAAATTCCTCAACCTGATCCTTGGAACGTCCTATATAAAGTGACGGATTCATTGATTTCTGCAAATCCTCAAGTGTAAGATTGAACGCAGGGTCTGCAGCGATAAGTTCAAGGAGGTTGTTATCAAGCCCTTCCTCTTTGACTCTCTTACCGGCCTGCATTGAAAGCTGTCTGATCTTCTCGTGAAGTTCCTGACGGTCTCCGCCGGCTTTGACAGCATCCATCATTATATTCTCTGTAGCCATAAACGGAAGTTCAGCCATGATGTGCTTGTTGATAACTTTAGTATATACTACAAGTCCGTCAACAACATTCAGATACAGATCAAGTATTCCGTCAACGGCAAGGAATGCTTCAGGTACAGACATTCTCTTATTAGCCGAGTCATCAAGTGTTCTCTCAAACCACTGTGTTGCACTTGTAATCGCCGGATTCATAACATCCGACATTACATAATTGGCTAATGATGCAATTCTCTCGCTTCTCATAGGATTACGCTTATATGCCATTGCCGAAGAACCTATCTGTGATTTCTCGAACGGTTCTTCAATCTCCTTAAGGTGCTGGAGAAGTCTTATATCATTGGAGAATTTGTGCGCACTTGCGGCTATTCCCGCGAGCACATTCACAACTCTTGTATCAACCTTACGTGAATAAGTCTGTCCCGAAACAGGATAAACATCCGTAAATCCCATCTTTTCCGCTATTTTCTTATCAAGCGCGCGTACCTTTGTCTGGTCGCCCTCAAAAAGCTCCATGAAACTTGCCTGTGTTCCTGTTGTTCCCTTGGAACCGAGAAGTTTCATTGAATCGATTATATAATCAAGATCTTCAAGATCAAGCAGCAGTTCCATCATCCAAAGTGTGGCTCTCTTGCCTACGGTTGTCGGCTGTGCAGGCTGGAAATGCGTGAATGCAAGTGTCGGAAGATCCTTGTATTTGTCTGCAAATGAAGCAAGCTCCGAGAGTACGTTTACGACCTTGACCCTTACAAGCTTAAGTGCTTCGGTCATAAGGATAAGGTCCGTGTTGTCGCCTACATAACAGGATGTTGCACCGAGGTGGATTATTCCCTTGGCTTTCGGGCACTGTACGCCGTATGCATATACATGGGACATAACATCATGACGCACTTCTTTCTCTCTTGCCCTGGCAACATCATAATTGATATCATCCTTATGTGCCTTGAGTTCTTCAATCTGTTCATCGGTTATGTCAAGACCCAGCTCTTTCTCAGACTCGGCGAGCGCAATCCAGAGTGCTCTCCATGTCCTGAATTTCTTGTCCTGTGAGAAAATATATTGCATTTCTTTGCTTGCATATCTTCCGGCAAGCGGTGTTTCATATCTGTCTGTAGACATAATTCGTATCTCCTTTATAGTTGTTAAATAACATGCTATTTGTCATATTCTCCTCTGATGTCATCAGATGGCGGAGCTATAGGATAATCTCCCGTAAAACATGCATCACAATAATCAGTTCTGCCTTCGATCATGTCACCTAACTTATTGACATCAAGGTATCCGAGTGAATCCGCACCTATATATTCGCAGATTTCATCAACCGTATGATCATGCGCAATAAGCTGGTCATCGGACGGCACATCAGTGCCGAAATAACACGGATGCATAAAAGGCGGTGAACTGATTCTCACATGAACCTCTGCAGCACCTGCATCTTTAAGCATCTTAACGATTCTGGCACTGGTCGTACCTCTTACAATAGAATCATCTATCATAATGACACGCTTGCCTCTTACAGCTTCCTTAAGCACATTAAGCTTAATCCGGACGCTTGTCTCCCTGCTTGACTGCTTAGGTTTAATGAATGTTCTTCCGACATAACTGTTCTTGATAAATGCTATTCCGTAAGGTATTCCCGACTCAAGCGAATATCCCAGTGCCGCTACGTTACCGGATTCCGGAACGCCCACAACCATATCCGCATCAACAGGATGATCCTTTGCAAGTATTCTTCCTGCCATTATCCTCGAATCATATACACTTATACCGTCAATATTGCTGTCCGGTCTGGCAAAATATATGTATTCAAAGATACATTTGGCACATTTGTCGCATTTATGTACCATATTTGAGGATATTCCGGAAGGTGTGATCGTTACGATCTCACCCGGAAGTACATCTCTTACAAATTCAGCACCGACAGCATCAAGAGCACATGTCTCCGATGCAAGAATGTATGCATTATCACGCTTACCTATACACAACGGCTTGAAACCGAATTCATCCCTTGCGCCGATAAGTTTACGCGGGCTCATTACTATAAGTGAATATGCGCCCTTTATTTTCTGCATGGCTCTGGCAACAGCGCCCTCTACATTAGATGTATTAAGTCTTTCCCTTGCAATATGATATGCTATAACTTCTGAATCTATCGTAGTCTGGAATATGGCACCCGTCTTGGAAAGTTCGTCCCTAAGCTCCGGTGCATTAATAAGATTACCGTTATGCGCAAGCGCAAGTGTTCCTTTCACATAATTGAGAACAAGCGGCTGTGCATTCTCTCTGGTCGAACTTCCGGCAGTCGAATATCTTACATGTCCAACACCGATATTTCCGTTTAATTTCTCTAATATTTCTTCATTAAAAGCCTCATTTACAAGTCCCATGTCCTTATGTGACTGGACTTTGCCCTTCGGACCCTCCGTATCGCTCACGGCAATACCGCAGCTTTCCTGTCCTCTGTGCTGAAGCGCAAACAATCCGTAATATATGGTAGATGCAACATCATTGCCGTCAAAATCATATATGCCGAAAACTCCGCATTCTTCATGAAGTTCATCCGAAATAAACATCTCGGAAACTTCTGTCTTCTTACTCATATCTGATCCTCTTTCTGTTATAATTAATTGAATTTATGTCCTGTAAGAAGTTCAAATGCCTCTTTGTATTTATCTACAGTCTTAACCACAACTTCATCCGGAAGAAGAAGGTCATTATCCGGGTTAGCCTTAAGCCAGTCTCTTACAAACTGCTTGTCAAATGAAGGCTGTGATTTACCTGCCTCATATCCTTCAAGCGGCCAGAATCTTGAGCTGTCAGGTGTAAGCATCTCATCGCCGAGAATGACATTACCGTTCTCGTCGAGTCCGAATTCAAACTTCGTATCAGCAATTATAATACCCTTGCTGAGTGCATATTCAGCACACTTCTTATATAAAGCTATTGTATAATCCTTAATCTGTTCTGCGTATCCGGCTCCCTTACCAGGGTATATTTTCTCAAGTATCTCTACGCTCTTCTCAAATGATATATTCTCATCATGCAGGCCGATTTCTGCCTTGGTGCTTGGTGTGTATATCGGTTCAGGAAGCTTATCTGACTCTTTAAGTCCTTCCTTAAGCTTAATGGAACATACTGTACCGTTCTTCTTATAGCTCTCCCAGCCGCTTCCCGTAATATATCCTCTTACGATACACTCGATTGGAAGCATCTCAAGCTTCTTGCACATCATGCTCTTGCCTTTAAATCTGTCGTTACGGAAAAATTCAGGCATATCATTAACATCAACCGAAATCATATGGTTAGGGACGATATCCTTCGTGTAATCAAACCAGAACTTGGACATCTGTGTAAGTATTGCGCCCTTGTCTGTAATAACATTCTTAAGAATATTATCAAAAGCCGATATTCTGTCTGTTGCCACAATAATAAGGCTGTCTCCGTTATCATATACTTCACGTACTTTTCCTTCTTTGAAAGGCTTAAATTCCTGCATGTTATAAAATCCTCCGTTATAATTTATAAATGACAATGTCAATGAAAAATAACACCGCAAACTAAATTATAATACACAGACTTTTGCAAAGTCAACGCATTTAGAATTTTTTGTGAATATAATACAAAATTATACAAAAGAAAACTATTGTTGTTTTGTATTCTATAATGTATACTATATGTAAAACCAGAAAACGGAGGGTTCATATGACCGAGAAAAGACGAAGCAAACGTGTCAAAGTCACTCTTGATCTGACGGTTTCATCTATATTTGCCCAGGACAATGACCGTATTACCATTGATTCACCGATCATTGTTAAGGATATTTCAAGATTCGGCATAGGATTTATATCTAAGTCCATATTGCCTATGAACTATTATTTCAACGCCGCGCTTAACATCGGCGAGGACGATTCGGTTCTCTATTGCGTTGTTAAAATAATACGCTGCGAGGCCCTTGAAGACGATGAATATTCATATGGCTGCGAATTTGTCGGAATGGCACCTGTTCTCAATTATATATTTGATGACCTTGAACGACGTGACGAATAGTATATTATAAGAAATCGCTGCAAGCATAATGCCTGCAGCGATTTCTTTTTATTTTGATAATATTTCTTTTAACATTGTATTTACAAGTCCAGGATTTGCCTTTCCCTTCATTGCTTTCATTGTCTGTCCGACAAGGAAACCGATTGCTTTCTCCTTACCGTTGCGGTAATCTTCAACCGACTGCGGGTTGGCGGCCACAATCTCCTCGATTGTCTGTCTGAGTGCCGACTCATCATTAACCTGTCCGAGGCCATGTTCATTAACATATTTTTCCGGATCTATATCTTCCGAGAAAACTTTCTCAAACACTTCCTTGGCAACAGAACTGTTGATTGTGCCTGCTTCTGTAAGATTTACAAGTGCCGCAAGATTCTTTGCCGAAAATGTAATATCAGACACATCCATATTATGTTCCTTAAGAAGTCTCATGGTCTCAACCATAAGCCAGTTTGATACTTTCTTAGGTTTATTGCAAATAGCAACTGCCTCTTCAAAAATATCCGCCATTTTCTTGGAATCGGTAATTATATTGATGTCATAATCAGGAATACCGAATTCCTCTTTATAACGTTTCATTTTCTCTGTTTTGAATTCCGGCTGGCGTGATTTTATTTCATCAAGCCATTCATCGCTTATATTGACCGGTACAAGGTCCGGGTCCGGGAAATATCTGTAATCCTGTGCATCCTCTTTGGAACGCATGGCATAAGAGTATTCCTTATTGTCATCCCATCGTCTTGTCTCCTGTATAACAGGCTGTCCCGATTCAAGCAAATCTATCTGTCTTGCCGTCTCAGCTTCGATTGCTCTCTGGATCGCACTGAATGAGTTAAGATTCTTCGTCTCCGTTCTGGTTCCGAATTCCGTGCTTCCCGCTTCTCTTACCGAAAGGTTTACATCGGCTCTCATTGAACCTTCCTGAAGCTTACAGTCAGATGCTCCGAGATACTGTATTATAAGACGCAGTTTCTCAAGATATGCAATAACTTCTTTGGCACTTCTCATATCCGGCTCGGATACAATCTCTATAAGAGGCACCCCCGAACGGTTAAAATCAACATATGACACATCTTCCCAGTCATCATGGACTAATTTGCCCGCATCTTCTTCCATATGGATCTCATGGATTCTGACCGGTTTTACCGTTCCGTCTTCAAGTTCAATATCAACATGACCGTTACGGCAGATTGGAAGATATAACTGTGATATCTGATAATTCTGCGGATTATCCGGATAAAAATAGTTCTTACGGTCAAATTTACAATTCTGTGTTATTGTACAGTTGGTGGCAAGTCCTACAGCCGCCGCATATTCAACAACCTGTTTATTGAGAACAGGGAGTGAACCCGGCATACCTGTACATACAGGACATGTATGTGTATTAGGTGCTCCTCCGAATGCTGTTGAACATCCGCAGAAAATCTTGGTCTTGGTCGCAAGTTCAACATGAACCTCAAGTCCTATGACTGTCTCATAATTCTTAGCCATATTACTGTACCTCCTTATCATACGGTGTCTTGAATCCGCCCCTTGCAAGTTCATAAGTATATGCTGCTCTTATAATGTTATGTTCTTTAAAGCAGTCACCTATGATTTGCATTCCTATTGGAAGTCCGTCAGAATCAACTCCGCATGGAATTGACATACCCGGAAGTCCGGCAAGGTTAAGTGATATCGTATATATATCACCAAGGTACATCTTAATCGGGTCTGCAAGCGATGAACCAAGCTTCGGTGCCGTCGTCGGCGCAACAGGTCCGATAATTATATCATATTTAGCAAATGCATTATCAAAAGCTTTCTTGATCAAAGCCTTAACTCTGAGCGCTTTAAGATAATATGCATCATAATATCCCGAACTTAATACGAATGAACCGAGCATGATTCTTCTCTTTACCTCAGGTCCGAAGCCCTCTGAACGCGTTCTCTTATACATATCATGAAGTCCGTCGTATTCTTTGGCTCTGTATCCGTATTTAACTCCGTCAAATCTCTCAAGATTGGAGCTGGCTTCCGCTGCTGCTATCGTATAATATGTCGGAATAGCATAATCCACGAGATCAAGATCAAATTCTTCCACTATTGCTCCCTTGGATTTAAGGACATTAACAGCATCAAGAACAGCTTTTTTAACCTGAGGGTCGAGTCCCTCGCCGAAATAAGTACGCGGAATGCCTATACGCATTCCGGTTACATCATTTACAAGTGCACTTGTAAAATCCGTATCGGTTCTTAACATCGATGTGGAATCCTTAACATCATGTGATGCGATCGTCTCCATTATTGTCGCGCAGTCGGTAACATCCTTGCATAACGGACCAATCTGGTCCAGTGATGAGCCGTATGCTATAAGTCCGTAACGTGATACAGTACCGTATGTCGGCTTCATTCCGACAACGCCGCAATATGATGCTGGCTGTCTTATTGATCCGCCGGTATCAGATCCGAGTGCAAAAAAACATTCTCCCGCTGCAACAGCTGCGGCCGAACCACCGGATGAACCTCCCGGTACATGATCTGTATTCCATGGATTGCGTGTAACGCCATATGCAGATGTCTCGGTTGTCGAACCCATCGCAAATTCATCCATATTGGTCTTACCTATAATAACCGCTCCGGCTTCCTCAAGTCTTATAACAGCTTCTGCCGAAAATGCCGGGACAAAATTACCAAGTATACGCGAAGAACATGTTGTAAGCACACCATCTGTACACATATTGTCCTTAATTGCAACAGGCACACCCGCAAGCGGTCCGCTTATCGTACCGTCTTCTATGCCTGCCTGCACCTCTCCGGCTTTCTTAAGTGCGGCTTCTTTATCAAACGTAACATAGCAGTTAAGCTCTTTTTCTTTCTTTTCAATCTGTTCAATCACAGCCTGCATGGCATCAACAGCGGTCACATCGCCTTTCTTGATCGCCTTCGCAAGCTGGGTGGCAGTTAAATCCAGTAAACTCATAACTATCCTTTCCGACTAATCAACTGTTTTAGGAACGATAAACGCTTCTCCGTTGCTCTCAGGCGCATTCTTAAGTGTATCTTCACTTCCGTCGCCGTTGGTAACAACATCCTCACGCATAACATTCTGAACCGGGAATATATGAGACATCGGCTCAACGCCTTCTGTGTCAAGTTCTCCAAGTTTATCTATATAATCCAGCATGCTTGCCATATCTTTTTTGGCATTCTCCTTGTCTTCGTCAGAAAGTTCAAGCTTGGCAAGTATGCCAACATACTCGATTGTCTCATCACTTATAACATTAGCCATGCTTAATCCCTCACTTTAATATGAACTTCACGGAGCTGTTGCTCGGTAACCTCATTAGGAGCGCCGCACATAAGATCCTGTGCTGTTCCGCTCATAGGGAACGGAATGATCTCACGGATATTCTCTTCGTTGCGTAAAAGCATGATCATTCTGTCGATTCCAGGAGCCATTCCCGCATGTGGCGGTGCACCGAACTGGAATGCATTGTAAAGAGCTCCGAATTTAGCTTTAAGAACTTCTTCATCATATCCTGCAATTTCAAATGCTTTAACCATTATCTGCATATCATGGTTACGTACGGCACCTGATGAAAGCTCAATACCGTTACATACAATATCGTACTGATATGCGAGGATATCAAGCGGATCCATTGTGTTAAGTGCCTCAAGTCCACCTTGCGGCATTGAGAATGGATTATGCGTAAATCCGATTTTCTTGGTCTCAGGATCTCTCTCGAACATAGGGAAATCGTTGACATAGCAGAATCTGTATGCATTCTTCTCGATAAGGTCTAACTTCTCTCCGAGTTCAGTACGTATCTGTCCTGCGTAAAACGCTGCTCTTTCTTCCTTATCTGCCATGAAGAAAATAGTATCGCCGACCTCAAGTCCGGCAAGTTCCATAAATTCAACCTTCATATCATCCGGTATAAACTTGTCGATAGGTCCCTTATAACTCTTGTCTTCAAGCACCTCAAGGTATCCCAATCCGCCCATTCCGATTCCTGTAGCGAACTTAAGGAGTTTCTCATGGAAGCCCTTTGACATATTGGCATGAACTTTAATGGCTCTTACAGTCTTGCCGATAAACGGCTTAAATGTACAGCGCTGGAAGAAGTCTGTTACATCTATGATTCTCAACGGATTACGAAGGTCAGGCTTGTCCGAACCAAACTCAAGCATAGCCTGCTTATAGCTGATGATCGGATAAGGAGCCTTGGTTACTTCATATCCTTCCGGTGCAAATTTCTCGAATGCAGCCGTAAGTACTTCCTCACCAACCTTGAATACGTCTTCCTGTGTGGCAAAACTCATTTCAAAATCAAGCTGGTAGAATTCTCCCGGTGAACGGTCAGCTCTCGCATCCTCGTCTCTGAAACACGGAGCCACCTGGAAATATTTATCTATTCCGGACACCATAAGTAACTGCTTGTACTGCTGTGGTGCCTGCGGAAGAGCATAGAACTTGCCCTTGTATTTTCTTGAAGGAACAATATAATCTCTTGCGCCCTCCGGTGATGATGCACACAGGATAGGTGTCTGTATGTCGACAAAACCCATTTCCGTCATCTTCTGTCTTAAAAATGCGATAACCTGTGAACGGAAAAGGATATTATTCTTAACTTTCTCATTACGAAGATCAAGATATCTGTATTTAAGTCTTACGGACTCATTAACTTCCTTGGAGGTCTGCACTTCAAAAGGAAGTGTGGTATATACCTGTCCGAGTGTTGTGATCTTGTGAGCTTCAAGTTCTATCGTTCCCGAAGGGATCTTAGGATTATAAGTCTCTTCGTCTCTCTGTTCCATAAGTCCTTCAACACTTATACATTCTTCTTTCTTAATTCCCTTAAGCAGTTCTGCATCTCTTATTACAACCTGAAGAACCGCATACATATCTCTAAGGTCAATAAATGATACACCGCCGTGGTCTCTGATATTCTCCACCCATCCGGCAACTTTGATCTCTTTACCGATGTCGTTCTCACTTACGTTATTGAGCGTAGTGTCTCTATATATGTTTCCCATTGTTAAATGGCTCCTTTCAAATTATGGGATATTGCTGTAAAACATTTTAGCAAAGGCAAAAGCTATTTGCAACCTTTATTTAGCAATACTTCCCTGTTGGTGCCGTAAAAAATATTATCATATCCGCTTATTTTTTCACAAATCTGTTCCAGTCTGGTCCAATCCTCTTCGGCATCAAATTCATATGAGTGTCCCCAGAGGTAAAATAACTGCGGCTTATCGTCCGGCTTTTCAAGAAATTCATCTATCAGTTCAAAAACCCTGTCATTCTTATGATGGCAGGTCGGCTTAAATCGCATCAGGTCATCCTGCAAGTCAAAACTCAGTGAGTCTTCCACTGTCCTGGCATACTCTATTCCTATGGACTTAAGATACTCTACGACCTTATCGTTATAACATCCGTATGCATACGCCATTCCGACCGGTGTTTCTTTGAACACATGTTCAAGTTTCATCTTATCCAGTTTAAATTCGTCATACATCTGTTCCCCGTCCAGTTCGGCCGGAGCCAGATGTTTCCTTCCGTGAACCGCTATTTCGTGGCCTGCATATAATTCCTGTATGCCTTCCCACGGAAGTCTCCTTACCGTAAGTTTATTGCACTGCCATGTATCATCTGTTCCGATTATTCCCGAATTCAGGTTAAAAGTACATTTAAGGCCATAATAATTTATTATATCAAGGAGTTTTCTGTCGGATTCCACTCCATCATCATAACTTAATGTAAATGCCTTGTTTTTACCGTCCCACATCGTAAATCTTCTCCTTCGCTAAATATGCCCCAACAAATGTCGGGGCATATAGCATCACACATTTTTTATTTAATGATTCGCTTCATTCTTTCGATTGCTTCGACCGTATTCTCATATGTTCCGAACGCTGTCAGTCTGAAATATCCTTCACCGCTAGGTCCGAATCCCGAACCCGGTGTACCGACAACATTGGCATTGGCAAGTACATAATCGAAGAATTCCCATGATGTCATTCCATCAATTGTCTTAAGCCAGATATATGGTGCATTGACACCGCCCGATACCGAAAATCCGGCTTCTGCAAGGCCTTCTTTGATAACCTTGGCGTTGTTCATATAATATGCAACCTGTTTCTTAAGTTCTGCCTTGCCCGATTCGGAATAAACAGCCTCACCGGCTCTCTGAACAATATACGGAGCTCCGTTATATTTGGTTCCGTGTCTTCTTGCCCAAAGTGAATTAAGCATTACTTCACCGCATTTAAGTTCCTTAGGAATTACAGTGTATCCGAGACGTACACCGGTAAATCCGGCGTTCTTGGAGAAACTCTTAAGCTCTATCGCGCAAGTCTTGGCTCCGTCGCACTCATAAATTGTATGAGGAACATCATCCTCTGAAATATATGCCTCATATGCTGCATCATATATAATAAGTGCTTTCTTTTCGTTGGCATAATCAACCCATTTCTGAAGTTCTGTTTTCGTAATTGTTGCTCCGGTAGGGTTATTCGGGAAGCACAGATATATAATATCCGGTGTTTTCTCGGGAAGTGACGGTGCAAATCCGTTTTCTTCAAGACATGGCATATAGATCACGTTGCTCCAGATTCCTGTCTCAGGATTATATGTTCCCGTTCTACCGGCCATTACATTGGAATCCACATAAACAGGATATACCGGGTCACATACTGCGATCACATTGTCAAGTCCGAGTATTTCCTGGATATTGCTTGAATCGCACTTGGCTCCGTCGGACACGAAAATCTCATCAATCGCAATATCAACGCCTCTTGACTTATAATCACCGGCAGCTATTGCGGAACGCAAAAACTCATATCCGAGATCAGGTGCATATCCGTGAAAAGTCTCCGCTTGTCCCATCTCATCAACAGCCTTATGCATAGCTTCAATTATAGTCGGTGCGATAGGCTGTGTAACATCTCCTATGCTGAGTTTGATAACTTTTTTATCAGGGTTGGCTGCCCTGTATTCTCTTTCTTTCTTTGCTACCGTGGAGAAAAGATAACTTCCCGGAAGCTTTAAATAATTCTCGTTAATTTTAAACATCTGTCATGCCTCCTTAATCAAGGTCTATCGTACCTGTAAAAACAGTACGGGCCGGACCTTCCATATATATTATATTATGGGTTTTATCCCATGTAATATTAAGTTCACCGCCGAGAAGTTTAACAGTAACCGTATCGTTACATAAACCGTTAAGTATGGTTGCAACGGCAGTCGCACAGGCCCCGGTTCCGCATGCAAGCGTCTCGCCCGAGCCTCTTTCCCATACTCTCATCTGTAATGTATCGCGGTCTATAACTTTAACAAATTCCGTATTCACTCTCTCCGGAAAAACAGGATCGTTCTCGAACAGCGGTCCGATAGTCTCTATCGGAAAATCATCAACATTATCAACATATACTATGCAATGAGGATTACCCATGGACACGCAGGTTATGCGGTATTCCTTCCCGCCTATCGTGACCGGATAATCTTTAACTACATCCGCATCTATATTGACAGGTATAAGTTCAGGTTTAAGTATCGGCTCACCCATATTAACACGGACTGTGTCCACCTTACCGTCCACAACATTAAGTGTAAGATATTTGATACCGGAAAGTGTCTCTATAGACAATTCCGTCTTATCCGTAAGTCCGTTATCGTACACATATTTACCGACACAGCGGATACCGTTTCCACACATTTTGCCCTGTGATCCATCCGCATTATACATCTCCATATAGAAATCCGCTTTATCCGACGGTTTGATAAGAATAAGTCCGTCCGAACCTATTCCGAAATGCCTGTCGCTTACACGTACCGCTGTTTCTGACGGATTATCCAGCTTAGTATCAAGGCAGTTGACATATACATAGTCATTGCCCGTTCCGTGCATCTTGGTAAATTCCATCAATACCACCAATCCTTTCAACTATTCCCTGTACAGACATATTATCATATGAGCTGTCTCTACAAGTCCTGTACCGCTGTCCATACTGCATTTCTGCATGTATTTGTGAGCTTCATCCTCAGTCATATTGTTACGATCCATCAGCACACCCTTAGCCTGCCTTATAAGCTCTTTCTCTTCCTCGGTTCTTATTTTGGGAGAAAGTCTCGCTTTCTTTCTGCGGCGTCTCTGCGCCTCGAACATCATGTGAACCGTATTCACGAGATCAAAGACCTTAATAGGCATTCCGAGTTTCATTATGCCTCCGTCGTTATCATCGAGCCAATGTCCCTGGGATGCAACCAAAAGCATATCGAAGCTTGACGGCATACATTCCTTAAGCTGCGTATAGTACATATCGGTAAACCTGTAACTGCACACAACAATTCCTTCGTTAAGAGTATTCACATACTCCAGTGCCTGGGACCCGCTTGTGCAGACAGCATCTACCTCTATACCATTGCGCACCAGAAGGTTCTTTATTTTCCTGCCGTCTTCAAGCTTCGGAAAAACTATTATGACATTTTCCATCGTAGTTATCCCGTTTAAGTCATAAAGTGATTAATTAATATTTGTAGAGATATTCATCAATTTCCCACTTGCTGACTTCGACTTTGTATCCCTTCCATTCTTTTTTCTTGGCATCGATGTATTTCTCTGCTGTCTCTCTGCCGATGAAGTCCATAATGTAATCGTCTTTCTCAAGTTCCTTAACCGCATCGTAAAGTGTCTCAGGAAGACTTTCGATATGTCTTGCCTTCTTCTCTGCCTTACTCATCTCGTAGATGTTGGCATCAACGCTCTCACATACCTCAAGCTTATTCTTAATTCCGTCAAGACCTGCCATAAGACATACGGCAAGTGCAAAATAAGGGTTAGCTGAAGGATCCGGACATCTGAGCTCAACTCTGGTTCCTCTGCCTCTTGCAGCCGGAATTCTTACGAGCGGACTTCTGTTTCTTGCCGACCACGCAATATAAACAGGAGCTTCATATCCCGGTACAAGTCTCTTATATGAATTAACAAGAGGATTGGTAATGGCAACGATTCCGTTAATATGTTTCATGATACCTGCTATGAAATGGTATGCAGTTTCACTCAGGCCGTTCTCACCGTTCTCATCCGCAAATACATTAACGCCGTCTTTCTCAAGTGACATATTGATATGCATTCCCGAACCGCACATATTAGCCTTAGGCTTAGGCATGAATGTTGCATGAAGTCCGTGTCTTTGTGCAATAGTCTTAACAGCGAGCTTGAATGTCATGATCGAATCCGCTGTCTTAACCGCTTCTCCGTATTTAAAATCTATCTCATGCTGTGCCGGTGCGCATTCATGGTGTGAAGCCTCGATTTCAAATCCCATATCCTCGAGTGTAAGAACCATATCACGTCTCGCATTCTCTCCAAGGTCATTAGGGCCAAGGTCAAAGTATCCTGATCTGTCAAGAGAATCCGTTGTCGGGACTCCGTTCTCATCAACATTAAATAAGAAAAATTCACATTCAGGTCCTACATTAAACGTATATCCAAGCTTAGCAGCTTCTGCTACAGCCTTCTTAAGTATGAATCTCGGATCTCCTTCAAACGGTGTTCCGTCTGTCTTATATACGTCACAGATAAGTCGTGCTACCTTGCCGGTCTGTGGTCTCCACGGGAAAATGACAAAGCTGTCAAGATCCGGTCTCAGACACATGTCAGATTCCTCAATACGTGCAAATCCGTCAATCGATGAGCCATCAAACATCATCTGATTATCAAGTGCCTTCTTAAGCTGGCTTTTCGGAACTGCAACATTCTTAAGAATACCGAATATATCTGTAAACTGAAGTCGTATAAACTCTACGTCGTTCTCCTCCACTAATCTGATTATGTCTTCCTTTGAATTGTGCGCCATTACAGCTACCTCCTTTTTGTCCTTAATGAGTATGTTATCAGCCGCCCGAAAATTTGTCAATAAAATGTAATTTTTTTGATAAATAAATTTCAAAGATAATAATTGCATATTCTTATTAAAAAAGGTATACTGTCTCATATCAAAACAGGAGGGAAATATGTTATACACCAAATTTAATAAAATCATTTGTTATGTAAGTATCGCAGTCATGGCATTATGCCTGACTACCGGCTGCTCATCCAAAAGCACAACAGCCGTTGCCACACCGGAAGGACGCGTTACGCAGGCTTATGTCACTCCTTCTGCCGGACCGGAATCAGAGCCGCAGACCGAACCGGAAACAATAGCCCCTGTCACGGTAACTCTTTCTGCTGTAGGTGATATGCTTATGCACGCAAGCGCAAGTAATCCTGCCGTTCAGGCTGACGGTTCATATAATTATGACTATCTTTTTGCCAATGTCAAGGATACCATCGCAGCTTTTGATGTATCGGTAGTCAATAATGAAGTTATCATGGCCGGTAACGATAAAGGGAACATTGGATACCCGGCATTTAATGTCAGAACCGAGCTTGGCGATGCCGAGGTCAAAGCAGGTTTTGATGTAATGTTAAGTGCTACCAACCACGCAATAGACCAGGGAGCTTACGGAATCCTCAACTGCCTTGAATACTGGAAAAATTCACATCCGGATGCGGCAATACTCGGCATCCACGATTCCGCAGAAAGTGCTTCTTCCATATATGTAAGGGATGTAAACGGAATTAAAATCGCGATGCTCAATTATACATACGGTCTCAACGGATTATCCGTACCGGCCGGAATGGAATATACGATAGATCTTATGACTGATTCTACCAAAGATAAAATAGCCTCCGATATCGCAAGAGCTAAAGAGATTTCCGACTTTGTAATTGTTTTTCCTCATTGGGGAACGGAATATAATCTCGGAACAGATGACAGCCAGAAAAGCTGGACGAAATTTTTTGCGGACAACGGCGTGGATCTTATAATCGGAACACACCCGCATGTCGTGGAACCTGTTGAATGGGTTGACCGCGCCGACGGTGGTAAAATGTTGGTATATTATTCACTCGGTAATTTCGTGTCGGTACAATATTATAATTTTTCCATGCTCGGCGGCATGGCCAAAGTATCCATTACCAAGGACAGCAGCGGAACGTATATTTCAGATTACGGTATGAATTTTCTCGTCACGCATTACACTGCCGGAAGAGGAGCAATAACCACTTATTTTCTGGACAATTACACCGACGAACTTGCTTCACAACATGCAATTCTTACGGAACCGTCGGAGAAATTTATGGAAGTCAACAAAAACTATCCTTTTACGGTTGCAGGCCTTAAATCACTTGCCAAATCAATATGTCCTGACCTGACACCGAATTATTAATACAAAACACCTGAACGGACGTCTGCATTTTACGGCCGTTCAGGTGTTTTCTTTAATTATCTGTTTTTTCTTCTTTGGTATCCCCCATCTTCAGACTGTATTTGGACACGTCACAATATTGTCCAGAATACAGGCTGCAATATCCTGATACCGCATAACTTATTGCCGTTACGATCAATATATATGGCGCGCTCTCAAATCCAAATAATTCAAAGCACATAATCGAAGCCGCAAACGGACAGTTGGTAACGCCGCAGAATAACGAGGCCATTCCGGCAGCTGCCGCAAGTCCCGGTGATATTCCAAGCAGTTTGCCTACTACACAGCCGAATGTAGCCCCCACAAAGAAAGTCGGAACTATCTCTCCTCCTTTGAATCCGACTCCGAGCATGATTGCGGTAAGCAGAAGTTTGAGCGCAAATGCGTATGGAACAGCTTCACCTTCAACAACGGCCCTCTCTATGACATTCATTCCGGTTCCGTAATAATCTGTGCTGCGTGTAAGCGCCGTAATCCCGATAAAAACCGCAGCTCCGGCCACAACCCTGAGCCATGGATTCTTTATGAGTTTCTCAGCATACTTCTTGGTTTTCTTCATGACAATACAGAATACTATTGCAAGCACTCCGCAAAGTCCGGCCAGCACTACCAGTTTAAGTATAAGCACAAAGTTCATATCCGGCACATTGCTAAGCGGCAGTCTCTCCGGTTTGATTCCTATCGCAAGCGGAAGCCTGGATGCCGTATATGCTGCTATTACACACGGAAGCAGTGCCTGTATATACATCGTACCGATAACCGCAACTTCCACGGCAAACACTGCCGCTGCAGCCGGCGTACCGAACAATGCCGAAAAAGCTGCACTCATTCCTGTCATAATAAGGATTTTACGATCACATTCCCTGAATCCGAATGATTCGCCGATGGTATTGCCCAGACTTCCTCCAAGCTGCAGTGCTGCGCCCTCCCTTCCGACAGATGCACCAAAAAGATGTGATATTACAGTACTTATAAATATAAGCGGTGCCATCTTAAACGGAAGCTCATCCTTACCGGATATTGATGTCAGCACAAGATTCGTGCCCTTATCCTTATCAACTTTCATAAGTTTATACAATCCCACTATCATAAGTCCGCCAACAGGCAGCAGATATACCATCCATAAATGGCCGTCACGAAATGTGGCAGCTTTGGACAGCAGATAAGAAAAAGCCGTACCAACTCCTCCAACCAGAATTCCGGTCAGAAAACCCATAACAATCCATTTAATTATATCTAGCAGTCGCCTGCCGATTTTCTTATAAATCTTAACGGTTTGTTCTTTCATAATGCAATCCTTCCACATAACACAGGGGAAGCTTTACGGCTTCCCCTGCGAATGCTATTTCTTATCGTCGTATTTATCTTTCAATTCATCAACAACCTTATCGGTTCCGAATGTCTCAAGAGGCTTATCAAGCATACGCTCCAAATCCTCCTGTTCTTTGTTCTTCTGTGCCTTTCTGGCCTTCCACCATTTAAAAAGCATGGCAACTATGATGACAGCCGCTACAATGGCAACTATTATAATTATCACATATCTCATATGGATAGGGCCTCTCATAATAGCTTTACCCGAGTCAGAGAATGTATCCGCAAAAAGTTCATCAACATCAAGTGATGTATCGTCATAATATTTCTTAAAATATGACTCAAAAATCTGCTTGGCATTCTCATCCATAACGGTCTCTGTCTGCTTGCCTACAATGTAAAGCCAGTTGCCGTCCATTACATCCGGCTTATCATTCTGACATGCAAAGTAGCAGAATAACATGTGGCCTTCGTCCGTAAACAGTTCAGAATACTTCTTCTCGATGTATTCATCTCTGGCTGATGCATTATCCTCTACACTGTCATAGCTTACAAGACATATGTAAGGCTGTATTCCCGTCGACTGGTAAAAATCTTCCAGTCCGTTAATAACTGTATTGTTATTCTTACCGAACCAGCCAAGTTCGTCCTCATACCATGTATTCGAATAATTAACATACTTGCTGTCAAGCTTGTCACGCTTCTCAGTGCTTCTCGTCACGCCTGATGCGAATCCGAATACCGATCCGCATGACTTGACTACGAACCCAATAACAAGTATTACGAATATAACCAGAACCACGCCTAACGAACATCCGGAACTTCTCCTTGCCGGACGCCTGTAATATCCTCCGCCTCCGTGTGGTGGTGGCGGTGGTGGTGGCGGTGCTCCGTAATGTCCGCCGTATCTTGGTGGTGGTCCGCCGTAAGGTCGTCCTCCACCTCCTCCGCTATAATGATGTCCTCCGCCTGACGGTCGTCCTCCGCCAAAGCTTCCTCCTGATGAATGTCCTCTTCCGCTGAAGCTTCCGCCTCCGCCTGAATGTGATGAATGGCTGCTTCCGCCGCCACCCGAGTGGCCTCCGCCACCGCCTCCTCTTGCCATAATCAATGTCCTCCATTTGTGTAATATATTATGCTTCTAATTATGTCTGGTGGGT
The DNA here is from genome assembly GCA_945928575.1 of uncultured Butyrivibrio sp. Lineage (GTDB taxonomy): Bacteria > Bacillota > Clostridia > Lachnospirales > Lachnospiraceae > Eshraghiella. The sequence goes on from CAMENP010000005.1 coordinate 35,098, forward strand.
TTCATATATTTATCTTCAAATACCTGATAAGGCAGCGGCTTATCGTGTAAATATCCCTGAACCGCATTACATCCGCATTCGTGGACTATTTTTTCCTCCTCGCGGCTCTCGATTCCTTCACAGATAACCTCAAACTTAATATCCTTAAAAGTATTCATAAGATTCTTCATAATCTTGCGTCCTGACTCAACGCCGAGACTGTTGAGTACAAAACCGCGGTCAAACTTGATAACATCTACCGGTATTTTGCCGAGCATGTATAATGAATTATACCCTGAGCCAAAATCATCCATGCTGATCTTATATCCCCTGCTGCGCAGAAATTCTATCTGTCTGGTAATCTCACTGAGATTCTCGCAGAAAATAGTCTCCGTCAGTTCAAACTCAAAATATTCCGCAGGAATACCCGTCTTACGTATAGCATCATCTATACGCTTTATGAATCCTGTCTCCCAGAAATCCATCCGTGACAGGTTCATCGAAATCGTTGTCAGTTCATAACCGGCATCCATCCACTTCTTCTGTAATTCTATGACCTTCATTATCACGTAATTATCAAGTCTGGATACAAGTCCCGTATTCTCAAGTGTGTCTATATATACCGACGGCGGTATTATGTTACCGTTATTATCCTTAATTCTGGAAAGTGCCTCACCGCCTATAAGCTGTTGTTCTTCAATAGAAAACTTAGGCTGTATGTACACTTCTATCCTGTCATTATCGAGCGCCGAGAAAAACATCGGAATCACTCCCGCTTCGCTCTGCGTCTTCATCGCCATATCGTCGGTAAAGACCGCTATCGTCTCCGCATAATTGGTCTTAATGCTGCGTCGCGCATATTGCGCCTTATCTATGATAAGATTAATCTCTTCATCAGTGTTCTCAACAAAATATGCGCCAATATATACACGTATTCTCGCCAACGGGAATTCAGCATTAATCTCATCCGAAAAATTCCTGTTCATCGTGTCATATTCCATCTTGAAATCCTGTATATCACGATGTCCTGCTTCCACAAGAAGAATAATATGATCAACATAAATTCTTCCGGCAAGCACACAATCCGAATTCATATGGCAATATTGATATACGCAACGCTCAATAAGCTTGTCTCCTGCGTCATATCCATACATCTGATTGAAAAATTTAAAATTACTGATGTCCAACGATAACACAACCGGAGATATCATCTCCTGTTTCATAAGTCTGCCGGCTGTCTGTTTAAAATAATCAATATACGGCAGCCTCGTAAGTGACTCCGTAATTGTCTTTTCCACCCGCATAAATCATACCTCTAAACCAAAAATAACATTTTATAATAGTCGTACAAATAATTCCCATACTTAGTATAATAGCACAAATGTACCAATAAATCAAAATATATTTTACACTATTTGACACCATGCGCACCTTTTATTCCGGCCTGTGGTTTCTTTTTCTCATCAATGTGTTCCGAGATGGATTCCCGGCTCATCTTGATCATCTGCGCAACAATCCGCTTTATCATCCGTCTTGTGGTTTTATCAAGGCTTCCATAGGACTTGATAATGCTGTTTGCGGTCTTGATGAGATTGGATGAATACTCGTTGAAAGAACCGGCATTCGGTGCTTTGAGTATTCTGAACACAATATGTATGAACAGCCGGCGTTCTTTGGGTGAGATACCGTCAATCCACTTGCGGCATGCGCTGTTGAAAACAACGCTCACATCCTTAAGCTTCTCGTCCGGCACAAACTCTTTTCCGATCACATTCCACGATAATACAAAATGCTGCATTATTCCATGCGCGTCGCTATGCACTATATTATAGTCATCACCACTGTACATTATCATACCCACAATTGAACTCTGTGGAAGATATGATTCAATCTTCGGACTTATCCGTTCATATTCGGGACTTTCTATCACTTCTTTCATAAATCCGGGACCGTCAAAACTGTATATTCTCCCGATTCTCATAATCTGTTCGTCACTTCTGTGAAACGTTGAATATATCGCAAGATTTCCGCCCTTTGAATGTCCGCATATATACACTTTTCCGGCAAACTTTTCCATTACACAGCCAAGATATTTATCAGCTTCAACCTGCGATGCCACCGGCATCATATAACACAAATTGAAATCCTCCTCCCAGCCCGTAATCGTTCCGTCAGTCCCCCTGAATGCAGCCACGACACTGCCGTCGTCCAGAAGGATTGTCACTGCTCCGAACTGCATTGCTTTCTCCTCACTGAATTTCTGTGAGTAAAATACCAGTTTCAGATTACGATATCTGTCACACTTTCTCATCCGTATAAACGTCTTCTGTCCCTCATTCAGTTCCTGGGAATCAAGCATTTCATCCGGATTCTCATATTGCTTAAGACATCTTGCCACGGCATCCTTGATACATACCGGATTGCCGGCATCAGGACCAACATTTTCAAAATCAACATATGACAGTTGCGACATTATCAATGCATCAATCACATTAAAGCCGTCCTGTTCAAGTGTTATATCACCCCTCCAGTCCATATAATCCATCAAATTCGTCATATATCCTTAATCCTTTCAAAGAAACATTCTGATCAAACCTATAATCAGAAGATGTGCCGGATAGAAACTCCACATAACCGCCTTGGGAATATGTCCTTTCTTTCCGTCGTGAAAATATATCGGTACCAATGCAAGCGGAGTAACAAGGCTTGCCAGACTTCCGCTTATCGCCGATATGATTGCCGCCGCCGTATACATGATCACTTCATACTGCCTTGCATAGTAAAAAACAAGCGCAAGAAGGATACACCTGTAAGAATAATCAAGTCCGAGTATATAACTTAATGCCGCAGTCCATATGACGATAACTGCCGCGACCGGAATCAGCCGGCGGTTTTTCTTATAAAGGCTGTCTGTTACCCACAAAAGAAGCAGTGCGAGCGCAAGTGTAAACAAAACATTATTATGCCTGAAATAGAAAAAACATCCGTACACTGCCATATCATACGGTATTTCGGAAATAACGGCAAGTATTCCAAGTTTCATTGCATATTTGCCCACAGAATGTGTGTATATATATCCCTGCACCAGAAAATATACATATATGGGAAAGGCCAGCCTGCCGATGCATCTCATCGTCCAGTATATGCCGGCCGGCATCCCCAGACCCACAAATGCAACAGCAGCATGATCCACAAACATTGAGACCATGGCTGTTATTTTTAACATATCCGTTGTTATTCTCTTATTCATAATTATCCGTCCAAGCCATCTGCTTATTATGCAATAAATTTTATCATAAACCCGAAAAAAATTACAGCTATAATTAAAAAAGTGTTATAATAATTTTATTCAATTCAAAATAAATTACGGAGGTTGTATATGTTCCGATATGAGACACATTTGCACACATGTGAAGGAAGCATGTGCGGGGTTACTCCCGGAAGCATGTATCCACAGTATTATAAAGATTTAGGATATGACGGTATTTTTATAACAGACCATTTTTTTAACGGCAATACAAGGATTCCCAAGTATGACAGCTGGGAACGGCGCGTCAACGAATTCTGCCTCGGCTATGAACATGCCAAAGAAGCCGGTGATGCAATAGGATTTCCTGTTTATTTCGGATGGGAAGCTAATTTTGAAGGTGATGAATTCCTGATTTACGGGCTTGATAAGGAATGGCTTTTAAATCATCCCGATATTCTCTCATACAGCCGCAGCAAACAATATGATATAGTACATGCCGACGGCGGTCTTGTTGTCCAGGCACATCCTTTCAGGGAGCGCGGATACTTGAGCTCAATCCACCTTAATCCGGAGAATTGCGATGCCATGGAAGGATACAATTCATTTAATGAAGACTGGCATAATCACAATGCCGAGATTTATTGTACAAAACATAACATTTTCATGACATCAGGCTCCGACTTGCACAAAATAGGCTCCCTTGCTCCCGAAAGACATTACGGCATGGGATTTGAACATCCCATAAGGAGTGCCTCCGATTATGTCAATGCCATATTAAACCGTGAAGGGACCATGCTGGTTCCTGACAGTTCACGTTCTCTTCCTGCAGACATTCACACCGAACTTCCGGTATATGTCAACACAAGAGCCATAGACGGATGTATCTGAAACAGAAACTGCCGGTTCCCGTATTCCGGGAAACCGGCAGTAATATTATCTGTCAATTCCGTAATGAATAAGCGCAAGCATATCCGGACCTGTATGGGCCCCGATAATCGGGCTTAACATTGTCATCCTGACTTTAAGTTCAGGATGTTTCTCGAGTATCATTTCTTTCAGTGTCTGTGCATCCTTCATACAATCGGCGCAGCTTATATATACCACATCGCTTACGGCCGGGTCATATGTAGCCTCAAACTTATCCACAAGCGCTTTAAGTGCAAGCTTATTGCCACGTTTCTTATCTATCGTATCAAGCTTACCCTCACGGTTAATACAAAGTATCGGCTTAATATTAAGTGCTGTTCCGACAACTGCCGTTGCGGCAGATACACGTCCGCCTCTCTTAAGATACATAAGATCTTCGACCTTAAACCAATGGCGTACCTTCAATGCATATTTTCTGAGCCACTCCGCATTCTCCGAAGCGCTCATTCCTGCTTCTTTATTGGCAAATGCCGATTCAACCAGAAGTCCCATTCCGCCTGTTGCACTTAAAGAATCCACTATCTCAATAACAGCATCCGGATAATCTTCTTTAAGATTCTTGGCTGCAAGACATGCTGATTCATATGTATTACTGAGTCCGCTCGAAAGTGAAAGATATACTATATCATTCCCTTCTTTAACAAGCGGCTCAAAAAGATCCATATAATGTGTCGGTGTGATCTGGCTGGTCTGTGTCTTGACTTTCTGCCTGAGTTTCTCATAATAATTATGCATCATGGCATCGCTCTCCGGCTTATCGCAATAAAACGTCTCCTCGCCAAGTACATATTCCATCGGGACATATCTTATATCATGGCTGTCCGCGAAGTTCTTATCGATATCAAGTGAAACGTCTGAAAAAATTAAATAACTCATTTTTATCCTCCGAATGCTGTTTTCGCTTACTACGTTCAACATCATAACATACTATAACACAAATTGCAATCTGTTATAATAATGTTACATTTTCATCCGGACGTAATGGATTATTTATTTCTCTGTTCCATAGATTTAATAATATTATATATCACTCTGTGTACCGGTACTTCAACGGAATATTTATCCGCAATTCTGATAACACATCCGTTAAGCGTATCAATTTCCGTAGGTATTCCCTTCTCCATATCCTGAAGTGTTGACGAACGGTGCGCATATGTATCCGGGACAAGTTTAGAATAAAAAACATCCTTATATGCTGCCGCATCCGGCCAATATGTCTTATATCCGGCGGCATCCATAACATTGTATGTCTCCTCTATAAGGCTGTTCATTATCTCAACCGCATTGCTCATTTCCGACATTGCCCCGTATGTGGTTCCCAGTATTGCGCCGAGTGGATTAAGAGTGGTATTAAAAAGCATTTTGGCCCACAACGCCTCTTCTATCGTATCCGAAACTTCACTCGGAATACCCGATGCGTTAATCGCATCGGCAAGAGGTTTCATGCATTCGTTATCAAATCCGAATAACGAGCCGAGAAGAATCGGAGCTGTGTGAACCGTAACCTTGCTTGTACCCGGATTTTCTTTTTCAAATCCGGTTATGATCCTTGCATTATACACTTTATCCTTACCGAATAATTCCGTGTATTTATCATCATTGCCCCATCCGTTCTGGAAAATGACAATGTGTCCGTCGTCGGCAATGATGCCTCTGTTCTTACCAAGATTGTCTGCAATCTCGGAATTGGCAAGTGTTTTGGCGCTTATAATAACATAATCGTATGATTCCTTTATCTGTCCGTAATCCCTGTATACCCGTACTTTGTCCTCCGGCGCACTCATCACGCCGAATATTCCTGTACGTTTTACACCGTTTTGCTCTATATAGTCCGCGGTCTTACCTCTTGCAACAATCGCTGTCTCCATATTTTCATTACTGATGGATGCCGCTATCGCCACACCTACTGCTCCTGCTCCGATAATTAATGCTTTCATTTTAACATCTCCTTTGGATTTAACCGGCTAAATCATACCACACAGAGCATTTTATTTCAAGACGGATACGTCAAGATAAAATTTTATATCTTTTTGATTGACAAAGCACATTGCAACGTGTATATTAGTAGTTGTATAAAATATATTAAATTTTTCAGGAGGAAAAAGGATATGCTTAAGAACCGTAATATCGCATTGGTAATCATTCTTTCAATCATTACCTGTGGTATCTACCAGCTCTATTGGTTATGGGTAACAATTTCATCACTTGATAACGAAGGTCAGGCAAGTAACATGCCGGCTGTTGCGCAGTTCATCTTAATGTTCTTCTATGTAGGATTCATTCTTTTCGGACTCAACGCAGATGCTAACATCAATGCTATCAAGGCTAAGAGGGGAATTCCTACAACAGATAACAAGGTACTTTACATAATACTCGGTATTTTCTTACCAATCGTACTTGTATGCCTTGTACAGAACGAAATCAACAAGCTTACACCAGCTGCTTAATTCGTTTAACAACATATTGAAAGATAAGGGCTTTCGGCACATACCGGAAGCCCTTTTGGTAATATTATGAAAAAAAGATTATTTAATCTGGTCAAAATATATCTCATCGTGTCTGCAATCATGATTGCGTATGCCGTATTTTTCAACATTACAGGCATCGGTATCCCATGCATATTCAGACTCATAACGCATTTAAATTGTCCCGGATGCGGAATCAGCCGTTTCGCTCTCAACTGCCTTAAATTCAGGTTCAGTGATGCTATAGGTTATAACTATTTTGCACCATTCATAGTCATTTACGTTGCATGGGTCATCATATACACTTCTGTAATTTATGTACGTACCGGCAGCCGCAGCCTCAATCCCAGGCCCGCCTGGTTAAATATCGCGTTTCTTATTCTGGTCATTATCTGGGGCATCGTCAGGAATTTTTTCAACCTCTGAGCGCCTGCTGTGTTTTGAAAGGATTTTTTCCTTGTACATAGCTTTATCAGCTTCTTTGAAAACAGTATCAAAGTCAAAATCTTCACATACGCCGAACGCAACTCCTATGCTGGCTCCGATTTCGTAAATATCATTGAAACTGTTCCACGCCGCATCGAGATATCTTTTAATGTCTTTTCTAAGAACATATTCATCCGCCTCCGGAGTAAAAGAAACAGCACATATAACAAATTCATCGCCGCCAAATCTCGCACTGAGCTTATTGAGCATGGATGCATTCTTTATTGCATCCGCAACTATACTTATTGCATTATCGCCTTGTTTATGGCCGAAATTATCGTTAATGAATTTCAGTCCGTTTATGTCAATTGTCGCAACCATTATCCGCGCACCGATTGAAAGTGATGCTTCATTAATAATTCCAGGAAGCTCCTTGTAAAAGGCATTTCTGTTATACAGTCCGGTAAGGTGGTCATATCTGTATATTTCTTCCATTGCTTTAGCAGTAAATTTAAGGTACCTCATGTTACGGTAACTGCTGATCGTATTATTCAATAATGTGACGGTCTGTGCAATCGTTACATAATTATTAAGCTTAGGTTCAAAATAAAAAGCCGCAAAACCGAAAGGCACGCCAACAAAACTAAGTGCCGAAAATACAATAGGATATGCTTTGACAAGTGCCGCACCGATACCCGGAAATACTTTCTTTCTGTCAAAATTAAGCCTTGTTCCCGAAATTGCCGAATCCGAAGCAAATATCCTTACCATTTCATCATCAAACGGCTGTTTTCTTTCATTCGAAATCGGATTAATATTTTCCTCAAGACAGTCCTTATTAACTGCAATCACAAGTTCCGTGAAATGGAATCTGCCAAGTCCGACAATGAAATCTTCTATTCTGTCACAAGAAATCATTTCAGCCGATACCGCATTCAATGTTCTCTCATTTTCCTGATAAGCAAACAATCTGTCCGACTGTTCCCTGAGCAAATCTCCCGTATTTACAACATAATCATTCTTGCCGCATCCACATGATGCGCCGTGTATCAATTCAAAAGGAACCGCATACTCTTTCCGGACCGGCTCGTTCTCTCTCATTTTATGTATTGTATCAATTATGGAATCTACCATTTTACCAAAGCTGCATCCGCATGTGGTTATCGACGGAATATTCCATCTGGCTTCATCGATTCCGTCAAATCCCACAACTATAACATCTTCGGGAACACGGTATCCATGTTTCTGAAGTACAACCGACGTAGTTACTGCCATTATGTCATTGGCACACACAAATGCTTCCGGAATCCTGCCGCTCTCAATAACCTTTAAGACAGCATCCCTGGTCGGTTCCTCCCAATAATCTCCGTATCCTATATTCTCAACTTCAAATTCCGGATCTTTCTCGCGCATGACATTTTTGAACACTTCTATCCTGTCATCCGACAACTTATTATTCCTGTTGCCGGCGATAAAAAATATATTCCTCTTGCCATGAAAATCCACGACATGGCGTACTACTTCTTCAAAGCCTTTACTGTAATCAAATTTGTAATTAACGCCTTCTATGATTCTGTCGCCAATGGTTATAACCGGTATGTTTCTCTTTGTCGCTTCCGCGCATACCTTAGTTCCGACATTTTTATCATAGAAATCTTCATCAAAGAATATCAACGCGTCAAGAATATCATAGTCAATCAGTTCAAATATTGACTTTTCTCCCAGTTCGTTCTTCGTGTCCCAGAACAAATCCGAGCATGTCTGATAAATAAACAGTCTCGCCCCGGCCTCAACAAGCTTGTCATTTAATCCGTTGATAAACTTAAGATGCCTGTGATCATTAGCTCTCGATATACATAATCCTACTATTTTGTAATCCTTAAACACAGAATCCTCCTTTAAGTCTGCATGCCGCCCATTCCCAAGTTCCCTTGGTCTCCTTTTATTCAAAAATGCCCTTAGGCCGCAATACTGATTGCGTTAACTAAGGGGCATTCGGTACAAATAAAAATAAGCGCGAGACGGGGATCGAACCCGCGACCTTCTCCTTGGCAAGGAGACGCTCCACCACTGAGCCACTCGCGCACATCGCGTTAATCACAACGCAATATGTACTATACATCATAGATATGTATTTGTCAATATACTTTAACAGAATTTTTGTTAAAATATTAACTTTTCTGTTTTAAATGCCGCGCACCATTCCAGTGCGCGGCCAAAATATATATTTTATTTAGCTGGGCCATATGTAAATGTTACGGAGATTGTCTGAATCTGTGTATAATCTTCCGGAACAATTACACCTGTAGGATTAGCTGATGCAGGGTCTCCGTCAGAAGTTCTTGCTTCTGCAGGTACCTTATCAACCCATCCGTTGTAAAGATTAAGTCTTGTACACTTCTTATTGTCAGATGTTGTATACCACTTATCTTTGATATCAACTTTCTCGCCGTTAATGTCAAGTTCCTGAATATCAATTACATATCCAGGGAAGAGTGTTTCACCGTTGTAAATACCGATTGCTGAAAATGCAAAACTTGTAGCATACTTTCCGGCTGTCTCTGTGAAATCAAGGGATACAGTGTATGTACCTTCACCTGTTACAACGGCTTCTTCTGCCTTGATACCCGATGTGCTTCCTGACGGATGATCATCACCGACTGCATAACTTACCTGATAATCGCTTGAGTTGAACATAATCCATGCAGTACCGTCTTCTATAACAACGTCCTGTGCATCGGATTCTGCCTTCTGTGTTTTCTTAAGTGCTGCTGCCTTAAGTTCTTCGGCATCTGTATCTTTCTGGCTTGCAAAGCTGTGCTTTGTAATGATCTTAGCCACATCGTCATATTTCATCTTACATGTGCTTCTGTCATATACGGTGCTGCAATCCCAAAGCATCGGCGCATATCCGTATGCATCGCAGTTATTGAGGAAGTTCTCATAATAATTGCACATGTCTTCGCCGCCTTCGCTCTTTAAGACACCCCACTCACCAATGATTACGCCGTATCCGGCATCTGTAAACTTAGTAAGTGTCTGAAGTGTTGTGTTCATATTGGTGTAATCTGCCTTAACGCCCCAGTTAGCCACACTTCCGTCGATACAATAGTTAGACGGATCATAGTAATGAACTGATACGATAAGCTTATCTTTGGCTGTATCTGTAGGCATCTTATATCTGTCATCGCAGGTCTTTGCAATGTTAGTATCATATCCAGGTATAAGGAGGAATCTTGTCTCGTTATATCCGCCTGCTGCTCTTACAACATCAACAAACGTCTGGTTAATAGTATTAACTGTCTCGTAGCATTCATCCTGTGTAAGAACACCTGTCTGCTTACCTGCTGTATTCTTCCAGTTATCGTTAAGTCTGTCTCCGAGTTCCTCGTTAGCGCCCTCGAATACGACTCTCTCATCATAATCCTTGAAGCCTTCTGCAATATTCTTCCACATCTCTTTGTAAAGAGTCATTGCACTTTCACGAACTGATGTATCCTCGTCACCGAACATACCCCACCACTGATTGTCCCAATGGTCATTAATGATAACCTTCATATCGGCATCAAGTGCATATCCGACAACTTCTTTAATTCTGTCCATGAACTCCTGTCTGATAGTATAATCACCATCTTCGTAATTAATGGCACATGTCCATGCAATAGGAATACGGATTGAGTCAAATCCCGCATCCTTCATTCCCTGTACCATCTCTTTGGTAGTAACAGGCTGTCCCCAGTTAGTCTCATAAAGGTTAATGGCTGAATTAGTACCGAGCTTACTGCGATCACCTGATTCAAGGGTATTACCGAGGTTAATACCGTTACCCATAAGTCTTGTAAACTCAATCGCAGTCATATCAGTGTATTCGCTGCTCTCGCCTGACTGTGTCTCATTTTCTCCGGCTGCCTTGGTATCTGTGCTTGATTTCTTACCGCATCCGCAGATTGCCGTAATTACCATTGCAAGAATCAGAAGAAGTGCCGTGAAACGTAATTTTTTAGATCTCATCTCTAAAACTCCTTTTCTTTTTTATGTGGAAATAATCAATATTATTTCCATTCACCACTTCTTCAATATAATATTTCAGGCGAATATTGTACATAGTAATTTTTAGTGCGATATGGTGTAATTTTTGTATTTTAACGTACCACGGCCTTCTTATTCATCTTCTCCGTATACATAAGAGAGTCAGACATTTTAAGCTGTGAATCAAAATCAAAACCGGCGACGGAATGTGTTACAACTCCGAGACTTACGGAAATTTTATACGGCTTGTCAGACGTTCTGTTGACATAATCCAGGTAACTTCTGATATCTGCACGCAGCTGTCCGGTCTTCTCCCCGGCATCGGTAACACGCAGACATACAACCATTTCATCACCGCCGAATCGTCCAAGGATCTTATCCCTTACAGGTATGCTTTTGACAGCCTGCGCAACCGCACTTATCGCAAAATCGCCTTCCTGATGTCCGTATGTATCATTAATATGCTTAAGTCCGTCCAGATCGATTGTAGCAACCATATATTCAACATCTTCAGCTATCTGTTCGGCCAACATCTTCTGCAGTTCGTTATAAAATGCATGCCTGTTATAAAGTCCCGTAAGATGGTCGTATTTGTACATATTCTCCATCGCGCGGGCCGTATACTGAAGATAACGCATATTCCGGTAACCGCTGAGCGTTGTATTTATAAGCGTTACAAACTGCATGACCATGCAGTAATTCTTGGTATTGACTTCAAAGAAAAATCCGGTATATCCTATCGGCATGCCCATATATGTGAGCGCAACAAACACAACCGGCCTGTCTTTTTGCATAATGCTGTCAAAATCCGCAAACATATCGCTTCTCTTTATTAACAGCGGAAGTTCTTTTACATTGGTTCCGTCAGCATATATCTCATACATGTCTTCTCCGAATCCTCTTGAAAGTGCTTTACCCGGTTCAAGCGAATCATCAAAACATTCGGTGTTGACAACAATACATGTATCTTCAAAATTAAAATTCTTAAGGTATTCGACGAATTCATGTCTGTTCTTACAGGTAATTGCCTCCGATGACATCTCATACATAAGATGTTCATTCTCCCTGTACAATCTGAAAATATCATTATGTGACTTAAGCAGCTGGCCTGTGTTCATTATTTTATTCTCATTATTGCAGCCGCAGGATCCCTCTATCATAGGTATATACGGGACTTCAATTTCACCGCATATATCCTCTCCGGCAGCCGCTTTGGATGCGTGTTCAATTATGCACGCCGATACCGCCCCCAGATCACATCCGCATGTAGTGATTGACGGTGTACAGCAAAGTGCCTCATCAAGTCCGTCAAACCCTGTTACTATCACATCCCCGGGTATCTTATATCCGTTGCGTTGCAAAACATTGCAAGCTGTAATGGCCATAACATCATTTATAGAAACAATGGCACGGGGCAGCCTGTTGCCGGATATCAATCCCGAAATAACTCTCTCGGTAGGCACATCCCAGAAATCACCGTATCCGATCATATCCTCTGTGAGAACGGTGCCATGTTCCGAAAGGACTTTACGGCAGACTTCAATTCTGTCATCCGAATAACTGTTTCCCTTCGGCCCCGCTAACACAAACACATCCGTAATGCCATGTTCTTCAACTATATGCCTTACTATCTTCTCAAATCCCGAAACATATTCAAAATTAATATTACAGCATCCTTCCCTGCTCGCACCTATACATATTACCGGCACGCCGTTCTCATGTGCCTTGTCGCATATTGCCTGCGGAACTCTTTTATCGTAAAATGCTTCATCCCATATTACAACAGTATCAATAATACTGTAGTCCATAAGGTCAAAAATCTGCTGTTCACCATTGGAGGTCTTGGTATTCCAGTACATATCCGAGCATGTCTGATAAATAAAAAGTCTGTAATCCGTACCCTTAACGTGATTGTAGAGTTCATTTATAAATTCATAATGTCTGGTGTCGCTTATATGCGATATACACAAAGCAATTACCTTATAATTCTTGTACATATACTCGCCTTTCTCTGAATGCAGACAAATCTTCTATATATATTATAGGTCATTAATACCGATATTACAAGGATTTTAAAATCCTTCTTTCTTTCTCTTGCGCCGCAGTTCACTTCTTTTTTTACCGGCTTCCCACTCAGCCTGTTCACTTACAGACTCAGTCTTAAGGCCCGGAACTTCACATGGTTTCCCTTCGTCATCCACCGCTACCATGGTAAGATACGCTCTGTTTACCGGATATCTCATTCCGTCAAGGCTCTCTACATATGTGTCAACCCTGACTTCCATTGATGTTCTTCCCACATAAGTCAGTCTGGCCACCAGCACAACTATTTCATGCTGATTGACACCTCTTATAAAAGTAAGATTGTCAACCGATGCCGTCACAACATAATGGCCCGCATGCCTTACAGCCGCGAGGCTTGCTACTTCATCAATCCACTCCATCAATTTACCGCCAAAAAGTCTTCCGGCACTGTTAAGGTGCTGCGGTCTCACTGCATACACCTGTTCAATCATTGATTCTTTAACTGTTTTCTCCATTATATCATCTCCTGCCGGACGTTTTATCTTGACCATGTCAACTCATTATCCCTGCCGGTATAGTCAAAAAGTCCATCATTCTTCTCTTCGAGTGCTTTTATTATATGATATGTATATTCATTATACGGCGTAGGAATACCGAGTTCTTTTCCCATTCTCATAAGCACGCCTGAAAACATGTCTATTTCGGTATGCCTGCCGGCATTTAAATCCTGCAATGTTGAATAACATGTCGACGGAACAACCGGACTTCCATGTATGGATGAGGCGGCGGCTTTACTCATATCAATGCCTTTCGCAGCCGCAATAGCCTTTAATTCACTTCGCAGTCCTTCGCTTACAGCTCTCATGTGTTCGCTGTCATTATAGCATCCGACACCGGCTCCTATAACAGCCTGCGGCAGATTATTGCATACATTCAGGCAGAATTTACTCCATATCTCTTCACGTATAAATTCCGTTGCACGGTAATGAATACCGGTGCCTTCAAACAATTCTTCTATATCATGGACACACCCGTTTCCATGTGTTTCACCGGTTTCGCCGAATATGATTCCTATCGTTGTGTCCGGGTTAAAAACATATCCTCTGCCTTCCTTATGTGAAGCCACTCTTATCAAAGAATATATCATATGTTCTTCGCCGACCGCTTTACCTATGATTTCCTCGCTGTCAACGCCATTCATAAGACTCATTATCACTGTATTTTCGGATGTTACTTTCTTTATGCTTTCCAGCGCACCTTCCAACGCACCGTACTTAAGTGCAACCACTAACAGATCAATATCTCCCGCCTCTTCCGGGCTCCAGACCTGCGGTCTGTATTCCGTTCCATTGATCACGCATCCGTTTTCCTTAAGCCTTGCGGCTCTTTCTCCGTCAGCAATGATTCCAAGTTCAATTCCTTTTTTGTCTGAAAGTCCCCATATAACATATGAGCCTACTGCGCCGGCTCCAAGCACCGCAACTTTACGTATCATAATAATTCCTCCTAATATCCTTACTATACATCCAATGTAAAAATATTGTCAACCGTGGGGAATCAGTCCATATTGTCTCTTATTTTTATCATGAAATTGTATAAGCCGTTCTGCCACACAGGATTATGATGTACGCCGAATACATCATAAAAAACATGTTCAATTCCGGCCTCATCCAATTTCTTATCCAGATCATAGGACACATCTCCGCAGATATAATCCTCTCTGCCGACCATAACCATAAGAGTCCCAAATCCGCCAGCTCTGTCATCTATTTTCAATTCATCCAACAGCGGAGGGAAATAATTATTATCTCCTTTAATCACATCGGCTGCCGAAAATACTCCAACATAATCAAACTTGTCCTGATTATGAAATGCTATCGCCATTGAATTCCTTGCACCCATTGAATTTCCGGCAATTGCGGTATGCTTTTTGTCCGTACACACCGAAAAATGTTCGTTAACATATGGCATAAGGCTGCCTATAAGATCTTCCTCCGTCCTGTCAAAAGCCTCGCATGTCTTTGCGTAACTCATACCTGATGTGGAATTATTCTCATTGACATTGGAATTTGGCATAACCACAACCATTTCGGGGCAATTATATAAATAATGCATATTCTTTATGATAACATCCGCATTCTTATGAAGCCACGTAACTTCGCTTCCGCCAAGTCCGTGCAAAAGATATAACACAGGATATTTCTTATTTTCATCATAGTTTTCCGGAAGGACAACTTTTGCCGGGCGCAATTTTCCCGTAACTTCAGAGTAATATTCTATATCTATGGCTTCACTGTATGTATACCCGGGAATCCTGTCTTTGTAAAAACAGTTGAAATAAAGTGAATGGGATATCCCGTCCTTTCCGGTAACAGGCTTGATATTTTCAGCTATGCCGGAATATATCGGCATAAATCTCACTCCGTAACCGGCTCCCGCAAGTATAACTGCCGTTGCCGGCACAATCAGCAGAATTTTCTTCACGGTCTTGGGGAATCTGACTTTGAATTTTATTTTGATCTTAATCGCAAATATCAATGCCGTTATAGCTGTGATTACATACAAAAAAAGTGCTGCAATATTCTCAAATACTCCATCAAGCATCACTATTGCCGTTACGCACAGGCACAATTCAATTCCGGTCACGATAAACATAATTCCCGGAAGCTTTTTCTTCTTAACTTTAAATACGACCCCTCCCGCCAGGCTTAACAACGCAAGCGCCACTGTCACAACAAATCTTATCATATCGTCCTC
Source organism: uncultured Butyrivibrio sp. (assembly GCA_945928575.1). GTDB lineage: Bacteria > Bacillota > Clostridia > Lachnospirales > Lachnospiraceae > Eshraghiella. The sequence goes on from CAMENP010000005.1 coordinate 50,956, forward strand.
CTTGGTGCTTTATCTTTCATCTGATTTTACGCCATAAACCACACTTTAAGTCAAGCAGATTTTGCAATCCAGCATTTTTCGGGGGATGTCTACATTTCTTGCCACCTTTCCTCCATTAGGTAGAGATTCCCGTGAATTTCCCAAGGTATGTCTACATTTCCTGCCTCATTCGCTCCCTTAGGCAGAGTTTTCCGCGCAGTTCCTGGGCACCGTCTACATTTCTTGTCACCTTTCCTCCATTAGGTAGAGATTCCCGTGAATTTCCCAAGGTATGTCTACATTTCCTGCTTCATTCGCTCTCTTAGGTAGAGATTTCCGCGCAATTCCCAAGGGATGTCTACATATCCTGCTTCATTCGCTCCCTTAGGCAGAGTTTTCCGCACAGTTCCCGGGCGCTGTCTACATTCCCGTCTATTATCTTGCTATTAGGCAGACTTCCGCCGGGTTCCGTCTACATTTCTACCTCATTTTCCACTCTTAGGCAGCCCCTGCTTTTATGTAAAATATACAATCCGCTATACCGAATGAGATGAAAAAAGGTCCGCGAAACAGTGTACCGGAAGATAGTGCGTTATGCAGCGGCTCCGCATTTTGGGCAAAATAAAAAAGCGCGAGACGGGGATCGAACCCGCGACCTTCTCCTTGGCAAGGAGACGCTCCACCACTGAGCCACTCGCGCATATAATGTGCTATGTATTTGTATTGACCTGTGACAGTCACAAGTGATAATATACAACAGGACAATTAATTTGTCAAGACTATTTTATTATTTTTTTGAGGTTGTAATGTCAGATACTTACAGAGAATGTCTTATGCAATATTGCGGAAAAGAACCGCTGCCGCCGGGCGAGACGGTTCTTGAATGTGAAATAGAAAGCATGGAGCCGGACGAATGCGGCGGGATTGAAAGCACTTACTTTTTTTCACTCGGAGGCACGGAAATCGGTTCGATATCTATATATGAAGAAAAAAATACAGTGAATATATTCGGAGTATACCTGGAACCGGATTTCAGAGGGCACGGATACTCACATGAAATGATGTACAGCGTGCTTGAAGATTTAATTCCGGACGGAAAGGAGATTCTGCTTGAAGTTGCGGACAACAACAAACCCGCATTCAGCCTGTATACCGGATGCGGGTTTGAAGTTATTGATTATGTTGAAGTAAATATTACTCAAGATTAGTGTAACCCATAAGATATTTATCTACCTCTTTGGCTACATCACGGCCCTGTCTTATTGCACGGACTACAAGCGACTGTCCGATGTGCATATCTCCGGCAGCGAAAACTTTAGGAACGCTTGTCGCAAAAGCATCAGGCGCGGTTTTGACATTGGTTCTTGCGTCCACTTCTACGCCGAATGCATCCGTTACATATTTCTGGCTGCCGAGGAAACCTGCCGCTATGAGGACCATCTCGCAAGGAAGTTCAAACTCGCTTCCGGCGACCTCCGCCATCATAAAACGTCCGGTTTTCTCATCTTTTTTGGATTCCAGCTTAACACACACAAGTTTCTTAAGATTGCCGTTTTTGTCCTTAACAAACTCTTTGACTGTCGTCTGATAAATTCTCGGGTCATGTCCGAATACAGCGATAGCCTCCTCCTGACCATAGTCCGTCTTGCAGACCTTCGGCCACTGCGGCCAAGGGTTATTTGCAGCACGCTCGTCCGGAGCCTTAGGCATCATCTCAAGCTGTGTGATTGATTTACAGCCGAGGCGGATCGAAGTACCGACACAATCGTTACCGGTATCTCCGCCGCCGATAACAACGACATTTTTATCCTTAGGATCAATGTATTTCTTGTCTTTAAAATCAGAATCAAGAAGGCTCTTGGTTACCGATTTGAGATAATCAACCGCAAAATAGATTCCGTTGGCATCACGGCCCTCCGCTTTGATGTCACGAGGATTGGCTGCACCGCATGCAAGCACGATTGCATCGTAATCCTTAAGGATTGTCTGTGCTTTGATGTTTTTGCCGACATCTGCATTGGTAATAAATTCAACGCCCTCAGCTTTAAGATGCTCAACGCGGCGGTCAACGACCCATTTTTCGAGTTTCATATTCGGAATACCGTACATAAGGAGACCTCCGACGCGGTCGGCTCTCTCATATACCGTGACATTGTGTCCGCGCATATTCAGAAGGTCTGCCGCTGCAAGTCCGGAAGGTCCCGAACCTATGACGGCAACTTTTTTGCCGGTGCGTACTGCCGGGATTTCCGGTTCCACATAACCATGCTCAAAAGCATATTCGATAATTGTTTTCTCATTTTCTTTAGTGCTTACGGCATCACCGTTAAGTCCGCATGTGCAGGCTTTTTCACAGAGTGCCGGGCAGACCCTTGAAGTAAATTCCGGGAAATTGCTCGTCTTGGCAAGTCTGTGATAAGCCCTCTTATAGTTGCCGATGTAAAGAAGTTCATTCCACTCAGGGATGAGGTTGTTAAGCGGACAACCGCTTATCATGCCCTTAAGCATTTTGCCCGACTGGCAGAACGGCACACCGCAGTCCATACATCTGGCGGCCTGTTCACACTGTTTTTCGAGAGGAAGTGCCTTGTGAAACTCATTAAAATTCTTAATTCTCTGAGTTGGCGTAACTGCCTCGCTGTCAACTCTTTCATAGTCCATAAATCCTGTTGGTTTTCCCATATCTGTCTTCCTCCTTTCCTATTTCTTAAGCGCGTAGAACGCTTCTATCTGTGCCTGTTCGCTTGAAAGTCCTTTTTCTTCCATCTGGACTATCTGATTAAGCATCTTCTTATAATCATGTGGCATTATTTTCTTAAATTTAGGAAGATATTCACTGAAGTTATCAAGAATATGCTTGCCTTTTTCGGAATTGGTATATGCCACATGTTTCTGTATCATCTGTTTAAGTTCAAGGACATCATATTTATCCGTAACTTCTTCGGAACTTATAAGTTCTTTGTTAAGGTTAAGGTATAATTTATTATCCTCATCCAGAATATAAGCGATACCACCGCTCATACCGGCTGCAAAGTTCTTTCCGGTCTTACCGAGAACTACCACGCGGCCGCCGGTCATATATTCACATCCATGCTCGCCGACGCCCTCGACTACCGCTGTGGCGCCTGAGTTACGGACGCAGAAACGTTCTCCGGCAACACCGTTAATGTACGCCTCACCGCTTGTAGCACCGTAAAGAGCGACATTACCGATAATTATATTTTCATCATATTTGAAATCCGAACTCTTAGGCGGGTATACGATAAGCTTGCCGCCCGAAAGTCCCTTACCGAAGTAATCGTTGGAATCTCCGACAAGTTCTATTGTAAGTCCCTTAGGAATAAAAGCACCGAAGCTCTGTCCGCCGTTACCGTTACATCTTATTGTATATGTGTCTTCATCAAGTCCGTCATTGTAAAGTCTTGTTATTTCAGAACCGAACATTGTACCGAAAGCACGGCTGTTTACGTTGGTTACATCAAGTTCAATGCTCTTCTTCTGTTTTTTCTTAAGAGAAGGCATAAGTTCTTTAATAAGAACGGTTTCGTCAAGCGTCTTGTCGAGTTTAAAATCATATACATGTTTGTTGTAATATTCCATCTTTTCTGTTCCGGCATACGGATTGTCAAGAATGGCTGACAAATCGATTTTACCATGGCGCTCTGCACTTCCGTCCTTTTTCTGGAAAAGCATATCTGTTCTTCCGCACATCTCGTCAAGTGTTCTGAATCCGAGTTTTGCCATATATTCACGGAGTTCTTCCGCAACGAACCTCATGAAATTGATAACATACTCAGGTTTACCCGCGAATCTCTTTCTGAGTTCAGGGTTCTGTGTTGCAACGCCGACCGGACATGTATCAAGATTACAAACACGCATCATTACGCATCCGAGTGTTACAAGCGGTGCGGTTGCAAATCCGAATTCCTCTGCTCCGAGAAGACATGCTATTGCGACATCACGGCCGTTCATAAGTTTACCGTCAGTCTCAACAATTACCTTGTTACGAAGATTATTCATGATAAGTGTTCTGTGTGTCTCGGCAAGTCCGAGTTCCCACGGAAGTCCGGCATTGTGGATCGAGCTTCCCGGTGCAGCACCTGTTCCTCCGTCATATCCGGATATAAGAATTACCTGCGCTCCGGCTTTGGCAACACCTGCCGCTACCGTTCCGACTCCGGCCTCAGATACCAGCTTGACTGAAATTCTTGCCTGATTGTTGGCATTTTTCAAATCATATATAAGCTGCGCCAGATCTTCGATCGAATATATGTCGTGATGAGGCGGCGGTGAGATAAGACTTACTCCAGGTGTTGAAAGTCTTGTCTTGGCAATCCACGGATATACTTTGCCGCCCGGAAGGTGTCCACCTTCTCCAGGCTTAGCGCCCTGCGCCATCTTAATCTGGATCTCGTTGGCACTTACAAGATATCTTGATGTAACACCGAAACGTCCGGATGCAACCTGTTTGATCGCTGAGCATTTATTAAGTCCGTCAGGTCCGACGGTAAGTCTCTCAATACTTTCTCCGCCTTCACCGCTGTTGGATCTTCCGTGAAGTGTGTTCATCGCAATTGCAAGTGTTTCGTGTGCTTCCTGAGAAATCGAACCATATGACATGGCGCCGGTCTTAAATCTCTTCACGATGGAATCAACACTCTCAACCTCTTCAATCGGAACGCCTTTCTCCGGGAATTTAAAGTCCATACAGCCTCTTAATGTGACAGGATCCATCTCTTCATTAATAAGGTGTGAATATTCCTTAAATGTCTCATAATCACCGTTACGCGCTGCAAGCTGAAGAAGATGTATTGTCTGTGGATTATACAGATGTTCTTCCTTGCCGCTTCTTAATTTATGGCTTCCGACGCTGTCGAATGTCTCGTCTGCCGTAAGTCCGAGCGGATCAAATGCACGGCTGTGTCTCTCATTGACATCTTCTTCGATATCCTTAAGTGTGATACCTCCGATCCTGCTGACCGTTCCGGTAAAATATTTATCAATAACTTCCGGAGCAATACCTATTGCCTCGAAAATCTTTGAACCTTCATATGACTGTATTGTGGATATACCCATTTTGGAGGCAATCTTGACGATTCCGGTAAGAATTGCCTTATTGTAATCCTCAACAGCCGCATAATAATCCTTGTCAAGGATGCCTATATTGATAAGTTCCTTGATCGTATCCTGCGCAAGATACGGGTTTACCGCACATGCACCGTAACCGAGAAGCGTTGCAAAATGATGTACCGTTCTCGGCTCGCCGCTTTCAAGAATAAGAGCGACACTGGTCTTTTTCTTGGTAACGACAAGATGCTGGTTCATGGCTGCGACTGCAAGAAGTGAAGGAATGGCAACTCTGTTGTCATCAACTCCGCGGTCCGTAAGGATAAGGATATTTGCTCCGTCTCCGTGTGCCCTGTCGGCTTCCACAAACATTCTGTCAATAGCTTTCTCAAGTGATGTATTCTTGTAATATGTGATAGGAATTTCAGCAACCTTGAAGCCTTCCTTATCCATATTTTTGATTTTTAACAAATCCATATTGGTAAGTATCGGATTGTCGACCCTGAGTACATGACAGTTCTCGGCCTTCTCCTCAAGGATGTTGCCGTCCTTACCTATATATACCGACGTTGCTGTGACTATTTTCTCACGGAGCGCATCGATAGGCGGGTTGGTAACCTGCGCAAAAAGCTGTTTAAAATACTCAAACAAAGACGGTCTCTGCTTGGAAATCGGTGCTAACGGAGTATCAACACCCATTGCCGCAATCGGTTCGGCGCCGGTCTTTGCCATATTGAGTATTGCTGAGTAAAAATCCTCATATGTGTATCCGAAGGCTTTCTGGAGTCTTGCGCGCTCAGTCTTATCATATTCGATAGCTTTCTTGTTAGGAATCTTAAGGTCACGCAGCATTACAAGATTATTATCAAGCCACTCACCGTAAGGCTTTCTTGTAGCGTATTTGTTCTTAAGTTCCTCATCATCTATAACTCTTCCTTCAACCGTATCGACAAGAAGCATCTTGCCCGGATGAAGTCTCTCTTTGATCTTGATGTTGGATGGGTCAATATCGAGGACACCCACCTCTGATGAAAGGACAAGGTAATCATCATTGGTAATATAATAACGTGAAGGTCTGAGTCCGTTACGGTCGAGAACCGCGCCCATGACATCGCCGTCCGAGAAAAGTATCGACGCAGGTCCGTCCCAAGGTTCCATCATAGTTGCATAATACTGATAGAAATCTCTTTTCTCAAGGCTTATAAGCTTATTGTTCATCCAAGGTTCCGGAATTGTGATCATAACGGCAAGAGGCAGGTCCATTCCGCTCATTACGAGGAATTCAAGTGTGTTATCAAGCATTGCCGAATCGGAGCCCTCGGTATTAACAACCGGTATAACCTTGTGCATACTGCCTTCAAAATACTTGCTCTTCATATTCTCTTCGCGGGCAAGCATCTTATCCGCATTACCCTTGATAGTATTAATCTCACCATTGTGTACAATGAATCTGTTAGGGTGAGCTCTTCTCCAGCTCGGATTGGTATTCGTACTGAATCTTGAGTGTACCGTCGCAATCGCAGATTCGTAATCCTTACTGCAAAGGTCAGGGAAGAAAGTTCTGAGCTGGTTTACCAGGAACATTCCCTTATATACTATTGTTCTGCTTGAAAGAGATACGACATATGTATCGTCATTACTCTGTTCAAAAACCTTCCTTACAATATAAAGCTTTCTGTCAAACGGAAGTCCCTTCTCGCAATCCTCTGGTTTCTTAATAAAACACTGCATTATCGAAGGCATGACCTCAATAGCCTTGCTTCCGAGTACCTCAGGTCTTATCGGAACTTCTCTCCAACCGAGGAATTCAAGATTCTCCTTCTCGACGATGTTCTCAAACATCTTCATGGCCTGTTTTCTCTTAAATTCATCCTGCGGGAAAAAGAACATTCCGACGCCGTACTCGCGTTCGCCGCCGATATCTATTCCAAGCTGTTTACATGCCTTGGAGAAAAATTTATGGGATACCTGAAGCATAATGCCGACACCGTCACCGGTCTTGCCTTCGGCATCCTTTCCTGCACGGTGTTCAAGGTTCTCTACAATGCTGAGTGCATTCTCAACCGTCTTATGAGTCTTGATTCCCTTGATATTAACGATTGCACCGATACCACAGTTGTCATGTTCGAACTGTGGATTATACAATCCGTCGTTGTGTGTGTTATCGTAAATCATTCTTCCCTGTCCTTTCCAAAAATTGATTATCTGTAATATACTACTGTTTTTTTCGCTTGTAAACAGGAATTTTTCGGGAATTGTCTGATTATTTGTCAATTTGAATTATTAAACATATTTTGTCTGACTATTCTATGAATTGATTTGTTGTTTTTTCTTCAAAAATTGATTCTCATCATCGTGTCAGGCTTATTTTCCTTAAAATAATAATGTCATTTTATTTCATAATCGGTATTTCATGTCTTTGTCACTTATAATTATTAAGGAATTATGTTTTTATGATTAATTTCCTTGAACGCAGGTCTTACAGAAGGTAAAATAAATACATCATATTACGGAGTTGTAATCATAATGAAGAAATCAAGGCCTAAAGAATTAAAATTTATCAATTACAAGAGATATATAATTATATTGTCGATACTGCTCATTGCGCTCATATCGATAAATATCATGTTCAGGGTAAGCACTGTTTTTGCGCAGGCATACTGTACAAGCGTATATCCTAATGTTGTCAAAGTCATGGGAGCCGTAAGTTCCCTTGCGCCGTTTTCAATAATAGAAATTCTTATATATATTGCGGCCGCCATTGTGTTTTATGCCATTGTGCGTCTCGTAATAACGCTTGTGCGCAACCACAGCAAAGCCACGATCTGTTTTTTCACATACAGGTTGAAAAAATACCTGTTAAACCTTGCATGTATAGTTCTGGTATGCCTGCTTATACTGAGTTTTAACTGTACCATATTATATCACAGACTTTCATTTACCGTATGCGCCAATATGAAACTTGAAGCGCACAGCGTGAATGAGCTCGCAGCTCTTTTTAAGATAATGGCGGCAGATACCGCCGACTTATCTGACAAGGTAGAACGAGATAATGACGGTGTATTCACCACCGGCAGTCTTGATGTCAACGAATTATGTGTCGATGCAATGCATGCAGTAAGGCAGAGTTATCCTTTTATGACCGATTATTATCCGAAAGCCAAGCCAATCCTTGCTTCCAGGCTTATGTCCGCCACCGGCATGGAAGGTTTCTATTCCCCTTTCACAATGGAAGCCAACTATAATTCCGACGTTCCGGACATTGATATACCTCATACAATCTGTCATGAGCTGGCTCACCTAAGCGGTTTTATACATGAGGATGAAGCCAATTTCATCGGATATGCTGCCTGTATGGCGTCCGACAACGAATCGCTCCGATACAGTGCAAGCGTGGAAATGCTGATATATGTAATGAATGAATTATATGATAATCTCTCATCCGAACATTACAGTGAACTCATAAGTACACTTGACCCGGGTGTGGTCACCGATATAAGGGCGCAGGGAGAGTATTGGAGAGAAGCCGGAAATATGTTTGGTGGAAGCCTTAACGATGCAGTCCAGTCAGCCAATGACACATATATAAAATTAAACGGTGACACAGAAGGCGATGTACGCTACTCCATGGTCACCGAGTTATTGATCGATTATTATTCTGATGAAATAAATGAAATCCTTGCAGCAAATAAGTGATATTATATCACAATATCTATTGCTTTATTGACAACGGATATTTCCACTCTCTGATGGGCATCTCCGTTCTCACCGTCAACCGTCCATTCAACGGCTTTATCGCTTTCTATCACTATTCTGTCAGTCTTAAAGCGTTCCACCATAGGGCTTTTCTGGGACTTTGACAGAAGCCCGGCCACTATCTGCTGGAGTTCAAGCGGAGAAGCCGGTTCTTTAACCAGTGTCACTTCAAAAAGTCCGTCATCAAGTTCCACGTCCTTACCGCTTATACCTTTCATTCCGCCGACTGAGCGTGAATTGGAAATCATTCCGTATATATAACTTCCTTTCATCTCTATTTCATTGCTTCTGATCGTCAGATAATATGCTTTGATGTTAGAGAGACTTTTAAGGCTTTCAAATACATACGCCTGATGTCCCAGAACATTTTTCACATTCTGAGGTGTCTTATATGAGACATCTGTAAACAACCCGAAAGCAGCAACATAATTGAAATACCTTCCGTTCATAAGACCTATGTCATACGACATAACCTCACCCTCTGATATCTTGGCCGCAGCCTTAACCATATTCTTGGGAATACCGAGTGTCGTTGCAAAATCATTTGTGGATCCCGCCGGTATATATCCAAGAACCGGCCGCTTATTGATATGTGTCATCATAGCCGAGATAACTTCATTAAGAGTGCCGTCTCCGCCGCTGCACACTATCATATCATACAATCCGTCGGCCTCGCATACACGGTCATATCCATCCATCGCATGCTGGGTCGGATATGAAGTAACCATATATCCGTTTCTGGTAAAAATATCAATTATTTCCATGAGCTTATTTTTGATAAGCCCTTTGCCTGAATGTGAATTATAAACAAATAGTAATTTTTTCATTGCCCACCTCTGTAAAAAAACTAATCGTTAATTATCCTTTCGCCATCCCCGAAATCAAGTATATAAGGGAAATGCGTCTTACGTTTCTCGACCGGCGGAAGCTGCATATAAGTATCGCCAAAGAAATTACGCAGCATTCCCTTCATATCCCTTGGGAAATTAAGTTCAACATCTTCAAACTTCCATTTTCTGCACGGAAATGTCCTGCGCTTGTATAACATATTAGTGTTGGCATCAGTATCGCACGGATATCCGAACCTCTTTGTCTCGGTATTATTATACATAGTGCATATTGATTTACATTTTCTGTATAATGCCTTCTTATCGATTCTTAAGAATACCATCGCATGATGTACGAACTTACATATTGCCTTGATAACCGCGCCCAGAAGTCCTGTCTGGAATATCACCGGCTCAGGTATGCTTCTCAATATAAGAAGTTTTGAGAAAAACCACGCTCTCCATTTCTGAATAAAAAACAGAAAATCATTGTCCGGGTAATTATCATATGCATATATATCAAGGAAGATACCCAAATCACAATTGATATTCTTAAGTGCATTCTCCACAAACTTTGTGCCTCGTATACACAGTCTGGTCGTCATAAGCGGAAAATTCGGATTATGTTCGGCATTCAGGACATAATATTTATCGCCCATCTGCTCTTCAACCAGCTTAATGAACTTCTCATAATCTTCACGCGGAAGAGCAATGTCAATATCATCATCCCACGGAATGAATCCGCCATGCCTTATTGCACCTATTCCGGTTCCCGCTACTCCAAAATAACGGAGCCCGTTCTCATCACATATTTTCATGAAATCCTTAAGGATTCCCATCTCCATCGACTGCAGACGCTTAAGTTCCTTATCTTCATAAAACTTTGGCATATCAACCTCCGAATAAATTTATCTGTCCCATTTGTCGCAAAGGGAATTAATCTGGTCGGCAAATTTTGCAAGATCCTTGTTAGCGCCGCCTTCATTATGTCTTATAACAGTCATAAGTCTTCTGCCCGCTGCCACAAGACGTTCAAACACATCCGAAGCCTTTCTGACAACCGGTTTAACCTTACGCTTACCTACGCCTTCACGTATGCACGTTCCGTCAATAAGATTATAACTGCATCCGCTGAAAGGCGCAACCGCATCCAGTCCGTGTTCATCTATAAGACACTTCGTGAATCCTTCGCACACATCGCTTTCGCCGTGTACAACAAATACCTTGGAAGGCTTCGGATCAAATGCTTCTATCCATTTGATAAGACCTGCCTTATCGGCATGGCCGCTTACGCCCTCAAGTTTCACAATATCCGCTTCCACATCTATGGTCTCGCCGAAAAGCTTTACCTCCGATGCGCCTTCAAGAAGCGCACGTCCAAGGGTTCCGTTAGCCTGGTATCCTACGAATACAATCGTACTCTCCTTACGCCAGAGATTATGCTTAAGGTGATGTCTTATACGTCCGGCTTCACACATTCCCGATGCCGATATGATAACTTTAGGCTTGCTGTCAAAATTAATTGCCATGGAATCATTACTCGTAACCGAGAGCATAAGTCCCGGAAACTGCAATGGGTTGATACCCTGCGCAACAAGTTCCATCGCTTCTTCATCAAAGCAGCATTCCTTATTACGGTTAAAAACCTGTGTGGCTTCGACCGCAAGCGGGCTGTCGACATATACCTGGAATCCGTCATGTCCGTGAATAAGATTCTCTTCCTTAATACGTCTGAAATAATAAAGCATTTCCTGTGTTCTTCCGACTGCAAACGACGGAATGACCACATTACCGCCCCTGTCAAATGTTCTCTGTGTAATATCGGCCAGTTCCTTTACATAGTCGACCGATGCATTATGATAGCGGTCACCGTATGTGGATTCCATAACAACATAATCAGCTTCCGTTATGTACTTCGGATCCTTGATTATCGGCCTGTTTACATTACCGATATCGCCTGAAAATACTATTTTCCTGGTATACGGGCCTTCGGTTATCCACATCTCAATGCTCGCCGAACCAAGAAGATGTCCCGCGTCCGAAAATCTCACATCTATGCCCGGCGCAAGCTCAATCTTATCATCGTAATTACAAGGTACAAGAAATTCGAGTACACCCTCTGCATCATTAAGGGTATACATAGGTTCAACCAGTTCCCTGCCGGCACGCTTGGCTTTACGATTCTTCCATTCTGCCTCGGTCTCCTGAATATGTGCCGAATCCTTAAGCATAATACGGCATAAGTCAACCGTTGCCTCGGTTGCAAGAATAGAGCCTCTGAATCCTCTGGCATACAGAAGCGGAAGAAGTCCCGAATGATCTATATGTGCATGTGTCAAAAGCACATAATCAATATCCGGCACATTCATAGGAAGTTCCTGATTCTCATAATCGTCTGTTCCCTGCTCCATTCCGCAGTCAATAAGGATGTTCTTGTCGCAGGCCTGAATAACGTGGCAGCTGCCGGTAACTTCATGGTCAGCTCCGATAAAAGTAATTTCCATGTGCCCCTCCATATAATATATTATAGTTCAGCTATTAACTGTTCAGGCTTTTATTTTACCATATTTTTACAAAAAAATAAATACTATATTTATAAGCCGGTGCTTCTTGTGTTATAATGTTTTTATCAATTAAATCACCTGACGAAAGGAGCATTTATGGATTTTCTGTATACTCTCCAGAATCTGCGTAATCCGGTTCTGGATACCATAATGTCAATAATCACTAATCTCGGCGGCGAATTGATCGTCATAGCCGCACTCTGCATCATATATTGGTGCGTTAACAAGGATTTTGCTTATAAGCTCTGCTTCACTTATTTCATATCTGGACTTCTCGTACAAGGCGCCAAGATAGCCTGCCGTATCGAAAGACCGTGGGTAAGGGACTCAAGGCTTACATGCGTGGAATCCGCGCGTAAAGCAGCAACCGGATATTCATTTCCGAGCGGACATACCCAGGGTGTGACCGGATTGTTCAGTTCAATTGCCTTCCACATAAAGAAATGCTGGCTTTACATCGTAAGTTTCGTGATAATTGCTGCCGTGATGTTCTCGCGGATGTATCTCGGATGCCATACGCCTCAGGATGTCATAACCGCTTTTGCGATAACGATAGTTACCTCGGCAGCCGTAAGCCTTCTCTACGACCGCATATCATCCAATGATAAAGCAAATGTAATAGTATTCATCCTTACCGAGATCGTATCCCTTGCTCTTATCATTTACAGCAGCTATGTAGTGTCATCCGGCAAATCCACAACAGAACTTGCCATGGACGGTTTCAAAGCAGCCGGTGCCGGTATCGGATTCGGAATAGGCTGGTTCCTTGAAAAAGAATTCATACATTATGATCCACATTCTGTCAGGACGATATGGGGACAGATTGTTAAAGTTATCGCCGGTCTGGCTACTTCGCTCGCATTCAAGCAGGGACTTAAGCTTATCGGACCGGATTCGGTTCCCGTCAATATAATCCGGTACATAATTGTTGTAATATGGGTAGTGGCTGTTTTTCCGCTTATTGTGTCCAAAATCACATCTAAAGACAAATAATCATTCAATTACATACGGAATTTCAACCGGCAGGGTACCGTCTTCCTTAATCACGGCCCTGCCGCCTGTTATTTCCGTAATTCTGTCCACAAAAACCTTGCCGTATTCAGATTTAATGTGGACTTTCATCGCAACATCTGCCGAATATCCGACATCTTCAATAACGCCGTCAAATTCAGTCAGCGAACGTCTTATTTTACCCTCATCAGTATAATCGGTAGTGATCATATATCTGACACCAGGTACGAGCACCATAAGTTCCGACGATGTAAGCGCATCCTTTGCGGCCGCAGTATACGCCCTCACAAGGCCTCCCGTTCCCAGAAGTGTTCCCCCGAAATACCTCGTCACTATCACAAGACAGTTATGTATTCCGGCCCGCGTGATCACCTCAAGTATCGGTTTTCCGGCGGTCCCGGACGGTTCACCGTCATCACTGCAGCGTGTCGTTTCATTATTATCACCTATGACAAATGCGTAACAGTTATGCCTTGCATCCCAGTATTTTTTACGAGCCGCATCTATATATCCCGCTGCCTGTTCATCACTTTCAATGCTGTATACCGCGGCAAGAAAACGGGATTTTTTCTCTTCATAATAGCCCTCTCCGCCATTTCTGACCGTAATTAATCCTGTCATAAAAACCTCCTGTCAACTGCCCATAAGTATATCATATATCTTTATACAAATGTTAAGTTTTTGTTACATTTGGGCTTTTTTTCTTTATTTATTGGCAATAATTTGATATACTGAAATGAACAATTGTTGAAAGGACGGAATATATGAATTTCAGTTGTGACAGCATAAAGCAAAAACAGAAAATGCTCTCGTCCCACCGCATAAAAATGGGCACGAAAGCATTGGTATATACATTTAAATTTATCGTGATCCTGTTTGTATTCGGTGCTATTTCAGTTGGATGCATGGGAGCCGGAGCATTTACCGGTCTTATAGAAAGTGCCCCAGATATCACACTTAATGACGTTACGCCATCACAATACAAGACTACCGTATATGATTATAAGGGTAACCAGACAGAGACACTCGTTGCTTCCGGTGCCAACCGTATCTATGTGACGATAGATGAGATTCCCGAATGTCTGCAGAATGCATTTATCGCAATCGAGGACGAACGATTCTATGAGCATAACGGTATCGACGCGAAGGGTATCATGCGTGCTATTTATCAGGGTGTTATAAGCGGTTTCAAGTCAACGCAGGGTGCCAGCACGATAACGCAGCAGCTTATCAAGAACAGCGTGTTTTCCGGCGGTAACGAGGACAGTCTTTCCGGCAAAATAAAGCGTAAGATCCAGGAACAGTATCTGGCACTCAAGCTTGAGGAAAACGTTGACAATAAGAAGCTCATCCTTGAGAATTACCTTAATACCATCAACCTCGGCAATAATAACCTCGGTGTACAGTCTGCCGCGCGTAATTATTTTAATAAGGATGTCTCAGAACTTACAATTTCAGAGAGTTCGGTAATTGCCGCCATCACGCAGAACCCATCCAAATATAATCCGATAAGGCATCCGGACAAGAACGCCGAGCGTCGTAATACAGTTCTTAAATATATGTACGAACAGAAACTGATTACCAAAGACGAATATGATGAGGCTCTTGCAGATGATGTATATGCCCGCATCCAGAATATCCACAGTTCGGCTGCGGCAAGCAAGGCATATTCATATTATACCGATGCGCTTGTGCAGGATGTCATGGAAGATCTGATGGCACAGAAAGGATATACCTATACGCAGGCTTATAACCTGGTATACCGTGGCGGACTTTCAATATATTCATGTGAAGATTCAGAACTCCAGGATTATGCCGAAAGCGTTATAAATGACCCGAACATCTGGAACCAGTATATGTCATACACGATAACATACCGTTTCCAGGTGCGTGATAAATTCGATAATCTCTCAAGTTATACGGAGTCAGGCATGTTAAAATACCTCCGTGAGAAATACGGTTCTGATTTTGAACTTATGTTTTCTTCAACGGAAGAGGCAGACAAATATGCCGAAGAATATAAGAATTACGTTCTTCTCGAAACAGAAGGCGATATTGTCAAGGGCAGCGAGACGATCACTTACACAATGCAGCCGCAGACTTCACTTACGGTTATAGAGAACGGCACCGGTGAAGTAAGAGTCATCATCGGCGGCCGCGGTGACAAGACGGAAAGCCTCACGCTTAACCGTGCCACAAACTCCGAGCGTCAGGCAGGTTCCACCATCAAGCCGCTTATCGTATACAGTCCGGCTCTTGATATATGCGGTTATTCACTCGCAACCGTAATAGACGATGTTCCTTATTATTACAGTACGGGACAGATCATCAAAAACAGTGACGGTGAATATAAGGGTTATGTAACAGTCAGACAGGCGCTTGCCGAGTCACGAAACGTACCGGCGGTCAAGACCCTTAATGACATAGGAATATCAACCGGTATCTCATATCTTAAGAATTACGGTATTACAACTCTTACGGATGCCGACAATTACCTTCCTATCGCACTCGGTACCTGCAGTGTTACCAACCTCGAAATGACGGCAGCATATACCACGTTCGCCAACAAAGGTGTTTATGTAAAGCCTAAGCTTTATACCAAGGTGCTCGACCATGACGGTAATGTAATCCTTGATAACACTGAAAACGAATCAACACAGGTTATAAAGGAATCGACCGCATGGCTTATGACCAGTGCCCTGCACACGGTTGTCACAAGCGGTACACTCCGTAACCTCGGTTTCCCTTCCGATATGTATGTAAGCGGTAAGTCCGGTACATCACAGAACGACTACGATAAGTGGGCTATCGGTTTTTCCGGCAATTATACAGTGGGCGTCTGGGCCGGTTACGACAGCAACAAGGCATTCCCTAAGGAAGCAGGCTTCCCATATATGAGAATATGGAAAGAAGTCCTCGTGGAGGCCAACAAAGATGTCGACTGTTCGGAACCGCTTAAGCCAACCAACATCTCCGCTGTCAAAGTCTGCAAGGACTCAGGCCTTCTTGCAGTTGACGGTCTGTGTGATTCAGACCCGCGCGGAAACAGGGTTGAGACAGAATATTTTGAATCCGGTACGGAACCTACAACAGCTTGCAATGTCCATGTCAAAGTAGATCTCTGCTCCACATCGGGTGAAATTGCAGGAAAGAGCTGTCCGAATTATTCATCTGTGATCCGTATCATTAAAGATTATTCGGGATTCAACAAAAACTCGTTCACGATCGGCGATGAGAAATATGCCATTACCGAAGAGGATCTTAAGAAAAAATGCACATTGCATAATTAAAGAATAACAGACATAAATAAATGAAACATTTCTTTACTGCCCTTATGGCTGATTTTGTAAAGAAATGTTTCATTTTATATTATTTATCAAATTCAAATATAGTCTTATTATATGTCACGCTTACCGGATACCCGTCATCATCATATGTGATATCAAACATCAGTATATCCGAGCGGTAGCCTTCTGAATATATATGATCTTTCCACATATATAAACTGCAAGGATTGGTATGCCCATCATACAGTTTATCCGCATCAAGCATATCCGTGTAATCACATACAGGCCTGTTCTCCCCGGTCTTTGGAATATATGCATACAGTTTAAAAGTTTCCTCGGAAAGCTTTCTCCAATAATATACCGCTTTTCCGTCTGTGATCATATCCCTGACATATGTGTTACTTCCTTCGGGGAGTGTCGCTCCTGATAATATCTGTTCAACATCTTGTTCCGTTTCATAATCTCCGGTATGTTTTTTAATCTTCTTTACGCCATCGGATTCATTATAAGAATAACTAAGCGAGCCAACCGTAAAATACATATTGTTTTCATCATGACCCGTTATTACTACATCCGTATACTTATTTCTGTCCTTGAAACGGCTTACCAGACTGACAATCAGTATTGCCAATGCCACACCAGCAACTGCCGATATGTATATAATTTTTCTCTTCATTTAACTACCTCCTACTTAAAGTAAAAAAACATACAACATTATTCTCTCCTGCACACCCTGTTCATTATCTCATGCATCACCGCCATCAGCACAAGGATTACAAGCAGATATACAGGAAGCAGTGCAACCGTGATATGGTTGGCTATAAGGCCGAACACAGGAGGCATAAGGCATGTTCCTACATATGCGCTGGCCATCTGTACGCCTATTATCGCCTGAGATTTCTCCGCACCGAAATGTGCAGGTGTGGAATGAATAATGCACGGATATACCGGCGCACATCCGACGCCTATAATGATAAATCCGGCAAGTGCCGCAGTCTGTCCGAGCGGAAGCAGCATAATAAGCACTCCGGCGGCAATAATTACCTGTCCAAGCCGTATCATTGCCGTATCACTCAGTTTCATTGTCACAAAACCGCTGACAGCCCTTCCTATAGTAATTCCTATAAAGAAAAGACTCGCAAATCTCGCTGCTGTATCCGGTGCGACGCCTTTATACAGCGTGAGGTAACTGCTTGCCCATAATCCCGTTGTCTGTTCAATCGCACAATAGCAGAAGAAACATATCATTATCTCTTTCGCACCGCGTATATGTAATATCTCTTTCAGACTGAGAGCCTTGGAGTTATCCACACCATCAGCATTCCCCGATTCACTTCTCCCCTTCCACAGCGGAAGGCTTATGAAAATAACCGCCGTAAGCACCACCTGAAGGATTGCTATAACTCGGTATCCTGCATTCCAGGTACCGCCTCCGGTCATTACCATTCCCATAATATAAGGTCCGACGGATGCACCCACGCCCCACATGCAATGCAGCCAGCTCATGTGACGGCTTTTATAATGCAATGCCACATAATTATTAAGCGATGCATCAACGCTTCCCGCTCCGAGTCCGTATGGCACCGCCCACAGACAGAGCATCCAGAAAGAACGGCTTATTGAAAAGCCGAACAGTGCCACCGCGGTTGTTGCGACACTTATGGCTGTGACTTTTCCGGTTCCAAGCTTTCTTGTCAGTCTGTCGCTTTGCAGGCTCGATATTACCGTTCCCACCGCGATTATCATTGATATAACACCCGCATATGAAATCGGCGCATTAAACTCCTTGTACATCGTCGGCCAGGCCGCTCCCAATAATGCGTCGGGCAGTCCCAGACTTATAAATGATATGTATATGATTGCTAACAGTAAATTAAACATTTCTTATCCATCCGTTCTCTCAATTGCCGCAAGATACCTTGACATTAGTCGTAAAAAGAGCATTTACCATGCCGAATGCACGATAAATGCTCTTAGTGTGTGCTATTTCAACTGGCGGAAAAGTTCAAGATCCTCTTCACACAATTTGACATTCGTACTGATGCGGCGGCCGTCCGGAGCAGTTATCGTAATATCGACTATCGTGCCGTCATTCATCATTCCGTTTCCCGCAGCCTGAATAAAAGCCGGAAACTTCGGATGTCTTGCGGTGAATTTTTCCCATAAGCCCTTGAGCTTAAATAATGACGCCGGGTTCATTACTCTATTACCCTGATCCAGCCCTTAGGAGCCTCGATGCGTCCCATCTGGATTCCTGTGAGTGTATCGTAAAGTTTCTTGGTAACAGGTCCCATGCTCTCCATTCCGCTCGGAAGTGCGATTTCTTTACCATGGTCAACAATCTTGCCGATAGGTGAGATAACCGCTGCCGTTCCGCAAAGACCAGCCTCTGCGAAATCCTTAACCTCTGAGAAAAGAACCTCTCTCTCCTCAACCTTAAGTCCGAGATACTCGCTTGCAACATATACAAGTGAACGGCGTGTAATTGACGGAAGGATACTCGGTGACTTCGGAACTACAACCGTATTATCCTTGGTAACGAAGATGAAGTTAGCTCCTCCGGTCTCCTCTACCTTGGTTCTCGTAGCCGGGTCAAGATATAAGTTCTCGTCATAGCCTTCCTTATGTGCTGTAACGATTGCATGAAGACTCATTGCATAATTAAGTCCTGCTTTGATATGACCGGTTCCGTGAGGTGCCGCACGGTCAAAATCAGAAACCTTGATTGTGATAGGCTTAGCGCCGCCCTTGAAGTAAGGTCCTACAGGTGTTGTGAATACTCTGAACTGGTATTCATCCGCCGGCTTAACTCCGATTACCGCGTTAGTTCCGAACATATACGGACGAATATATAATGTAGCACCGGTTCCGTAAGGCGGAACATATGCATCGTTGGCTTTAACTGTTGCTTCTACTGCTTCAACAAATTTATCTTTAGGGTATATAGGCATCTCAAGGCGCGCTGCTGACTGCTCAAGTCTCTCACCGTTGAGATCCGGTCTGAAAATGACGATCTGTCCCTTCTCGGTCGTATAAGCCTTAAGTCCTTCAAATACTGTCTGGGCATACTGTAAAACTCCGGCACACTCGCTGATGGTAACTGTATCATCCTCGATAAGCGCTCCTTCATCCCATGCTCCATTCTTATAATTCGATACAAATCTCTTATCGGTCTTAACATATCCAAAACCAAGATTTGACCAATCAATGTTCTTCTTTTCCATGAGAATCTTTCCTTTCTTATCTTCAGCTGCTGCCAATTTCTAAGGCACTGAATTTCTTTAGTTTCTATCGTACTACAATTACCGCCCGATTTCCAGCATTTTTTTGAATATTTATGCTATTTTTTCATCTTTGGATTCACTATCAGCGACGCGATGTAACCGAATATCAATGCTCCGCTTATTCCTGCGGCTCCGGCCTTAAATCCGCCAAGAAAAATCCCCAGGAATCCCTGCATGTCAACAGCTTCTTTCACGCCCTTAAAAAGTACGTTTCCGAATCCAAGCAAAGGCACACTCGCTCCCGCACCGGCCCATTCCGAAAATGGTTCATACAAACCTATTGCCGAGATAACGGCACCGGTACATACCAGCAACACCATTATCCTTCCGGGCATGAGTTTTGTTTTTTCCATTAACAGTTGCACCAGCGCACATATCGCGCCGCCTATCACAAATGCCAGAACATAGTCCATTACTTTTCTCCCCCTTTGTCAATTTTCTCGATAACTACCGCATGTGCAATGCCGGGCACCGTCTTACCTTCATTGAAGCTTATTGTCGACAGCAACGCTCCGGTCGGTACGAAAAGGACCCTGCCGTATTCGCCTTCCTTAATGCGTCTTAATATCTGCGCCGAAAGTGTTGCTGCGCTGCACCCGCATCCGCTTCCTCCCGCATGCGTATCCTGTGTTTCGGCATCAAAAATTTCCATTCCGCAGTCATGGTGTACATTGCTTATATCAAATCCGCGCTTATTCAAAAGATCAATAAGTATAGTCTGCCCTACACTTCCAAGGTCGCCTGTATAAATTGCATCATAATCTTCCGGCCGCCGTTCAAAATCCATCAGATGATTATATATTACATCGCATGCTGCCGGGGCCATTGCAGCGCCCATATTGAACGAATCCTGTATTCCGTAATCCACAATTTTGCCTGTCGTTATTCCGCTGACGCATATATCCGACTCCCCCGACGCCGACAAAATCACTCCTCCCGCTCCTGTCACCGTCCACGTTGCGCAAAGCGGTCTCTGATTACCATAGTCTAACGGAAAACGAAATTGTTTCTCGGCACTCCCGAAATGGCTCGATGTCATAGCAATAACATTGTCGGCATACCCGGCAGATACGGTCATCGCAGCCAGGGACAACGATTCCCCCATTGTAGAGCAGGCACCGTACAGTCCGAACAGCGGCACCTCAAATTCCGATATTCCAAACGATGTCGCAATCAGCTGGCCTAAGAGGTCCCCCGCAAAAAAATACCTTATCTCCTTTGCCTGAAGTCCGCTCTTAATAAGAAGTTCTTCCACCAGCTGACGCTGCATTTCACTTTCAGCCTCTTCCCATGTATTTTTACCCGCCATCGGGTCATCGATGATCCGGTCAAAAAATTCCCCTAACGGTCCTTCACCCTCTTTCTTACCGACGACGGATGCGGAAGCATTTATCAGCGGTTTGTTATCAAATTCTATACTGCATTTTCCGATTTTTCCCATATAAAAACATCCTTTACATAATTTTAGTCATATTATGCAAAGGATGTTATTTTTTTATTCATATCTGACTGTGTATTCAGTCACATTCTTAACTGTCTCGCCGTCTATCTGCAGTGCACACGGTCTGTCAAAAACGACCTTGACTTCATGCCCGCTCCGTATGTCGACCATGTCTGTATATTTTGTATGTTCTCCGGAAAAAATCTTAGTGAAACGAATAAGTGTCTTAAGCCGTCCTGTTCCGTATATAACAACGCTGGTCACCGTATGCTGCGGATTATTGCGGTCCTGTTCGGGTGCAACTTTCATTCCGCCGCCATAATATCTGCCGAACATTGTAGGTGCAAGCCACACTTTATCATAATGTCTCGTCTCACCGTCGACAGTGACGTCTGCACCGCATGGTTTGAACCTGAAAAGGCATCCCTTAACGGCAATTGAAGAATAATTAATATTCTGCTTGCCTGCCGCGCGCTGCCTGTCGCCTTCCTCACAGCAGTATCCGTCTATTCCGAATCCTATTCCGTTAATGAACTTATAAGTTACGCCGTTAACCGTAACCGTCGGGAGGCTTCTTATATAATCATTCAGCCTGATCCTGTATAACGAATTATCAGGATCGACATCATGCTTAAAATCATTACCCGTTCCCGCGGAATAGAAAAAGATATCTCCGAGAATCTTAAGATTTCTGGAATCGTTAATGAAACGGTTAAGTGTTCCGTCACCTCCGACTATGTATACAATATCTTCCGGTTCTATTTTATCAATGACAGACACATAATCATCAATATCCGTCACCGCGTATATTTCCACATCCTGTCCGTCAAGTGTCTTCTTAATCAATTGAAGGTCTTCCGCAGCCTTACCGTTCCTGGCGCTGGGATTATAAAAAAGATAATTCATTTCTTACCTCCTGACTTCAAATGTTCTTCCATCATATTTCTGACAAGTTCCGATATCTCTCCTGTCTTCATATGCTCTATCTTATTATATGGTATAACATCTATAATATCCATTACTACCTTGGTTCTTCTGAACGGAAAATTCTTATGGATGTTGTCTGTTCCTCTTATCACAGATACTACAATCGGACACCGGGCCCATAATGCCGTCTTAAAACAGCCACTGTGAAAATCGAGCAGGGCATCTCCCGTATTACGCGTTCCCTCAGGATAAACGCCTATGCAGGACTGTCCCGAGCTTATCATTCTGGCGGCTTTCATAACCGATTCTGCGCCGCTGCGCATATTCTTACGCTCAAGCGGGATATATCTGCATCTGGTCATATATCTGTGTGCAAGCGGGATCTTAAAATTACCGCGTTTGGTAATAAATGCCATCGGCTGCAGCTTCATCTCTCCGCATTGTATAATCGGGTCATAGTTCGACCTGTGATTGGAAACAAAAAGGAATCTCTCATCACGGGGAATTTTATCCCTGCCATATACTACCACTCTTGCTCCGGAAAGGAATCCGGCAAACTCAAGCATAAGTCCGAATAATGTAGTGTAAAATCTGCTTGTTCTGTCATATTCTTTATTGATATTGACAGGTATCGAAATGATTGCACATATTATCCAGAAAAAGACACATAATGCTACCCAGCATATCAAAAACGAAACAATAAATACCAATACGCACTTATACGGTGCCGGATTATCAAAAACATGCATAAAAGCCGTGTAATAATATGACAGTGCTATGCTTATTACTGTTATTATAATATCTATCATTTGAATTATTCCTTATTTTTCAATAGGTATTTATTGTAGCATTTTATCACAATAAATTCAATATTTTTCACTGAATAGTTTTCTCAGCATTATATTTATCAAACATCATAACAGGTCTGTATGAGAGCTTCGCCTGTCTTATTCCTTCAAGTCCAATATCATCTTCCCTGTTGACATATCTGAACCCGGAAATCGAATTGGCTGCAAACTGTTGGTTAATCGCCTGATAAAGTCCCGGAATGTCCTCGTCCGCCTTCTCAAAGTGTGTCACAAAAGTATCTTCCGAAATCGCTTCTCCAAGTGTAAAAGCTGATACTTTGCCATCAATTCTTATCAGTCCGCCGATAAGATTGAACTTATCGAAATTATCAAAAACATTATCTATTATATCAAGTTCTTCCCTGTATTCTTCTATGTCTCCGCCTTTCCTGACTGCCCATTCTTCTTTCATCCGACGGCATTCCTCTATGTTATCTTTCGTGATTTCCTCATATGAAAATGCATAAGTATTAAAAAATTTATTAAGATGATTCTTCTTGCCATGATATTTGGAACCGGAAAGTCTTATAAGATCATCGACCTCATATATATAATCACTGTATTCCCTGTCATACCAGTACCTTAACTGTCCGACCATTTCCCTTTCAAGCCTTAATACCATATTCTCAGACATATTGGTAAGAACCATACGGCATCCGTTATCAACGGCATCCTGCTCCAGTTTCATAACAAGTGCCGCCGGTTCCTCTATAAATTCTACAATTGAATAATATGCGGTCCGGTCATCAATAAGCCTGTATACCAACACATCATCAACAACAGCATACATAAGCTTATCCGTATCATTCCAGAAAAAAACATTTACCATCGCATATTCGCAATTACGAGTATGCGCAAGCCTTGTATGTTTTCTTAATTTTTCCATATCGTCAAATGTTATTTTGTTAAATTCCATGTTATCTACCTCTATTCAAGTATATTAGTACGGTATCAATCCGCATACTGAGTACGGCGCTGCAGAATTCTTTACGCAGACAAGTGCATCGGGCAAATCGGGAATTATATCACCATCCGCCCTGAGTTCCGCGATAACATATTCTGTCACACTTTCATCAAATATATTCTCCGCGTCCCTGCTGATTTTTGCCGGAATGTGTTTATCAAACCCTAATTCCGCATAATATGATACAAGTTCTTCTTCGCCCGGTATAAGAAAAAAGTATCCGGCATCGGTATTATCAACAAAATATCTGATAAGCGCTGACATATATCCACGATTTCTGTAATGCACATCCGTCGCCAATGCATACAGATAATAATTATTATCCGTTGTGGGAAGAGCGTACAGCACAGATACTATTATGCCTGATTCACGAACAACATATGTCTGTACATCGTTCCACACTTTGGACATAAATAATTCTATCATTTCCTTATCATCGTCAAAAGCCTCGCGCCATAAACTTTCAAGCCGTTCTACGTCATCTTTCCTTGCTTTATCTATTATCATAGCCGCCTCTTGTATTTATTAATTCATGTTTTAATTATACACGATGTCGATTCACTATGTAATTATCACATATTCCGTTTTTAATGTCAATGTGTCAAAAATCCCTGCCGATATATCTATCCGGCAGGGATTTTTATTATTTGGTTTTATGCTCTTTTCTTTCTGCTTGCAAGTGTAATTGTAACTCCAAGTCCTGCAAATGCCATAAGCATAGCATATAACATAAATGGTGCTGTTGCGTTATCACCTGTCTTTACATCATTGTCAACATATACTATTGCATATGTCGAGAACCTGTCTGTTCTGAATGTAATGGTTGAACTGTCTGTATCAAGATCCTCCAGCATATCACATACGCCATCATGGCTTCTCAATATGTAATATTTCTCTTTACCAAGAAGATTATCAGGTATCTTAATCGTAATCTCAAGTTCATCACCAAGTACTTTTATTTTCTGCCATGGTGAATTGCCATTCTTAATCTGGAATGAAAGATCTATAAACTCTCCAATCTTACATATTCCATCTTTGTCCGCAAAGTTTCCGGTAAACTGCTCCATAAGAACTTTATCGGATTCTGTGACCTTATCTGCCACGCGGACAAGTACAAGTCTTAAGAACATATCCTCACCGGCTTCAATGCGCTTGATGCCTTCTTCACCCACAACTGACTTAATTGCCTTGTATGCGCTTTCAAGCTTGACTCCGGCTATGATGTCTCCATCGGCGCTGTTATTCTTATCAAGCGATTCGATTATAAATGTTACGGTTCCGTCTCCGAGTTTACCGATAAACGATTTATCAACCGGTCTGTCGTTATCCTTGGAAATCGGTATTTTAATTACCGCTTCATCAACGGTTCCGCCTCCGGTGATACCGTCTTTGCCATCAACTTTTCCGCCAATTGCAATCACTCCGTCGCTCTTTATTGAGCCTTTGTTGTCAATATCTCCATCGCCCTTGATTGCACTATCCTTAGGAATTTCAAGGCTTCCGCCCTTTTCAATCGTAACCTTGGTTCCTTTCGGAATTTCAATCGTTACATTATCCGGTACTTTAACCGGATGATTGATTGTAACATCTTCCCTGATCGTTATTGTTCCGCCGGCAGGTACATTCTTAACAGCTTCCTCAAATGAGCCTGTACACTTATTACCGTCTTTGTCAATCCACTCGGCTTCTGCTTCAAGCTTTCCGCCTTCTTTATTCTCTACAGGCGCCTTGATGCTTCCGTCGTTGTCTATTGTTCCTTCATTGTCAATCGGTTTCTTTCCTTCAACTTTACCTTCCGGTTTATTGTTGAAATCTCCGGTGTTATTAAAGTTTCCGTCATTCTTAACGTCTCCACTGTTGTCAAAGGTTCCGTCATTCTTGATCGTACCCTTATTGTCCACGGTTCCGTCATTCTTGAATCCAGAACCCTCAGGTATATCAAGGCTTCCGCCTTCTTCTATCGTAAAATGGCTGCCTTCCGGTACCTCGATTGTTACGCCCTCGGGTACGCTTACAGGTCCGTCCACATGCGGATCATCCTTTATTGTGATAGTTCCGCCTGCCGGCACATCTTTAAGAGCTTCTTTAAGAGAACCTGTGGTCTTATTACCGTCTTTGTCTGTCCACTCGGCTTCTGCCTCAAGCTTTCCGCCTTCTTTATTCTCTACAGGTGCCTTGATGCTTCCGTCGTTGTCTATTGTTCCTTCATTGTCAATCGGTTTCTTTCCTTCAACCTTACCATCAGGCTTATTGTTGAAGTCTCCGGTGTTATCGAATCCGCCGTCATTCTTAACATCTCCGCTATTATCAAATGTTCCGTCGTTATCAACCTGACCATTGTTATTTACGTTTCCGTCATTATCGAAAGTTCCGTCGTTCTTAATAGTACCTTTATTGTCCACGGTTCCGTCATTCTTAAATTCCGAACCTTCAGGTATATCAAGGCTTCCGCCTTCTTCTATAGTGAAATGGCCGCCTTCAGGTACCTCGACAGTAACGTTGTCAGGTATCGTAACCGGTGCGTCTACATGCGGGTCGTCTTTTATTGTAATTGTTCCTTCAGGCGGAACATTTTTAACTGCGTTTGTGAACGAACCGCTGTTTTTCCTGCCGTCCTTGTCTGTCCACTCAGCTTCTGCTTCAACCTTGCCGTCTCCGCTATTGTTAATTTCTGATTTAACAATTCCGTCATTATCTATAGTTCCGCTGTTGCCTATAGGTGATTCGCCATAGATTCTGCCTTCGTCCTCATTATTGACTGTTCCGGTATTATTGAATCCGCCTTCATTGTCTACATCTCCGGCATTATTCATATTGCCACCGTTGTTGAACGAACCGTTATTTTCGAATTCGCTGTTGTTATTAAATTCACCTTCATTAGTGAATTCACCATTATTATCTACAATACCGTCATTATTGAATACGGAATTTCCAGGTATATCAAGGCTTCCGCCTTCTTTGATCGTAAGCTTGCCTCCTTCGGGAACTTCAAGTTTGGTTCCGTCCGGCAGCTTGACAGGACTGTCAATCTCAGGATCGTTCTTAATTATAATTGTTCCGCCCTGAGGTACGTTTTCAATAGCTTTATCGAGTGAACCGCTGTATTTGTTGCCGTCGGCATCGCTCCATTCGGCATCTGCATTCAGCTGTCCTTCACTGCCGTTATTAACAGGCGCACTTATTACACCATCATTATTCACCTCACCATTATTATTTATAGGTGAAGTTCCGCCGATGGTTCCGCTTCCGTTATTATCAATTCTGCCGTTATTTTCAAAATTACCGTTGTTATCAACAGAACCGTTATTATCAACCGTTCCGCCTTCTTCTGTCTTAAAGCTTCCGCCTTCTTTGATGTCAAGAGCCGTGTTCTCCGGAATTGTAAGGTGTCCTCCCGGTGCAACATCAAGCTTGCCCGGTGATACTATGTTTATATCTGTTCCTTCAGGCAATATAACATCATCATCAATTAATACATCATTCTGTATGTCAAACGAAGGTCTGCTGTCAGGATTTTTACTTTTCTTATCATTGGCTGCATCAATGGCATCATCAAGACTTCCATATCTGTCATCACCGTTTTCATCAGTCCAGTGCGTTTCGAATGTAGACTTCTTCTGCCACTTTGCATAAAGTGTCACATCATCTGTAACAACATCAGAATCAAAATTCCACAATGTAGTAAGTGATGCTTCTTTATACCATCCCATGAAATAATATATCTCATCTGTAGGTGCTTTAGGAGCATTGATTCTGTTGCCCGCAACTATTCCTGTGTAAGGCTCTGTTTCTGTTCCTATGCCGTCATTATAAAAATTAACTTTATATTTAAGAATTGAAAGTCTGGCTGTGTTGCTTTCCGCCGCATTATAATTAACGTCCTGTGCCGTATATGCCTTGACATAATATGTACCGGCGTTAACAGGTGCAGCTCCTTCCGATGCTGCCCCGCTGTTAGCGTTCGTGGTAAGTTCCGTGCAGTTCTTGTCCACATAGTATTTATATGTTACTGAGCCTGACGGTTTATCGGAAGAGCTTATGCCTTTAACATCCGCTGCATCTATTCCATGTGCATTTCCGTCATAGCTTACAGACTTATCGCTCAATGTTATGCTTGCATCTGCGCGTCCAATCGTGACTGTTCTCATACTTGATACAGTCTGATATCCGTTCTTATAAATTGAATAATAGATATTATAAGTACCGGCATTCTTATATGTAAGAACAGTCGTCGAAAGATTTCCTTCACTGCTGCCGTACTTAACAGTATATCCGGCGGACGGATCTGTAACCGTTACGTTCAATCCGTGATATGCTCCGTCATATGTTCCTGTATATCCGGAAACATTCCATGTCATATTTTTAAGCCATACAGCATACAGTGTCACACTCTGATCTGCTTTATATGTTGCTCTCGGTTCATATGATACAGTGGTTCCCGTACTTTGTGTACTCCATCCCGCAAATGTGTATCCGGTTCTCGAAGGCGCTGATTTTGATATTACAAGATCCTGGCCTTTGATCTTATACTGTTCTGAAGGCATACCGGTCACACTGCTGTCTCCGGTGTTAGCATCATATGTTACTTTATATCCCTGAACCACTTTAAATGTTCTGGAAACATCTGCCGATGTCTTAGTACCGTCAGCGCTTATCGCATGCATTGTAACCGTGTATGTGCCTTCGTTAAACTTGCTGAGTGCAATTGTATGTGTGCTTGCCGGAGCAAAAGAATTACTGGTTCCTTTTCCTGCAGAATATACTATACTTCCGGACGAATTCTTAATTGTGTAATATACTGTAAATCCCGTAGTTCCGTCCGGCGAGTATGATTTATCGGTTATCGAAACATTATCCGAAATGCCTTTGATGTACTGTGATGATGAAAGTTCAAACGTTCCGTAAGGTGCTACCGTTGTTGAAGAGCTTCCCGATTTCTTGATCTGCTGTACAGCCACTGCCGAAGCTCCGTCTGCATCAGTTACCGTCATTCTGATCATCCATGTATCAGTTCCTATATTTGAAGGAGCTGTTGTTGTCCACTCCGGACTGGATAAAGAAAGATTACGATATTCAATAACCGTCTCTTTAATACCGTCTGCAACGCTTCCCGATGCATTTGATACGTCAGTACAGAATTCCGGATCATATGACTTGTTATTTATGGTAATGGAGCCGTCATCCCCCGCCTTTGCCACAAACTGTGCCACCGGTGCCTCATGAATCCTGATTCTGGCCTTTGGTGTATCGGTCATGCCATTGTAATATATTTCATAGTATCCCGCTATTGCAAAAGAAGCAGTCGAGAGGTCCTGATAAGTACTTATATTATTATGAGCATCATCATATGATGTCTTACTGTATCCAACACTCCAGTTACCGTCATAAAGAGTCGCTCCGGTTGATTTAAATGAGAAGTTATCCGTTGTAAGGAACACATGTTCCGAACCCTGTGATACCGTAGCAAGCTTATTTGCAATAAGTGTTGCAATAGCTTCGACCTGCAGGGCACGCGACTGTTTGCTGTATGTATTGCTTCCCGTAATCATGGAAGATGAATTAATGTTGACAAGTCCGCTTCCGTTACCGACTCCGTCGACAAACACCTTGGACGCGTCAAAATTTCTGCTGCCGCACCATCCGATATATGTAATGTCGTCATCATTAAGTCTGTTAATAATCTCACCGGTAGTATACTCACTGCTGAAATCGCTTATCTCGTCCTCGTTAAGGTTAACAAGAAAACTCTGTTTGTCATCGCTCCAGTTGGTAGATCTTATAACCTCTGTAAGCGAACGCACATATTCCGAATCCATTTTCAGATTGGAAAGTGTAAGGCTTGTTATATCGGAACATCCGTGTGACTGATATGAAATAAGCGGTCCGAATCCTCCGCGGTATGTTATGTCATTATCATATCCTGCCGTCAGCGGGTACTGCTTATATGCCGTACCGGTGGCCGAATCATTCCATGTTACCATATTGCTGCTGCCGAGTGTTGCATTGTAAACGGAAGATGATGTTCCGGACGCAAGCCAGAGCTGTATATATGTAGGCATTATCTCGATTTTGACTTTACGATACATATTTTTCTGGGTAGAAGCATATGCCGTAGATGTTGCTATAAGCTTAATATTTCCGCCAAAAGTACTGCTTCCTGCTGTCGTAATCCTGCTCAGATCGGTAGTGTTCACACTATGATGGAATTGATATGCATTAACATTGCTAAGGGAAAAAATCTTAATCGTATTTCCCATTGCGCCGCTGTACTGGAAAAATACCAGGTACCCGTTAATAACCTGTGTATGGTTTTTGTATGAACCGGTCATGGATGTATTTACAAAAAAGCCAACGCCGTCAAGCGCATCATACGGTGCCTCCGAAAGTGTAAACTCTATTGTCTTCTTCGTAGACTGCGTATTAGGCAGATAATAAAAATCCTTATACGCATAAGAACCGTATCCGTTAAACGTCATGGAGTTGGATGACGGTGAATATATATGATTACCGCCGGCCGCATGATATTTACTTGATGAGCTGGTGTATTTTAAGTCACCTTCATTATTTGAACTTCCGGCATTTTTCTCATAATATATATGTGAAGTGTCGCTTATATTATCGCTTTTGCTTGACGGAACATGATCGTATTTCCACCACGCAAAATCACTCGTTGAAGAAGATGCCGTACCGTCAACTTCCACGAAATCAACTCTGTCTTCACTTATACCGTGATTATTCTTAAGTGCTTCCTTTAATTCCTTTTCAAATTCAGAATAGTCAACCTTGGTATTACCGACTGCAAGCGCTATCTCAGCTTTGGAATCGGAATCGATTTCAAGCGATACCTGCTGTGCCGTATCCGAGTCCGATGCCATTGCGCTTATGCTTCCGGCCGGAATAAGACTTACGGCCATCATTGCTGACAATGCCAGTGCTCCTATTCTGTTTAATCCCAGGTGCTTTCTCATATTTATCATTGCTCCTTTGAACATAGTTAATCTATATTATTGATATTCGATTATATCATCACACCTGGGACAAAAGTGTGACAAATCACCACCATCCAAAACATTTTCCCAGCCAATATATAAATCCGAGCGCGGAACTTGACAGAATGCCGTACAGAATAACCGGTCCCGCTATCGTAAATATCTTGGCTCCGACGCCGAACACCTGTCCCTCTTTCTTAAATTCGATTGCAGCCGCCGCAACAGAATTGGCAAATCCCGTAATCGGAACCAGAAGTCCCGCGCCGGCAAATTTGGTAATCTTAGGATAAAGCCCCGTTGCCGTAAGGAGAACGGAGATCAATATAAGGATCAGCGAACACCATGTTGATGCGCTCGTCTTGTCAAGATGGCAGTAGAATATCGCAACATTGTAAATAATCTGTCCAAGAATGCATACGCATCCTCCTGCCACAAATGCCTTTATCATCTGCATAACCACACTGTGGGTAGGTGTTACTTTTTCAACATACCTGTTATATTGTTTTTTGTCATTTTCATCCATTAAAAAAGCCCTCCCGCTTATAATATCTGTCAGAGATATTATTTGCAAAGAGAGCTATAATATGCGGTTATTTAAGCGATTTAAGCCTGATGTGTTCCGCACATCCGAGAATGAACTCACTGTTAGTAGGCTTATCCTTCTTATTCGGCAGAAAAGGAACAACTATATTATCATTACGTTCCCACGTCGCTGCTATTATATATCTTATGTTACGCTCCACATTGGTAGATGACGTACCGTATTCTTCGGCAACTGCCGGATATACGGTCTTCGTAATCGACAAGTCGCTGTCAGGTTCACCGACAGCCATCTCAATTGCGTCGCGCAGATATTTGTATCCGACCATCTTGATCGGCATACCGATCGATCTTAAAAGTTCAGATATCTCAAGATCCAGGCTTCTGGCTGTATCTTCCTGGCCTGCAGCAGCATTCTCCTGTCCGGCGCCCGATTTGATATGTCTTATTCTCTTAATAAGTGCCTCACCGTCAAACGGTTTCATCATAAAATAAGTCGCACCGTTATTAAGCGCTTCACTCACTATGTCCTCACGGCCCGCTGCGGACAAAACAATGTATTCCGGATGGTAATCTTCCATATCCGCACTGTTCTTAATCCGCATCATAACGCCCATACCGTCAAGCTTAGGCATTACAAGATCAAGCAGAACCACATCCGGCCGTTCCGCTTTGATCAGTTCGACCGCGCTTTCTCCGTCGGATGCTTCTCCGACGATCGTTAAGTCTTCCTCATCAGCCAATGTATCATGTATCATCTCTCTTATGATATCATTGTCATCAACAATAGCTACTTTAATTAAATCTGCCAAACCCATAGCTCCTTTCATCCTTACGTATTATGTCATTCCTCAGGGCAGAGGTAATTCTTTATTACGTTCATAATCGTGCGGTAATTGTCACCGACTTCTTCCACCGTCTGCTTAACTCCGGTCATGTCGCCGGCTCTTAACTTCTCACATGCATCATAAATATTCGGAAACATTCTGCGGAATCCGAGATTCCCAACAACACCTTTAAGTGAATGGCAGTGTTCAAATGCTTCCGCACAATCGCCTTTATCGAGCGCTTCGATCAACATCTCATAGTTATTATCCGCATAAAAAAGTCTGAGGTACTTGGCATATCTGTCTTCCTTACCGCAGAAACGGGCTATAGCACTGTCAACATCAACATCGGCGTTCTTCAATTCATCCTTCCAGTTTGTCATATATCCACCTTACGTTTCTAAATCTTTGTACGCATATAAGTATATAACAAATTATAAGGACTTAACAACATTTCTCTATCGCTAATCTACGACAAAAACTTATATAATATTGAATACAATGTATCTGCACTCATCGGCTTGGTTATATGGTCATTCATGCCGCTTTCATGCGTCGCTTCTATGTCTTCTTTAAAGGCATTGGCGGTCATTGCAACTATCGGTACGTTGAGTGCGTAATCGGTTTTAAGGTTTCTTATTGCCTTTGTCGCATCATAACCGTTCATAACAGGCATCCTGACATCCATAAGTATGAGATCGTACCTGGCCCCACCGGCTATCAGCTCATACGCCTCCCGGCCGTTGGATGCCGTATCGCATTGTGCATTTACATCCTCAAGATAGTCAACCGCTATATCGGCATTAATATCATTGTCATCAACAACAAGGATTTTACGTCCGGTAAAATCATACTGCACGACATCATCGCCGACGCTCTCGCCTGAACCCGATTTAAGAATCTTCTGCTCGATTTTCTTGATATCCGACAAAAATACCGGTTCCATAACATAAGCTTTCATCCCGGCCTTGTATGAATTCTCATCGAAATATGATTCATCATAAGTTCCCGCCACAACTACCGGACGGCTGTCGTTGCACATGGATGCGCTTTTGATCCTGGAAATTATATCGTCATTTAAGTTATTGAAATGTATGATGTCAAAGTGTTCTTTTGCCTTATTGACATCAACATCCAACGCCTTGTCTATATACTTGAAAGGGATTGATATCGTAAATTTGCTTCCAACGCCTTCCTTGCTGTCGATATCGATTCTGCCGCCGAGCATCTGAACATATTTGCCCGTAATGGACATTCCCAGACCCGTGCCTTCCGTCACAACTGTCATCTTGTTATGTTCACGTTCAAACGGCTGGAAAATCCTGTTGCAGAATTCCTTGCTCATGCCGCACCCGTTATCTTCCACTTTAAAAATATATTCTGCAGTTCCGGCGGATATTTCCTGCTGTTCTATGGTGAGGCTTACCTTTCCGCCGTCCCTGGTGTATTTAATGGCATTCCCTATTACATTGGTAAGTATCTGGTCAAGTTTAAGTCTGTCGCCAACAAGTTCTTCATGCGTCACACCGATTGCTTTTGCCGAGAATTCCAGTTTCTTATCTCCTGCCTGCTGCTGCAATATTGCTATGATTCCGTGCACAAGCTGCGGAAGAGAAAAATTTTCTTCATTAACCGTTATTTTGCCACTTTCGATATATGACATATCAAGAACATCATTTATAAGGCTGAGAAGATATTTGGCCGCTGTATCTATTCTGGTAAGGCAGGCCCTTACTCTTCCCGTGTCCCCGATGTGATTCAATGCAATATCTGTCATTCCCATGACAGCATTCATAGGCGTTCTCAGGTCATGGGAGATATTTGAAAGGAATTCTGACTTGGCCCTGCTGGCATTCTTTGCCTCGGCAAGTGCGTCTTTCAGTTCTTTTTTATGTTTGAGTTCAGCCGCCCTTTCATCATGGATATCCTTATATGCCATTATAATCTGTTTAACATATCCGCCTTTAAAATGTATAGCCTGCACATCAACCCTTACCCACCTGTAACCGTTATCGAATCTGCGCATAAACTCACAATGCATTGACTGTCCTTCTTCGCGCAGTGAACGCCTGATATTGTCTATGTCGACAAAACGCATAACACGCTCTTTGTCTTCATCAAGTACATACCCGCTTACATATTTGCGCATGACCGATTCATAACAATTATCCGTTACAAGAAGTTCATGGACTGCGCCATCCTCTCTCGCCGGTGAGATCGTGCCTTCGACAAGGTCACAATAATATATTCCGAAATAAGCATCTCCCAGTGCAAAAAGAATATTTCTCAACATTGCCGTCTGGTCATCCAACAGACTGATTCTCGCACGGTTGGCTGCACGCTCATCAATATTTCGTACCAGGAGGAGCTTACGTCCGCCCTCCGGCAGGTTAATATATGTCGAAAATCCATTCAGATAATGGACCATTCCGCGTCCGTCTTCAGCCCTGTATTCACGTTCGACAAAGCCTTTACGTCCCGGTACAGCCTCATCAAGAAGGGACTCAAAAATATAATAATCCTCTTCATAAACAAGTTTCTTCATCATATCAATAAAGTCACTGAAGCGACCTGTTCCGCACGGAAGCAGAGTATGATCATCACTGTACAGGCAATTATAATAGTCATTTTCTTCATCAATTATCATATTGAGAATGTAAATCTTGGATACGGCGGTTGAATTGATAATGGAGGCCGTATCCCGTTCAATCTGTTCATTGCACTCTTTAATAGCATATATCACATAAGGTCTTTCGTCCGAATAATTCTTATCCGGCGTAACCACGAGCTTAAGCCACCTTCCGCCACGCTCCCTGTAATATGCTTCCATCGGTTCGCGGCTTGCCTTCAGGTGTTCCCTTATATTGGCGATGGTAGGTTCTTTTTCCCCCGCTTTGACATATCTAAGTTCAACACCGTTTCTGATATAATTTTTCTCAAGTTCCTCAAAGTCCGCAAAATCATCCACAAACTGCGTTCTGTCAAAGTTCATAAGTATTACTTCATATGAACATGTAACGATATTAACTCTGTAGATAACCTGATAAGACTCCGCAAGCGATGTAATGATATCATTGCTTCTGCCGAGTTTCTGTTCTTCCTCAAGTTCATGTTCATATTTAACTATTCCCAGTAAAAAAGTGCGTTCTTTGACAGCCGGATTCCTTACCTCAACAACTCTTGCCGACATATATCTGTCATCAACCGTCTTATATGATATTTCGGCTGTAGAGTTATTGTCCATAGTCCGCTTAAGTCCCGAAAGTGACATATACTTTCTGACCCTGATCCTGTCAACATCGCATACGAAAGTATCACAATATGCTTTAAGCCCATCTTCATACCCCTTATCCGATTCAGCCATTGAATCATATCGGGCCGGCATATACATAACGGAAAACGTATCGCTTTCAGCGCCGATCACAAACAATGCATTATATCTGCCGCACAGTGCTTCTATGATAGCATTCTTTTGTTCATCGCCCATATCATATATACGTTTTCTGTTAACTTTCCTGTCTTCGGTATCAAATATTCTGTCCACTTTTAACAGAACCTCCTCGTTCGCACCCTGTATACGGATAATTATATCCTATTAATTCAGTATAATCAATCACTTTTATCTTATTTTGTCGAAAAAGCGCATATCATTTACAAAAGCAGAAATAAAAGAAACTGCCCAAGCTTTTACCGACAGCAAGTACTATCACCAATATGCATAATCCGGTCGTAAGTCTGGCCCTTCTGATAAATATCGGGACACCTTTGACCGTCTCCGCAAGCGACATAAGAAAGCAGCCCGTAAATATTCCGGCAAACAAGCCGAATACAGCCAGCACACCGCCCCATATCCCGAGCTGAGGTCCGAATACGAACAATATGTTGCCAAGAATAGCCCCCGTCATAATAAGGCTTTCGTATAATCTTATCCGGTCCGCGGTATTGGTATATTGCGCAAACCTTGTCACAACGCCTACAGAAGTAACCACAGCAAAATATCCGCCGGCGGTTACCGCACCGGCGCCAAGGCCGAATATTGCAATTATTAAAATGTCATTTAACATCCTGTTCTTTTGCCTCCCTGGCGCTTTCATCAATAATCGCCGTATTCACGTCATCTTCGTACAAGCGCATCTCAACTTCAAGAGGCGTCGGATCTTTCTCATATCTTCTTCGTCCTATATGATTGTAGAAAATAATTATACCGGCTCCGAGTCCTATACAATATGACGCCTGCAGGATCCACAACCATTTTGTATCTCCTGTAACAAATGTGCACACGGATTCCATGACCGAATTTACATCCACGTCATTTCCATATGCGATTATCGCAAAAGCCCCGCCGCAAAACACGATAAGTCCTATAAATACAATTTTAATATACTCAAAAAATCGGTTGCGGTTTTGTGGTTTTTTATATGATATAACAAAATCCGGTTCCCCGACACTGTTTATTTCCACGCCCGCGACTTCTTTCTTAATAAGCTCAATTATCTTCATTATCGAGAATACATACCGCCTGCTTTTGACATCCGGTGCATTTATAAGTGTGATTGCTTTTACTCTTGCCGTTATGTGTGCATCTTCACACCACACCGAGGCACAGTCTCCTATGGATATGCGTCTTGTATCTACCTGCGAATTTTTCGGAAAGCTTATATAAACCGTCTCATTCATATATTACCTCGCATAATTTTGTTATTATATTTTCTGCAAAGGTCTTTCTTTTATTCACAAATCGATATTTTTCCGCATGCGCATAAGAATTTTCTTTTCAAGGCGCGATACCTGCACCTGTGAAATTCCGAGTTTATCCGCCACCTGAGTCTGGGTGCAATCATCATAATATCTCATTCTGATAAGACACTTCTCCGTCTCATCAAGGGAATCTATCATCTGTTCAAGCATCATATGGTTTAACAGTTTCTCACTTGCCGGGGCCTCAGATACCGCAGCAAGTTTATCCACTATATATACCTGTGCGCCATCACTTTGATATGCGGTCTTATATATTGATTCCACCTCTTTGCCCGCAGTAGTCGCAACCGCTATATCTTCGATTGGAATTCCGGTAAATTCGGAAATTTCCCCGGCCGTGGGCTCACGCCCGTTTGTCTTGGCAAGCTGTTCCGAGGCTTTTCTTATTTTCCAGCCGTTTTCCTTGATCGAGCGGGATACCTTAATCATTCCGTCATCACGGATGAAACGTTTAATCTCCCCGCTTATCATCGGCACGGCATACGTACTGAACATAACCGGCTGTTCAAGATCGAACTTGTCAATCGCTTTGATAAGTCCTATTGTACCTATCTGCGTAATGTCCTCCATGTCGTATCCGCGGCCTGCAAAGCGTTTGGCAATGCTGTAGACAAGTCCCATATTTTCCATCACAAGCACATCCCTGGCTTCTTTGTTGCCCTGATGTGCGAGTTCTATAAGCTCTTTGGTATGATTCATAATCACACCTCCGCTTATTCTGTTTCCTGTCCTATCCTTTTAAACATCGTTACTCTGGTTCCGCGTCCGGGCTCGGACCACACATCCAGCCCGTCCATAAACACTTCCATGAAAGTAAATCCCATTCCCGAACGTTCGTCATCCGCGCCCGTCGTAAACATCGGTTCCATGGCTTTTTCAACATTATCTATGCCGCGTCCGTTGTCTTCGATAATTACTTTGAGTGTCTTTTCTTCGATTTCGGCAGTTAAAGTTATCAGTCCGCCTTTCTTATTGTATCCATGTATCACCGAATTGGTCACCGCCTCTGAAACAGCGGTCTTTATGTCATTGATTTCCTCAAGTGTCGGGTCAAGTCTTGTTGCAAAAGCGGCCACGCACACCCTGGCAAATCCTTCGTTTTCGGAAACGGCATCGAATTCAATTTTAATTCTGTCCATTGTTAATCCTCCTCATTTACTATCATGTCTATTTTGCTGTTTCTCTCGGTTATGCTGTTGAGCCCGAACAGTCCGAAAATCCTCTGCATCCTGCAGTTAAGATTGCTCACGAAAATTTCTCCTCCCATCGGGCGGATTTTCTTGTATCTTCCCATTATCAGCCCGATTCCGGAGCTGTCCATAAAACTGACATTTTTGAAGTCAAAGGCAATATTCTTAATGCCCTTGTTATCGATATTCATGTCAATTTCGCTTCTGATTGCCTCTGTGACATGATGGTCCAGATCGCACGATAGCTTTACAATAATAAGATTTTTTCTGGCAATACATATTCTGTCCATTACAATTCTCCCTTCATTATATTATATTGCATCATGGTGCAATATCCCTCAAAAAAAGGCGGAGCAGTTAATATATAATTAATTGCTCCGCCGCTTATTACAAGTGTGGTTTATTCTTCTGTACGTGAATTAACATATTCGTTAAGCTGTGTGGCAAATGTTGTATCACCGAACTTTGTGTTGACCACATCCACATATTTCTGTGCATTTTCAAGGTCATTAAGTCCATAATACGACATTGCAAGATAATACGGTGTCTCTACCGACTTATCGTCAAGTTCATATGCCTTCTCAAGGTATTTGGCCGCATCCACATAATTCTTCTGGTTATAAGCATTAAGCCCTGCCATATAAAATGTTCTTGCGCCTCCGTTACACTTATCTTCAAGCGTTGAATATAAATCTTTCGCTGTCTGTGTCGGAAGCTGTGTTACATCTATATCAGCTAGCGCAAGTGCAGCCTTATCAACATCATTGGCAAGGTATTCGCTCACCGCTTCGACAAGTTTGGCATATAATGCAGTTTCTCCTGAATCGCCCTTATATTGCTCGAGTTCCTTATTGGCCGCATCCAGCTGCGAGTTCAGTTCTTCATTCTGCTTCTCCAATGTGGTTATCTCAACCGAATATCCGGAAAGCTGTTCGCTGTATTTCTTAATAGTGTCATTATTCTCATGCTGCGAACTCTGAAGTTTGGCAGGAACGATAAGGAACCATATAAGTGCCGCTCCTATGACTACACCGAGAAGGATGTATACAACCGTAAACACGCCGCTCGACGGCTCTTTGTATGAATTACGCGGCAATATGACGTCATTGCCCGAAAGCGGTTTTCTCTT
The DNA here is from genome assembly GCA_945928575.1 of uncultured Butyrivibrio sp. Taxonomy (GTDB): domain Bacteria; phylum Bacillota; class Clostridia; order Lachnospirales; family Lachnospiraceae; genus Eshraghiella. The sequence goes on from CAMENP010000005.1 coordinate 90,344, forward strand.
GGAATTCTTATAATATTCTTCATTATCATCAGCCGGCTGTGTCTGTGATGCGCCGTTGATTTCATCAATATATTTAAGAGCAAGCGTATTATTGCGGTCTGTCTTAAGAACTCTGTGAAGTACTTTAAGTGCTCTCTCGTCATCATTACGCTTCATATATATAAGTGCCAGAAGAAGATTGGCTCTTATAAATTTCGGATATGTGGCAGTAACTTTTTTAAGCTGTATGAGTGCAACATCATCGCCGCCTTCTTTGGCCTTGGCAAGTGCGATATTATATCTCTTGGCTGCCTGGTTTATAAGTTCAAGCTTATTTGGATTGGCTTTAACCTTGCGGATATATACCTCCGCAACGTTACGATCCTGTTTGAGATTAAGGCTTATGACCCACTCTGACAAAGCCATTGCAAGTTCGCCCATTTCGTAATAGACAAGTCCCAGCAGGTTGCGCGCCTTAATATTTTTCTTATTAAGGCTGAGGCTGGTCTTGAGCGCTGTCACCGCACCGGTCAGATCTCTGACCTTAGCTTTCTCAAGTCCCTGATTATAATATGAATTAGATGCTTTGACTACTATCTTGTACACGGAAACATCCGCTCCGCACTTAAGGCAGTAATCCTCATCCGACAATACACTGTTACATTTATAACATCTCATCGTGTAACTCCAATCTATTGCTTATCCGTGATTTCTCTGATTATCTTATCAATGACGGCCGTAACGTCCGTGGTGTCATTGTTGTAAATGGCGTCTTCCGCTTCATCCACCTCAAGACTTGGCTGGAACTTCTTAATCTCTTCGTCAAAATCTATCATATATTATTCCTCCTTATATATCGGATAATTTCTCCTGCAAAATACAGCGAACCCGCCGCAAACACATCTCTTCCGGCTTTGATTTCCTCAAAAGCAAGCTCACATCCGTCAGCTATGTTCCCTGCTTTGCAGACAGACATTCCGCCCTGTCTGAAACATTCACATATTGTGTGTACGTCAAGGCCTCTCTTATCTTCAAGCTGCAACGCAATGCATTTGTCAAAAAGACCGCTTTTGCATATGCTGTCAATCATGCCTTCATAATGCTTGTCCTTCACTGCCGAGAAGAAAATAACATTTCCGCCTTCCGGCTTAAGCATTCTCACGGAATCAAGGAACTGCTTTATTCCGTCGTCATTATGCGCTCCGTCAATGATAAATCCGTCAGCTACGCGCTGCATACGGCCCATCCAGAAAGCCTTTAAAAGGCCCTTTCTTATCACATCCGTATCAGTTATCCCCAATACTCCTGCCGCAGTAACCGCAAGCGAAGCATTATCCGGCTGATAATGTGCCGGTGAATTCACCTCAAAGCGCTCATTACAATAATACATATTATTCAATGAAAAATCAATCTTTTTATCGTCAGCATATATTATGTTTATGTTCTTTTTATTTATCTCATATGATATCGCGCCACGTCTGCGTATCGTGTCAGTTATAACCTCTGCCACATCTTCCCGGTCCCTCATCCATACAACAGGCACATCAGGCTTAATAATCCCGGCTTTCTCTGCGGCAATTTCCGCATGAGTATTACCCAGATATTCCATATGGTCAAGTCCGATAGATGTAATCACACACACAGCAGGCTTCTTGATTATGTTAGTCGCATCGAGTCTTCCGCCAAGTCCCGTCTCAAGTATTATATAATCGGGTGACCTGTCCGCAAAATACTTCATAGCCATCCCAAACAGAAATTCAAAGAAAGACGGGTGTTCATTCATCTTTTCAGCCGCCACCTTGGTTATCACAAAAATTTTTTCAAATTCTTCGTCAGAAATCATTGTATCATTATATACAATACGTTCATTTATATCCACCAGATGCGGTGAAGTAAACAACCCGACGTTATAACCCGCTTCCCTCAATATGCTGTTAAGATATTCGCACACCGAACCCTTGCCGTTGGTTCCGGCCACATGTATTATCTTTGAATCAGGACATAACGCACCAAGTTCTTTAATGAAGTTCTCCGTATTGGCAAGTGATGTTTTCCGTGAAAACTTCGGTATATCATATATGTATTGGATTTCTCTGTTCATCTTAGTCTCCCGTGTATAGATTCTATATAAAAAAATATTACATATCAAGCAATAAAAAACGCAAAAGAAGACATCTTTCGCCCTATAACGCGTATACGATGTCTTCCTGTCATTACATACAGCCTCTTCCGCAGCAGCATCCGCTGCAAAGCATTTCAAGGCACAATAATCTCATGCAGCATGAACCTGTGCTTCCGTTGCCCGTATCATAAGCGTTTCCCATGTTCTGATACCATGTTCCGCCATTCTCAAGCTGGGAAAGAAGATTAATATATTCCTGATTGCCCGGTTCAAGATTAACCGCCTGTCTGGCATCTTCTCTCGCATTAATGATATTGCCCATTCCGTAATTAGCATACGCATGTACATAATACCATCTTGCATTATGCTCTGACAACGGCATTCCGTCAAGCACATTCATAGCTTCAGCATATCTTCCGTTATTGATATAATTAATCGCGGCATTTATTCTCGGTCCGTCATTGGAGTACGTTCCGCCGTAGCCCTGGCCGAATCCACCAAATCCGCCGTAGCCATATCCGCCGTATGCGCCTCCTCCGGCGCCCGGTCCCGAACCGGCTCTGTTATTGCCGTATGAGCCTTCACCATGTTCGCGCTCGTACATAATCTGATTATATGCTTCCTGTATTTCTTTGAATTTCTCTTCCGCCTGAGCCTTATTGGGATTATTGACATTGGCATCCGGATGATATATTCTGCTGAGCTTTCTGTATGCTTTCTTAATCTCATCCGCGCTTGCATCCCTTGATATGCCAAGCACTGAATACGGGTCTGTCATGCTATTTCCTCTCCTCGGAACCGGCCTCATGCCTGCGGCTGCAGACCTTATTGAATCCTGACCAGATTCCGGAATAAATTATATTTCTAATTATATCAGCATTGTCAAGCACCGGCAGCGTCTCGAACGCTTTCGCCGCCTCCGATGCATATGCTATCTCAATCTGTCTGACATCATCTTCAAAACCCGGATTGCAAGACATCGAAATGAACGGATTATAGTTATCTTTACGGATATCGCGTTCCAGATCATCAAACGCATCCATAATATATATATATTTGCCCAGATAAAAACCCATGCGCTTAAGGCCTGCGCTCCATTCATCCTGTCTGTAATCAAATATCTCGGCAAGCATTCTTCCCGTAGGTCCCGCCGCAATATCCGGGGACTCCGTCTTCAGATCCTCACATTCCTTCTGTTCTGCGATATATGTCTGTACAGCCTGTGCCTGCCTGGGATATAGCTTCTTTGCTTTATTAAATGCCGATTTAATAAGCGCCGATAAAGCATTGGACCGCAGCTTTCTCTCGTCTTCCCAGTCATCCTTCAGCTTATAATATGTCAACATAATATTAACCGCTGCGGCATAATCGGTATATTCGTTATATAATGCCTCATGCTTCTTAACCGGATGCGGGATGCACCTGTGCATGGCCGGAGCTGTATTATCTTCATAAAGCGCGGAAAGAACTATCGCCATAAATGTCATATCATATGTGAGTGTCATCCTGCCGGACAGGCCGTAATGCTCTCCGAGGCTGTGGCACACGCCGCAGTAGAAAGCCCTGTAGCGGCGGTAATCCTTAATCTTAAGTTCGTCCTTGTTGACTGTAATATATCCGAACATTCAAGCCTCCGTATCAGGTCTTCTTAATAAATTCAATCCTGCAGTTCGGACACTTGATACATATTCTGCCCTTATGCTTAGGAACCCTTATCTTCTGTGAGCAGTTCGGGCATTTGAATATGCGGTGTGTCTTACGGTCGGCGGCCTGCTTCTCCTTATTGGTCATCGGACGGCCGGAATATGTGTTATTACCGCCATATGTTCCGTGGCTGCCTCTTCCGTTGCGGTATCGTATTGAGCAATATTTCTGATTTTCCGCACTTCTTGCCGCATAATTGCGTGAAAAAATCCTGAAATAAGAATATCCCAGTACAAGCAGCGCAGGAATAAATACCACTTTCACAAATATTGATACGATCAGCAGAATAACCGTAATTATATTAAGGAAACGGCCGAACTCGTCCATTCCGTATCTTCCTGACATAAAATTAGAAAATTTATCTCTGAATCGTGACATAAATCTGTTCCCTTTCATCTTGATTTATATACATCTTACTCTTTTTTATCCGATTATTCCATTAAAAAAGAATAATAAATTATTAAATTTATATAAAATACACATACAATAAGTAATACATTTCTGCTTAAAAAAACACGATTGTACAAGGGTTCGTGACAATGATACAATTAATCCAGATTTATTTACGGAGGTTTATTATGAGATATACTAATCCAGTGTTAAAGGGATTTTATCCCGACCCAAGTGTATGTGCCGCAAACGGCAGATACTACCTTGTATGCAGCTCGTTCCAGTTTTTCCCGGGAGTACCGCTTTTTGAAAGCGAAGACCTTGTCAACTGGAATCAGATAGGCCATGTCCTTACCAGACCGTCACAGGTTATGCTTAACAAAATCAACAGTTCCGGCGGCGTATTTGCCCCTACGATAAGATTTAACGACGGCCGTTTCTACATGGTTACCACCAATGATACGACTCACAAACATTTTTATGTGTATACCGACGACATCCACGGAGAGTGGTCAGAGCCGATAACTGTCGACCAGAACGGAATCGACCCATCCCTTTACTTTGAAGACGGCCATGCTTACTTTATAAGCAATGGTTCCGATGATAACGGAGTTCCCGGTGTTGTCCAGTGTGAAATCGATATTGCGACCGGCCGCAAACTTACCCCCAGCCGTACCATATGGCAGGGTTCCGGCGGACGTTATCTTGAAAGCCCGCATTTATATAAAATTAACGGGAGCTATTATCTTATGGCTGCCGAGGGAGGCACGGAATACGGTCATATGATCACTTATGCCCGTTCTGACAGCCCTTGGGGACCTTTTACCAATTATCCGTATAATCCGGTTCTTACAAACCGCAACAAAGCGCCTTTCCTGATTCAGGGAATCGGTCACGGAGATCTGATTCAGGATGCACACGGCGACTGGCATATTCTGTCACTCGGTTTCAGGCAGATACATATGTGGCAGCCTTATCATCACCTTGGACGTGAAGTTTTCCTCACACCGGTCACATTCGATGCAAATGGCTGGTTCAGTGCGGGAACTGCCGGCACCACAGACTATTCTTACGAGATTAACGGCGATTTTGTACAGAATCCGGTTAAAAAATACACTTTCGAATCAACAGAATGGGATAAAGACTGGTGTTATTTAAGACATCCTGTCACTTCAAATTACGAACTTTCCAAGCATTCGGCCGTCTTATACGGTACGGATATCACTCTGGACGAATGCGACACTCCTACTTTCATCGGAATAAGGCAGCGCGATTTCGATATGGACTGCGAATGTGATATAAGATGCGAGCGCGGCGAGGCAGGTATCACATTATATATGGATGAATTTGAGCACTATGATATTGCTTTGCGCAAGGGCGCTTCCGGACACGAGGCCGTACTTAAACTGAATATCGGTAACATCAAGCATGTTCAGTCAATCGTTCCCGTAAGCAGCGACAACATAAGACTTATAATACGTTCTGACAGCATGCAGTATCATTTCTATGTATGGGATAACGGCAGGGAAGTTTTTCTCGGCGATGCTTATACCAAGTTCTTATCAAGTGAGGTTGCCGGCGGATTTACGGGTGTCGTAATCGGATTATATGCGGTCGGAAGCCATAACCGTGCTGAATTTACCAATCTTGAATGTTCTTACGATGATTGGGATTTTGCGAAAGGAATGAATACATAATGAATGCTATCAAAGCCCCTATGGGGTGGAACAGTTGGGACTGTTACGGCGCTTCGGTCACAGAGGACATTGTCCGTGCCAATGCTGATTTTATGGCTGCCAATCTTCTTATATACGGTTGGGAATATATCGTAGTTGATATCCAGTGGTACGAGCCGACCGCTGTTACACATGAATACCACCCGTTCACCGAATTGTGTATGGACGAATATTCAAGACTTATTCCGGATGAGAAACGTTTTCCGTCTTCTAAGGGCGGTCTGGGATTTGCTCCGCTTGCCGAATATGTGCATTCACTCGGTCTTAAATTCGGAATACATATAATGCGCGGTATTCCGAGACAGGCTGTGCATAATAACACCTCGATCAAAAACAGTACTCATACGGCAAGGGAAATTGCTAAGACGGCGAGCATCTGTGCATGGAATACGGATATGTACGGAGTTGACCCGGCTAAGGAAGGCGCAGAGGAATATTACGAGAGTCTTTTTGAATTATATGCCTCATGGGGTGTCGATTTCATAAAATGCGATGACATCTGCCGTGAGCTTCCTCATGAAGAGGAAGAACTAAAGCTCATAAGCAAGTGCTTATACAGCTGCGGACGGGATATGATATTCAGTCTGTCTCCCGGTCCCGCTCTTATCGATAAAGCGGAAGTTTACAAACAGACTTCCAACATGTGGCGCATAACCGATGATTTCTGGGATAAATGGGAGCTCTTATACAATATGTTTGAGCGTGCCGAGAAATGGTGTATACATACAGGTGCCGGTCACTGGCCGGATGCAGACATGCTTCCTATCGGTCCTTTACGTCAGGATTATGATATTAATGACCATACCAATTTCACGCAGGATGAGCAGATTACCATGCTGACATTATGGAGTATTTTCCGCTCACCACTGATGATTGGCGGAGAGATGACACGTTTTGATGATTTCACCATGAAGTTAATTACCTGTGACGGAATCCTTAAAATGCATTCCGATGCGCGTAATTCGCATCCTGTATGGCGCAGGATTTACAATGGGTGTGAATACATATTGTGGACAGCCACTTCTGCATGCGGCGGTAATTATATCGCCATATTCAACACCGGTGCTTCTGACGGCAGTATAGAAATTAATCTAAGGGATATCGAACTTTATGACCCTGTAACTGATGTCACGGAATTATGGAGCGGCACAGGATACGGCTGTTGCGATAATGTTATCAATGTATCGTTAAACAGCCACGGTGCTAAAGCTTTTCTTGTAAGATAAGATATATATGTGTGCATGTTAAATAGCTTCAGGCTTTGTGTGACGGATTTAAGGCTTTTGAGGTGTATTGATCGATACTATCCCAGGCTTGAAATTTAACAATTCACACTTTTTTGCGGTTTTCATGGCATTTGGTATCAATTTGGCAGGCTTAATATTGTAATATATTAAATTTCATATATATTTCAATATATCTATTATCATATATTGTCATGTCAGAGTATCGCATACAACAAGTAATTGACACCAAATTGCTGATTTTGGCCAAAAAAGTATGAAAATATCGTATTGTATACTGAAGTATTTTGCATCCGGCGGCGCATATCACCGCGCCGCCATCAAAAAATAAGGCGTGTGAAAAAACGAAATTAGGTAATCCTTAGCTCTTCGTTTTTCACACGCCCTGATTTTTATTTCTGTTTCTTAAGTCTTAATGCTCTCGTTGCATTGACTACCGCAATGACCATAACACCTACATCGGCAAATATGGCAACCCACATATTGGCTATACCAAGTGCGCCGAGGACAAGGCACACGAGCTTCACAGCAAGCGCAAAAACTATGTTTTCTTTAACAATCCTTAATGTCTTGATCGCTATTCTCATAGCAAGCGAAATCTTGGCAGGATCATCATCCATAAGGACAACGTCTGCGGCTTCAATTGCTGCATCCGATCCGAGTGCTCCCATTGCAATACCTATATCGGCTCTTGAAAGTACAGGTGCATCGTTAATGCCGTCTCCTGCGAAAGCAACTCTTTCTTTCGGATTCTTGTTTGCAATAAGTTTCTCAACTTCAGCAACTTTATCCGCAGGGAGAAGTTCGCTCTTTACAATATCAATGCCTATTTCCGCTGCAACTCTGTCAGCCGCAGCCTTTGAATCTCCTGTAAGCATTACTGTCTTTATATTCTGGCTCTTAAGACCTTCTATCGCCTGTTTCGTTGTCGGTTTGATCACATCCGAGATCACGATACATCCGGCATATTTATCATCCACGGCCACATAAACTACAGTACCGTCATTGTGTTCGTTGATGACCTCAACGCCTATCTTGTTCATTAACTTAAGATTACCGGCATATACTTTATGTCTGTCAACCATTGCACTGACACCGTGACCGGCTATCTCTGTAATTTCACTTACTTTGTCGGAATCAATCTTTGCTCCGTACGCTTTCTTAAGGCTTAAACTTATCGGATGACTTGACGCATTTTCCGCATACGCCGCATACTCGAGAAGTTCGTGATTGCCGAATCCGTTTTCCGCAAAAACTCCGTTTACTTCAAATACACCCTTGGTAAGTGTACCGGTTTTATCGAATACCACATATCCGGTTGAAGCAAGCGCCTCAAGATAATTGGAACCTTTAACAAGTATTCCGTTGGTTGATGCACATCCGATTCCACCGAAGAAACTGAGCGGAATAGAGATAACAAGTGCACAAGGACAGCTTATTACCAGGAATGTAAGTGCTCTGATAATCCACTTCTGCCATTCAGGCGAAATTCCGATAATAAGGGATACAAGCGGCGGAAGTATTGCCAGCGCAAGCGCACTGTAGCATACTATCGGTGTATAATATTTAGCAAATCTCGTTATGAAATTCTCAGAACGGGATTTCTTCATGCTCGAATTCTCGACCATGTCAAGAATCTTTGAAACGGTTGACTCACCGAACTCCTTGGTTGTTCTTACTTTGATCGCTCCTGTAAGATTAATGCATCCGCTTATGATCTCATCACCGCATGCAATCTCACGAGGTACGCTCTCGCCGGTAAGTGCGCTTGTATTAAGTGTTGAATTTCCCTCGATAACCACGCCGTCAATCGGAACCTTCTCGCCCGGATTGACTATGATTTCCGTTCCAATTTCAACATCATCAGGATCTACTTTCTCAAGATTTCCGTCAACCATGACATTGGCATAATCAGGTCTGATATCCATAAGCGCCGCGATATTCTTTCTGCTCTTTCCGACGGCACATGACTGGAAAAGTTCTCCTACCTGGTAAAAAAGCATAACCGCAACGCCTTCGCGGAAATCTTTCAGACCTATGGCGCCTACCGTTGCGACTGCCATAAGGAAGTTTTCATCAAAAACCTGACCTTTCAAAATTCCCTTTACGGCTTTTTTCAAAATATCATATCCAATAACAAAATATGGAACCAGATATAATATTCCTTCAAGCCACCATGGCATATCGACAAATTCGGATACTATCCATATCGCCGCAAGCAGAATAGCCGATATTATTATTCTGTATAATACTTTCTTCTGTTTAGCTGTCATATCATACACCTCTTTTTCTATAAAGGATTAAAGGAAGATTTCGCAGTCATCTTCAACTTTCTTACAATTCTTGTAAGCTTCTTTCATTACGGCATCCACATCAGCGCCGTCTTCAAACTCAACTTTAAGTTTCAGTGTCATAAAACTCAATGTTGCATCCTTAACTCCTGCCGTAGCCTTAACTGCTTCTTCCATCTTAGCTGCACAATTAGCGCAATCAACTTCTACTCCGTATGTCTTCTTCATAATATTAAATCTCCTTTTAATAAATTATTATTCTTCAACATGTTCCATTCCCATGTTAAGTATATTTCTTACATGTTCATCATCAAGGGCGTATATTACGCTCTTTCCTTCTCTTCTGTATCTTACCAGCTTCGCATCCTTAAGTATCTTAAGCTGATGGCTTACCGCCGACTGTCCCATTCCGAGAATCTGTGCAAGATCCCCGACGCAAAGTTCACTTTCCACAAGCGCGTACAGGATTCTTATTCTCGTAGAATCTCCGAATACTTTAAAAAGTTCTGCAAGGTCATACAGCATCTCCTCCGCAGGCTGGTTATCCGTCACGCGTCTGGCAATATCTTCAGCCGCAGCCTGCTCTTCCTTCAATTCTGCCTGCATATGTCCTCCTTTCCGATACATTTGTTGATGTCACTTTCATATCAACATATGTTCATCTGTTCATATGTTCATTATACATCATTATTATATGCTGTCAATACTTTTATTAAAAAAAATAAAATATCCCCATTACCGTTTATACGGCAATGAGGATATTCACATTATAATCCAATAAATTAATTTCACACTTCTTCGGCTGTTTTTTACAGTTTTAAGCTTATCCCACCGGTATGTATTTTTTGATTGATTCCATGTAATAGCAGGCATACCGGCTTAATATCGCTTCTTTGCGCCTTATAAGACCTATTCTCATATAATCATCCGTCTCAAGCGGCTTTGCAATTATATCCGGGCTGTTCAACTTATCATCTATTACACCCGAGCTTACCGTAAAACCGTTAAGTCCTATTACAAGACTGAACAATGTAGCCCTGTCTCTTACCTGTATTATTTTCGGAAAATCAAGCACACTTAAAAACTCTTCCGAAAAATAAAATGAATTTCTGTCACCCTGCTCGTACACCAGATACGGGTATGGCTGCAATTCTTCTATTGTAACGGATTTGTGGGATGCCAACGGGTGGTTCCGGCATATAAACACATGCGGTCCGGCGACAAAAAGTTCTTCAAAAATCAGATCGTTTTTTCTGATAAGTTTGGTAATGACTTCCTCGTTATGCTCAGACAGATACAGTATCCCAAGCTCACTCCTGCCCTGCGCAACATCGTCAATTATCTCCCCGGTCTGTGTCTCCCTAAGTATAAAGCTGTACTTGTCCGCATCAAACTCATTGACCGTGTCAACGAATGCGTTCACGGCAAATGAATAATGCTGGCATGATACAGAGAATTTGGGCTCTCTCTTATTATTGACGCCAAAATGTTCTTTCATAATATCCGCCTGTTCAATAAGCATTCTGGCATATGATAAAAGTTCCTCCCCATCACGGGTTACGGTAACTCCTTTTTTCGTTCTCACAAAAATCTTTATGCCCATTTCTTTCTCAAGATTACTAATTGAAGCACTGAGACTGGGCTGGGATATAAAAAGTTCACCCGCTGCCTCAGTCATATTCCCACACTCGGCTGTCTTTACAAGATATGTAAGCTGCTGCAGTGTCATATGTCCTCCTATTTAAAAAGGGACTGTAAATTACAGTCCCTTAGTCACTGTTCCTATGTATTAAAGCATTCTTGCCAGCTTATTCAGGTCATTCTGTATCATGGCATATGATACTATTGAAAGTCCAAGAAGGTTAAGAATCAGATAAAGCACACTGTTGTCTGCAATCTGTATGCCTCTTCTTGCAGCTTCTTCGGAAATCTTTTTGCCTCTTGTGTATACCCAGTACACATTGTAATACGGTACAAGCATAAGGAGAAGGTACTCTCCGACCATATCGCTTGTGTCATTGGCAAGCATTCTGATTTTCTTGACCATACTGTACATCCAGAACCACATGTAGATTGAACATGTAACAATTGCAAGGATTATGCAGACAGCAATGTTTTTCTCCTCGCGGAATTCATTAGGCATCGGTCCGTTGTATCCCTGGTTATAATTCTGATTGTAATTGTTGTACTGATTATAACCCTGATTATAATTCTGGTTCGGCTGGCCATATCCCTGATTGTAATTCTGGCCCTGCTGACCGTATCCCTGATTATAGTTCTGGTTCGGCTGACCATATCCCTGATTGTAATTCTGGTTCGGCTGGCCGTATCCCTGATTATAGTTCTGGTTCGGCTGACCATTATAACCCTGATTATAGTTCTGGTTCGGCTGACCATTATAACCCTGGTTATAATTCTGGTTCGGCTGGCCGTATCCCTGATTATAATTCTGGTTAGACTGCTCGTTGTTGTTATTCTGATTGTCCATATTATCCTCCTTTTTCCACATCCGTTAATCCAGTGTCTTTATAGCTGCATTTATGTGGGCGCGCATATCGTCCTCACCTATAATATGGATTATCGTCCATAAATCAGGTGTATTGGCTTTTCCGGTAACCGCTATTCTTACCATCTCTGCCACATCCGATATACTTCCCTTGTAATTATCAGGTTCAGCCTTGTATGCCTTCATATCGGCAGCAAAACCGAATTTACCTGCAATCACCTTAAGGTTATCAAACCAAGCCTGATTATCGGCTTCATGTGAATATGTCGCAAGATATTCATTAAGAACATCCTTTGTAAGTTGTGCATCAAGCTTGAATCCATCCTTTTCATCAGACTCGGAAGTTCCGAAGAAGTAACCGATGAGCTCCATAATCTGTCTTGCATATATGAAATCTTTTCTGCGGCGCTTCATTCCGATTCCCATATAAAGTCTGAGCACGGCAAGCATCTTTTCCTTATCGGCAAACCATATCGCAGCTTTCTCAGATTCATTCTCCACAGCCCATTCATGAAGGAAGTCATACATCTCGTCTTCCGAAAGGCGTGCAAGCTCATTCTTACATATATTATGAAGCTTATCCTTATCGAAAAGCGCTCCCGACTGGCTCATCTTCTCGATTGTAAACGGAAATTCATTAATGTCTTTATCCGGGAATTTCTCATACCACTCCTCAAAGTTCGAGTTAAGAAGTGTAAGAAGATACACCTTCATTGCTCTCGGATGGTATCCGTCCTTACGATAATAATCAAGTGAGAGTTCCGGATCTTTTCTCTTGGAAAGCTTACGCTTACCGCCGGTCTCTTCATCAAACTTCATAAGATGCGCCGTATGTCCGTATGCCGGCATCTTAAATCCGAGCACATGAAAAAGTTCGTAATGTGTCGGAACCGACGCAAGCCACTCACCGCCTCTGATAACGGTGGTCGTCCTCATAAGATGGTCATCTATCGCATGTGCAAAATGATATGTCGGAACCCCGTCTCTCTTAAGGAGTACGATATCGTGGATGTTCTCCGGAAGCTTGATCTCTCCCATGATACTGTCCACGAAAGTTATTTCCTTATCCGGACTTCCCTGTGAGCGGAGTCTCAATACATAAGTCTCTCCAGCATCTATTCTTCTCTTGATCTCTTCGTAGCTTAAGTCACGGCAATGTGCATATTTGCCGTAATATCCGGTAAGTACCTTATCAGCTTCCTGTTCAAGTCTTACTTTCTCAAGTTCTTCTTCTGTACAAAAGCACGGATATGCAAGTCCTCTCTCAACAAGGCTCTTGGCATATGCATGATAAATCTCAACACGCTGACGCTGAAAATAAGGGCCGTATGCGTTCTGCGGCGCATCATCCGGGAAACCTGCTCCCTCGTCAAATTCTATGTCAAAATATCTCAAAACATTAATAATAGTCTCAACCGCGCCATCTACCTTACGCTTCTCATCCGTATCTTCTATTCTTAAATAGAATACGCCTCCGTTGCGGTGTGCTATTCTCTCATCGGCAAGTGCGCTGTAAAGATTACCGAGATGTATGAATCCTGTCGGGCTCGGTGCCATACGTGTCACCTGCGCTTTGGCAGGAAGTTTTCTATACGGAAACTTTTCTTCATAATATTCCGGTGTCTTATCAACATCCGGGAAAAGTAATTGTGCTAATTGTGCGTTATCCATTTCATCCTCCATAATAACTGTAACTTATTTGATTATTGCATTACTGCCACCAAACGTCAATATCTTTTTACAAATTAAGCCATTCGCCGAGATAAGTTCTGTTACTTTCACGACTGCCATCGCTGTAACTGCGAAGGTGCTCATCGCACACTCTTTTGACCTCTTTTTCAAATTCCCTTGATGAAATCAGCCGGCAGCCCTCACCACGGATTATGATCTGCTCAAGGCCGTCCGAGGTCGCAACGGTTATGTCGTATCTGGCTCCGTTTTCATGTGCGAATTCCTCTATATACCGGTCCGCAGTCTGTGCCTCTTTGGTATACACCACATGGATGTTATTAATGTCAAGATGTTCCGTGACATGGCCTTTGATCCTGTAAGCATCAAATACTACAATCACATCAGCACTTATAGCGGCCTTATAATTACACATGATATCTATCAATCTGTCCCTCGCACTGTCGATATTCTGCGCGGCAAGCTCATTTAATTCTTTCCAGGCAAAAATAACATTATACCCGTCAACCAGAAGATATGGCTTACGCACCGCACTGCCCTTATATGTGCGCGTAACGGGCTGCGATACATGTGTGCGCTTTTTGTAAAGGCCATTGTGTGAAGATGATTTCGGCGCACTGTTTGAGCCGCCGCTCTTAGCTATGATATCATCTATCTCCTCGGTTCCGATCGATAAATCTATCTGCCCTCTGATATCGGATTTATAAGTATCAGGAATTACAATATCATAATCCGTTTCTTCCTCCTGCACATGCATGTGCGCATCCGCTTCATACCACGGAACCACATATCCCGCTCCGTGCGCGCAGAAAACAGAATCCGCCGTATTGACGGTATCACTCTCAGGGTCATATCCCGAAGCTTCTATTACCTCGGCCTCGTTGTGGCAGTAATCGTATCCGTCAAGCGAAAATTCTATCTTACCCTTGCCATGCGTATACGACATGAGCTCCGATCCGTATTCCATCAGTCCCGATACCGGCGCGCGTCCGCACAACACTGTTGTACTGCCGTCATTTTCCACCGGCTCCGCCATGCCGCTCATCTGCATTATGTCGGTCATTGCCCGTCCCACACACTCATTCGGCAGTTCCATCCTGAATCTGTAATAAGGTTCAAGAAGCCTGCTCTTCGCTTTCATAAGTCCCTGCCTTACGGCCCGGTACACCGCCTGTCGGAAATCTCCGCCCTCGGTATGCTTAATATGCGCCCTTCCCGAAACCAAAGTTATTTTAATATCGGTTATGACGGCTCTTGTGAGAACGCCCTTGTGCCTGCGTTCCGCAAGATGCGTAAGAATAAGCCGCTGCCAGTTGCGTGCAAGCACTTCCTCACTGCACTCCGTATCAAACACCATACCGCTTCCGCGTTCGCCCGGCTCAAGTCTTAAATGAACCTCGGCATAATGCCTTAACGGTTCAAAATGACCGCTGCCCATTACCGTATCGTCAATCGTTTCCTTATATACTATGCGGCCCCTGCCGAGCGACACATCAAGTCCGGTACGCTCCTTGACCATATTGATGAGTATTTCCGCCTGCACAGGCCCCATGACTTTTACATTGATTTCCCTGCTGTCGTTGTTAAAGCCGACTTCAAGTTCGGGATTGGCCTGGCCTATTCTGGCAATTTCCGGATAGACCACCCTTGCGTCCACTCCCTCCGGCAAAATCAGCTTATATGTTATTACCGGGACAAGATTTGCTTTAAAAACTGTCCGCTCCTGTCCGAACACATCGCCCGTATCGGACTCTGACGGTCCGCATAACGCACACACCATTCCGGGTTCTGCCTCCGCAACACAGCTGTACCGTCCGCCGTTGTAGACACGTATTTCATTAACCTTGGCTTCCCAGCTTGTGCCGTCCGCATGCTTCCCGCGTATCACATCCCTGACTTTTAACAGGCCTCCGGTTATCTTGATGTAAGTCAGTCTCTCGCCGCGCTGTCCGTATGCTATCTTATATACTACACCCGAAAATTCATCCCGGTATTCCGGGCGGATGATAAGTTCTGACATACCACGCATAAAATTATCAATACCGTCAAGTTTCAATGCCGAGCCCATAAAACAAGGGAAAACCTTACGCCCGCTTACGGCTTTGGCAATGCTCTCCGGTGCAATGTTTTCATGAGCCATAAATTCATCAAAAAGGCCGTCATCACATAATGAAACATCCTCATAAGGTATGCCGTCCGTAAAATCAATTATCCGATCGGACAGTTCGGTTGTCATCCCGGCAAGCAGCCCTTTGCGGTCAACATCATCCCTGTCCGTCTTGTTGACAAAAATAAACGTCGGTATCCTGTAATTCTCAAGAAGTCTCCATAACGTCGCGGTATGGCTCTGCACTCCGCGGGAGCCGTCAATCACTAACACAGCGTAGTCAAGGATCATAAGACTTCTCTCCATCTCGGCCCCGAAATCCACATGACCCGGCGTATCTATCAGTGTATATTCAACATCACCGTAATGTACAACCGCCTGTTTGGAAAAAACAGTAATCCCTCTGGCTCTTTCAATATCATAATTGTCCAAAAAAGCATCCTTGTTATCAACCCGGCCCGGCTTGTCTATTGCGCCGCTCTTATAAAGCATTGCTTCGGTAAGAGTGGTTTTTCCCGCATCAACATGCGCAAGAATGCCCATAACAATTTTCTTCATATATTAACAACCTTCCGTTGCCGCTTTCTCAACCTTCATTGTCTTCTTATAGCGGTCCATATAAATCTCAAAATCTCTCACATCCTCTGCCACCGGATTTATGACCGTAGATTTGACATCGGCAAATATCCTGTTATCCAGAAAATTACCGAGAGAGCCGTATTCTTTTTTATGTATCATATACAATCCAAGCAGTGCCATTCCCCATGCTCCGCCCTCACCGGCATTCTCCATAACGGTAACAGGCGTGTCCATGGCCGCAGCCATAATTCTCTGTCCGGCAACCGGTGTCTTGAAAAATCCTCCATGACCTGTGATCCTGTCAAGTCCCACCTTCTCATCCTTAAAAAGAATATCAAGGCCTATTTTCAGGGATGCTATGGAGCTGTATATATTGGCCTTCATAAAATTGGCGACGTTAAGTATTGAATCTGGCTGTCTTACAACGAGAGGTCTTCCCTCGTCAAAGCCCGTAATATGCTCGCCGGAAAAATAATTATATGTGACTATTCCGCCGCAGTCGGCATTGCCTTCAAGCGCTTTGGTAAAAAGTGTCTCGTACACCTTGCCGGTATCCGTCTTAAATCCCATACATTCCGCAAAATCCATAAAGAGTCCGGCCCATGCGTTAATATCCGATGTGCAGTTATTGCAATGCACCATCGCAACCGGACTTCCGTCAGGCGTCGTAACCATATCAAGCTCTTCGTGGAGTTTATTAAGCTTCCTGTCGAGAACGACCATTGCAAATACGGATGTTCCGGCCGATACATTTCCGGTTCTTACGCTGACCGCATCGGTGGCTGTCATTCCGGTTCCGGCATCTCCTTCCGGAGGACATAAATGTACTCCGGCTCTAAGCTTTCCGGATGCGTCCAGAAGTGCCGCGCCCTCATCCGTCAGGCATCCCGCATCTTCTCCCGCAGTAAGAACGTGCGGCAGGATATCACGCAGTTTCCAGTCATAATGCCTGTCCGCAATAAGCTCATCAAACTGTTCCATATGTTTTCTTTCATAATCACAAGCCGATGAATCAATCGGAAACATTCCCGATGCCTCTCCGACTCCCATGACTTTATTGCCGGTAAGCCTGTAATGTATATAACCTGCAAGCGTTGTAAGGTATTTTATACCTGCAACATGTTCTTCGCCGTTAAGGATAGCCTGATACAGATGTGCGATGCTCCATCTCTGCGGGATATGGAAACCGAAAAGTGATGTAAGCTCCGCGGAAGCCTCGCCCGTTATCGTGTTGCGCCATGTCCTGAACGGAACCAGTAATCTGTCATTCTCATCAAGTGCAATATATCCGTGCATCATTCCACTGAAGCCCAAAGCCGCCAGTGAGGTTATGTAAACGTTATATTTATCATATACGTCTTCCGCCAATGAGGCATAGCAATCCCTTAATCCGCCTATTATGTCTTCCTCGCTGTATGTCCATATGCCCGAAACAAGCTTATTCTCCCAGTCATGGCTGCCGATTGCGATAACTTTTCCCTCATCGTCCGTAAGCACGGCTTTAATTCTTGTAGAGCCGAATTCCATTCCGAGAACCGCTCTTCCCTGTTCAATAAATTCCGATATATTCATGTAAAAATTACTTCCTTTTTTTTGAAATAATTATACAATATCGCTCACAAATAGTAAAGAAAAAGCGGCATCCGCCGCTTTATCTGTGTGTGTTACGCCTTATATGCGTCATATAATTTTGAATGGTGTCAACAAGATTCTGCGCCTCCACGGTATCATATGAGGCACTTTCATCCGTCTTATCCTCCGTTACTGTCTCCGTGGTATCAGGACTGTCGGAATCTTTCGTTACCTCGTCCGTATCTTTGGATGTATCCTCATCCTGTTCTACATCTTCGCCGTCTTTAACCTCCGTATTAGGGCTGTCCGCTTTCTTTTCTTCCTTATATTCCTCTTCCGTAGGAAGCTTTGCATAAGCACCCGACTGAACAAATTCATTGTGGGCTTTATTTATGTATGATGTCTTGGCAAGCAGCTTTTCCGCTATTTCATATTTCTTACCGTCCGGAATTGCCGGATTGTTCACAACACGCTTAAGCTCACACAGATAAGAGGACATCTTATTAAATCTCGCACGATCGGCCTGTTCCTTGGTCTTGCAATGCTTAAGTTCTTCCTTATATGAATCCTTCTCCTGAAGCATCTCCTTGTAACTTCTGTAAAGATCCGGGTTCTTCTGGGCGATATACTGTTCCTCCTCCGGGGTCAGCGCCTCTCCGGCCTTCATCTTGGATGTAATTTCATTGAGCTTCTGATTCTCACGCATCTTCGCGGCATCCTCTTTATATTGATTAAGAATCCGTTCCTCAGGTGTCATTTCCTTCATGAATATCTTGCCGGTCTGTTTTTTCTGCTGCCACTCCGAGTCCATTTTCTTAAGTCTCATGGCATTGCTTATGGTTCCTGTTATAAGTAACATAATAAACCTCCTTGTTACACCGCAATCCGGAATCCGTTCCGGAAGGTTTGGCAGAATATACTAATTAGCATATCGGCATAACAGGAAGGTTTATTAATGTAAGTGATTTTATATTTGGCAATTAAAATGAAAATTCCAAACTAAGCTAATGATGCAAGTTTGGCTCCGAGTGCTTCGCACTGTGCTGTGGCATCAGCATCAGGTGCACCCATACATATTACTCCTTCGCCATCAACTACTGTGGCTCCGGCAGATGTCATTCTGTCAACCCAGTCACGCATCCACTGTCCGTCTCCCCAGCCGTATGAGCCGAAAAGTCCGATAGTCTTGCCTGAAACTGACATCTCAAGGTCGCTGACAAACGGCTCCATCTCGCCTTCTTCGAGAACTTCTGCACCCATAGCCGGACATCCGAGTGCGAATACTTTGGCACTCTTAAGCTCATCAATTGATGCATCGCTCACAAATACAACGTCAGCCTCTTTGCCTGCTTTTCTGATTCCGTCGGCAACTGCATTAGCCATTGCCTCGGTATTTCCGGATTGTGACCAGAATACTACCTGAATATTACTCATGAAAATCCTCCAATCCTTTTGCAACCAGCATTATCATGGTTTCTCTGGCCCGCTCGTACAGACCGAACAGCTTCAGCTTGGCAGGAAGGTTGGCATATACCTTCCAATATCCGGTATAGATTGCATTCTCGCCGGCATTCTCTATGAATCCGGCAACATCTTCCGGCGGATAGCCAAGAAACAATCCAAGTTCGTGAGGAAAACCTTTGTTCTCAGAAGCGTATTGTCTGTATTTGGTCCTGAACAGACGGAGAGAGTCCATCAGGCCATTGCAGCCATAACCCATTTGTCCCAGAAGTCCAGACACATTCTCATCTCTCAGGTAATTCTCCAATCCATCTCTGTCATAAAGCAGAAACGTTGTCTTCTCAGCTGTCCGCAACAGGAAATAATATGACAGCTTATACTTCTTGAACGCATATAATGCATCCCGAACAGAACTGTTATCAATTATGAAAAGATTGGATATCTTAATCCCTGCAATCAGAGGTGCACATTGAAGTGCCATCTGGGTATTTACATTATTCAGATCCATACCGCAAACCGTCTTTAAAACTTCTTGTGTCATAATGCCTCCCGGTTGAGTTAGTTATCTCTAACTTGAGTTAAGTATAACTAATTATTTGTTTTCTGTCAACACATTTTTATGATAAACAATTCTCAATAAAATATGTATCAAAAAAAGACTGCCGTGCATATGCACGACAGTCTTATACAAATTAGTGTTAAATTATATCTTTCATACTCTGCAGGCCGATCAACAAAGTTGACGTATTATGCAAAAGCGCCGATGTTGTAGGGGCTATTATGCCGAACACTCCAAGAACTATAAGGCCTGAATTAAATCCTACTATAGTTCTGTAATTGTGATGTATCCTCTTCATAAGACCGTTGCTTAATTTCTTAAAGGTAACCATACCCATAAGGTTATCAGCGCCTATGGTGACATCGGCAATTTCCCTTGCAATCTGCGCACCGTCATTTATGGCAACACCTATATCCGCTGCCGAAAGAGCCGGTGTATCGTTAATGCCGTCTCCGACCATGACAACTTTATGTCCAAGTGCCTTCTCACGTTCAACAAATCCTGCCTTATCTTCCGGCAGCACTTCCGAATAATACTCGTCCACTCCGACACGTTCGGCAATAGCCCTTGCTGTACGTTCACTGTCTCCGGTCATCATGACAACCTTGCGGATGCCTGCCTCTTTAAGCTGCCTTATAACATCGGCGGCTTCATCACGCACCGGATCCTCTATGCATATAACCGCCGCAAGCCTGTTCTCTATTGCAAGATAAAGCTGTGAACACTCTTCCGGAAGTGACTTGAATCGTTCTTCCATACCGTCGGGAATAACACACTGTTCATCCTCAAATACGAAATGATAACTTCCGATTATCGCCTTGCGGCCTTCGATTGTGGTGGAAATACCGTGTGCAACGATATATTCGACCTTGGAATGCATCTCTTCATGTTCAAGCCTGCGTTCTTTGGCAGCATCCACAACCGCCTTTGCCATAGAGTGTGGGAAATGTTCCTCCATACATGCTGCTATTCTCAACAATTCATCCGAGCTGCGTCCGTCAAATGATACAACATCCACAACAGTAGGTGTTGCTTTGGTAAGGGTTCCTGTCTTATCAAATACGATAGTATCTGCTTCCGCCATGGCTTCCATGAACTTGCCGCCCTTGACCGTTACATTGTATTCATTGGCCTCTCTTATAGCCGACAGGACCGAAACAGGCATTGAAAGTTTCAATGCGCATGAGAAATCGACCATAAGCACAGAAAGCGCTTTGGTAACGTTC
Organism: uncultured Butyrivibrio sp.; assembly: GCA_945928575.1. Lineage (GTDB taxonomy): Bacteria > Bacillota > Clostridia > Lachnospirales > Lachnospiraceae > Eshraghiella. Next base: position 111,509 of record CAMENP010000005.1, read on the forward strand.
CTCGTAAAAAGGTATACCAATGCCGTTCCGGCAAGTGTGTACGGAACTAACTTATCCGCCAGATGTTCGGCTTTACTCTCAAGACCGGACTTAAGTTTCTCAGATTTCTCGATCATCGCCACTATCTGCTGGTACTTGTTATTTCCGTTGACCGATTTGGCCCTGAGTGTTATCTCACCTTCCTCAAGAACAGTTCCGGCATATACATATCCGCCCTCTGCCTTTCTGACAGGATTGGATTCTCCGGTAAGTGTGGCCTGGTTAACCATGCCTTCACCACTTACGACGTCGCCGTCAAACGGTATAACATTACCCATGTGAACTACTATGAGGTCATTCTGTTCAACTTTGGATGCCGGGATAAGCACTTCGGTTCCATCCTTAAGGAGCCAGACCTTATCAATGTTAAGCGACATACTTCTGGCAAGGTCGTCAACCGACTTCTTATGCGTCCATTCCTCAAGCAGTTCTCCGATTCCAAGCAGGAACATAACAGAACCCGCCGTAGCAAAATCGCCGCGGAATACCGATACGCCGATTGCAGTTCCGTCAAGGACCGGAACCTCTATTCTGCCCTTGCACAATGTCTTAATGCCGTTCCATATGTACTTGACCGACTTGACCGCCGTGATAACATTCCTTATCGGGACGGGCATGAAACACCTGGAAAAAATTCTCCACAAAATCCTGTCGGCCAGTTTTTCCTGATACATGGCATTCAGCGCACGGCCCGAATTTTCAAGGTAATTCTCCGGCACTTCAACCGAAGCATATTGAAAAGCCTTTATCGCTTTGATGATATCGCTTTTCGGAGCCGTGTAACATATAACGGCATCAGCGGTACGGTCATAGACCTTGGCGCTTGTCACACCGGCAACATTCTCAAGATAGTATGCCAGCGTATCTGCCTGACGATATGTCATGCTCTCCTGCATCAGATGCACTCTCAGCCTTCCCTTTATATCATGTCTGATAATAAATTTCATAGGGTATTACGCCTCTGTTTCTTCTGCATTTTCCTTTACATCATCATCGATAACCGCATCGCACTCGTCATACTTCTCGTTGATCTGCTTAGCCTCAGCATATATATCATCAGCATTCTCCTTAACGGTTGATGCAGTCTTCATAACCGACTTCTTGGCACGGAGAAAAGCTGCTGTACAATGTGTGTACGCTTTCTTAGCTGTTTTGCTTGATAAAAGCTTGATTCCCGCTGTTCCGAAGAGCACTCCTCCCGCAAAAAGTCCTACTTTTTTCATGTTAATTTTAGCCATAATTAAATTCCTCCTTGTTTGGTTTAACTGGTATTATAATATTAATATTCTTATGTGTGAAGAAGGAAAAACGTTATTGAAAAATATTATCAATAACGTTTCTTCCATAATTTATTCTACATTCTTAAGCGCCTGATCCATCGGAATCTTCTTAATCTTTCTGAACTGGAGAAGTGCCACAACAACATATGTCGCCATAATGATCAGGAACATCTTCCAGTATATGTTCTTATCATACCACAGTATGAGCCAGCCGCTCATCGATGACATCATCGGCCTGTATATAACCTTTATGATGAAAGTCGATGCCGCAATGCTTATGACGGTAGATATGGCTACGACCCATGTCGTTGCAAGCAGATAAAGTCTTGCTATTTCGCCATTTTCATACCCGAGTATCTTAACCATGGATATCGAATTGGCATTTTTCTCAAGCACAAGCTTCGTGAGAAGATATATAAGAAGTGCCGCCATTATTACCGCAAATATATAGAAAAGATAGAACATATTGCCCATCGATACTTCAAGCTGTCTGGTAACTTTTGTCAGATCTTCTTCTGTAATACATGAAGCGATATATTTATCATCGATGTCTTTTATCCCGGCATTGCTGAAATATCCGGTATAATAATCTGCGTTCTTGTCAAATGCTTCATTAAACCGGCTCTGCTCCATAAATACCACTACCGATGACGGATATTTCACTATCTTATCAACCGTAAATTCATATTCATTGTCTGCATATTCTTCGCTCAGTTTAATCTTGTCACCCACTTCAAGCCGGTATTTGTCAGCCATGCAGTCGGAGATTGCAACTCCGTCTTTGACCGCACCTTCTTTGAAATAAATGCTGTCCTCAGATATACCGTACACCGTAAGTTCATCTCCGTCATACTTATATGAGCCGGCACTGTACTTCTCCGCATCTGCCGTATCGGTATCAACCGGAGCCTTTAGAATATACTGGTAATTCGATATCATATTTGACAGCGTTTCTTTCTTCTGATGTTCGAGAAGCGGAAGCATCATCATACCGAACAGAAGCAATACACATGTAAAAAGCATTCCGACAAACAGAACTATAAAGTTCGGTATATTCTGAAATACCACCCTGATTCTGAATCTTGTAAAAAACTTAAAATGCGGAAGCTTTACAGCTTTCTTTCTCTTATGCCTGCTGATATCATGTCTGATAAATCTGAGAGGCGATATCTTAAATTTGCTGTTAAGAGATATCACATTGATAATAAGCATGATAACAAGCGGAACAACCGTTGTAAGTATAAAAGCCTGTGCATTCCATATGGTTACATATGTAGGAAGGCTGTAACTGCCGTAATACATATCCGCCGCAACGTTTTTGAATATTGTATAACCAAGTATATTACCGACGACTGCTGCCACCAACGATACAATCATCGGAGGGGCCAGATAATGTCTTACAAGTTCACCCTTAGTATACCCGGAAGCTCTCAATGTTCCGATGACCGATGCCTCTCTGTCTATCGTGTGATTGATCGTAACCGCAAATACAAATGCCATTATTGCAATTATAATATATAACAAGGCAATCATAAGCGAACGGTCGCCTCCGATATCATCTCCGGTGAAATTAATCGCCTGGTTCTGATATCTTGGAATATAATTCGTAAGCGGAGCCTTTGATGCAAGGGCCTTCATGAAGTCATCGGACATATTTTTCTCTTCTTTATCATCCGACGGTTCCTTGTCATATTTCCATCCGTAACAGAACGTCTCATGGTCATCTCCGAATTTATCGAAACGTGAATCCGTGACTATGGCAACCGAGAATTTTACGGCATCGAACATGATCTCGTTATTGTCCGAAAAAAGCGCACTGTAATCGGAAAGTGCAACCAGCCCGCTGACTTTCAGTTTAACATCGCCGACCGTAATCTCATCTCCGGTACTTATGCCGTTGTTATCGGCAAACATTCGGTCCAGTGCTATCTCATCATCATTCTGCGGCATCTTACCGTCCATAACGCAGATAAGGTCAATGTCGTTTCTGTCCCTGAATATCCTGATAGTCGCTTCGTTATCGTCTTTACCAACGGTTGCAGGCTCTTCATTGTAGAAAAGTTCATATAATTTCACGCCCTCTTTCTCGATGTCGGATATAAGTGTGTCATCCGCTTTCGCTGCGAGCGAAAAATTACCGTCTTCTATGTTGTACTTTTCAAAACTGTTATCGTATGCCGTTTTCATACTTGATGCTGCGACCAGAAATCCCGATATAAATCCGATCGACAAAAGCATAAAAAGGAATACCGCAAGATATTTACCGATTTCCCCGAAGATTTCTCTCTTAATTCTTTTTCTTAAAGGATTCTTCATATTGCACCGCCTTTACCAGTCAAGATCCTGCGCCGGAATCTTGGTCTCGTTGCGGTAATCTTTACGGATAGCTCCGTCGCGGAGTTTGATCACACGGTCAGCCATATTCTTAATAGCATCGTTATGCGTTACCATGATAACGGTGTTGCCGTACTTATGGTTGACATCCTCAATGAGTTTAAGAATCTCTTTTGATGTATTGTAATCAAGTGCTCCCGTAGGCTCATCACAAAGAAGTATGTCCGGATTCTTTACTATCGCACGACCGATTGAGGTTCTCTGCTGCTGTCCTCCGGAAAGCTGTCCCGGAAGTTTATGCCTGTGCTCATATAATCCGAGAGTATGTAATAAATCATCTATATCAAGCGGTCTGTCGCTAAGATAAGCGCCGACCTCAATGTTTTCCTTCACATTAAGATTAGGTATCAGATTATACATCTGAAAAACATATCCGAGGTGCTTCCTTCTGTATGCCGTGAGCACCTTCTCATTCATATTTGCCGTTTTTTCTCCATCAATTGCCACATATCCGCCATCAGCGTTGTCAATACCACCTATAATATTAAGTAAAGTTGATTTACCTGAACCGGAAGGTCCGAGAAGCACGCATATCTCTCCTTTTTCGACTTCAAAGTTAATTCCTCTCAGAACGTCAACTTTATTTTCTCCCTCACCATAGCTCTTTCTCAAATCTCTTATTTCCAAAAACATCTTTTTTATTCCTCTCTTGAATCCATTAAGAAACCGCAACTTTATACATGTTTTTTCTGCTTATCACGCCGATTTCTTCTAGCGTGTTGATCATACGGTATACAGTGGCCGTGCCTATCTTGCTGTCCTGTTCTACTGCTCTGTAGTAAATCTCTTTGCAGCAGGAAAAATCACCTTCAAGAATTATGTCGAGAATCAACATTCTCTGCTTGGTAATCCTGCATCCGTGTTCTTTAAGCTTCTTAACAATTAAATCTTTTTCCAACTGTTCCATAATGCTTATCTCCTTTCCGTTGTTTTATTTAAAAAAGGGAACCGCAAACCGGTTCCCTTTTCTTTATCAATTAAGCCTCGGCTTTCTTTGATGTCTTTACTTTAACATTTAACTTGTCGCTTTCCTTATATGGTCTGAAAAGCATGTAGATAAGGAATGCAAGTACGAGAACTGCAACTATTACACCGAATACATTTCCGTTACCCTTGAAGAGGTTACCGAACTGATTGATCATAAGTGCAATTACATAAGCAAATCCGCACTGATATCCGATTGCGAACCATGTCCACTTAGGGCTGTTCATCTCTCTCTTAATAGCACCGATTGCTGCGAAGCAAGGAGCACAGAGAAGGTTGAATACGAGGAATGACATACCTGCAACTGTTGAAAATGCGCTTGCAAGTGAAGCATATACCGAAACATCTCCTGTTCCGTAGAGAATACCCATTGTTGCTACGATGTTTTCCTTAGATACAAGTCCTGTAACAGATGCGACTGTTGCCTGCCAGTTACCCCATCCGAGAGGTTTGAATATCCAGCAGATTCCCTTACCTATATGAGCAAGTATACTGTATTCCATCTGCTCTTCGGCAAGCATTCCGAATGAGCCGTCAACCCATCCGAAGAATGATGTAAACCATACGAGGATTGTTGAAAGAAGAATGATTGTTCCGGCTTTCTTGATGAATGACCATCCACGCTCCCACATTGAACGGAGAAGGTTACCGACTGTCGGCCAATGGTAAGCAGGAAGCTCCATTACGAAAGGAGCAGGCTCGCCTGAGAACATCTTTGTCTTCTTGAGCATAATACCTGAAATAATAATTGCTGCCATACCCATGAAGTAAGCACCTGTTGCCACAAGCGGTGAACCGCCGAAGATTGCACCTGCGATCATAGCGATGAACGGCTGCTTAGCACCACATGGAATAAATGTTGTTGTCATAATTGTCATACGACGGTCACGCTCATTCTCGATCGTTCTTGAAGCCATGATACCGGGGATACCACAACCTGTACCGATAAGGATAGGAATGAATGATTTACCTGAAAGTCCGAATCTTCTGAAGATACGGTCAAGTACGAATGCGATACGTGCCATATATCCGCATGCCTCAAGGAATGCAAGCAATAAGAAGAGTACGAGCATCTGAGGTACGAAACCAAGTACTGCACCGACACCGGCTACAATACCGTCAAGGATAAGTCCACGGAGCCAGTCAACACAGTTAGCTGCATCAAGAAGCTTCTCAACAAGTACCGGAATACCCGGAACCCATACACCGTATTCAGCGGTATCAGGAGCGCCGTAATTTTCCTTGGCATAATCGGAATCAGGATCTGTGCTTAAGTAAGCTGCAACCGCTGTTTCAAGGTCGCTCTTGCCGACTTCCGGAGTATCTGTAATCTCAAGTGTCTCTTCATCCTGAACTTCGTATGTTACTTTTGCGTCATCAGGAGTTGCTGCAACGAGCTGTTCAAGTGCTGCCTTAGCGCCTTCTTCTGTATAATCATCGGATTCGGCATCAAGTGCTGCCGCTATGTCATCATTGCCGTATTCTGAAGTAAACGCATCGATGATCAGATCTGAATCGCCGTATGCTTCTGCTGCTGCTTCATAACTCTTGCTTCCGATTCCGAACAAATGCCATCCGTCACCGAAAAGTCCATCGTTAGCCCAGTCGGTTGCCGCCGAACCAACGGTTACCATTGATATATAATATACTAAGAACATTATAACAATGAAGATTGGGAGCGCTGCAAAACGGTTTGTAACAACCTTATCAATCTTATCTGAGACTGAAAGTTTCTTGGCGCCTTTCTTTCTTGTACAGCACTCATCAATGATTGATGAGATGTATGTATATCTTTCGTTGGTGATAATACTTTCGGTATCATCATCGAACTCATCTTCAAGTGCCTTGATCTCTGATGTAACATCAGGCACGCTGTTTAACTGTTCTTTGATCTTGTCATCTTTCTCAAGAACTTTTATTGCGAAGAATCTCTTCTGATCTTCGCTTACATCGGAACCGAGCTTATCCTCCACTGAGCTGATGGCCGATTCAACGCTTGGTGCAAACTCATGTACAATGCTTACAGACTGCTTAGCTTCTGCAAGTTCCACTGCCTTATCCGCAGCCTTCTTGATTCCTGTTCCTTTAAGAGCGGAAATCGATACTACCGGGCATCCGAGTTTCTCACTGAGTTTGTCAAGATTAATTTTCTCGCCGGTCTTCTCAAGAAGATCAGCCATATTTACCGCTACAACAACCGGGATTCCAAGTTCAAGAATCTGTGTTGTAAGATAAAGGTTTCTCTCAAGGTTGGTTCCGTCTACGATATTAAGGATCGCATCCGGTCTTTCTGTTATAAGATATGTTCTTGCTACAACTTCTTCGAGAGTATACGGTGAAAGTGAGTAAATACCCGGAAGGTCCATGATTGTTACGCTCTTGTTACCCTTGAGCTTACCTTCTTTTTTCTCTACCGTAACGCCCGGCCAGTTACCTACGAACTGATTTGAGCCTGTCAATGCATTAAAAAGTGTTGTTTTACCACAGTTAGGGTTACCTGCTAATGCAATTTTAATAGCCATTTTTCCTATTCCTTTCCTTGTTATATATAACTATCTCTTATTTGTTATCACTATTTTAAGTTAGTATATACTAACCTTAGTGCAAAAAAAATTATTCTACACTAATCATTTCAGCATCAGCTTTTCTGAGTGAAAGTTCATATCCTCTTACCGTTACCTCTACCGGATCTCCAAGAGGGGCCACTTTTCTCACATAGATTTCGACGCCTTTGGTTATACCCATATCCATGATACGTCTCTTTACCGGACCTTCACCTGTAAGTTTAACAACCTTAACGGTCTCGCCACAGGCTGTCTCTCTTAATGTCTTCATTTCCTGCTCCTTTCTGATATCTGATAAATAATGACATCACTTTAGATCATAATTCTGTTCGCCATATCGCGTCCTATCGCAACACGGGACTCTTTAACATTGACAATAAGATTGCCTCCGATTGAAGAGACAACTGTCACTGCAGCACCCGGAACAAAACCGAGATTTTCCAAGAATCTTCTTGTATCTTCTTTACCGCCGACCTTGATTATCGTATTAACTTCACCCTCGCCAGCCATCGTTAAAGGCATCATCTTATCCTCCTTGTGTGTTTAAAATTGTATTTCTACGTTGGTTAGTATATGCTAACCAACGTTAGTTGTCAATAACTTTTTTCATTTTTTTAAATTTTTTTCTCAATAAGGCGTTTGAAAAAATATACAGATTATGATATAATGAGCATAATAATTGAAAGCCGGGCTATATGTGAGGAATACCGGTGTAATATAAGAGAAAGGTTCTTTATTATGGTACTTAATGAATCAACTGAAAATTATCTCGAAGCTATTCTGATGCTGAGTTCGAAACTTCCCGTAGTACGTTCGGTGGATATTGCGAACGAGCTCGGTTTTAAGAAGCCAAGTATCAGCATTGCGATGAAGAATCTCAAAGAGAAAGAATATATAACCGTGACAGATGCCGGATATATCTATCTGACAGAGAGCGGTAAGAAAATAGCCGAAAGCACTTTAGAACGTCACGAATTTTTCTCCAAATGGCTAGTAAGCCTCGGAGTTGATAAGACAACGGCATCCGATGATGCATGTAAGATTGAGCACGTATTAAGTCAGCAGAGTTTCGATGCCATACGTAATTTCGTTACCAATGCGAAATAATATCTTATTATAATTTATAATACAGAACTCCCATATGGATTATATTCAGGCTCTGCCTTAATAATTCCATATGGGAGTTAATTTTTATATTTTTAATGTTTCAATGCCCCGTTGCCAAAATATCTGACAGACGTTGACACCGGATTGTTGCTGCCATAACGTGAGCTCGTATAATCCTTTGCCGAACAGAATGCATTAGTCAGGGTTTTTTTATCTATCATCCAGTTATTGAAAAATTCTTTTTCGAATGCCCTGGCCTCTTCCACCCCGATCTGGCTCTCATATCCTATCACAGCACGATAACCGCAATTCATCAAGGTTGTACACAAATTCTCACCCGATACTTTGTCGGTTTTGGCGCCGTAACATACGCTCAGAAATGCAAGATTCCCGCTCATGCCTTTAATAACATCATCCGGTCTGTAATACACATAATTCTTATCTAATGTGATAATACTTCCGTCGGTTAAACCCTTTGCGCTTATATATGTGCAATCCGAATTAGATAATATCGAATTAATTCCATATACAGACTTCGGTCTTTCAAATATCAATGCATTTTTCCCACTGTTCTCCATAATGTTCTTAAGACTGACCGCATAATTCTTTTCGCCATCAAAATTATCACTGCTGTACACTATGGATTCTGCATTTCCCAATGTTGCAGATACTTTAGTTGACTGTAATATAATCAGCCATGTAATTACTAACAGATTTAATATTATCACCAATACCTTTTTCTTCATATCTTATGTACCTCCTTATCTATAAGCTTGTAACCACTCCAAGATATACCGGTATATTGGTTGTATTGTCGATTACCGCATATACAAACGGTTTATCAAATCTTAATTCATCCGGCAGACATCTGTGCGGTTCTTCGTACTCTGTTGTTTCTTCATTTACGGCTTTGTCACTTACGGACATCTGAACTTTCTGAATGATCTTATCAGTTGAAACCCCGTCTCCGGTGGACAACATATTACTCAGGTCTGCTTTACCTGATGTAAACATATCGCTGATGCCCATATTCTGTAAGGCGGATGTCAGGTCGGTCTCACAGCTGATATCAAATTCAGGTATAAAAGCTGTCACCTTACCGCTTCCCGCTCTGTTAAGATAATCCCTGAACGTCTTGCCGTCAAGGCGGTTAACAAATGTCCATATATCTTCTGATTTAGCCGGAAGAAGTGCTACAAAACTGTATCCTGACGTATAATGTTTAACAAGCCCGAATGCTTCTCCGGTATTAGGATCATCATTTTCGTATATTCCCAATGCCTCCTCGGAGCGCATAAGCTTAGTCGTCTGGACATTGCCGTCAATATCCGTAAATTCACCCTGTGGAGCAATATAATCTTTCTCATATTCCATAGTCCACGTTCCGTCAAATGTAGCAGCATTGACCAGATACATGCTGTTATCTTTACCGACTTCATCCACTATATGGTCTATGGTTTTATCCGTCGATTTGCTTGCCCACTTATTGATGTCCTCTGCAGTTGTTTTGTCAAATGCCGTCGAGAATACCTGTGCGCCATACTTTTCCGATGCCGTGGCAAGGAACTTGTCATTCACATCCTTGGCAGCACTTTCCTTAAGCCATACAGAGTTAGCTATTACCGCCTTCGTGCTGTCTTTGTCCGTTTCCGAACGATTAATAAAATAATTGCATAAGTCATCAAACTTATTCATATCGTCCGTTCCGAGTGCTTTCTGAATCTGGCTTAGTGTATCTCCCGATGTACCGCCGGCAGTCATGCTGAGTGCAGTCATGACCGAGACCGGTGAAATAACCGTTGTCTTGTGCTCCGAAGTGCTTTGCTTAAGCAGTTCAAAAGCAAAATCCTGTGCACTTTCTATACTTGCCTTATAATCATCGATATTACTACCCACATCACTTCCGCTGATTTTTGTCTTACTGTCTGTAAGTTCCTTGGATGTTAACTTATATCCCGTCTTGCCGCATCCTATTAACGATGCAGTAAGCATGATCACTCCTACTACAAGCGCTGTTCTTTTAACAAGTCTTTTACTCATATAAAACCCTCCCTTAAATCCTGATAATAAATCATTACCTTAACTCAGAGATGTTTCCTTCCTCGCCCGTTGTCTTATCGATTTCAATCACATATCCGCCGACCATACCGTTATCATCCGATACATACATTATGTACCAGTAATTATGGCCGCCGTGCGTATTGGTATCCACCGTTACCTTGTTAAAGGCGTCAGAAGATGTATTATATCTTTCCTTAAGTATATTTCCCGCAAGCTCCAGTGCTTTTTCTTCGGATATCACACCAGCTATCTGTTCATCGCTCAATACTGCGTCGAACCAGAAACTTCCCGAGACTAATGTGCCGTTTTTAAGATATGACATCGCTGCGATTGTTCCCACTTCTTTGCCGTCAGACATCTGGCGCATATATACACGCTTCGTGTCTTCCGAATCATCTTCTATGCTCCATTCGAATCTGTCGGGTTCATAGTCCTTATACCATTTCATGACATATTCCTTAGCCGAATTGATGATTTCCTCATCTGAGACAGCTTTCTGAACCGATACCATGGCATCACCGGTATCGTCCGCAATTAACAGTTCAAGATATCCATTGTCATTATTGATATAATACATGTTATTGTCTTTATCCGTATATATCGTATCTTTGTCTAACGGCATCTTTTCCTGATCATCGGCCTTATCAAGTGTCTCACCTGCAGCTTCAATCTGTTGTGGACTGTCTGCATTTCTTCCTTTGTCATTTCCTTTGGTGTTGGTTAACGTGAACACCGACACGACTGCCACAGCCGCGGCCAATGCTGCTGTACCGGCAATGATTGTAATACGTTTTCTCATAGGAATATACCTCCTTAATACATTAAGTTTCACCTGTCAAATCTGACAATTACCGTGCTTTTAAGCCAGTCCGCATCCATTCTTATATATACCGCATCTTCTTTACCCGATATATATATCTGGCCTGTAGCATCAAATGCAGAAACAAAGTCACATTCACTTACCGGAACCTTACCTGATATATGATTAATTTCATTATAATATATATATCCATCCGGAATCCGGTTATATATTGCTGCACCTTTATGCCACTCATAAAGCTTTCCTCTGACTTTGACAGTCGGGTAAATTTCACCCGCACCGTAAGGCACCGGATCATCATCCGCTTTATGTTCGTAATATGCCACTTTCTCTGTAACCTGTGAACCTGATTTATTATCTGTGTTGATTGATGCTGAATAAACAATTGCGATAAAGCATATGCCTGCTGCTGCCGCATACCACTTTACACGCCCCTGCTTCTTATGAAGAGTAATTTCCGAACGTTCCAGCAGATCATCGCTAATCTTGCCAAAACTGACGTACAAATCATTTCTGTTCATCAATAAATCCCTCCTTTATAAGTCTTTTCTTAAGTTTCCTACGGGTTCTGCTCAGGATTACCGTGACATTACTCTCACTGATGCCATAGCGTTCCGATATTACCTGTACCGGCTCTGTGAAGAAATATCTGCGTAAGAATACGTTCGCATCACGCTTTGACAGTTCTCTTACAAACCTCTCAACAAATTCTCCGAGTTCTTTCGTTATGTATTCATTCTCCACATCCGTTCCACCGGCTATGCACTCAGCCAATTCGTCAAGAACCATATTAATTTCACCGCATCCCCGTCTGGACACATTATGCATTCTGACCATATTGAATGCCAGGTTTCTGGTTATTTTCGCCAGAAACATTTTAAGTTTACCCGGTCTGTGTGGCGGAATCGAATTCCATGCTTTATTCCAGGTATCATTGACACATTCCTCGGAATCTTCATTATTATCCAGGATATTATAAGCAACAGTATAACAGTAAGTCCCGTATTTACTTTCAGATTCCTTTATTGCGGATTCGTCTCTCTTCCAATAAAGCTCTACAATTTGATTATCTTCCATCACAAAACTTCCTCATTGGTATCTGAAAAATACTCTTCATATAATAAGACACTTTTTTTTCAAAAACCCTACACTTTTTTTCAAATTTTTTTAAATTTTTTTGTTTTTTCTGCTTTTATTATAAAATAAAGCATTGCAATTTGCAATGCTTTATCATTTACCTGTATGATTCTGTATTTAATATCTCATTGGCATTCGCGATTCGTTCGGGCGTCGGTGGTTCAACTCCTTCAAGCGGATACGGTATACCCATGATTTCCCATTTGTGTACGCCGAATACATGATATGGGAGAACTTCCACTTTCTTCACTGTATGAAGTGACGCAATAAACTCCGCCAGCCGTTTAAGAAGTCCGTCATCATCGCTTGCACCCACGCCTCCACTTACCAGAACGTGCCTTATCCACATATCTTTGCCCGTGTCGCTTAAATACCTGGCACAGTCCAGTATATTGACATTGGTATGCCCTGTCAGCGCTTTGTGCTTCTCATCATCGATATTTTTGATATCAAGCATGACAAGGTCGGTGTACTTCATAAGTTCAACGAATTTGTCAAAAAAAGGATTTTCCCTCGTAAACGGCTGTCCAGCTGTATCAAGGCATGTATTTATGCCCATTTCCTTTGCTTTTCTAAACAATTCCGTTAGAAAATCTATCTGTAAAAGCGGTTCCCCGCCGCTGACGGTAATTCCGCCGGCATCGCCCCAGTAAGTTTTGTACCGAAGTGCTTTTTTTAACAATTCATCGGCAGTATATTCGGTTCCTCTGCCGGGTTCCCATGTGTCGGGATTATGGCAGAACTGGCATCTCATATTACATCCTGTCAGGAAAACCACAAATCTTATTCCCGGTCCGTCAACCGAACCGAATGTTTCTATTGAATGTACATAACCTGTCATAAATCTTACCTCTTTCTATGCAAAAAGGGCGGTGCATAAGCCCGCCCTTTCATTAAGACTGAATCTTAAAGTCTTCCGTGGCATGTTCTTGCAATAACATCAAGCTGCTGCTCTCTTGTGAGGTCAATGAACTTAACCGCATATCCGGATACACGGATCGTGAAGTTAGCATATTCCTCTTTCTCAGGATGTTCCATGGCGTCAATAAGTTTCTCGGTACCGAATACATTGACATTGAGGTGATGTGCACCCTGCTCAAAATATCCGTCCATTACGCGGACAAGGTTGTCAACTCTCTCTCCGTTGTCATGTCCGAGTGCATCCGGATGAATTGTCTGGGTATTGGAAATACCGTCAAGTGCATATTCATACGGAAGCTTAGCAACTGAGTTGAGTGAAGCAAGAAGTCCGTTCTGCTCTGCGCCGTAGCTTGGGTTAGCTCCCGGTGAGAACGGTTCGCCTGCTTTACGTCCGTCAGGAAGAGCGCCTGTAGCCTTACCGTATACTACGTTGGATGTGATCGTAAGAATTGAAGTCGTAGGCTCTGAATCACGGTATGTCTCGAATTTCTCAAGCTTGCCCATGAATGTCTTAAGAAGCCATACTGCAATCTCATCAGCTCTCTCATCATCATTACCGTATTTAGGGAATTCACCCTCTACCTTATAATCAACTACAAGACCGTTCTCGTTGCGGACTGTTTTAACCTTAGCATATTTGATAGCACTGAGTGAGTCAACCACATGTGAGAAACCTGCGATACCTGTTGCAAATGTTCGTCTTACATTAGTATCGATAAGTGCCATCACGGCTGCTTCATAGTAATATTTATCGTGCATATAATGGATAAGGTTGAGTGTATTTACATACAATCCTGCAAGCCAGTCCATCATCTTGTCGTATTTGTCCATTACTTCATCATAATCAAGGTATTCGGAAGTAATCGGCTGATATGCAGGTCCTACCTGATCGCCGGACTTCATATCAACACCGCCGTTGATTGCGTAGTTAAGGCACTTGGCGAGGTTAGCTCTTGCGCCGAAGAACTGCATTTCCTTACCTGTCTGTGTAGCGGATACACAGCAGCAGATTGAATAATCATCGCCCCATACAGGTCTCATTACATCATCATTCTCATACTGAATCGAGCTTGTTGTGATTGAGATGTATGCTGCGTACTTTCTGAAGTTGTCAGGAAGTCTCTTTGAGTAGAGAACCGTAAGGTTCGGCTCCGGTGAAGGTCCCATATTCTCAAGTGTATGAAGGAATCTGTAATCAGTCTTCGTAACCATTGAACGTCCGTCCTGTCCGAGTCCGCCGACCTCAAGTGTTGCCCATACCGGGTCTCCCGAGAAAAGTTCATTGTATGACTTAATTCTTGCGAATTTAACCATTCTACACTTCATTGTAAGATGGTCGATGAGTTCCTGTGCTTCATCCTCAGTAAGGATTCCGGCATCCATATCCCTCTTAATGTAGATATCAAGGAATGTGGATACACGGCCAACACTCATTGCTGCACCATTCTGTGTCTTGATAGCTGCAAGATATCCGAAATAAAGCCACTGAACAGCTTCTTTTGCATTGGAAGCCGGTGCGGAAATATCATATCCGTAAATCTGAGCCATCTCTTTCATGCCCTTAAGAGCCTTGATCTGCTCTGCAATTTCCTCACGGAGACGGATAACTTTCTCAGTCATTGTTCCGTTACCGCACTCAGCAAGATCTTTCTGCTTCTGCTCAATAAGATAATCAACACCATAAAGAGCAACTCTTCTGTAATCGCCTACGATTCTTCCTCTTCCGTATGTGTCAGGAAGACCTGTCATAATCTTGTTCTTACGTGCTTTACGCATCTCAGGAGTGTAAGCATCGAACACTGCCTGATTGTGTGTTTTATGATACACATTAAATACTTTATCGAGTTCCGGTGACGGAGTATATCCATACATTTCGCATGATTCCTCAGCCATCTTGATACCGCCGTAAGGCATAAATGCTCTCTTAAGCGGCTTATCTGTCTGAAGGCCTACAACCTTCTCAAGATTTTTATATTTATCGCAGATATATCCAGGTCCATGAGATGTAAGAGATGATACTATATCTGTATCCATGTCAAGAACGCCGCCTTTGGCACGTTCAGCCTTCTGAAGCTCCTGGAGCTTTCCCCAGAGCTTGTCCGTTGCATCTGTAGGTCCTACAAGAAATGATTCATCACCGTCATACGGTGTGTAGTTTTCCTGGATAAAATCGCGGGTATTGATTTCATCCTTCCAGATTTTTCCTTTAAATCCTTCCCATTCTTTTCTTTCAGGCATTGTTAGATGTCCTCCTGTTGTTAATATTATTTCCCTGTTGCGTGCTAAGTATAACATCAAGATATAGTAATAGCAATAGTAAAATACTACTAAATATTGTAATTGTTAAAAAATTATCAATTTCGGTCATAAAAAAAGATGCAGAATATATCATAAAATATATCTGCACCTAAAAAAATACAATTACGGTTCTTCAAATTTCATTGATACACTGCCCATATCGCAATCGATATCAACATCGTGCACCTTATCCGACTTAAGGCCTCCGTTATCATCAAAACTACTGCTTCCCATATCAGTTTTAATATTGTAATGATATGAGTCCCTGCTGTAATATGTCGTGATATCGACACTTCCCATGCTGCAGTTCAGATCCATGTCACAGTCAAAATAGCCCTTCAGTTCGGCGCTGCCCATGTCAAGTTCTGCCTTAAGCGACCCGGTTACACTTCCCGAGACCACTGCTCTTCCCATGTCCGCAGATATAATCATGTCATCTGCTTTAATATCACTGCACACAATTTCGCCCATATTGCAGTCAGTATCAAAATACTTACTGTCAATATCGCTTATATTCACACTTCCCATATCCGCTGTTACTTTGACAGAATCCAATACGGTTTCCGGCACATATATCCTGATATATGAATCGGAGTATCCGGACAGTTTCGGAAACGTGAAGTTGAATCCGTTCTCTGTCTTGCGTTCCCTTATCACAAGCTTTCCGTCCCTCACTTCGCATACCGGGTTATCTGAATAAAGCCTGTATTCAACCGCATATTCATTCTTATCATTTTTAACAATTTCAACCCCGGCGATATCAGCTTCTACGTCCACTGACTTAAAATCGTCCATTTTCGTATATCCCATATCTTTTGCTTCCGGAAGTCCGACATTAATGCCGACCCTGTTCCAGATTTCAAAATTTCTGTCAGCTCCGGACACTATTCCCACACCGGTAAACACTCCGCCGAGAATAATAAGAACTCCGGCTATGATTCCCGCTATTGCATAAAATTTCTTCATATATCCGTCCTCCTATTTCTCTGCGCCCGCAAATGCGGCATATTTTTTCTTCTTACGCTTAGCTGATGCATTCTTACAGCCTTTCACAATGGAGCTGATTATAAGCACACAGAGCATTGAAATCAAAACGCCGGCTCCCGTGCACAGACAGCCTATTCCCGCTGCAAGCATCCCGTTCGCGCCGCTTGTAAATGATTCAACAATTCCGCCAAACACGCATACAACTCCGCCGATAAGCAGGGCGATTGCAATCGCCACTATCGATACCGCAACCGCACATACCGCTGCAGCAATACCTATCAGCACACACAGTAACGCGAGCCACATAGGTGAACCTATAACTGCTATAAAAATGATCCACCCGACGGGAAGTCCTTTCTTCTTCGCATTGAGCTTAACATCGCCCGGCTGTCTGCCACGGTACTCTGCCACAATACGTCCGGCAAGCTCCGACGGTGCTCCGAGTTCCTGTATTACTTCCTGTTCTTTCTCTATTCCGGCATCTGCAAAATATTCTGAATAATACTGCATCACGTTATTGTATTCATCTGCCGGAAGTTCATTGCGGATGCAGTTGTTAAGCGCACCAAGATATTCAAAGCTGTTCATTCCCATTTCCTCCATAAAAGATTCCATCCAGGCTGTTCTTATAATTGTTCCATTCGGTCTTGTAATAATTTAACCGCTTACGGCCTTCATCCGTAATACGGTAATACCTCCTGTTACGTCCCTGAAAAGCCATGTCATATGTCGTAAGACAGTTATCTTTCTGGAGACGCCGCAGCACCGGATACAGCGTGGATTCAGATATATCCACAATTTCTTTCACATTCTGCGTCAGCACATAGCCGTAGGTATCCCCGCGGTCAAGTATGGCAAGCACACATGCATCAAGAAGTGCGGAACCAAGTTGAAAAATCATATTTGCCTCCTATTTTTCATGCAATATTATACGCTGTATAATATTGTCTGTTCGTATAATACTATTCCGTTTATAAAATGTCAATATGTTTTTTCATCAGAGTTTTTCTGAATTCGCCCGCCGCGGCACTGAGACCCCTTTTGGTATCGTATATAAGGCTGATTTCCCTCTTGGGTACTCCTTCTTCTATTTCAATCGGATAAATTCTTCCGGCGGCAATCGATTCGGATGCGACTTTCTCGGGTACAAAACCCAATCCCAGATTATTTTCCAGCATCGGAAGTATCAGATCCGCCGTAGCCACCTCTATATCCGGTGCAAATTCGAGTCCGTGTTCCGCAAAGTATTTACTGTATAAATCGTAGGTAGCTGTGTTTTTTTCCAATGATACAAATGAACAGTTTTCCACATCAGCCAGTTTTCGCGGCTTTGCCGCAAGTTCCTTATATCCGGTTCCGCCTGCGAGAATACTTTTGAAATTGCAGATAGATTTGGTTTTAACCGGCGCTTCCGCCTTAACAGGTGTAGTCACGACCGCAAAATCAATCTGCGCATTCTTAAGCGCCGCCATCGCCTGCGGTGTCGAATAATTATGTATCTTAACCCGGACATCCGGATGTTTTTCATGATATTCATGTATAACATCAAACAGAAAAAGGTGTAATGCTGTCTCACTTGCACCGATTGTTACCACGCCTCCTCCAAGCATGGCTCTGCCCGTCAGTTCTTCCTCCGCAGTCTGCAGCTGTTCGACTGCGGGCTGCACATATCCGTAAAGGCGTTCTCCGTCTTCCGTGAGCACAACGCCTTTATTGGAGCGTACCATCAGCTGGCATCCGAGCTCTCCTTCGAGAAGTTTCATTACTCTTGTAATATTAGGCTGATTATTCTGCAATGCCTTTGCGGCTTTGGAAATGTTCTGGTATTTGGCTACATAATAAAATATTTTGTAATACTCGAAATTGATTGACATGTCTTCTCTCCTTATATTTATTTCATATACCTGATATATCAATTATATATTTTTAATATTTTATATTGCAAAGTATAATACAGGCAGATGTTATGGTCAATATTTGATTTAGATTATTTAAGGAAGTGTGTGTTATGAACAGAGATTTAACAGTGGGAAAACCGTCACAGATATTATGGAGATTCTGTCTGCCTCTATTTGGCAGCATTATTTTTCAGCAGTTGTATAACATTGCGGACAGTCTTGTTGCCGGTAAATTCATTGGCGAGAATGCTCTTGCTGCAGTCGGCAACGGATATGAGATCACTTTGATATTTATAGCTTTTGCTTTCGGATGTAACATCGGCTGCTCCGTAATCGTGTCCAATTTCTTCGGCGCCGGCCGCTACAACGATGTCAAAACCACCGTATATACTACTATGATTTCAAGTGGTATTCTATGTATGATACTTATGGCATGCGGTCTGCTTTTCGGCCGCAGCCTTCTCGGACTTATAAATACACCCACAGAGGTCATCGACGATTCTCTTCTCTACCTTAACATATATATATTCGGTCTGCCGTTTCTTTTCTTCTACAATGTGGCAACCGGTATTTTCTCAGCTATGGGCGATTCCAGAACGCCTTTTGTTTTCCTTGCCATATCGTCCACAAGCAATATTGCGATGGACATTCTTTTTGTCAAGGCCTTCAATATGGGGATTGCAGGTGTGGCATGGGCTACGTTCTTATGCCAGAGCATAAGCTGTATTCTTTCGATCATTATCGTGCTTAAGCGCCTTCACAGCCTCAAATGCAATGAAGACGAGCGTGTGCGTGTTTTTGACATACATATATTCGGCAGGATTGCCGCAATCGCAGTTCCAAGCATCCTGCAGCAGAGCTTTATTTCCGTCGGCAACATCATAATCCAGAGTGTCATAAACGGATTCGGCACAAGTGTCATGGCCGGTTATTCCGCCGCCGTCAAGCTCAACAATCTTGTAATCACTTCACTAACAACACTCGGCAACGGCATTTCCAACTACACAGCCCAGAATCTCGGTGCCGGTAAAAAAGAAAGAATCCGCCCCGGTTTCTTCGCGGGCGGAAAGCTTGTATGGATCATATGTGTCCCTTTTATTATATTATATTGGGTTGCCGGCCGTTACCTGCTTCTTCTTTTTATGGAACAGAGCAGTACGTCGGCCATTGAAACCGGAATGCAGTTCTTAAGGATCATCTCGCCGTTCTACATGATAGTCTCAATCAAGCTTGTTGCTGACGGTGTACTGCGCGGTGCCGGTAAGATGGGCCGGTTCATGATCACTACTTTTACGGACCTCATCCTAAGGGTTGCCCTCGCAATACTTCTGTCCGCACATTACGGCACTGCCGGAATATGGAGTGCATGGCCAATCGGATGGTGCATATCGACCACGTTGTCGGTGGTATTTTTCTTCACGGGTGAGTGGAACAAAAAAAGATAGCCACGATATAAATCATGGCTATCTCTCCAAATTACCTTACCGGTAATATTATTTAGCTGTGATATACTTCTGTGCAACGAGAAGCTCTGCGCTTAATACGGCTCCGCCTGCTGCACCTCTGATGGTATTATGTGAAAGTCCTACGAACTTCCAGTCGAACACCGAATCCTCACGGAGACGTCCGAATGATACTCCGAAGCCGTTCTCATAATCAACATCAAGTCTTACCTGAGGTCTGTTGTCCTCTTCAAGATACTGGATGAAGTGCTCCGGTGCGCTAGGAAGCTTGAGCTCCTGCGGAAGTCCCTTGAAGTTTCTCCATCTGTCAATGATCTGTTCCTTGGTAGGCTTATTCTTGAAGTTTACAAATACCGCTGCTGTATGTCCGTTAAGTACCGGTACACGAAGACACTGTGTTGTGATAACAGGAAGTGCTGCCTTCTCAATCTTTCCGTCAACAAGTTTGCCCATGAGTCTTAAAGGCTCCTGCTCGCTCTTCTCTTCCTCGCCTGCGATATAAGGGATTACGTTGCCCTCCATCTCCGGCCAGTCCTTGAATGTCTTACCTGCTCCTGAAATAGCCTGGTATGTGGTAGCTACTACGAGAGTAGGCTCAAATTCCTTAAGTGCAAAGATTGCCGGTGTATAACTCTGGATTGAGCAGTTAGGCTTAACTGCGATAAATCCTCTCTTAGTGCCGAGTCTCTTCTTCTGATACTCGATAAGTCCGTAATGCTCCGGATTGATCTCAGGAACAACCATAGGAACATCCTCTGTCCAACGGTGAGCACTGTTGTTGGAAACAACAGGAGTCTCTGTTTTGGCATAATCTTCTTCTATCTTCTTAATCTCTTCCTTGGACATGTCAACTGCGCTGAATACGAAGTCAACCTTGGAAGCTACCTCTTCAATATCATGAACATTGTATACTATCATGTTCTTAACTGCTTCCGGCATAGGTGTTGTCATTTTCCATCTGTCACCTACAGCCTCTGCATAGGTCTTACCTGCTGAGCGAGGGCTTGCAGCAATAGCTACGACCTCAAACCACGGATGATTCTCAAGTAATGAGATAAATCTCTGTCCTACCATACCTGTTCCGCCAAGTATGCCGACTCTTAATTTCTTTTCCATATTCTTCTGCTCCTGTTTTCCTATTCTTACTAATTCTTCTGGTAGAATGCGAATTCAAAGCCCTTAGCCCTGATTCCGTCTATCAAATCAGCCAACATCTTCTGATTAAGCGAAGATGACGCACTAAGCGAATAGATTGCACCTCCGTGCGCTCTTGCAAGTGCCTTGTTAAGCGCCTGCCTGGTAGTCATCTGGCTGTCCCAGTCGGCATATGCATAACTCCAGAATACCGTCCTGTATCCTGACTTCTGCGCCGCTGCGAGCGTCTGCTCGTTAAAATATCCTGATGGCGGCCTGAAAAGGTACATTTCATATCCGAATGTTTCGTAAACGTAATTGTACAACGTATCAAGCTCACTTGTCAATTGATTTAGAGATAAATCTCCAACCTCTTTGCCGCTTGCGGTATAATTTCCTATAACATGTCCTTCATCTATCATTCTGCGGACAAGTGCTTCGTTGTCCTTGACATACGAAAGTGTGACAAAAAATACCGCTTTGACGCCCTTTTCTTTAAGAGTATCGAGTATCTTGACCGTTTTGCCGTTCTCACCTATTTCGTTGAACGTAAGCCATATATAACTGCTCTGCGGCTCGATGAAATCGACTTTATATTTATCATAAAGGTTGGTATAATAACCGATCTGCGGCCTGTTGTTCTCCGAATCGACATTATCTCCGAGTCCGTAGTACACGCCTGTTGTATCATATGAATCCAGGTCTCCGATATCAACCCCGGCAGATGTATTCATATATGTCGAGTAATCGGAAATTCCCGTGGCACCGCCCGGAATCTTGCCCGGTTCCACCACATGAACTCTGAAATCCCTGACCGATATGTTTCCGAAAGAATCCTTCGCTATAACCTCCGCATTATAATCTCCCAGACTGTCAAAAGAAAGTGTGTCAACCATCTCTTTATCCTTGTCCGCAAGAGTCATATCCTTTGAAAAACCGTACTCGTAATCAGAATAATCTTTCACTGATGCCACAACATTATCAAGCTGAAGAGTTCCCTGCTGTTCAAAATAAATCTCCTCGCTCTTAAGTGAAATCTCCGGAGCCTTAATGTCGGTAACCTTAATCTTAAATTCGCGCACATCCTCTCCGTATGTGACGGACGCACTGTAGGTTCCCATCTTGTCCGTATCCACATCCGACAGATCAATCGTCATATCCGCCAACATGGCCCTGGAAGCCCTGACGTAGCTTGAGATATCCGTATCAAGCTCATCGCCCACATTTACGGTAAACTCGTCCTTAACAAGATTGATCGTGTACCCGCCGCAGCCGCCAAGCATCAATACGGCAGCCGTACATATAAGAGCTGCGGGTAATAATTTAATTTTACGAATAAAATCTGCCATAAGAAGCTGCTCCTCATAAGTCTTAATGTGAAAACAACCCGCCATACATTACTGCATCGCGGGTATATATTTGATATAAAGCTGATGACGGGAATTGAACCCGTGACCCCTTCCTTACCAAGGAAGTGCTCTACCTCTGAGCCACATCAGCGCATCTGAATAAGATATTAACATATCAATCAGAATTTATCAACAATTTTTTTATAAAAACAGTAAAAAATTCAATCCATAAGTCCGGTGAGTTTCGCTCTCACTCTCTGTATCGCATTATCGACCGTCTTTGTAGTCTTGCCAAGATATGCGGCTATCTCAGAATAACTGCAGCCTTCCCTGTAAAGTTCCAAAACCTGCAGCTCCATTTTGCTCAGACTCTTGTACAACTGCTCTTCGAGCCTTGCGGCCTGATCCTTATCTATAAAAATAGTCTCCGGGTTCATTTCGTTGCCGGATGCCAGAACATCTTTGAGACTTGCATCATCTCCCAGATCATCCGTTACCGGTGTATCAAGTGATATATACGAATTAAGAGGACCGTTCTTCAGCCTGTTATATGCTGTTATCGCCGTCCTTATCTGCCGGCTGATGCAAAGTGAAGCAAATGTCATAAAGACGGCCTCACGCTCAGGATTATAATCTCTGATGGCTTTATATAATCCAATCATTCCTTCCTGAATAAGGTCATCATTATCAGCTCCTACCAGGAAATATGCCCTTGCTTTCATCCTGACAAGATTTTTGTATTTCTCAACAAGCACATCCGCCGCCGGCGAATCCCCGTTACGGTATGTCATAACAAGTTCTTCATCCGACATCTTCGCATATCTGTCATTCATACTAACACATCCTCTGTCTGACGATTTCATACGCCATAACGCCCGCTGCCACCGATGCATTAAGTGAGTCTATATCACCTTTCATCGGAATTGATGCAGTAAAATCACATTTCTCCTTAACAAGCCGTCCGACACCCTCTCCTTCATTGCCGATTACAAGACCTATCGGTCCTTTGAGGTTAAGATTATACATCAGTTCCCCTTTCATATCAGCGCATACGAACCAGAGGCCTTCTTTCTTAAGTTCATCTATCGCAGACGCAAGATTGGTGACTTTGGCAACCGGTGTGTAATTAAGCGCCCCTGCTGAAGTTCTTGCCACAGTCGCCGTAAGACCTACCGCGCGGTGTTTCGGTATGATCACGCCATGTGCACCGCACAGATTGGCTGTTCTTATTATCGCACCGAGATTATGCGGATCCTCTATTCCGTCAAGAATGAATATAAACGGGTCTTCGCCTTTGCTTCTCGCCGCTTCCAGAATATCGGAAACTTCAACATAATCATATGCTGCCGCATTAGCGATAACACCTTGATGGTGTCCTGTTTCAGACATATGGTCGAGTCTTTCTTTGTCTACATAATTAATTATCGAGCCGCTTTTCTTTGCCTCGCGTAAAATAGTCATTACCGGGCCGTCCTTGCAGCCGTCAAGCACATATAACTTGTCTATCGTCTTACCGCTTCTGTAGGCCTCTATAACGGCATTACGGCCTTCTATGGTAAATTCATTGTGTTTCATATTATTTCCTTTCGCCGTCCTGACATTCAACGGCTTCAAAACCCTTTTTCACAAGCTCCATTATACGGTCAAAACGTTTATCAAGATACAGATACCCGATAAGCGCCTCGAATCCCGTCGCCCGCCTGTAATCACCGGCAGTTGCGTTCTTGGCCCTGGTGTATGAATGTGCATTGCGTCCGCGCTTGTATGCCGCCGTCTCCTCATCCGTAAGTTCCGGCATCAACGCCTCTATCATGGCTGACTGGGTACCCGCTTTGGCAAGATTACTTGCCTTGCGGTTAAGTTTGTCAACCGGTGCATTACCCGCATATACAAGTCTCGTCCTTATGATAAGCTCGTATACGCAGTCACCTATATATGCAAGCGTCAACGGTGAATATGTTGCAAGATCGATTTTTCCGAGGTCAAAAGCCTCCGCCATCTCTTCAAACATATTATACAAGCTCCCAGACAACACCTTCTCTGGTGTCTTTGATCCTTACGCCCTTAGCGAGAAGTTCATCCCTTATGGCATCTGCCTTTGCAAAATCTTTTTCTTTCTTGGCTGCCTTACGTTCCTCAATCTTGGCTTCAACAAATGCAGTAAGTTCGTCATCTGCCTTAGGTGCCGCATTCTCTCCCTGCATTCTTGTAAGATTAAGAGAAAGCACATAGTCAAAATCTTTAACCAGCGCAAGCTTGGTAGCATCATTTAAATCACTTCTTAACACATCATATACGACCGTGATTGCCGATGCCGTGTTAATATCGTTTTCAAGCGCAGCCTTGAAATCATTCTTATATTTATCAAATCCGGCCTTATCGATCTCGCCGTCCTCTTTAAGTTCGCCGATACGTTTAACAAGTTTATTGTATGCCGCTTTGGTATTATCCATGATCTCATATGTGAACTCAAGCGGCTTTCTGTAATGTGACTGTAAGCAGAATAATCTGTATACAAGCGGGTCGTATCCTTTTTCCTCAAGAACTGACACGGTAAGAAATTCGCCGCTTGATTTACTCATCTTACCGTTACGGTCATTCAGATGATGCACATGGAACCAGTAATTGCACCATTTATGACCAAGATAGGACTCACTCTGTGCAATTTCATTGGTATGGTGAGGGAAAATATTATCGACACCTCCGCAGTGGATATCCATATATTCACCGAGATGCTTCATGCTGATGCATGAACACTCAATATGCCATCCCGGATAACCGACACCCCACGGACTGTCCCATTTAAGTTCCTGGTTATCGAATTTGGACTTAGTAAACCACAATACGAAATCCGCTTTATTGCGCTTGTTGGTATCCTCTGATACATCATCACGCACTCCTACCATGAGTTCTTTCTCGCTCTGGCTTGAAAAAACATAATAATCATCAAGCTTTGATGTATCAAAATATACATTACCGCCGGCAACATATGCATATCCTTTTTCAAGCAGTACTTCTATCATATGAATAAACTCAGGAATACAATTCGTAGCCGGTTCAACCACATCCGGAGTCTTTATATTTAATTTGGCACAATCGGAAAAAAATGCATCCGTGTAATACTTGGCAATTTCCATAACAGTCTTGTGCTCTCTCTTCGCGCCCTTAAGCATCTTATCTTCGCCCGTATCGGCATCACTTGTAAGGTGTCCGACATCGGTAATATTCATTACACGCTTTACATCATATCCCTCATATCTGAGAGTCTTCTCAAGCACATCTTCCATAATGTAACTTCTGAGATTACCGATATGCGCGAAATGATAAACAGTCGGTCCGCATGTGTACATAGCAACCTTGCCATCCGTATTTGGAACAAACTGTTCGATTTTTCTGGTAAGAGTATTAAACAACTGCACTTTATTTTCCATCTTCGTGTATCTCCAATCTTTTTAAAATCTCACTGACCTGATTTCTGAGTCTCTCATTATCTTCCTTAAGTGTATTAATATCATTAAGAACAGGATCCGGAAGGTTGATCTGATCAAGATCTGTATTCGGAAGCCTTACGTTATTGCTCTTAACGATACGTCCCGGAATACCTACAACGGTTGAATTAGGCGGTACTTCCTCAAGCACAACCGAACCTGCTCCTATCTTGGAACCTGCTCCAATGGTAAATGAGCCGAGCACTTTCGCACCTGTGCTTATCATCACATTGTCTTCTATCGTCGGATGTCTCTTTCCTTTCTCCTTACCGGTTCCTCCCAGTGTCACACCCTGATACAATGTAACATTGTCACCGATCACCGTAGTCTCACCTATTACAACACCATGTCCGTGATCTATGAAAAGGCCTTTGCCTATCGTAGCGCCCGGATGTATCTCAATACCGGTCTTTCGCGCCGCACGCTGTGATATTTTTCTCGCTTTGTAGAACTTTCCCTGCTCATATAATTTATGAGCCTTACGGTACTCCCAGATTGCCCAGAAACACGGATAAAGGAATACTTCTTTATCATCCTTCATCGCCGGGTCCCTGTCCCTTATTACTTCTATCTGTTCTCTGACATAATCTTTAAATTTCATCGTAATTCCTCACTTACGGCATATGCTATGTTATAGAATATGCACAAGCCGCTCTTTTGTCAAGTGTATGGTATGCTATCTGCCGGCCTGACAGCCCTGACAGCCGGCGCATCCGCCCGCACTCCGGCGTTCATTCATTATATCATCATACACATAATTCTCGACCGTGGTTATAAGCGCCGACGCCTGAGATGCAATTCCCTCCCCGGCTCCGGTAAATCCAAGACCTTCCTCTGTGGTCGCTTTAACACTCACACGGCTCTTTTCAATTCCGAGAGCTTTAGCGATATTCTCCCTCATCTCTTCTATATAAGGTGAAAATTTGGGATGCTGTGCAATAATAGTGCTGTCCACATTCTCGATCACATAATTATTATCCGACAATATCTCCGCAACTTTTTTCATAAGTTCTATGCTGGATATTCCCTTGTACCGCTCGTCGCTGTCCGGAAAATGCTTACCTATGTCGCCAAGTGCCGCAGCGCCAAGAAGCGCATCCATTATAGCATGAAGGAGCACGTCGGCATCCGAGTGTCCCAGCAATCCTTTATCATAAGGTATATCCACACCTCCGACTATAAGCTTACGGCCCTCTGCCAGCCTGTGGACATCATATCCTGTTCCTATTCTCATATATTATCCTCCTTGACTTCCGGTAAAAAAAAGAACTTAATGCATTAACATTAAGTTCCTGTTGTCAGTAGCGGAGAAGGGAGTCGAACCCCTGACACCATGGGTATGAACCATGTGCTCTAGCCATCTGAGCTACTCCGCCATATTGAATTGAAAAATGGGACCTACAGGGCTCGAACCTGTGACCCTCTGCTTGTAAGGCAGATGCTCTCCCAGCTGAGCTAAGATCCCATATTCAGTTATGGGCTTTCTCAACCCGCTTGCCTATTATATTATTAACAGACCACAAATGTCAATACTTTTTTTAAATTTTTTTAAATTAATTGTCATACAGTGTCAGCTGACTATATCAGTAATCGACTCAACATCCCATATTAAGGTGTTTGCGGCTCCGTCAGCATCTTTGGCACTGATGCATACAGCCTTAAGTTCTCTCATATAACTGACGCTCTCAACCGTATATCCCTTTGGGATCACATCCTGATTTTCCATAATTCCGGCAGATATATTGTAAAATCTTATCTCAGATCCGTCGTCAGTCCCGGTGATCGTAAATATATTCGGTCCGTCCGGATATACATGCATATTCTTAAGCTCCGCTTCATTTTCAAGTGTGAATTTAACAAAGGTTCTCGGTTTCAACTCATCATATACGCATACCGCCCTTGCATAATTATCACTTGTGTAAATATATAATCCGTCTTCGTAATATAAATCCTTGTCATATGCACTGAGGCTTTCTATTTCCTGCATCTCAATGCTCAATTTGGCATATCCGTTGGATATCGGCGCTGAAGCTTTTATTATGAGGGTCGAATCATCGGAGCCCATGCTCACAAGCTCAATCGAGTCCAGGCTTTCACCTGCATCATATGCCACAGCCGACTGCCCTGTCTCTGTTATATACTGGTATACGCACACATCATTATCAAGCGTATAATAAATTCTGTTTCCGCTGTCGGTTATGAGCATATCTTCAGGCGTAAAATCCAGTTCATACGCCGTGTATTTGGAACCCTTTATGTTAAGCTGCAAAAAGAGCTTATTGTCTTTATCATACACATATGGGACGCCGCTTTCCGTTGTTGCCACATATGCATCCCCGGAAAGATTTTCCGTTATGTTGACGGTTTTGTATTCTTCCGCGATTGACAAATCATATGTCACAACTTTACGGCTGTCGTCGCCGATATAAAGTGCCATAATATATTTGTTTCCGAATCCATATACGGAATCCGGGGATATGCCATCCTTATAAAGCATTTCGCTCACATTATACAGAGCCGTGCTTTCTCCTACAGGTTCACCCTTTATAACTTTGTCAAAAATAGTATTTTCCTGCTTGGTCTCTTCCTGAGGCTTATTGATCGTGCTTTTTTTGTCAGCACATCCCGTCAGTACCGTAATTGCAATACATCCTGTGAGTGCCAACGCTTTCCATACCGATTTCACCTGCAACACCTCCGTGTCTACTTCAATCTAAATGTCCTGTATCCTATCTGTCCGACTAAGCTTACACCCACTGCCATAACAACTGCAAGTGCAAGTCCTACACCCAATGTGAAAAATAATGCTGTAGAATTAATATATATGAACAAACCACTGCACACATACATGATTATGTTGATTATAACATATCTGTTCCGGCTCTTTATGGCATCTTTTGTATACGGTTGAATCACATAATACAACGAAAGCTGAAGCACCGTAAAAAGACATGACAGCATCAATATTCCGATGCACACAGGGATAACGGTTCCCGCATTGGATCCGGAAACGATTCCCGCCACGGCATAAACCACTGCCAATACGACTGCCGGTATAATATCTATTGTGAGCATATATCTGAGTCTTATGAAATAATTCTCAAGAATATCGTTGCGTGTATTATATCCTTCTTTCTTAAGAAGTTCGCTGTCACACTGGTAAAAAAGCGAACGGCAGATGCTCATGCTGTTTGAAAATACGCACATAACAAATACCATTACCGGCATCGAGTATGATATGATTTTGGATACACTGTCGGCATGTCCGTTAAACGATGCAATAAGTGCAGCCGCCAGCGCTATTACCGAAAGTGCAATTCTGAAGCGGAGATTGGCCGCTATACCGGCTTTGTTGCGCTTAAAGAATTCGCTGTTAATTTCGGAATATGTCTGTGCATTGCACTCTCTGATATCTTCTGCCATAAATGCAGGCTCTTCCTCAAGTACCGCCGCATCGTCTTCCTCTCCGTCGTCAAGACTGCTTTTCTTAAAAAGTCTTGCGGCAGCTTTAGGATAACCGCTGTAATTCCACACATAATACACAAACACGGCAATCATTAACAGAATAACCATCAGCCATATTGTGTTAAAAATAAGGTCATATGCGCCCGGAACATGTCCACGCAGATACGGTATAAAATAAGCTACAAAAAGTGACAGAAGCATCACGGCAATATTGCCTTTTCTATGCAATGAAAATGGTCTTGCGGTTGCCTTGAACATCAATATATTAAAGGCTTCTCCCGCATATCTCGAACCAACTATTATGATCGTCAGGTAAAATGCCTTGGCCACATTCATGCCAAACACAGTGAATACAAGCCAGAATGCAATAAACTCCGTTATATTTTTACGCAGGATCACCATCCTGAAATAATCGGCCGGATTACATTTGACTTCACGCAGCATAACATATGCCTCTTCACTCGTATCGAATATGACCGAATTATTGACGGAGCCGCAAAAACATATCATGACAACAGAGAAATACACAAAAGAATTCTCAAGTCCGTATCCTATGTTGCCTGTTGCACTTAACCTTGACAGTACATACATCGGCAGAAGCATGGCAGCCGCCACTAATACGGCTTTCTTGATAATTTCCCATATTATTCTGCACACAACACCTATTATTCCAAACGCGCGCGCCGAGTCTGAATGTATCTTACGGCCCACAAACGGAATATGTTTTAATACATATGCCACCCTGTTGGCATCCGTCATATATGAAATATATCCGCATTGAAATATTTTCTTAACCATATTATTACCGTTTCTCCTGTATTAATCCGCCTGTAAGGATTCCGTCTTTAAGCCATACAAGCTCATCAACAAGTGTGTCTAATTTCTTATAATTATCGGATGAAATAATTATAATATGCTTATCCTTCATCCTTGCAATAAAATCTTTCAAAGTGTTATACATCTTACCGTCAAGATTCGGCTCGTCGATAAGCACTACCGCCGGTCCCGTGATAAGGATACTTATAAACTGCAGTCTCTGTTTCTCATCATCCGAAAAATTACTTATATATTCGTCCGTTCTGCCGCGGCTTATTCCCGCCATCTCAAGATATTTTGCCGCATTGTGTTCCTGCGGAGCATGCATTGATATCATATATTCAACATATTGTCTTGCGGTAAGCATTTCCGGAAGTACCGGTTTATCATATACCAGCCCGAAATCCATATAATCTATCTTATAATATCCATTGCCGGTGTCAAGCCTTATAAATCCGCCGTCAGGTGCACATTCCGTACACAGGCACTTAAGAAGCGTAGTTCTTCCCGAACCTCTGCTTCCGGTTATGCCGTACACAACCCCGCTCTCAAAATCATAACCGGCGCGGTCGATCACGGTAATATCGTCAAATTTTTTTCTTAAATCCCTAACTATCAGGCGCACAATTAGTCCTCCGATATAAATTAATGTGTATCGCGTGACATTTTGTATTTTAATGTTGTAATGTCACTTCTTCGTGTGCTATAATTCCCACATACTATTCAGATACTTTGCAGGAGTTGTTTATTATGAAAAACTTTTTCAAAAAATGGTGGCACGGTCTGTTCGGCTTGTATTTATTCATATACCTGCCATGCTTTTCCTACCTTGAGAAAACTGTAACGACTGAATATCATCTGATACATTGTCCTCTCGATGATATTATCCCATTCTGTGAATACTTTATTATACCGTATTATTTCTGGTTTATATTTGTTGCCACGGCTTGTGCTTATTTTTTCCTCCGTTCGCAGAACGAAGCTGTTAAAATGTACTCTTATCTAATAATAGGAATGAGCATCGCCGTCGCTATATATTTCATATTTCCAAACGGTCTCGGCAATCTGCGCCCGGCTGAATTTCCGCGTGAGAACATATGTACAAAGCTTGTCAGGTTCCTGTACAGAGCCGATACATCGACAAATGTTCTTCCAAGCCTTCATGTGTATAACACTCTCGTTGTGCTTGTTGCGGTATTCCATTCAAAGACATTCGGCAGACATCATACGGCTGTCAAGGTAATAACGTCGGTAATCGGTGCACTTATATGTGCTTCGACGCTTTTCCTCAAGCAGCATTCCGTATATGATGTAATCGCCGCCGTCGTTATGGCAGGTGCGCTTTATCCGCTCATCTACCGTTCAAAGCTGTTTGCCAGATTTAATTAAAACCGAATATTTTCTGGACAACGCGGTAACCGGCCACAGAAATTTTCCGGCCCAGCTTACCCGGCCAGTTCATCCAGATACCGAGAATCGAGAACCTGATATGCCTGTAGGCTGAAGGTTCTTTCTCTTTGAGCAGCGCCCAGAGCGCTGTTTTTTTATTTATATTTTCTTCATCATTTGATAAAATTGCCATTATCGATGATACCGTCGTTATTATTGACAGATAATTTCTCATGTAGACACGGCATTTCTTATTCTGGATTGATTTGGAATCATAGCAGTCAATCATCATCCTGTTGACAAGAAGCTGCTGGTCAATTCTCTTAATCATCACGTCCTCATGCACAGACTGGTCGTCTCTTCCTATAAAATACCAATAGAAATTAACATCCACATAGTACATTATCTTAACCGACGGAAGCGGCTGAAATACGAAAAGGTTATCCACATAAAAAGTATGCTTAGGAAGATTCAATCCACATTCTCTTAACAATTCTGTTCTATATATTACCGAATGCATCAATATGTATTGCGTATTCTTGAAATGTCCTATATCATCCCATGTAAAATATGTATCCGTAGGGAGAACCGTAGCGTAGCGCATTACTTTCTTACGCTTGGTATTCTGCTTGTCATACACGTAATTGGATATGAGCATATCAAGCCTGTGATCTTCAAGTACGGACTTACGCATCACATCAAGGAGCTTCATATAAGCCTCTTTGCCTACTCTGTCATCGCTGTCAACGACTTTAAAGAAAACTCCGGTCGCATTCTTAAGCCCTTCCATGACAGCGTCGCCATGTCCGCCGTTAACCTTATGCACTGCCTTACATATTCCCGGATATTCGGCGGCATATCGGTCCGCTATCTCTGCCGTCCCGTCACTCGATCCGTCATCCACAATAATTATCTCGACTTCATCTCCTCCGGGGAGAAGTGAATCAATGCAGCGATGCATATATGCTTCCGAATTATAACACGGTACTGCAACAGACAAAATTTTTCTCATAATAACCTCACCTTGAACCTTCCGTTCCATCTGCGGCAACGGGTTTTCTTATTACTTTACGGTCTATCAGCCATAAAATAAGGAATGTTACGGCAAGTTCTGCCACAACAAGCAACATATATCCTCCGGTAGTAAGTCCTATTCCTTCTTCCGGCATGACATTGGTAATTATCACCGATATCAGATTAGCCCCGGCATGAAATATAACCGGCGCAGCTATTGTCTTGAATTTCTCATAAACAAACGCAAGTAAAAGTCCTATTATAAATGCATACAAAAACTGGACTGCGTTGCCATGCAATGCTCCGAACACAAGTGCAGACACAAGCGCCGCCGGAGCAAATTTCATGCGTTCCCTTAATCTGTGATAGATAAGTCCGCGGAATAAAAATTCCTCAACAATCGGCGCCGCAACGGCTGTCGATATGATCTGAACGGCGATTCCGCCTGAATATATCATCTCAGATACATTATCGTATGTTCCGAAAAAATCCACATTCCAGTCAACGCCAAAAAATGACTTGCCGATAATCTGTATAAATCCCTGCACTGCCATGAGAACCATCGGCACAACGTGATTAAATCCCATCGCGGCAAAAAATCCAACCAACGGCAGCAACAGGAACCATTTCGGGTTCAGCTTTTCATATTTTGTATATCTTCCGCTTATCATGTCACGTCCTTTATCCCGGCGCATAAACATAATATATAACGGTATCAGCACTGCACTTCTCGCGATCGTGATATACATGCTGATATTGTAAGTATAATTCGTAAGTTCTTCCTCAAGAGCATTCACATCCATAAGTGACATTCCCCTTGAAGCAGCTATTCTGAACATATGAATGTACAGAGCCGCCATCTCTATCGCCATCTCAACTCCGACAAAAATCAGAATCGGATATACAAGCCTCCATACAAACGTTCCCACATTCTCTTTCTTAGGCAAAACAAACCTCCCTGTGGTATTCTCTCCGACTCTTACGCCTCAAGAACCGGAGCAAGATTAATCTCGACATCGTCCGATGCTTTGCTGCCGTTATCTGCCGCATTGGCAAGTGACGGCATTATCGGGAGTCTTGCAAGAACAGGCGTATTGATTTCTTTCGCCAATTCTTCTATTCCGCTCTCGCCGAATATCTTATGTCTGGCATTACAGTCCGGGCACACAAAATAGCTGTAATTCTCAACCAAACCAAGTACCTTGATATTCATCTGTTCTGCCATATTATATGCTTTCATGACAATCATACGCACAAGATCCTGAGGCGATGTGACAATCACAATTCCGTCCACAGGTATCGACTGATATATCGTAAGCGGTATATCTCCGGTTCCCGGAGGCATATCTATAAGGAGATAATCCAAATCTCCCCAATTTACTTCACTCCAGAACTGTTTAATAACTCCTGCAAGCACCGGTCCTCTTAATATGACTGTCGACTCTTCCGTCTCAAGCAGAAGATTCATGGAAACTATCTTGATTCCTTCTTCGGAAACCGCCGGTTCCATTCCCATAGACGTTCCATACATCTGTCCCTTAATTCCGAACATTTTCGGTATCGACGGTCCTGTCAGATCGGCATCCATTATACCGACGCGCTTCCCTTCAGCTGCCAGCTTTCTGGCAATGAGCGATGTCACGGTGGATTTTCCGACTCCGCCTTTACCGCTTACGATACCTATAACCTTGCCTATATGGCTATATTCATTCAATTTCTCCTTCGGAATAACATTACAGCCACCCTTAGAAGAACATCCTTCACAATTTCCGTTACACTCTGCTGCCATTCTGACATTACCTCCAAAAATCACTACATTTCTTCTAATTATAACCCCAGCCGCCACAATGTGCAAGAAAAATTGGAATGCTCTCAGCGTATATCGGGCAGTGATCCCCATTTGACACTCCGGAAATATAGTTGTATAACTGTAAAGTGACTTGAAAGGATGTAATGAAATGAAAGTAAAAGAAATTATTAAACGATATGTTTTATTTGTCGTTAGTCTGTTTTTCTCTGCGATGGGTGTTGCCATAACCAAACATGGCGAACTCGGTGTTTCTCCGATATCATCGGTTGCCAATGTCGTGAGCACAAGATACGATGCCGTATCACTCGGTATGTGTCTTATTATATGGAACTGCATATTGATACTGGGACAGATTATTATACTTCGAAGGGAATTCAAGCCTGTTCAGCTGTTGCAGATCCCGTTGTCGTTCCTGTTCGGATATTTCACCGATTTCGGAATGTGGTGCGTATCCGGAATTCCGGTACCCAATTACGGAGCAAGAATTGCCCTGGTGATCGGAGGAATTGTTGTTCTCGCTTTCGGCGTGGCGCTTTCTGTAATCGCCAATGTTATTATGAATTCCGGGGAAGCGTTTGTGAAAGCTGTCGCAGATAAGACCGGAGGCAATTTGGGTAATATAAAGATTGGATTTGATGTAGGCTGCGTGATTTTGTCACTTGCGCTTTCATTGATATTCTTCAACGGTAAGATTGTTGGTACAAGGGAAGGTACCATCATGACAGCGCTTCTTACCGGACTTATTGTAAAATTCTTCGTAAAAATAATGGCTGAACCGCTTAACGGGCTGATGTCCGGAAGCAGAATATCACATTAAAAATCCGTTTCTGTATACATAAAACGCCAATGCAATAAGGAAAATCAGCAGCAGTATTATCACTGTTGCCATAATCTTACCGCTGCCGCGATGACTTTTGTTATAGTTTGACGGTGCCGCATAATATGTATTGTTCGCTGGCATTTTGGCCTGTCTGTGATATATGCATGAAAGCGGGTCTCTGCCATGCATCAGCGCATCATAAAAAGAATTAAGCCAGTATATATCTTCATATGTACACATCGCCGTGTCAAATCCACCCTCGTCATGTGCCATTTCGTTGCGCATATGACGAAGCCTGCGCAATGTATTAAATGTCACATTCCAATTATCCGGTCTGCGTGTTCCGTATGCATGTGCCTTCATATCATCTATGTAAGCGGTGACGCCACCACCGGACAACCCATACATCTGCGCACACAATCTGTCTATCTTCTTATATGTTTCAAAAAATTCAACATTCACTCTGTTCATGCAGATCACCCTCTATCTGTGAGCTTCTTTATACTGATACATCATCCGGTCTGCTGCCTCGATAGTATCACGTATGTTACCCGTGTCCGGATCATAGGAAGCATACCCGATCGATACTGTCGGCATCTTGGAATCAGTGGCTCTGAATGCATCTATTGCGTGCATAAATTCTGTATTCAATCTGTCTGTGTCCTCTAATTTCCTTGTTAAGATGACACAGAATTCATCTCCGCCGAAACGGAAGCATTTGCCGTACCTGGAATATATTTTCTTGATTGTCCTGCCGACACGACTGATGCATACATCTCCGTAGGCATGACCATTTACATCATTAGCTTCTTTGAATTTATCAATATCAAAAAATACCACGATACACTCATCATCAAGATGCGTGATATAATTCTCGTAACCGCGGCGGTTGATCAATTCCGTCAGCTGATCTGTCTGCTGGATCATCTCAAGTGTAAACACATAAAGCATGATAGCGTTGACAGACATAATAACGTAATCAACCTTTAAATCACTGTATATTGACTGAATGACAATTCCGCTTAGCATAAATACCACTATTGATATGAAAAAAGCAATTCCGTTATATTGATATTTACGCACATTTTTGACTATGGTATATACCATATATGTGATGGCGCAGAAATATGCCACCATGTATATCCAGTAGAAATTCTCATGTGTATATATGCCGTTTCCGTCCACGTAATATATGAAGCCGAAAATCCCTGACATAAATTCCAACAACGCATGCGCCGCCAAGATAACAAGAATAACTTTGGATTTGCGCGCATCAATGATCCATGCAATCACAACCGCAATCATAGGCGATATGGAAAATTCCACCGTCTTGACCATAATATGAAGTACTCTTGTACCGCCGCCCGTACCCTGCAGGCAGCTTCCCATCCATTCGCAGAATGCCGCTATTGCAATGGTTGAAAAAAGTATGTGGAACAGTTTTTTCTTGCTTCTGGTAAGTGTTCCGCTCTTGCTGATTGAAATCTGTATGATGAGCATCGATATAATGCTGATAAAAATAATTACCGTGTAGTATCTTAACATAAGTCTTTCCCGCTGCAATTCTCTTTCTGTAATAAATTCCGTCTATAAATTTTATCACATTACCACGGCAAATGCCATATTAAATAATCTTTTTTCTCGACATTTCCGCTCTCATATGTTATAATTTAAGCAAATTGCAGCCACAATACGCAGGCATAAAATTCAGGAGGACATAATATGAATAAACTTAAGCGATTTATAGCGGCTTCAATGGCATCGTTAATGGCCCTGGCATCGGCAGCAGTCTCAATTCCCGCAGCAACCGAAGACCCGGTGATCAACACTGTCAGAAGGGTTTCATCCTATTACGACAAAGCTTGTGAAGATACCGACAGTCAGTATATTTATGACGGATTTCTGGGCTGCAAGTATACCAAAGACTCCTCAGAGTTCCGAGTATGGGCTCCGGCGGCTACCGATGTAAAAGTCAATCTTTATACCACAGGAACGGATGACGAAGAAAATGCCCGTAAAGTCGGCACTTACGTTCTTGAAAAGATGCTTGTCAACGGTGAATGGAATGGTGTATGGACTATAAGGCTAATCGGAGGCTTCAAGAATTGGTATTACACATATACCATTACAACCTATAACATAACAAATTCTTACAAATCATACAACACTTATGAGA
Source organism: uncultured Butyrivibrio sp. (assembly GCA_945928575.1). GTDB lineage: Bacteria > Bacillota > Clostridia > Lachnospirales > Lachnospiraceae > Eshraghiella. The sequence continues at coordinate 148,923 of CAMENP010000005.1, forward strand.
CTCCTGATTTATATGCCGTGGCTGCAAGCAAGGACGGAAATCGCAGCCTGATAACAGACCTTGAAAACACAGATCCGAGCAGTTGGGACTTAGACAATCATGTTTATGTACAGAATCCTGCCGAAGCCATCGTGTATGAACTTGATATCAAGAACTTTACCTCCGATTCTTCATCCGGTATACCGAATGACCTCATGGGCAAATTTCTCTCTTTTACCCAGCGGAGCACACTTTATGACAGCGCAGGCATTTCGACATGCACAAATTACCTTGAGCGTCTTGGTGTTACAACCGTACAGATCAAGCCTTTTTACAGCAGCATGGGATTCATGATGCCGGATAACAGCTACTCAACCAATGAAAGTGATCCTCTTCAGACAGTCAGTGATTGTAAAAATATGATCCGGTCACTTCACAAAGCCGGACTTTCAGTTGTCATGGACATGGATATAACATCCGTTTCGGAAGATTTTCCTTTCCAGAAAACCGTACCTGATTATTATATAAGAATGAAAACAACCGGTGACAAATCCAACGGCTCCGGCAATGGCAACGACTGCGCAACCGAGCGTCTGATGTTCCGCCGTTACATCATTGATACACTTACCCAGTGGGTGAACGAATATCATGTAGACGGTTTCCATTTTGAGAACGGCGGTCTTATCGACCAGGAATTTTTAAACGAAATACGTGAAGAACTCAATAAAATATCACCCGATATCAGTATATCTTGTGATACCGTGCTTCCTTATCTGGACGATGCAGTGATAACCTACAACACATGCCGCGGAAAAAAGCTCAATCTTGTATCACTTGACAATGTCAAAAACGCAGATGACGGAATTTCATTCTATAACAGCACATACAGCAATAATATCATGTCTTATATAAACGGCGGCAAAAATATGTCCGACGCTATTCAGACAGGCATTCTCGCCGACAAGGACAACAAATTAACAAAACCGGCCCAGTGCACGAACTATCTGCATGACAACAGCGGGCTTTCGCTTTACGACCGCATCACTGATTCCCTCGGAATCGCACGCGGCACCAAGGACGATAACGCCATTGCACTGGCTAAGCTTGCAGTTGCGATGGAATATACTTCAATGGGAAGCATCGTTATCCGTTCCGGTGATGAGATGGGTTACAGTTCCTCACAGTCATCGGCCCTCGACTGGAATAACCTTATAACATATTCCGATCTTTATGCCTACTACAGCGGCCTGATACAGCTCAGAAAGACAATAAGCAAATTGACCTCCGGTTCAACTTCAAGCTACAGTGATTTTGTTTTTGACACAAACTCAACAGACCAGATAGCTTATGTCATCAATAATGGCGGAAACAACGAGTGGAATAAAATCGCCGTTATGTATAACAATTCGGACAGTGCTAAATGGATAACGCTCTCTGATACTTCAACTGACAAATGGGTAATAGTTGCCAACAACGAAGATGCAGGCTTTGAAACCCTCAAAATCGTTTCCGGCAATTCATTCTATGTTCCTGCGCATACGGCCATTATCGCAGCGGACGCTGAATCTTATTACAATACCGATGTTGTTTCCGATATGCGCAGTATCACATTCAAATATGTTGATGAAAACGGCAAGGAACTCAAAACGGCCGACGTACTCCGCGGAAGACCTTTACGCAATTACAACTTCACTTCTCTCCCACACAGTATCAAGAACTACACTCTTGTAAGCATGGACGGTGAGGCAAGCGGCATGTACTATGATACCGATAAGGTTATAACCTGCCACTACCAGAATGCGTTTGACGGTCTCGAAGCAGGCGGTGTATATTGTTCATCCGTCCGTTTCAAGGTTCTCAACCCGGATGACGTGGTTTCCGTAGACTACGGTAACGGAATAACCGCTACTTACTTAACCTGCGACAAAGACGGTTACTATACAGTCACTCCTCTCCGCACCAAGGATCCGATTGAGGTCTCCATACTTTACAAGGACGGCTCTTACGCAAGCATACATATCATTGCAAACGATGACCGCACACCTGCCCCGGATGACGGTGACTGCACAACACCTATACATTGCTCAGTCTGTGATGAAATCTTAACCCCTGCCAAAAAGCACGTTATGTCCGACTGGAAAGTAGCAGCCGACGGTTCACATACCCGCCACTGCACCAACGCAGACTGCAATTACAGCGAATCCATCAACCACGACCTCACCCACGTTGCAGCCAAAGCCGCTACAACCAAGTCAGAGGGTAACATCGAATACTGGCACTGCAGCATCTGCGGCAAATATTTCTCAGACGCCAAGGCTACCAAGGAGATAACCGCTGCCCAGACAATCACAGCACGCCTCACAGATGACAGCGGCAGCAATCAGCCGTCCGACGACAAACCATCCAATGACAAACCGTCCAATGACAAACCGTCTCAGGATAAGCCATCCAATGACAAGCCGTCTCAGGATAACCCGTCAGATGTTCCGCCTGCTACCGGCTGCCATACCGATATTGCATTACTTATCGTAATGCTTATGGTATCCGCTCTCGCAGCCACCGATGCCGGAACTGTACGCAGAAAGAAAAGAGCTTAAACAAAAAGGGGTTCATATGAGAAGCCGTCAGGCGCATGCCTGACGGCGGGGGGAGTGTATTTTTCCAAGACTCAGGGTACTAATTATTAATATCACAAGGTAATTTATTCTCTCAAATGTGCTTATAGATTTCATCTACGCACTTAATTTTACCATGTTTTAACAAGAAATCTGCCATAATTCCAATTCTGTCCGATTCCAGCCTATTCATTAGTCTTTCTTCTTCCGTAATAATGCTCTTCATAGGCTTTCCATCATTATAAGAAAACTCACTCTGTATATTCTCCAACATTCCTATCGTTTTGTACTCTTTTCTCAGCCTTTCATCTAAGCCATACAGATTAAATTGTGTTTGAGTTCCACAAAGAATTGTATCTAAGACGTACAAATCCTCTGCTGCTTTCACATCATCTTTATGACTTTGTTCTTTAATTAATTTATATGCTAAATCAATTAACTCTTTTTCATATTCTACTATATACGCCATACTATTACCATCCTTTATACATGCACTAATCTGCTGTATTTTATATAAAAACCTTGTATCTCATATTAATATTTCCACTCTTTTCTTTTATCAATATATAACATAATCAATGTAAAAATAGTTATAACATTAACCGCATCTCCTTGATGTCCTGCGAATAACCATTCTGGAATAAATGTTGCGATTAGAAACAATATGATTAAACACACTAATTGAAATTTCCAAACTGTTTTCTTTTGATATTCCAAATCATATCTTAAACTATTTTTTTGTTCTTCTTGATATTGTTTTATATCATTATTCTTTTCTTCGATATACTTGGAAATATCATCTTTAATCAAATAATCATATGTATTATCTTTTTGTCTTTCGTTTACTTTTCTTTCTATTTTAGAAATTCCAAAATGATTCATAACTTTTAGTATGATTATGTTCGTAATATCCATCTCTACTTTAAATAGACATAATATCAAAAATAATTCCAACGGATATTTAATTACATTATATTTGTATTGTTCTTTTACAAAACAAATTATAAACTCAGTTACTTTTCGCGCAATTAAAATATCAAAATAGGACAGTGCTATAATAATAAACAAGTCAATAATCAAAATAATAAGCCAGTTTTGCAAATTATCTAACTTTTTAGCTCTATAACATATAATCATTTGAATATTTTTCAAAAAAATTATTATAGGAATACAAACCGCTGCACATATAATCAAAAGGAACTTATACATGATTATTATAATACATTCATCGCAAGTTTCGACATATTATGACATCCACTTGTTGCATATGCCCATTTTATTTATCTGTTCAGTTTTATTATTTCATTAATTCTATGCAACTCTTAAAACAGCCTTAATATCGGAAACACGATTAAAAAAAGCTTTATAAATGACTCGCTTAAGACATTTATAAAGCTCAGTTTTGTACTCAAAATTCTCGCCGGATTATTCAGTTTGAATAAGCTATTTCAAGACTCTTATGAATTCCCAATTGGTATTATCCCTGCAAACTCATCATATATGCATCAGATATATCTCGTATTTCAAAGTATTTGGCAAATAACAGCGTCATTATAGATATCATTTATAATAGCAATAGCAAATTTGCCTGTTCTTCTTCGAACTTTTCATCCGACAATAAACCCGCCTCTTTCATTATTTTCAGTTTTTCCACTTTAATTTTAAACTCTTCCACTGATAACGATTTCTTTTCATCAATTATACTATCCTCTCGTTCCGTGAGGGATTTCATACAAACGGCATTTTCATTAATATCAACAGATTGATTAACAAATGTTTTCTTCTCAAATTCTTCAACGATGCTATATTTTTTCTCTGGGATATATGTTTGCAGAAAATTATAAATGTCTTGTGGTAATTCGATATCAATGTATTGTTTTTTCATTTCAGAATAAAAATTTAACATAACACTTCTATCATCAATTTTCTTTATATCCGAATCAATGGTAAATGTTGTTTTGGTTTCTTCTTGATACGCAGGTTTATATGTAAGCGCCGCCCCCATTGCCATTCCCATTATTCCAAACAATAGCCCTCCACCTACAGTAGCTAATTTTGAAAAGTTCCCGCCTGTCATACTTCCACCATAACTTGAGTAATCTCCCTTAATATCTGTGACATAAGAAATATTACCCGCTTTATCAAAATAATGGATATTGTTGTAAGTAATCACACCAGCTTTTTCTTCTTGCGCATATCCATCTATCTTAATAAAATTAAGCGATTTATCACCATCAATATAAATTGCTGCTATCTTGTTTTTTTCGGAGAAAAATTCATATACCGGAGTATCTTGTTTTATATGAAACGAATAACAATCTTGATAAAACTTCTCAGCTTTTTGTTCTTTTTCAATTGCTATTCTATTCTGTTCATTCTTTTTCTCAATTTGTACCTGTTGCTCTCTCTTTTTTTCAAAATCATATATATTCTTGGTTTTGTCTATAAGCTCTATCCATTTATTAACATTCTGAATTCCGGGTAACGCCAATAAAGCCCTATTGTTGCTCACAATTGTGTCAGATAAATAATCTATACAGAGCATCTGCTCTTTGCCAATTAGTCCTACATACGCCTTTATAAGACGGCTTAATGGAATTTCAAATGTACTCGTATTATTATTCAGTTCATTTTCATACACGCCAAATCCTATTCCATCAATATATGATGGATATATTCCTAATTTAATGCTGACTTTCTTACCCAAGATATTTTTTCTATAAATGCCATAATAAAAATCAATACATTTTTCAAAACGAATACTATCTTCCATTTTATCTACCTCCATTTATCTGCTCATCTCAATTACTCTTTTTACTTCCTGCTGTAATCCATCACAGAAAATTCCCAGAATTTTTCTGATGCAGGCTTTTTATCATCATTTAGAGAATTCACATACTCTTTAACTTCGTCGAGCCCGGATTGAGAATATTCTTGAGTGCCAATTTATGTGCACCTACACCAGGCATCTATGCCTGATGTTTTTAATCCTATATTAAATTCAATAATGCCTGCACTTGTTCGTAAGCATCCCTCTTGGTCATTTCTATACTTTCTTCATCCTCTAAATCCATAAAATCCGCCACATCTTTGGGACCGGCATGATTTTCAGAAGCAAATTCACCTGCTAACTTATCTTTCGCTTCTTTTACAATAATGCCCACATTGTATCATTCCATCCCTTAATCAAAAGAAAATAGTTAAACAGAGACATTCATCAGAGGCTCCTGTCTCACTCCAAAAGCTTTCTTATCTCCTTCTCATTCTGCCTTGTAAAATCAGAAAGTTCATAAGAACGTATACGCTCCTTAACCATGTTCGGAACGACAAATCCATTTTTTACAAGTGTTGCAAGACGATTGATTACGGTCTTATTTGTAACCTTAAGTTCTTTGCTGACTTCGATAGGCGTGAACTCTCTTTTGTAATTCTTCATGAGCAGCAAAAGTAATTCTCTCTCTTTACCTTTTAGATACGAAATGTTTCCTTCCAATTCTTCGCCATTTGAACTCTCCGACAATTCGCAAACCTTACTTGAATACAGCAGTACCATGCGAAGGAAATAATTGATCCAAATCTCCGGGTGAAGGGGATTATCCCGTCCCGAATAATACAGTGCAGGCAGCCCCATCTGAATTGATTCATAGTATTCATCAATATCATATGCGAAATACTCTTCTAATGAGCCAATACCGTTAAAGCCATATCCGTTTATGTCTAAAATATATCCTGAGAGTAGCCTTGCTGTTCGCCCATTTCCATCTTCAAACGGATGAATAGTTACAAGCTGATAATGAACCACGGCTGCGATTATAAGCGGATGATCATCTGTTGTATTCACATATTCTACCAATTCATCCAACAAATCCGGTATATCAATGTATTCCGGAGGAATATAATCCGGATTTCCTGTTTGTGAATCGTATACAGCAAATAATACTCCGGGTGGCATTGGTCCCCGAAGTCCTATTTTTTCTTTCGAGGCTCCTTTTTCAACATACTTCTGTACATCCAATATCAGTTTCTTGGAAAACTGCTCCTTCTCCGCCGCCTTCTCTTCCAGATAATTCAGTGCCAGAAAATAATTACGGACCTCCTGCTCCGGTTTAAGATAATGTTTTCGTTCATCACTATCAATAACCTCATCCACCTGCTTCTCTGACAGAGGATTTCCCTCAATTTTAGCAGACGCATAGGAACTTTTCTTCTTTGAATTTTTTCGCAGCTTACTTGCTACATCAACCGATAACGAAACCTCCGATACTTTATATCTGTTTCTATCTATCTCCGTAATATACTTTAATATCTCATTTGACAAAGTAACTTTGATCATAAAAATGCAGCCTCCTAACACATATATTATATCATGGGAGCGTCATTTTTTCATTAAAATTACACTATTTTTTCACTATTTTCCATTATTCTTACCGCTACATTCCATTATCTTCCATCTGGTATAAAAAATCATAAAAATATTTTGTCAGCATATCTCCCGAATCTATATCCTATTCCTATATAAGCAAAAAGACCCGAAACCGCGCAATTTTGCACGGTCTCAGGCCCTGAAAATACTGGATTTATGGAGCACTTTAAGGTTATTCAAACTCCCTAACTTAATCCTTGTCTTAAACATTTTTGTTAAGGCGTTCT
>CAMENP010000006.1 GCA_945928575.1 uncultured Butyrivibrio sp.
CCTGTACCCGCGCGGCCCTGCTTTTTCGCCTGCGGACGGGTATTTCCGCGCGGTTATTCTCTGTATCCGTGTATATTCATCTTTCCATTGCGTACAGTCACAAAAACCGCCCCACTTTCATCCGTTCTGTATGTAACTGCATCGGCCGCATCAATTCTATCCAATGCCTCCACATGCGGGTGCCCATAGGAATTATCAACGCCGCATGAAATAACGCAAGCCGACGGCGATACTTCATCCAGAAATTCTGTGCATGATGAATATTTTGAGCCGTGATGAGCAGCTTTAAGTAAATCAAACGGGGCAAATGACTGTACCTGCGGCAATATTTCTTTTTCCTGTTCTGATGATATATCTCCTGTCAGCAATGCCGAAAATTCGCCATACTGAACTACCAATGTGGTAGAGTAATCATTTCTGTCGTCACATTTGTATTGATACGATGGATGTATGCATGTTACCGCGCCGCCCGCTGTTTGGATACTCATGCCGGCATATATCTCCATAATATTTGATGCTGATTCTGACGCCAGTTCCCATAGATTTTCGTACGCATCATCAATACATGTCGTTGACGGCATACAAAAATTCGTTACATTTATTACCGATTCATTAAGAAGCTGCTTCACAGCACTTATGTGGTCATTATCGCAATGCGTTACAATAACATAATCAAGTGTATCCACTCCACGTGACAGCAAAAAAGGTTCCAATGTATATTCATACAATCCGGAATTGTCTGTGCTTCCGCCGTCCACCAGAATTGTCGTTCCGTCTTCCATTCTTATAAAAATTCCATCCCCCTGTCCTACATCAAGAAAATCCAGTTCAAAATGAGGACGCGGTTTAATCAGAATGAAAATAAGCGGAATAACTGTGAGCGCGGTTTTAAGCCGGTTTGGTTTTCGATTGATGTAGTATATAACAAGTCCGAGTACAATGTAATAGACTATAACGCGCCAAAACGCCGGCTGGCCGCAAGTGTATACCGAACCGTTTATACTAAGATTTCCTTCACACATTTTTTCGTATAATTTTAATATCACCGCACCGGGGCCTATCGCAATAGTGCCAAATGCGGCTTTTATGCATCCTGCTATAATACCGGAGATTCCGGAAATCATAACAACCGTCATGAGTGGTACAACTAACATATTTAGCAATACAGACAATGCAGGAATCCGATAATAGTAATACATTATTAGCGGAATCGTAGCAAGCTGGATTCCTATTCCGGAAAGCAATGAATTCAATATTTTATTACGCGAATCAAATGCTTTGCACAAAGTCGAGGATATACAGGTAATCCCGAATACAGCAGCAAAAGAAAGCTGGAAACCACTGTTATGAATAAGGTATGGACAGTCCGCCAGCATTATTACGGCCGAAAGAGATGCTCCGGACATCATATCATAACTGCGGTTGGCAACATTGGCATATACTGCAACAATAAACATTATCAATGCTCTGGTCTGTGATACGCCGCCTCCTGTCATCAGGCCGTAGAAAATTATGAATGCGGCTCCACCTGACATTGAAATGACATCGCCGGCTCCGCATCTTCTCAGTAATTTATAGAGTCCCATTCCCAACAATGATATATGCAATCCGGATATCGCAAGAATATGGCCTATACCACATTCGGTAAACAAATCGAACATCTCCGTGTCAATCGCCTCCCTGCGTCCAAGAATCATCGCACCGAAGACTGATGCCGTCACCGGGTCAGTTATATCATGCAAGATGCTGTCGGCTTTATCGGATATACGATCCGCAAGACTGTATATAAATAATTTTGATTCCGATAATTTTGTTATCTTGGATGCATAGACCGCATATTTAATTTTTAAGGTGGCATAATATTTTTCCGGATCAAATTCGCCGGGATTGGACACTCTTTTAAAAGCAGCCGCTTTACCGGATATTCTTAGCCTGTCGCGTTTCAGATATTTTTCTTCCGAATACACAATACAATTTTCTGTCCGGTAATCAATCCGGTCCGCCGTAACCGTTACATCCCGAAGATAAATTTTATATCCGTTGCTGCTCTCTTTAACTAAATCAACAATTCCTTCAAGCTGACATGAAATTTTACCTCCGTCATCTTTCAAATTTTTAAGAAACAGGCTCTCTGAATCAAATGATCTGCGCATCATAAATGATGCAATAGTTATAATTGGAAAAACAAGATACAAATAATGCATTTTTCCTGATTTAACTTTAAGAATAAAATACAGAAATGCTGCGGCCACGAAAACCGCAGGAAATACGGCCACACCTGTTTCATACAGCAATATGCCTGCAAGCATGAAAACAAGCGCGCCTGTTAATGGTCTTTTAATATAATCACTTCCTGTTTAATTGATATAAACAGCAGATACAAGATCTAAATTTCTTTCATATAAATTGGAAAGAGGATATTTTTCCCTGAAATTATCTGTTTTATTTCCGTTGACCAGTATCTGCACCTTCTTGATACCATCAACTTCACATAAGGAATTTACTATCGAATACAATGTTGCCTCCGCCGATACATCGGACATTGTATCCAGAAAAGTTTCACTAAGATTCACATAACATACGCCTTCTCTTGTCGAAATACTTAACAGCTTTATTCCGTTCGGAAGAGCACGCTGTCCGGCACTTATATCCGGGCCCTCAATAAGTTTCTCAACTATCACCTGTTCAACTGACGTATTCTTGTTATATGATACGTACTCACGCTCTCCGACAAGGCCGGTGCCATCCGCATCCGCATAATACAGGACCAGTTCTTTTCGTTCAAGCATATCATATGCATTTAACTCCGAATCGACAAAATTATTCCCGTTAATCAGTGCGGATCCGGCAGATGTGTTAACATCATTTCCCATTCCGACATACATCGTAAGAGGTTTATTATCTATGCTAAATGAAACATAATCTATTTCATCCACCTGAATCATTGTCTTGACAATCGATGCCCTTAAAAGAATTTGGTCGACATTATTCATATTGTTGTAACTTTCCGGTAAATCAACATAAAGAACACGATCACTGATCGTGAAATCCGGTCGTCTTGACAACTGCGCATATATGCCTGAAACTCCACGGTCGGTAGATCTTGACACAAGCTTATATAATCTGTTAACAACATCGTTCGCTTCCTTCTCTCTTATCTCATATCTCTCGGAATCCAGACCGGTGCCGTTGCTGTTCGCCGTATATACCACATATCCGGTATGATTGCTGTCTTCTGAATCTGCATTTGCGCAGCCTGCCATAGGCATAATTCCAAGCATAACCACCATACAGATAACAATCACTCTCTTAAGCCTGCTCATTGTGAATCACCTCCGGTCTGTCCGTGATTAAGCGGAACACGTATAGTAAATGTTGTTCCTTCATTCTCCTTACTGTAAAGTTTAATTGTTCCCTTATGCATGATTATTATACTCTTGGTTATGGCTAATCCCAATCCGGTCCCGCCGGTTTCTCTCGATCTTGCCTTATCAACCCTGTAAAATCTCTCAAAGACACGGTCAATATATTCCTTCGGAATTCCAATTCCGGTATCTGCCACCGTAATATAAAAATACTTATGATCCGCATTGATCGAAACACAGACAGAACCATTTGCATGGTTGTATTTAATAGCATTTTCAATTATGTTATTAATAGCAAGCGTCATTTTGACTTCGTCTATTTCTGCTGCAAATGGTCTGAAACTCTCCATAATGAGTTCAACGCCTTTTGATTCTGCGATCGGATTTAACCTTTTAAGGACATGTTCGACAAGTTCATTGACATTCACGGTCGAAATGTTCAGTTCAGCATTGGTTCTGTCAACCTTGACAAGCGTCAACAGATCATTTATTATCTCATTCTCCCTGTCTATCTCGCTTACGATATCATTCATAAATTCCCTGTAACTCTCAACCGGTGCATCATCCATGGAAAGCATTGCTTCGGCAAGTACGCGCATTGATGCCATAGGTGTCTTTAACTCATGCGAAACATTTGCCACGAATTCTTCTCTGGAATCATCCACTACTTTAATCTTGTCCAGCATTCTGTTAACGGAACCCGCTATCTTTCTATATTCGTAGAAACTCTTCTCTTCAATCTGCCTGTCTTTGGCCCCGTCAGTAACAGAATCAATCGAACGGTTAAGCATTCCTAATGGTCTTACAATTACATTGGATATAAGAAATGCACAAACTATGGCAATCATGGCAGCAGCAAGTATTATTGATGCTATAATGCCTTTGATATATGTAGTCATCTCAACAACTTTACCATAAGTCATCGTGATATTTATTACACCAATAATCGATGCATCGTTACTGTCATTATATATCGGCAGCGAAATATCTGCCAGCCCCGTCCTTACATCATATTTATCGCTTACGATACCTCTGAGTGCTGACAATACCTGTCCGCTTAAAATTGTCTTGCCCTGCTCATAGTCATATGTATCTTTAACTATAATTCCGTTAGTATTAACTACAAGAATACGTGCTGAGTAAGTATACGTCATCTGATCAAGTTCAGCGTCAACAATCTGGGAATTTACATTAGTCACATACGAAGAAGAAGCCATATCGGCAGCAATAAGATTTCCCTGTTCCTTGACATCAATTATGATACCTTCCATTGCTTTCTTCGCATAACTCGATGCACAGCGGAATCATTATCGCAGCAATTATCACCAATATAAGCAGAAATCTCAAATTGAAAATTCTGTTTAATTTAAATTTAGGTCTGCCTGACTTATTTCTTTTAAAATATTTACGTATGTCCGGCATCCTTATCCTGTCAAAAGCCATATCCTTACCCTGTCCTCACACCGGCACGTTACTCAAAATAATATCCTATGCCCCATTTAGTCTTTATGTATTTCGGATTCGACGGATCCGCCTCGATTTTTTCCCTGATTCTTCTGACATGTACATCAACCGTCCGTGCATCCCCCGGAAAATCAAATCCCCAGATGACATTAAGCAGTTTCTCCCTTGAATATACTTTTCCCTTGTTCTCCGCAAGAAAAAAGATCAAATCAAATTCCTTTGTCGTAAGTTCAACAGGTCTTCCGTTAATAGTGAACTTACGGCTGTCCATGTCTATTCTGAGATCTCCGCTTGTAAACACACGTTCTTTACTTTTGGAATCATTCTTTCCTGATGATGACTTGCGCCTTATGATAGCTTTAATCCTGGCGGCAAGCTCACGGCCCTTGTATGGTTTAACCATATAATCATCGGCACCACAGTCCAGTCCCGTTACCGTATCATCCTCTTCCTGTCTTGCTGTTACCATGATTATCGGAACTTCCGAAAATGCCCTTACAAGTCTGCACACTTCAAACCCGTCAAGTACCGGAAGCATTACATCCAGAACCACCGCATCATATTCTTTATCTTTTATCATTCTAAGCGCTTCGCCACCATCGTAGGCGCTGTCAACTTCCATATCATTGCTCTCGAGAATCATCTTGATGTCTTTAACTATGGCTATCTCGTCATCCACGACCAATACTCTGTTCATAGTTTTCCTTTCTCAAATGTCATACACAGATATAGTCTTTTATTTTGGAAAAAGCAGCCTCCTTAATACCCGAAACATTCATAATATCCTCGATCGTACCGTACGCACCGTTCTCTTCACGATATGTAATAATACTTAATGCCCTTGATTCACCTATTCCGGGCAGCGTAGTAAGCAGTGACACATCAGCTGTATTAATATTAATCAAATCACTCCGGCCGTCCTGTCCCGCCGGCAATTCATTCTCTGTCTCGCCTTGTGCCGGCACATATATGCGCTGGCCATCTGTTACAGTATCCGCAAGGTTAAGTACATCGATATATGCCTCTTCCGCAATTCCCCCTGCCGCCTCTACTGCATCCGCAATCCTGGCCCCGGTTCTTATATAATATACACCGGGAGAGTTCACATGTCCGCATACATATACACATACCTCACCGGCAGTATCCTGTTCTGTCTCCGATACTACCGTGACAAGCTCCATTTCCGTCTTCTCTTTGTTATTATATCCAGCCCCGGTATCTTCCCCGGATTTCCCTATGTAATAGAAAATTCCCGAAAGAATCACACAAATACCGATGGCTGCATATAATATTTTCTTATTCTTAAGCATATTAACTCCTTATCTACATAAGGCCCCTTTATGCATACTTTTATTTTAACCAATTAAGCAATTAAATACAACCACTTTTATTAATTTTGCCCAACATCTTTTCCACACATGCAGAAAATCACAATTCCGACAATGCTTACAAGTGCACCGATAATTTTTCCCCATGAAAAATCAACTTTTTTTGTTCCGAGTATCCCCATGAGTTCTATTAAATAAGCCGAAACAATCTGCATTATGACAATAAGCATTACCGATTTGGCCGGGCCAAGCATCTCCATACTCTTAATTACGGTGATAGTTATAAACGCGCCAATCACACCGCCTAACAGCATATATTTCGGTGTAACCTGCGTAATCTGCGAAATGCTTTCGCGTCCGGTTACAAGCCATGCTATAACGCATATGACAAACGCACTGAGCTGTACAAATCCGGCCGAAACCCATATACTCGTCTGTTTGGTAACTCCCGTATTCATTACTCCCTGCACGCTCATAAGCAGCCCTGACAGAAGTGCAATCAGATAACCCCACATAGTCAAAAATCCTCCCGAATTGATTACTATTAGTATATCCAATCCGGAAGGATTAATGCATTATATCAATTTAACTGTGTTTTCATATATTCGTCCACGCTTGTAAGCTGCTCTTTAATATCATCGCCGTTAACAATATTATGCAAGGCAATTTCCAATAACGGATATACCTGTTCGCCGTACACAAGTTTGTTCTTCGGAGTTGATTTGGCATATGAAGCATATATCTGTGAAAGATATTTCTCATCATATTCGATATTCTTATGTGCAGAAAGCATACCCGTATAAGAATACAGTCCGCTTGCCATTCCCGATGTGGCAAATTCCGCAAATTCCGATGCCTCTGTCACATTCTGTGAATAAGGATTGACAACAAGCGCCGTGGTTATGGAAAGCGGTTTCGTTGAAAGCTTGCTGTTATAATCCGGAAAAGCCGCTGCCGCACACGATATTTTGCTGTCGGCGATAGTCGAAAGCGAATCCGTTGTAGCGATCACCGAAAGGAATTTCCCTGATAAAAACTTCTTCATACAGCCATTATATGTGTTTTTGGCACTTATGCTGAAATAATCTATGAGTGAAAGATATTCTTTTGAAGCCGATTCTGTTGTATCATTATATATACTGACCGATGAAGCATCATCTCCGTTAAGACCTCCGATTGAAAGTCCCGGTGATACAAATGCATAGTTCGTAAACAAATCATTGATCTCACATCTGAAAACAGACTCCACAGCCGCGCTCTCTTCCGACGAGAAGAAATCCGCATTTTCGGAATATGTCTCCATTGCGGCAAAACTTGCAACATCGTTTTCAGTAAGATATTTGGTATTATACAGCAGAAAGCTTGTCTTATATGATAATGGATATGCGACCAGTGTTCCGTTATAAGAACATGCACGGATTGCTGCATCACAATAATTTTCGGAGGTAAATTTATCGGAGGTATTCTTATATGCCAATCCGGCCAGATAAAGTGTACCAAGATCGCTGTTAACCGCCATATACACATCCGGAATGCTCTCAGCAACAGTGGAATCATTATTAATATTGTTTACATAATTATCAGATGACACAAGTTCAGGTACAATATCAACGCCCTTGTTGTTTTTCTCGTACTCTGCCTCACAATATTTCAGATATTCCGTGTATTTATCATCACTGTATCTTACCCTGATCACTTTATCGGTGGCCTGTGTCTCTTCTGTATCTTCGGCAGATGTCATATTTTCTGCATACTCCACTTTACAGCCTGCCAATAAAGGCATCATTACCGCAATGCCCGCAAACATAAGTGCTATTCGTCTTCTCATATATAATCCTTCCTGCCGCGGTGCAGGAAAGATCATCCTACAGACACGACTCTAACTTCTCTATCATCTCGTCAACATTCTCTTTCGTGATTATAAGAGGCGGAATAAATCTGATAACATTAGCTCCTGCAGCAAAAGTAATGAGTCCGTTATCAAGCATTTTACCGATAACCGGTCCTACAGGTGAATCGAATTCAAGTCCCTGAATAAGACATATTCCTCTGTGATCTATAATCTGTGGATATCTGTTCTTAACATCTTCAAGACGCTCATATAAATATCCACCGACAATATTGACATTATCAAGTATTTTATCCTGTTCAAAAATATCAAAAACTTTGGCAGCTGCCGCACACGCTAACGGATTACCGCCATATGTTGTGCCGTGGTCACCTGCTTCGAGCACGCACGCAAATTTCTCAGATGCCGCAAAAGCTCCGATAGGCACACCACATCCGAGTGCTTTGGCAGTTGTCAGGATATCCGGCATAATGCCGTATTTCTGATATGCATACATGGCACCGCTGCGGCCCATTCCGCACTGTACTTCATCAAGGATGAGGACAATATCTTTCTCATCGCAAAGTGCCCTGACACTCTTAATAAACTCTTCAGTTGCCGGATGTATTCCACCCTCGCCCTGAACAGTTTCCATTATTATAGCACATGTTTTATCATTTACCAAGTCCTTAACACTCTGAAAGTCATTATACCTGGCAAAATGCACACCGGGCATTAAAGGTTCAAACGGTTCCCTGTAATGCTCTGTGCCCGTAACCGATAATGAGCCTATGGTTCTTCCGTGGAAAGAATGTTCCATGGCAATTATTTCTGTTCTTCCGGTACGGTTTCCGTATTTCTTGGCAAGCTTAAGTGCTCCTTCTATCGACTCTGCACCGCTGTTTGTAAAAAATACCTTTGAAAGGCCCGTTGCTTTAACAAGT
Organism: uncultured Butyrivibrio sp.; assembly: GCA_945928575.1. Lineage (GTDB taxonomy): Bacteria > Bacillota > Clostridia > Lachnospirales > Lachnospiraceae > Eshraghiella. The sequence continues at coordinate 8,930 of CAMENP010000006.1, forward strand.
TTTTCGCTTGCAGCCGCTGCCGGTTCATTATAAAAATAATTGGATGTATGGACAAGTTTGTCAACCTGTGCTTTGACTGCATCATTATATTCTTTATTATTATAACCAAGTGCGAAAACACCTATACCGGAGCCAAAATCAAGGTATTTCTTTCCTTCGGCATCATACAGATAAACTCCGTCACCTTTTTCAAGTGCAACCTGATATCTGTTGTATGTATGGATAACATTAGCTTCAACTTTATCTATTATTTTACTTGTCTGTGACATAAAATTTCTCGGCTCCTTTATCTATAATCGCTGTTCCGACACCCTTATTGGTAAAGATTTCAAGCAACAGGCAGTGCGGTATTCTTCCGTCAAGGATATGTACTCTTGAAACACCCTCTTCTATCGCATCGATACAGTTGTTAAGCTTAGGAAGCATTCCTCCGCCGATACATCCGTCCCCGATAAGCGCTCTTGCTTCTTCAAGACTGAGTTCCGAAATAAGTGTCTCCGGATCGTCTTTATCCCTGTACACGCCTTCAATATCCGTAAGAAAAGCAAGCTTTTCAGCTTTGACAGCCTTGGCTATGGCGCAAGCCGCATCATCCGCATTGATATTGTATGTATTATAATCATCGTCGGTTCCGATAGGACATATAACCGGGATAAAATCATTTTCAAGAAGTGTAAGTATGACTTCCGGATTGACATCTTTGACTTCTCCGACAAATCCGATATCCTGTCCCTGTGATAATTTCTTATCAACCTTTAACATTCCGCCATCCTTGCCGCTTATTCCGACAGCCTTCACGCCAAGCTCCTCCACAAGATTCACAAGGCTTTTATTGACACGGTTAAGTACCATCTCTGCAATTTCCATCGTTGGTTCATCCGTAACCCTGAGTCCGTTTACAAAATGTGTTTCCATTCCGGCCTTGTTGACCCACTTACTGATTTCTTTGCCGCCTCCATGTACAATAATCGGTTTGAAACCTACAAGCTTAAGTAATACGACGTCTTCAATGACTTTACGTTTGAGTGCTTCGTCTACCATCGCACTTCCGCCGTATTTTACGACAATTATTTTACGGTTAAATTTCTGTATATATGGAAGCGCTTCTATAAGCACTTCCGCTTTCATTAATTCTGTGTCCAGATTTATCATTTTCTTCACTCCTGTTTCTTAAGATCTGTAATCCGCATTAATGCTTACATATTCATGCGTAAGGTCACAGCCGTATGCTGTCGCGTGCGCGTCGCCGCAGTTACAGTCACATGTAGCAATAACATGGTCTTTGGAAAGTATCTCGGTGGCCTTTTCTTCGCTGTAATCCGTCTGCACACCGGCTTTGGCAATCATAAGTCTGCCCGCTTCACTTTCAAAATATAAATCAACTTTATCCGGGTCAAATTCCGCGCCCGAGTATCCCATGGCACAGAGAATCCTTCCCCAGTTGGCATCATGTCCGTAAATGGCTGCTTTGGTAAGACTTGATGTGATAACCGATTTGGCAAGAGTCTTTGCATCAGCCTTGGTCGGTGCATTTACAACCCTTACTTCAAAAAGACAGGTACATCCTTCCCCGTCTCCGGCTATAAGTTTTGAGAGTTCTTCATTGATATAGTATAATGCATCATAGAATTTCTTATAATTATCATCTTCTTTGGTTATCGGCGTATTACCAGCCATTCCGTTTGCAAGCACGAGAACCGTATCATTGGTTGATGTATCTCCGTCAACCGAAATCATGTTGAATGTCTCATCTATTCCGGCACTTAAAGCTTTCTGCAGAAGATTTTTATCTATAGCGCAGTCAGTTGTAATAAAGCACAACATTGTGCACATATTCGGATGAATCATGCCTGAACCCTTACACATACCGCCTATGGTAACCGGTACACCGTCAATATCTATCTGTACAGCAACCTGTTTGGAATGTGTATCTGTCGTCATAATGGCTTCGGCGGCAAGTGATGCATGTTCCTCGTCAGCAGCCATATTCTCAGGAAGCTTAGCTATTCCGGCATTAATTATATCCATAGGAAGCTGTTTGCCTATAACTCCCGTTGATGCGACTAATACTGCCTCTGCCGGTATTCCCAGTGCCTTACCCATACTTTCCGACATTTCCATACAGCACTTCATTCCTTCTTCACCGGTAGCCGCATTGGCAACACCGCTGTTTACAACAACCGCCTGTACATAATCCGATTCGTGTACAAGCTTATAATCCCATTTAACAGGCGCTGCTTTAACACGGTTGGTTGTAAATGTTCCGGCTGCCGCACACGGTTTCTCACTGTATACAAGTGCCATATCTTTTTTGGTGTTATTTTTGATTCCTGCATTAAGTCCGTTGGCCTTAAATCCTTTGGCAGCACAGACACCGCCTTTAATTCCTTTTATCATATATATCAAACCATCCTTTCTTCTAAGGGAACATCGGGGCCATCATAAGTCCCTCTTTCTCATCAAGTCCGAACATAAGGTTCATATTCTGGACCGCCTGTCCAGCCGCACCCTTAACAATATTATCAAGAGCGCCCATCATAACAATACGTCCTGTTCTCTCATCAATCTTAAATCCGATATCAACAAAGTTACTTCCTTCAACCCATTTGGTCTGCGGACATTCATCTTTCGGAAGAAGCCTGATAAAATATTCATTTCCGTAATATTTCTCATATGCAGCACGGACTTCATCATATGTAACATTCTTCGTCAGATTGGCATACTCGGTAACAAGAATTCCTCTGTTCATCGGAACCAGATGCGGTGTAAAAATAATCTTAACATCCTTACCGCATGCATATCCAAGCTGTTCTTCTATCTCAGGCGTATGTCTGTGTGTAAGGACACCGTACGCTTTAATATTCTCATTGACTTCGCAGAAAAGATTATCCGTCTTGGCACCTCTTCCGGCTCCCGACGTACCGGACTTGGCATCCACGATCAGAGTATTCGGATCGATAATTCCTTCTTTCACAAGAGGATATGCCGTAAGTATCGAACATGTCGTATAACATCCCGGATTGGCCAGAAGTCTGGTATTCTTAATATCCTCCCTGTTTATCTCACAGAGACCGTAAACTGCCTTTTTGATAAGTTCCGGGCTCTTATGCTCTATCTTATACCATTTCTCGTATGTCGCCACATCTTTGATTCTGTAATCCGCACTCAGGTCAATGACCTTTGCTCTGGATAAAATATCTTCATTAACAACCGATGCGCAATATCCCTGCGGTGTGGCTGTGAAGATAACATCAGCCTCATTTGCAAGCGCCTGCATATTATCGTCCATACACTTGGCATCAACAAGTTTAAACATATTACGGTAGATTCCCGCATAGTCTTCTCCGACGTAACTTCTTGAACCGTACCACACAATCTCAACGTCCTTTTGTCCGAGAAGTATTCTTACCAATTCATTACCGGCATATCCGGTAGCTCCGATTATTCCTGCTTTTATCATAATTTCCTCCATAAAAACCTGGCTCTGATCCGGCAGTATTTACTATAATGATAATATTACTATCACCGGATTGTGTAAAGTCTTTTCTTGTTTTTATAATTATACACACTTTATGCATATTATGCAAGTATATTTTTATTTTTATACATATTTCAAAATAGATATTGCATAAATCCTACATATGATGTATATTATTCCTAGTTAAAAAACATAAAACACTCAGGAGGACATTTAATATGAAAGAAAAAGTCATTCTTGCCTACTCAGGCGGTCTTGATACCACAGCTATTATTCCATGGCTTAAAGAGAATTTTGACTATGAAGTAATCTGTGTCTGTGCAGACTGCGGACAGGGAGACGAACTTGACGGTCTTCAGGAAAGAGCTATTTCCTGCGGCGCATCTAAATTATACATCGAGGATCTTACTGATGAATTCTGCGATGATTTCATCGTTCCTTGCGTACAGGCTCATGCCGTATATGAGAACAAATATCTTCTCGGTACATCAATGGCAAGACCTGTTATCGCTAAGAGACTTGTAGAAATCGCCCGTAAAGAAGGCGCTACCGCTATCTGCCACGGCGCTACAGGTAAGGGTAATGATCAGATCCGTTTTGAGCTTACAATTAAAGCTCTCGCTCCGGACATTAAGATCATCGCTCCTTGGAGAAATGATAAGTGGACATTAAAATCACGTGAAGATGAGATTGAATATTGCAGACAGCATGGAATACACCTTCCGTTCTCACCTGATTCAAGCTACAGCCGTGACCGTAATATCTGGCACATCAGCCATGAAGGTCTTGAACTTGAAGATCCGGCCAACGAACCTAACTATAAGCACCTTCTCGTTCTCGGTGTAACTCCTGAGGAAGCTCCTGATGAAGGTGAATATGTAACAATGACATTTGAAAAGGGTGTTCCTACTTCTGTCAATGGCAAGAAGATGAAGGTATCTGATATTATCAGAGAACTCAACGCACTTGGCGGCAAGCACGGAATCGGCATTGTTGATATTGTTGAGAATCGTGTTGTTGGCATGAAGTCCCGTGGTGTATATGAAACACCTGGCGGAACAATCCTTTATGAAGCTCATCAGCAGCTTGAAGAGCTTATCCTTGACCGTGATACCACTACAATGAAGATTGATATGGCCAATAAGTTCGCTCAGGTTATCTACGAAGGCAAGTGGTTCACACCATTGCGTGCCGCTATCCAGGCTTTCATTGAGTCAACACAGGAATATGTTACCGGAGAAGTTAAATTCAAGCTTTACAAAGGTAACATCATCAAAGCCGGAACAACTTCACCTTATTCACTTTACAATGAATCAATTGCTTCATTTACGACCGGTGATTTATATGACCACCATGACGCAGAAGGTTTCATCAACCTCTTTGGTCTCTCACTTAAGGTTCGTGCAATGAAAGAACTTGAGAACAAGAATAAGAAAGACAGATAAATCTGTTTAGAGTTCAAATTAAAAACGCTTTCGCTATACAGTTAATGTATTGCGAAAGCGTTATTTTTATGACCGGGTTATTATTCTTGCGATTTCATCATATGACATATCTGCCTTTACTTTAAAATCGCCTGTCTGAATGCGCTCGGCATATCCGTTATTTACAAGGTAAGAATTAAATTCTTTCTGATTGGTAATTATTCCGAGACGTGCAAGTTCAGCTGACACTAATTCAGAATACATTCCCGGTGAAATCGTAAGAACAGCCTCTGCAACTGCCGGTTCGGTCGGTGCTTCTGTTGGTTTCTCTGTCGGTTTCTCCGTCGGTGCCTCTGTTACCGCTTCTGTGGTCTCTTCGACCGTCGTGGTCTCCTCAGCTCTTGTCGTCTGGTTTTCTGCGATTGTGGTCATCGCTTCTGTTGTCTGTGCAAATAAAGTATCTTCCTCTGATGATGCCATCACCATTCCGAGTTGAGCAGCACGCTTCTTAATCTGTGAGTCGTTCATGCTCCCTTTGGTATGATAAACGATAGTTAAAATTGCTGCTGTAACAAGAATACCAATTCCAAGTCCTCTTAAATAATATTTAAGTTTCATAGCCTACCTGCCTCCCTTAAAAAGGTCAACAACAAGCTTTACTTCTCCTGTTCCTATTCCGAGAGTTTTGGCAATTTCCATATTTGATTTGCCGGCTCTGCTCATCTCGAGGATTTTCTCATTATTGTTACCGTTTTCAAAAACAGTTATATCTTTATTATCTTCCCGTTCAGTTTCCTTCTTAACCGTATTACGCGCGCGGGAAGCGGCTGTCTTTGCGTTGCCCATTCTTTTTTTCTTAGGCTGTTCGTCAAAAGCTGACGCATCCGCACCTGTTTCGTCTGCTACGGACTCCGAAACCGCATCCAACTGATCAAGGACTGCCTCCTGCCTGGTCTTCTGACGAGGCTGTTTGGTCTCTTCTTTAATTTCTTTCTTGACAACATTAAGATCCCTGACAGTGTTATTGATTTCTTTCTTCTTTTCATTAAGCATATCATAGAGAAACATAACTTCATTATGATTACGGTTAATCTCGCTTAAAATGGTCTCGGAATAATCGTTCATCTCCATTATTTTCTCATTGGATAATTTATCCAGTTTGATTTCGGTCTGCTCAGAAAGAGTCTCCATCTGCTCATCAAAAACCGTCATGATCTGATTCTTAATATCTTCTTTCTGCTTATCACTGAGTCTGATTTCGGCATTTTTCGGTGTGTCTGACTTGGATGTAAAAATAAAACTTGCCGCAAAAATCATTGCGCCGATTACTAACAATGTGATTTCTATGCCTGTCATGTCAAATATCTCCTATATTCTGATATCAAAAACGGCATGTTCTTTGACCTTAACCTGTCCGTCTTCTTTATCTTTATTCTTATCACGTTTCTTACGGTTATCCTGATATTCCGCGCCAAAGCCTTCCTTACTGGCATCATACTCAGAATCCATATCCTTATCCTGTTTCTGATATACACGCTGCTGTTTAACATCGACAGCTTTCTCATTACTGTTGACTATCTGTTGCTGCATGATAACAGGCTTATCTTCCTGTGCCTGCTTTATTGGTGAAATATCCTGTGTTCTTCCGACATTCATGTTAAATTCCAATGGTCTCATACAATCGCCGCCTTCTGATTACAAATTAATTCTTGTTACCTCACCGTCTTTGAGTACATACTGACAGTAGTTGTTCTTGTCACGTATAAAAAGACTTATGTCTCCTATTTCAATCTTTACACCCGGATAAATGCTTCCGTTCACCTTAATTCTGGCATCCTTGTTCTCAACAATAAGTTCTGATTTAGCGTTATATTCACTCTTCATCTTATTGATCGAGTTATCTAAGAGTATCATATTTTTCATTGCCTTCTGAAGCATTTCTACTTTATCCGATTCGAGTTTTCCCTCAGTGTCCTGTTTTCTCCTGAGCAGAGATATCATCTGAGATAACTGTTCTTTATCTTTAGATTCTTTGTTTATCTGTTTCATTATATTATCAAGCTCGATTAAAAGTTCAGGATCGGATCCGACACCGATAATTGTATTTGTCCCCATATCAGAGCCTATTGTCTTCGCTGATATCAGATTCCCGGCCCTTACGAATCCTCCGATCAGATATCCGTTACGTCCGTGTATTTCAATATTGCCTCTGGCAGTTACCTTACTGTGCATTATAGCATCAGTGTCAATATCTTTACCGGCAATTACCCTTGCATTTTCGATAAAATTAGATGCAATATTACCACCCGCGGTAAGAACGCCTTTATTCATTCCCTGAATTCCACGCTGTAATATAATATTGCCGCCGGCTGTAATCTCAGCACCTTCGACCACACCGTCAACAACTACATTTCCGCTTGCTTTTACCTTAAATCCGGCAAGTACGTTTCCTTTAATATGGACATTTCCGTCAAAATCGATATCTCCGGTTGTCGTATCTACATCAGCAGAAATCTCGTATTCGTCAGAAACAAATATTTTATCATTTTCTAATTTTACATGACCTGTAACCAAAGAAATCAGCTGTAATCCATCATCGGATACTTTAAGATTTCGTCCGTATTTAAATATTTTACGATAGACTTTTCGTGGCTTGATTACATTGCCGTAAACATCCATTCCATTCTCACCAGGATATTCCGGCTTGATCTGTGCTACCACATCTCCTGCATTAACTTTATTGATAAGATCAAGTTTGTGAAAATCGACTGTTCCGTCATCATTAATCTGTGGCTTATTGGATACTGTTGTACTGAAATTATATGTAAGTTCGGCATCATATCCATCAACCGCCTCCGTACCTGCAGCCACAACTATAGGAACAAAATAAAGTTTTTCCTGCACCATTTTGCGGATATTTTCCTCGATAAATCCATATCGGATTTTCTTGGCCGCAAGTCCGGAATGAATTTCCGCTTCATCCGCATCACTCATTGAGCTTGTCGGCGGATACAATATGGCCGTCACCTTCATGCCATCTGTTGATATGCTGCTTTCGCACCATCCGGAAAAAGGTGTAATACAATCGCTTACTCTCACTGCCTCGTCATGCGCTGTATCAAACACTACTTTAAGTTGCACGATGCTATCGTATGGCACTTTCTTGGTATCACAAAAATGAACCAGATCCTCAAAACTCGGATTATATCCGCCGGTCTCTGCTTCATGTATTTTTAAATACAACCCATCTGTTCTGTTATCCAGTTCAAAATACCCGCTTTTTGCCATACCATTCTCCTTTATTCTATTCGGCCAGAATATTCATATATCCGCCAAGGTTTTTCTTCATCTTGGCAAGTGCTTTGGTATGAAGCTGTGACACTCTTGATTCCGACACTTCTAATACAGCGCTGATTTCCTTGAGTGTCATATCTTCATAGTAATACAACATTACCACCTTTTTTTCCTTTTCGGTAAGCTGATCAAGTGATTCAGCTATCATTCTGGTCAGTTCTTCCTTCTCCACTATCTTCTCAGGCTGCTCAAAATGTGAATTGGATGCTGCATCCATCTTCACTTCGCTGCCTTGCTCAACAAACTCATCCAGCGAAACAAGGTTTGTTATTTTGGTCTGACCCTGCCATGCATAAAATTCATCCAGCGAAATTTCCATCTCAGCTGCAAGTTCTTCATCCGTGGCAGTTCTTCCGTATTCTGTTTCTATTTTGGAATAAGCTGCATCTATTTTTTTCTGTTTCTGTCTTACCGAGCGCGGAATCCAGTCCATCTTCCTGATCTGATCAAGAATGGCTCCTCTGATTCTCAAGCTGGCATATGTCTCGAATTTAACATTCTTATCGCAATCAAATTTATCTATGGCATCGATAAGCCCAAATATGCCGTAACTTACAAGATCTTCATACTCAACCGTATATCCGAGATACATACTCAGACGTCCGGCAACAAGTTTTACAAGCTGCGAATATTCTATTATAATCTGTTCCCTAAGCTGTGGGGTTCTTTTCTCACGAAAAGCCGCCCATAATTTATTTCTGCCATTCTCGTCCATCTTATATTACCTCAATATCGTATAATACAATCAGGCCTGATTCTCTTCTTCATCCACTGTCTTAACACCGTCTTCTTCACCGGTTTCTTCGGTTTCGGATTCCTCCTTGACTTCTTCTTCCGGTTCTTTGGTATTAAGTTTGACCAATACTGCCCTGAATATCAAACCCACTATGTAGAAACCAAGCATTACCGCCAACACGATAAGTACCGATGTAATTGAATTATTATGATTCAATATAAATACAATACTTACTGCCAGGCCTGCAATAAGAGCTATCACCAGAGGCAGGAATTTGTGTTCTCTTTGCATAACATACCTCTATATAACTTTAATGTCCTTGCCTACCGCTTTGATTGTCAGGCTTCCGTCTTCCGCATAAAACTCTATGGTTCGGCCATAGTTAAGTCCGACATCTTCAGCAATTATGGCAATGCCATTCTCGCTAAGATTAAGTCTTGCCGCTTCAATATTATTCTCTCCGACATTCAGTCCGGGAAGATTTACGCTGGCTGACATTGCAAACATCCTTGCCCCACCTGCAATTTTGGCTACCATTCTCGACTTGCGGGCTCCGGCTTCTTCCATAAGCCGTATCAGTTCCCTGATACCCGTATCTCCGAATTTAGCTATGTTCTGATTACTTTTAATTTTAGTACTGTCAGGAAGCATATAATGTACCATTCCGGCTATTTTTGCAACAGGATCATATAAGCAAGCACCGATACACGAACCAAGTCCCAAAGTTGTCAAGGCGTCCGGTGCTTTGCATATTTTTAAATCTGCCATCCCGACTTTAATCATATTACCCATCTTGTCATATCCATTTCAGGTAAAATATTAAATACCCGCCTTTATATTTCTATTCCTAATGATGTAAGTATCTTTCCGTAGGAATCAACTTCCGGAACCATTACTATGTATCCGTTAAGGAAATCGTCTTCTCCTAACTGTGTCTCAATAAAAAGAACTTTATCACCTATTTTGCCATATTCAATAGCCGGCACACTTAATATTGCTCCTGCCATATCTATGGTCGTTGCCGGCACAGTAGCCGTAATCTTCAGTCCTGTAAGTGAGGAAAGCGCAGACAAATATGAGCCTGCAATAATGTTACCTATCTCACCAAGTGCAGAATACTCCATTTCACCAAATTCCGCATCGGGCGCCGAATCGGTTCCCATCAGCATATTAACTATTCTGTGAGCCGAATCGACTTTGAGTAAGAACATCATCGTTCCTGTTATGTCACCTTCCATACCTAACATTATCCCGACAATAACCATCTCTTCAGATCCGATTATGCCGGAGATGTCGCTAAGTGGCACCAGGGCAACTTTTGGCACATTCATGTCTATCTTCATGTTAATCATCTGCGATAATGCTGTAGTCGCATTACCTGCACCAATATTACCAATCTCCTTAAGTACATCAAACTGCATGTCAGTAAGTGTATCAAGATTAATTTCCGGCATATCGTCACCGTCCTTTCAGGCGTATATTACGCTTGTTCTTTATCGTTAATTACTGTCTGAATATTAAGAATAGATATAAGCTCGTCCTTGTATTTGCCCACCGCACTTATATACGACTGGCCTTCTGCGTCAGTGCTTATACTGTTTCTCTCAATCTGGTCTTCCTCAAGTGTCACAACTTCTTTGACTGAATCAACAATGAATCCTACCGTCGCCTGCTGCTCAGGTTTAATGATGATTATCCTTGTTGCATTGGTAAATTCATCGTCTTCTATTCCGAATCTTCTTCTGAGGCTCATTACAGGTACAATCTCGCCACGAAGGTTAATAACACCGACAAAATACTTCTGTGCCTTAGGTACTCTTGTAATCTGCTGCATTCTTACGATGTTATCAACGATCTTGATGTTGATACCGTATTGCTCATTTCCGATTCTTACAATAATAAACTGGTTGGTTGAAATATCGTTATTAGCTGTTTTTTCCATATCTGCCCCTCCTATACAATAGCATTGGCATCAATGATAAGAGCAACATCACCATCACCAAGAATGGTCGCACCACTTATCATTTTATTTATGTTAATATATTTGCCGAGTGATTTGATAACAATTTCCATCTGTCCGATAAGGCTGTCAACTACGAGACCCGCCTGCTTGTCGACTTTCTTGATAATGACAACCGTAAGGTTCTCTGCATCTTCGGCAGTGTCAGGAACTTCAAGCAATTCTCCGAGTCTGATAAGAGGAATTACATTGCCTCTGAGATTAATAACTTCCTTACCCTGAACATGCTTAATCTCTTCAACAGGTATATCTTCAACGGTCTGTATTGAACCGAGTGAAATAGCATATTGTTCACTGCCGATTTTAACCATCAGTGCCTGAATTATGGCAAGTGTAAGAGGAAGTCTTATTGTAAATGTACTTCCTTCGCCTACAACGCTATGGCATTCGACATCGCCGCCAAGGCCTTCAATCTTAGACTTAACAACATCAAGTCCTACTCCTCGGCCCGATACATCCGTAATCTTCTCAGATGTAGAGAAGCTCGGTTTGAAAAGAAGCTCGATAATCTCTTTATCCGTCATGCTTTCAGCCTGTTCCGGTGTGATTGTACCTTTCTCAAGCGCTTTATTTCTGACTTTCTCAATGTTAATTCCGGCACCGTCATCCCTTACTTCGATAACAACGTTATTACCGTCCTGATATGCATCAAGGAATATAGAACCTACTTCAGGTTTACCAAGTCTGATACGTTCCTCAGGGCTTTCAAGTCCGTGGTCTGCCGAATTACGGAGAAGATGCATAAGAGGATCACCAATCTCATCTATAACTGTTCTGTCAAGTTCGGTATCCTCACCTGTCATGTACAATTCCATTTTCTTGTTAAGTTTCTTGGAGAGATCTCTTATCATTCTAGGGAATCTGTTGACAACGGTTTCAATAGGAACCATTCGTACATTCATGACTGACTCATGAAGATTAGTGGTAACTCTCTCAAGATATTCTATCTGTTCGTTAAAATTCTGGCTGTGCTGAATCTGTTCTGCCGCATTGGATGCAACCAGTCCGTTCTTAGCAATAATAAGCTCACTGACAAGGTTCATGAGGACATCGAGTTTCTCTATATCCACACGCACCGATCTGTTTACTACAGGCTTTGATGATGTCTTAGCCTGTGCCGGTTTGGAATTATCTCTTGCCGGCGCATTACTGTGACCTGCTGTATCGGCTTTGGCTTCTTCCTTAGCTGCCTCTTCTTTGATAACAATCTGTTCGCCTTCAGCATCCTTTATCTCGGATACATTCTTGACTGCTGCAACAACTTTATCAAGAGGTTCTTTGGATATTATGAACATACTGAAATCAAGGTCAAACTTCTCGTCTTCGATATCCTGTGTGGACGGAATGGATTTAATGATTTCACCAAGTTCTTCCAGATTCTTGAATACAAGAAACGCTCTGGCTGCTTTCAATATACAGTTCGGGTCAATATGTACATTGACTCCGTACACGTTCATGCCATTTTTTCCTGCTTCGATCATTGCATGTTTCTCAAAATCGGCAAATTTGACATCGGATAATTTGGTTGATACCGATGCTCCGGTCTGCTGCTGTGCAGGTGCTGCCGGTGCTTCTGCCTGTGCAGGTGCTGCCTGATTTCCGTTAAGGAAATCATTAAGAAGCTTGATTATCGGCTCGTTATCCTCAGTTCCTTCATCCTGAGTATTAATAATATTGTCAAGATATGCTTCCAACGCATCAAGGCACTGGAACAAAGTGTCCACAAGTTCTGAGGTCACTTTCATCTTATCATTACGGATCTCCGAAAATACATTTTCCATATTATGGGTAAGGCTCTGCATTCTCTTATATCCCATTGTTCCGGCCATTCCTTTAAGCGAATGCGCCGCACGGAAAATTTCATTAATAGTGTCTTTATTTTCCGGTTCTTTTTCCAATACGAGGAGATTCTCGCTAAGGCTCTGAAGGTGTTCCTTAGTCTCCTCCACAAAAATTTCAAGATACTGGCTAACGTCCATTTACATTACCCCCACGTTCTTAATAATACTTTCTGAAATTTTGTTAAGCGGTTGTATTTCATCGGCAAGCCCTGCTTCCGCTATAGCCCTCGGCATGCCATATACCACACAGGATTCTGCATCCTGGGCGATCACATGAACTCTGCGGCCTGTATTAACAAGGGATTTTATTCCCTTGGTTCCGTCCGCGCCCATTCCTGTAAGCACCACGCAGGTTATATCATCATAATCTGTGTCTGACAATGATTCAAACATAATGTTGGCACATGGTCTCAATCCTTCAACCGGCGGCTGGTCAGAATATCGTATAACATGATTCTTTCCGCTTTGCGCGATTATAATATGCATTCCGCCCGGTGCTATGTAAACATGTCCTTTTTCGATAATCTCTCCATCCTCGGCTTCCTTGACGGCTGCCTTGCTGAGAGAATTGAGCCTCATAGCTAAAGATGCTGTAAATCCCTTTGGCATATGCTGTACAAGAACAACCCCGGCATCGAGATTCTCCGGCAGATATGGTATAACATGCTGGAGTGACTTAGGTCCTCCGGTCGAACATGCCATTGCAACGATCTTATTCGTGCCAGGCTTAATATGTTTGACCGAATCAGTCCGAACCGCCGTATGTTCTGGCATAGCGGCCTCGGGCACACGGTTAAAATCGCTTCCTGTAACCATCTCGATTACTCTAAGAATCTTATTCTTAAATCCGTCACCTTTAACTTCATAAAAGTTCTCCGGTTTCTTTACAAAATCGAGTGCTCCAAGTTCGAGTGCCCTTAAAGTTTCCTTTGCGCCCTCGATTGCAACCGTGCTCACGACAACCACTGCTTCATGCATATGATTTTTCTGTAGCATCTCAAGCATCTCAAGTCCGTTCATCTTCGGCATATTAATATCGAGTATTACAAGATCATAATATCCCGGGTGCGCTACAAGCTTGTCCAGACCATCAACGCCGTCAACTGCTGTGTCCAACACTTCATATTCACTGTTCTGTTTTATTATATCAGATATGACCCTTCTCATAAGTGCAGAGTCATCAATAATTAAAAATTTTCTTCCCATATAGATCACCTGTTATTTTTTCTGATCTTTCGCTCTTCCTGGAAAATGTATTTAATGAGCATTTCACGGTTTTCCTTTGATATATTTCTGAATTCAACACGATGTTCATACTTACCGTGATGCTGCGGAACCCCGAATGACATAATTACATCGGCAGCAAGTACATATCTTACAATATTGCCTTCATAATCAATATCAAATACTACAGCAAGTTTATTTCCTTTTTCAACAAGTCCGTCGCCGGTAAATCTTAATCCGCCTCCGCTTATATCAATTGTGTCTCCAGTATGATATTCCGACAGATTCTCAAGCCTTTCAGGAAGTTCCTCCTCGTTTGCCATAGTATTGCTTTCCGTTTCGGTTATCTGTATATACCTCACGGGAATATTAAGTTCAAGTCTGTAATACTGCCTTCTCTGGTATTTGACAGGTTCAGTCAGAAGTTCAATATCCATCATATAGATATTGTTTATTTTGAATCTGTCAATTATGATCACCCTGCATTGATACAAACCTTTTGCCGTGTAGAAAAAAGCATCGAATTTTTTTCCTTTTGACAACGGTATTATCCTTCCGTGCTCTATAGGCATGGATACACGCAAAATGTCATCATTCTTAATTTCAAAGACCTGGCTTGCATATGTTGCGGGTGTCAGACCGCCATTAAGCTGTTCCTTGCTTAATATATCTTTGAAATCTATTTTGTTGCCTTCTGTTATCAGTCTGTTTACCACCGTTGTCTACCTCGTCATTCCTTCTCCTGTTCGGTTACACTCTCTTAGATGAAAATACCTTGCCGAAAAAACGTGCAACACCTTTTGTCTGCCTTACCTGTGCCGTCTCATTTTTGGCAAGTCTCGTACTTATTGCCTGAAATGATTTTGACGCCGCCGCTGATGGGTAAGCTATAGTTACCGGTTTCTGTTTCATAACAGCTTTGTTAATATACTGGTCATATGGGATTGCACCCAGATAACTTATTTTTATCTTAAGGAAACGATTTACAACCGCAGAAAGCTTCTCATAAAGATTGGCGCTTTCATTGGCTGAATTAACTCTGTTTGCAACAATCATTACATTTGTCGACTCATAATCAAATCCGTTGTACATTGATAACGCCTTGAGCAATGCATACGAATCGGTTATTGATGTCGGTTCAGGAGTTGTTACAAGTATTACCTCCTGGCTTGCTGCCACAAATTCAAGTACGGCAGGTGATATTCCGGCGCCTGTATCCACTATGATAACATCGGCAAGTTTTTCAAGTTCAGATATCTTATATACAAGTCGCTTGATCTGTTCGTTATCGAGATTGACCAGTCTTGCTATTCCGGAACCTCCGGACACAAACATAACACCCTCCGGCCCTTCAGTTATAATATCTTTTATTTCTTTACCCTTGAACATCAGATCCGCAAGTGTATATTGCGGGATCACCCCAAACATGACCTCAATATTGGCAAGCCCGAAATCTGCATCAAATATAATAACTCTTTTGCCTTGTCGTCTGAATTGCAATGCAAGATTAATTGATACGTTGGATTTGCCAACTCCACCCTTTCCGCTTGTAACGGTTATTATCCTGGCAGAACTTTCATTTGACTGATTCTGTTTTTTAATAATTTCCCGTAATTTTTCTGCCTGATCCATGTATACCTCCGTTTTATTCCCCGCCGAGAAGGCTTTTTGCAAGTTTCTGCACGTCAACACTCTCTATATCGTCAGGCACATTCTGTCCACATGTAGTATACGAGATAGGTGCTCCGGTATAGAGTTTAATATTCAATATATTGCCCAATGAATCCGTTTCATCCAACTTGGTAAATAATAATCTGTAATCGTTAAGCGATTTATATGCATCACATATGTTAACCATATCCCTGTATTTGGTCGTAACACTCATCACAAGGAATATTATGATGTCTGCATCAATACCGGAATTTCTGACGTTGGATATCATCTCGATAATTTCATCACGCTGTTCGGTATTCTTATGTGAACGTCCCGCCGTGTCGACAAAAATCATCTGGTAATCCGATAATTCTTCTATTGACTCAACTATTTCCGATGGTGAATATATTACATTGACAGGTACGTCAAGGATACTTGCATATGTATTAAGCTGCTCAACCGCTGCGATCCTGTATGTATCTGCAGTAATCATCGCAACACTTTTAGAACGGGTCAGTTTAAAATCCGAGGCAAGTTTGGCAATAGTCGTAGTCTTTCCGACACCCGTAGGTCCTATAAAAAATACTATTTTACGTCGTTCGTCATCTTCAATGGCTTCAGGCTCCCCAAATTTAAGGATTATTTTCTGATATACACTTGCGAGAATACTGTCAAGATTTGACTCTTTTTTCATAGAATTTTCTATATCATTAATGATAGCATTGGCATTTTTTTCGCTGACTTCATTCTCGAGCAATTTGTTATATATAAGCTTGAGTGATTTGAAATTGGCATTGTTCTCGGGCTTAACAGCCGGCTTTATGTCCTCTTTCTTGTCCGTCTCTTCTTCTCTTACCATCTGGTTACGGAGCATATCATGAAGGCTGTCAAGTTTCTTCTCGATTATCTCTGATTGTTTTGGGGCATGCGGATTAACGCTGTCGTCAGCAAGAAGATTTATCTGTGACTGCTGTTTCTTGATTGCCTCACTGCTTACGCGGCTGAATGTCGGCTTATTATTGTTGACATTCTGCGCGAAATCTTTTTCTTCCAACGCTGCGGTTATTTCCACAAAATCTTTCTTGAATACTTTGGCAAGTCCTCTTTGCTTCATCGTCCTGACATTGAGTACAACGGCATTTGAGCCAAGGTCATCCTTGGCTTTCATAACTGCTTCTGTTTCATCTTTTCCGGTATACTTCTTTACTATCATTATGCGGTCACCATCCCAACTGACTGTAATTCGACTTCAGGTTCAATCTCATTGTATGATATTACAATAAGGTCCTTCATATAATCGCTTGTAATACGCTTAAAATATATTCTGACTATAGGAGAAGTTATGATTATAGGTGTTTTACCCATATCTTCCATCTTGGTAACTTCAGCCTGCACCGAATCCATAATGCTCTTGATTCTGTCCGGAGCAAGGTTGATATATGCTCCGTTCTCTGTCTGTTTAACAGAATTCATTATTTCCTGTTCCACCGAAGGATCAAGTGTTATTACACTGGTTGTCTCATTCGGCATAAAGAACTTATTGGATATCGCCCTCTTAAGGCTCTGTCTTGCATATTCCGTAAGAATATCCGTATCCCTGGTGGCTCCGGCATGATCCGCAAGAGTTTCAAATATCGTAAGGAGATCCCTGATCGAGATACCTTCCTCAAGAAGATTCTGGAGAACTTTCTGTATCTCTCCTACGCTCATAAGCTTAGGCACAAGCTCCTCGATAAGCGTCGGGTTGTTTTCCTTGATATTGTTGATGAGATTCTGTGTATCCTGTCTTGTAAGAAGTTCGGCAATATGCTCCTTGATAACTTCCGTAAGGTGTGTGGCAATAATTGATGGCGGATCCACGACTGTATATCCGAGCGACTCCGCACGTTCCCTCTGGTTCTCCGTAATCCAGATTGCCGGCAGATGGAATGACGGTTCAAATGTAGGAATACCTGTAATCTCTTCTTCCACAAATCCCGGATTCATAGCCATGTAATGGTCGAAAAGTATCTCACCTTCGCTTACCTGTATGCCCTTGATCTTAATTATGTATTGGTTAGGGTTAAGCTGTATATTATCCCTGAGTCGTATAATAGGCACAACTGTACCTAACTCAAGCGCAACCTGTCTTCTTATCATAACAACACGATCCAGTAAATCTCCGCCCTGATTGACATCGGCCAAAGGTATGATACCGTATCCGAACTCAAGTTCAATCGGGTCAACCTGAAGCAATGATACAACATTCTCAGGTTTACGTATTTCCTGTGCTTCCATGTCAGCCTCTTCGGTTTCATTCTCAACCGTCTGTACAGCTGCTTTTCTTTCTGTCATAATTCCGGCAATAAACAGTGCTGCACCCAGAAGAAGGAAAAGCCACCACGGTAACGGTGTAACTATTCCGAGAATTGCCATAGTAACTCCGACGATCTTAAGCACTTTCGGTATGGAGAAAAGTTCTCCGATAATCTCGTCCGGAAGTTCCACTTCCTTGGATGCCTTGGTTACAAGGATACCTGTTGAAAGTGATATCATAAGTGACGGAATCTGGCTTACCAGACCATCACCGATTGTAAGAAGCGCATATTTGCTTAGAGCCTCCTGGATGCTCAATCCATTAAACACCATACCCATAACCACACCACCGATGAGGTTGATCACAGTGATAATAAGGCCGGCGGTAGCATCTCCCTTAACATACTTGGTAGCACCATCCATGGCTCCGAAGAAAGACGCCTCCTGCTGTATCTTATCACGCCTTATTTTGGCTTCTTTATCTGTAATGGCTCCGGTGTTCAGATCGGCATCAATCGCCATCTGCTTACCCGGCATAGCATCAAGTGTAAATCTGGCGGTTACTTCCGATACACGTTCTGAACCTTTGTTGATAACAACAAACTGTACAATTATAAGTATAATAAATACAACGAATCCAATTACCAGGTTATTGCCTCCGACAAATTCGCCGAAAGCCGTAACGACTGCACCTGCATCGCCATTCTTAAGAATAAGCTTGGTTGATGATACGTTAAGTGCAATACGGAATATTGTCGTAAACAAAAGTATCGTAGGGAATGACTGCATATCCAGTGCTTCCTTTGCATACAGCGCGGTAAAAAGGATAATCATCGCTACCGATATATTTATGGCTAAGAGAACATCAAGAAGTCCCGATGGAATGGATAAAAAAAGGCAAAGGATTGCTGTCATCAGGTATATTCCGATAAACAAGTCCGTCTTTTTGAATTTCATATTCAGATGTTCTCCTTTCTATTTCAGATTTTGTGTTTAAGTTTCCAGACAAATGCAAGTACTTCCGCAACTGCCTGATACAATTCCTGTGGAATTTCGGTTCCAAGGTCTACATTGTAATAAAGCATACGTGCAAGCGGTTTGTTCTCAACGATTTCCACATCACACTCTCTTGCTTTCTCTTTAATCTTCTGTGCAAGGTAATCTTCACCTTTGGCAACAACCACCGGTGCCTTTCCGGAATCCGGTTCGTATTTAAGTGCAACCGCAAAATGTGTCGGGTTCGTTATTACCACATCTGCTTCAGGAACCGCCTGCATCATACGGCGTCTCGATGCTTCCTGCATCCGCCTTCTCTGCTTATTCTTTACTTCAGGACTTCCTTCGGTATCCTTCCATTCATCTTTCAATTCCTGTTTGGTCATTTTCATGTCATCTTTGAATTTCCATTTTTCAAAGATAAAATCGGCAACACCTATAATAAGATAAATAACGCTTATTGTTATTCCAAGGTCAATAATTAAATCTCCCATGGCCGCAACTGCCTGTTGCAACGTTATATCATACAGATTAAAGAGCATGCCTATTTTGCCCTTAAGCTTATTATAGGTAACTATTACGCATACCGCAAGCACAACAATCTGTTTTATTAACTCAACTATTGTCTTAACGTTAAAAATACGCTTTATTCCGTTAATAGGATTAAATTTATCAAACTTCGGTTTTAAAGTCTCGCCTGTCGGTTTCCATTTTACCTGGATTATATCCATAACAAATCCAAGGACAAATGCAACTGCCAATATGGGAAGCAGCATAACCAGCATATCCAGTATGTTCTGCTGCATAACATTTTTAAAATAAACGCCTATAGAGCTGTATTCATCGATTGCACCGGACAAATCGCCTATTCTGGTATATGTCTCATGAAACGAACTCATAAACTGCCTGCCCAGATAACTGACATAAAATTTAAGCAGGATAAAAAAAGCTAACAACAGAACCGAGCCGGAAAGGTCCTTACTTTTGGCTACCTGACCCTTTTTACGGGCATCATCTAACTTCTTGGGTGTAGCCGGTTCTGTCTTCTGACCACCCGGACCGTCCTTGGCAAAGAACTGAAGGTCATATTTTATCATACAAGTCCTCCCGCAATCTGTCTGACAGCCTGTTTCATCATATTTAATAACATGGATGATACTGTCGGCAGAAGGCCTATTGTAAGAAACATTATCGCAAGTCCGAATAAAAGTTTCATCTGTATACCTACAGCAAACATATTTAGCTGTGGAGCAACTCTGCACAAAATACCCAGAATTATATTCATTAACATCATCGATATGAAAATCGGCAATGCAATTCTAAGTCCGACGATCAGAAAACCTGCTATTACATCCAGAAAAGAATCGTAAAGTGTTGCATCAATTGTCACTTCTCCGATTGGAATTATACTATATGAATCCACAATCGCAGATATCAGGAACTGGTACAATCCTGTGATCATCATAAGAAGAAATACCGTATAGTAATAGAACGTTCCCGAAATACTCGTCTGTGTACGCAATGTCGGATCATACATATTGGCCATTGAAAGGCCTATATCTGTATCTATTATATGACCGGCAAACGTTATCGCCTGCACACACACATTACACACAAATCCCAGCAGAAGTCCGACAACGCTTTCTTTTATAATAAGAATTGCATAATCAAGAAGTCCTGTATACTCTAGTGTTCTGTCCGGTGTAATTGTAAAAATCAATATAGATATGAATACAGATATTGAAATTTTAACTCTCTGCGGTACGCTCGCTATATTAAAAAACGGCGCTGTATATACAAAACTAGCAATGCGTACCAGAATCAGAAGAAAAAACTCCCAGTAATTTAACGCTATCTCATAGTTAAACATAACAGCACCTACCTGATATATGTACTAAAGTTCGACCACAGCTCCTGAATATAATCAGTTATCTTTGTCAAAATCCATGAGCCGAAAATCATAACGCCTACAAAAACACCTATTATTTTCGGAACAAATGTAAGTGTCTGCTCCTGTATTGATGTAATCGTCTGGAAAATACTTATCACCAGTCCGACAACAAGCGAAATCAAAAGGAGCGGAGCTGAACATTCAATTATAAGGAATAATGCTTCCCTGGTTATATCTACAACCTGTTCTTCTGTCATAGTTCCACTCCTTTATCAATAAAATGTCTTAACAAGATTTCCGATAATCAGATTCCAGCCATCTGCCATTATAAAAAGTAATATTTTAAATGGCAGCGAAATGGTTGTCGGAGGTAACATCATCATACCCATCGACATTAATGCCGATGCAACAACCATATCAATAATTATGAATGGAATGTATATCAGAAAACCAATTATAAATGCAGTTCTAAGTTCACTCACTATAAAGCTCGGTACAAGTACATATGTAGGTATATCGTCATAATTTTCCACTGTACCGATATCAGCAATCTCAAGAAACATTCTGATGTCCTTGGTATTAGTCTGCTTAAACATAAATTCTCTTATTGGCTGTATTCCTGTCTCATATGCCTCTTCCGCCGATATTTCATTGGCCGACAGAGGCTTAATCGCGTCATTATATACCGTCGTAAATGTCGGTGCCATTATAAAAAAAGTAAGAAAAAGCGATAAACCGATAAGCACCTGATTCGGCGGCGTCGACTGCGTTCCCAGCGCCGTTCTCGTAAAATGCATTACTATTATTATACGCGTGAACGATGTAAGCATAATAAGAATGGAAGGCGCTAACGCAATTACGGTAAGTACAAGTACTATCTGTAATACGCTTGCAAGGTCACTTCCATTTCCAGCCGATATTCCGATTGTAAAATTATCTGAAGCATTAGCCGCAGTTGTTGTCTCTTCGGTTCCTAATATATCAGTTGCATAAACAGCAGTCCTGCTATTGACCGATACGAAGAGAACAATTGCCACTACAATGGCAATTTTTGCGAAAGCTAATATTGCCTTACTTCTCTTCTTCATCTTCTGCCTCTTCCTTGACGGAAAATCTGAATCTGTTAAACACGCTTCCGAAAGATTCTTTGGTCTGTGCTTCCTTAAATTCAAGTGTATTCTCATTGATTTCACCAAGATACGTAACTGTGTCTTTACACACAGCGATAAGGACGCATTTGTCTCCGGCTTTTACAATTTCCAATATCTTATTACTTGAAAGTCTTGTACTTTCAATAACTTTAATATTACCATAGCTCATTTTCTTCTTCTGATATGAGCCAATCCATCTGGTTGTGAAATATGTAATAGCCAGAACAAATATAAATATCAGGGTTACAGTAATAAACTGTGCAATACTGTTTCCCATGGATGCGCAATAAATCATATTAACCAACAACTTTTCTTACAGCTTCAAGAACTCTGTCTGCCTGGAAAGGCTTAACAATAAAGTCTTTTGCTCCCGACTGGATTGACTCGATAACCATAGCCTGCTGGCCCATAGCCGAGCACATAATTACGGAAGCCTTAGGATCAAGTTCTCTTATTTTCTTAAGAGCCTGTATTCCATCCATCTCAGGCATTGTAATATCCATAAGCACAAGATCTGGCTTAAGTTCTGTGTATTTTTCCACAGCCTTAGCTCCGTTCTCGGCCTCTCCGGCAACAGTGTATCCATTTTTAGTAAGAATGTCTTTAATCATCATTCTCATAAATGCTGCATCGTCGCATATCAATATATTCTTTGCCATAACTTAATCTCCTTTAAAAGAAATGTTCACTATTTTTATTTGATGTATATTATACATTATTGTATCGTTTTTGGAAATAGTTATTTGATAATTTCAGTAATTTTAATACCAAAACTTTCTTCAATAACTACTACTTCACCTTTAGCAACATACTTTCTGTTGACAAGTACATCGATAGGTTCTCCGGCGATCTTGTTAAGTTCAACAATTGTTCCCGGTGCAAATTCAAGGATCTCCTTAATAGACTTGGTTGTTCTGCCAAGCTCAACCGTTACTTCAAGCGGAACATCCATAATAAGATCTATATTCTCATGTCCAACCGCTGAATTAGCTCCTGTAAACGGCTGGAATGAAGCCGGCTGTACATTAACATTCTGAACCGGCGGCATACCGTATCCTGGCATAGGCTGACCGTATGGCATCTGTGGCTGCATATATCCCGGCATTGGTGCTGCACCGTATCCGTATGGCATCTGCTGTTGCATCTGTGGCTGCATCTGTGGTTGTGGTGCCACATTCTCAGGCTGCGGCGCAGGTGACGACTGCATTGACGGCTGTGCTGCCGATGCCTGTTCGGCGGCAGGTTTTGCAGCTTCCTCTGACGGAGCTGATGTTGCAACACTGTCTGAATTATCCTGCATACCAAGTGCAAATACCTCATACAGACTCTTCGCAAAATCAAACGGATATAACTGCATAATTTCACTGTCTATGAGATTTCCTATTGTCATTCTGAATGCAACCTTAACAAATTTAGCATTAAGGAATTCCGGAAGCTTGTCCCCATCCTGCTTTACATTAAGGTCAATCAGGCTTGCAATTGGCGGGCTGATGTCTATTTTCTTTCCAAGCATGGATGACATTGACGTTGCGGCCGATCCCATCATCTGGTTCATAGCTTCTCCGATGGCGCTCAAATGAAGTTCGCCTATCGGTTCGTCATCATTGACATCTCCGTTTCCGCCCATCATAAGGTCAGTAATTATTCTTACATCATGTTCTTTAAGAACAAGAACATTATTGCCATCCAGTCCGGCCGTATATTGAATCTGCAGGAAAACACATGGTCTGTCGTAAGAATCTGCAAGTTCATCCCAGGTCATATATGTAACCTGTGGTGTTGTAATATTAACCGGCTGGTTAAGCAGCGTACTAAGCGTAGTTGCTGCTGTTCCCATGCTTATATTGGAAACCTCTCCGATAGCATCTTTCTGTTCATCGGTCAGGGTTTCATCTGTTGTATTGGCTGCTGCATCGGCACCGTCGTCAAGATTGGCACCTGCAAGCAATGCATTGATTTCATCTTGTGATAACATTCCATCCATCTTAGTCATCTCCTCTCAGAACTTTAGTAAGTCTGACTGCATAATTTTCGTTAGCCGAACCCGGCAACGCTGTAAATTTCTTTATATTTCCAACAAAAACATCTAGTTCTTCATCTACTTTAGTGTCAAGTTTAATAACATCTCCTACACCAAGATTAATAAAATCATTGACTGAAATACTGCTGGAACCCAATACCGCCTTGACCGGTATCTGTGCCTTGCTTATGAGTGATGCTATTGCATCTTCATATGTATTAACATCTTTATCCTGCATCGTGGAAAACCAATATTTTGTATTGAGCTTATCCATAACAGGTTCAAGAACGATGTAAGGAAGACATATATTCATAAGTCCTTCAACATCTCCGATTTTAATATTTACAGTGATGATAGCAATCATCTCGCTCGGAGATATTATCTGTGCAAATTGCGAATTAGTTTCTATCCGCTCTAGCCTCGGGTGTATATCCACCACATTCTCCCAAGGTTCCCTTAACAGGTTGACACATACATTAAACATTCTTTCAAGAATTGTAAGTTCAATCTCCGAGAATTCTCTTGGCTTATCAAGCGCCGTTCCTGCACCTCCCAAAAGCCTGTCAACCATTGCAAATCCAAGATTGGATGCAATCTCCATAACAACATTGCCGTCGAGGGGTTCAAAACTTACTACGCCGAGCAATACCGGATTGGAAAGTGCATTTGCAAATTCCGAATATGTTACCGCTTCTGAGTTCATTACCTCTACCTGAACCGGTCTTCTTAAATATGCCGGAAGATTGGTAGATAACAGACGCCCATAATGTTCAAATATTATTTCAAGTGTTCGAAGATGTTCTTTGGAAAATTTGGCCGGTCTTGCAAAATCATAATTCTTGACCGTCTTCTCTTCCGTGCCTTTCATCTCTTCGACATCAAGTTCACCACTGCTGAAAGCCTTCAGCAGGTTATCTATCTCACTTTGTGAAAGGACTTCACCCATCTTCTCTCACCTTCTTTCTATAACATATTATATTCATAACTACTGTACTACATACTGTGTGAATGATACCGAATAAACCGTATCTGATGCAAATAACTCACGTATTGCATTGGTTGCTGCCTTTTCCATATCTGCCTGCGGCGTTGTGCTGTCAAATCCTCTGATCACGCCCATAAGTGTGCTGTCAATCATACTCATTGCGGATTCAACCTGTGTCTTCACACTTTCATAATCCTTTGCCTTAGTATTTAAATTTATGGTTGCACCAAATTTTGCAAGCTTTCCGTTTGTAAGATTGACAACATTGGTTGTATCTTCACCAAACACTACCGTAACACTTGTCAGGTCCGAAACAGATACTTCCTGTTTATTACTGTCTGCACCAACCTCCAGATCAACCATATCACAAATCTTGGTGACAAGATTATTGGTTTTCTTAATTGACGGCAGGAATGTAAATACAAGTATCACTGTAAGAACCAGATTAACTATCACAAGTGCCAGAACAATTATATTGCTTATTCCTTTTTTCATATATCCACCTTGACTTTCTATAAAATATATTAATAACTGCTGTAGCTGTTATATATCTTTATCTCTACACGTCGGTTCTGTGCCCTTCCATCGGCCGTATCATTGCTGGCTATAGGAGCATATTCACCTCTTCCGGCACATTTAAGTTTCGCCGGGCTTACTCCGCAGTCATTGACCACATAGTCGAATACCGCCATTGCCCTGTATGCCGAGAGCACATTATTATTAGTAAATATTGGGTCATTCAACATCGGAACATTATCCGTATGTCCTTCTATCTCTATAAGATTGTCCTGATATAATTTAAGTATTTTACTTACTTCAGACAGCACATTTTTGGCTTCATCGGTAAGTGTTGCCGACGCAGATTTAAAAAGAAGCGCGCCCTTCATATTGAGACATACATAATGCTGTGTAACCTGAACTTCAACTGCATCATTAAGTCCTGTTCCTTCAAGCATTCCGTTAATGATCTCGCCCATCTTCTCTGATTCTCTGTTCTGTGCTTCTTCAAGCTTGATCAACGCATCTTGGACATCATTCTTGCTTCCTTCCTGATTAAGTCCCTGCTGCGCATAATAATTACTGATATCAGTAAGCTGGCTTGTTCCGCTTGCAATAAGCTTACCTTCGCCTATTCCGGAGCCTTTTCCTTCAATAACATTGTATTTGGAAGAAAATGAAGCTACAAGTTCCTGCCATTTATCAGCATCGACTGTTGACATGGCAAACAAAACGACGAAGAAACACAATAACAGGTTCATAAGGTCGGAGAACGTAGACATCCAGCCATCCGTCTTTATAGACTCTTCATTACCTTTCTTTCTCGCCATTAAGCCTCTTCACCTCCGGCTTCTCCGCCTTCACCATACTGAGCTCTCTCTGCAGGTGCAAGGAATGATTTGAGTTTCTCTTCGATTACACGAGGATTCTCTCCGGCCTGTATTGACAACAGACCTTCTATTACAACTTCTTTGACTGTGACTTCTTCTGCATTATTAGCTTTTAATTTGGTTGCAATAGGAATTGCCAGCCAGTTAGCTAACAATGAGCCGTAGAATGTAGTAATAAGAGCTGTACTCATATTAGGTCCTACGGTTGACACATCTTCAAGATGTTTAAGCATGTTGATAAGACCGATAAGGGTACCGATCATACCCCAGGCAGGACCCATCGCTGCAACTGTCTCCCAGAACGATGATACTTTCTTATGTCTGTCTTCTATGCATGTAAGTTCTGTTTCAAGAATTGCCCTGACCAGATCCGGTTCTGTACCGTCAACTATAAGGAAAATACCTTTTTTCATAAATGCGTCATCCAGATCCGATGCCGCATCTTCCAACGCCAATAAGCCTTCCTTACGCGCTACGTTGGAAAGCTCAATTATCTTCTTAATGACTTCTGTCTGATCATGCTTGGTCTGACGAAGTGCCATCTTTATTCCCTTAATTCCGTTAACGAAATCTCCGAGGCTGTTGGATACAAGTGTCGCGCCAAACGCACCACCGAATGTTATAAGCGCCGACTGTGCATGAAGGAAGTTCGTCAACGCCGCAAATCCATCATCACCTGTAACTATACCAAATATCATAAGGCCCAATCCTACGACAAGACCGATTATTGTTGCAAAATCCATTTATATACCACCTATTATCCTAATTTAAATAATTCGGCAAAAATCGCCTTCTTATATGATAATACTAAATTTTTCACTTCTTGTCTACTTTCTTTTACAATAAATTTGCGTCCTGTAGTAAGAGTGATAACTGTGTCAGGTGTTGAATCGACAACTTCTATTAAATCCGGATTCAGCCCGAATACAGTTCCGTTAAGTCTGGTTAATTCAATCATGCCTTTTCCTTTAAAAGCGGCATGTCCTGCCCTGCTTAAAAGCAAGGCAGAAACGCCATCTTATAATTATCTCTTAAGATTAATGAGTTCCTCAAGGAGTGTATCTGAAACTGTGATAATTCTTGAGTTTGCCTGATATCCTCTCTGGGTTGTGATCATGTCGGTAAACTCTGCAGCGAGGTCAACATTGGACATTTCAAGTACACCTGTTGCAAAATATCCTCCGTCAGCCGTGACATCCTGTCCTATTCCGTCAAACTCTCCGGAGTTCATAGTTGCCTGGAAAAGGTTATCACCTATTTTCTCAAGTCCTGAAGGGTTAACAAAATTAGCGACTACGATCTGTGCTATAACTCTCTGATCTCCGTTATCATATGACGCTGAAATCTTACCGTCCTTGCCGATTGCGACTTCTGTCATAGTACCTACAGCTCTTCCGGCTCCGTTACCGTCTGCATCACCTCTTGATGCTTCAAGTTTGGTCTCCGTACCACGGCATGTTACGCTTGAAAAATCAACCGTTATGTCCTGAGGAAGTGCATCGATTCCAAGTGCTGTTGCCTTGAAATTAATAATACCGTCCGTAGGTGTTGCAAGAGTACCGTCAGCTTCATTGAATGTAATTGACGTATTGGCATCGAGAAGATTATTCAGATCCGATTCCGAAAGATTCAATGTTCTTCCGTTACAGCTTACCGCCGATACACTCATTCCATACTCGTATTCACTGGTCTGTGTAATCTTGAGTGTTGCCTGATATTTATATCCAAGATTATCATAAAATGATATGTTTACAGAACGTGAACCGCCGGCTGCCGAAAAACTCTCGTCCTCTTTGTTGATATTACCTGCCATGGTTGTCGCTGTTGTTGCCACAGGATCTGCGTATTGATTTTCAGGTGAATAAAGGTTAATTCTTGATACATTGTCAACCTGAATATTTCCATCCTGATCCGCAAGCCATCCCATTACCGCATAACCCTGTGAAGTTACCAACATTCCGTTGGTATCAAGCTGGAAATTACCGGCTTTGGTAAAGAAATTCGATCCATTGTTATTTACTACGAAGAATGAATCTCCGTTGATCATAAGGTCAAACGGCTTGTTGGTTGTCTGATATCCACCGGTTTCGGTAATATTGGTGCTGATGGATGAAATAGTTGAGCCAAGACCTATCTGCTTGGCATTGGTACCGCCTGCTCCGGTAGTTTCGTTAGGACCCGAAGCATTCTGTGTTGTCTGATACAATACATCGCTGAATGTTACAGACTGTGATTTATATCCTACTGTGTTAACGTTGGCAATGTTATTACCTATTACGTCCATTCTTGTCTGGTGTGACCTGAGTCCTGCTACACCAGAGTAAAGTGATCTCATCATAATTAGTGACCTCCTGACACCGGATTGTCCCGGTGTTTATTAAAATCTGCCGTTTTCTTGCTGCTTCATCCGTCATTCAGAAGCAAAAGGTTTCCGTAAGGTCCAACCTATACCAAAACGGCTCCGTCAATGTTCGTGAACACATTGTCACCTTCATTGCCCTGTTCCATTGCTGTTATCACGGTATTCCTGCTCGTGTTGATTATGAATGCGTAATCATCCATAAGCACCAATGATTCCCTGATGCCTTTCTCGACACTGAGTTTAGCACCTCTCTCAAGCCTGTCAAGCTGTTCATTTGACAAATCAATGTTTCTGTCCGCCAGTCTTTGCATTGCATGTTTGGAAAACTTAAGGCCTTCCGTCTTTGCATCATCAAATTTCTGTTTGAGAATAGTATCAAACGACCGGACATTTTCTTTGTCTGTCTGCCTGACATTCCGGTTGTTAAGATATTGTCCCGTGATCTGCTCAATGGATGAAAATCTTGTGTTTTTGATATCCATATCTTATTTCCTCATCCATGCCGGTCTGAACGGTTTTATGCTTTCTTCTCACCGGCGCCGGCATCATTGCTGTCTGTTTTGCCATCGTCCTTATTGCCGTTTATGATTTCGTCATAATACTCATCATCAACTACAGCATAAAGCTTGTCAACCGAATATAAATTGTCATTGATTGAAAAGTATAAGCCGTCTGACTTCTTTTCGATACACTGAACTTTGCCTGTAACATAATTGACTTCGCCGCTTGTGTTATCAGATGCAGCAATTATTATTCTCTTTCCTACGAGTCCCGCTGCTTTCTGTTCATTGATCGTATCTGTGACATCCTGAAGCTGCTCTATCTGCGAAAATGATGCCATCTGCGTTACCCATTCTGTGTTGGATGACGGTTCAAGCGGATCCTGATATTGCATTTCGGCCACAAGGATTTTTAAGAAAGCATCTTTATCAAGCGAATCGCTTCCCTTGGTATCCTTATTGGTGCTTGTTCCGGATGTGTAATCAGCATATACTTTACCGTTAATTACCTGTGCTGATATTGCCATTATTTGTCTCCTTTTCTATGCCGTATAACTTACGCTGTTACCGTTAGCTTCCATTATCTGGCGTTCGGTATTTTCTGCCGCTGTTTCATCAGAAGCTAATTCTTCTTCTGTTCTGAATCTTCTTGATGAATTATTTTTACCGTTACCCATATTCTGCGAGTCGCCGTTATTATCATAATTCATACTAAATTCATGACTTGCCACCGTTACTTCGACATTTTCAACTTTAAGTCCCTGGTTATTCATGCTCTCTTTGAGCTGTATAACCTGATTCTCAATTGCCGCTCTTACAGATTCATTCTGCGCCGTTATGGTAGCTGTTATGATTCCGTTTCTGGTAGCCACATTGAGATTGATTTTTCCAAGGTGTTCAGGTGTAAGCTGTATCTCCATTGAAGTTGTATCAGGAGTTACATTAACTCTTACCGCCTCAAGCATCTGCTCAACAATATCTGTCCGGCTTACGCTGAATGTTTCTCCGGCATCCGCCGCGATCACTTCATTCACACTCTGGTTAAGATTCTGCACAATGTTCTGCGCAAACTCTTTTGCCGTTGTCTGATGTCCGTTGTCCTTATGGCTGTCGGCTTCATCGGAAGTCTGTGTCTCGGTTACATTCACGCCCTGTTGCGTTTTTTCATCATTTACGGTTTCTTCCCGGTGATTTTCAACAGTTACTTCAATCTCTTTGTCCTGTACCGGAACCTTTGTCTGCGATTCTGATACAGACTCTGTCGGAATCTCAGTATTCCGGGTATCAGCTGTACTGTTCAGTGATTCTTCCAGGTTCTTAACCGCTTCTTTAAATTCTTCAGCCGGAATTCCGGTGTCCGATTCAACGGTCTGGACAATATCTGCAATTTCCTGCGTGAGTGTTCCGAGATTATCAGCAAGTGCTTCATCCGTAAGTATATTGGTAACATCTGTGTTGTTAACCTCTGCGACAAGCATTGCCGTATTCTGCGGTACTATCAAGTCAGCAACAGTCATTCCCAGAATTTCAAGCGCTGCATCAAGCTCTTCGTCTGTTATGTCTAATTCTTCTTTAACCGCTTCCCTGATATCATTGTATGCTTCCTGAATACGATTGTCGGATTCAGTTGTAACATCCTTTGAATTCTCGGTTTTGGTCCCGGAAGCAACCGGTTTTGATGTCTTGGAATCCGAAATCACTTTTGTGATATCATTATCCATGACCGGTTTGTATGCATCCGTTCCGGCATCATTATTCTGATTACCGTCTGATACCGCAGACATAAGTGATGCAAAGCTTAATCCCTTTGTATCGGCTATAGAAGAAACATTACCTTTGAGCGTCATAAGATTAGAAACATCTGACACCGTGGAAATATTTCCTGTCGTCATTTACTTTCCTCCTTTCCTGAAAAAAATATATATGAATATCGGCATAAACCGTTATTCACCGGTAGGATATATAAGTAATGTAAGTTTGGCTGCAAGTGTCGGATCCATGGCTGCAATGATATTGCCCGCATCCGCTTTCTTCATACATGAAAGAATCTTGGCAACTTTCTCAAGATCACCCGTCATTTCCTCGAAAACAGCCGCAGCCGCAGCCGGTTTCATAGAAGCATATTTATCGGCAAGATCCTGTATTTCCTGCTGAACCTGAAGCTGTTCAACAACCTGTCTGTATATCTCAGCTGCGTTATCAGGATCCATTTGTTCATACCATGTCTTATATTCTTGTATATCGGGTGCATTATCTGTAAATACAACCTCGTTGTCGAATTTCTTTTTTAACTGTTCATAATTGCTTTGGTTTTCTTCGTAAGCCTTAAGTCTTGATAATTCCGCCTGCAGATTTGAAATTGTCTCGGCGTTATCATCTGCATTACTCTTATATAACGAGATTTCATTTTCAAGTTCATTGATTCTGTCTATCGCATCCTGAAGCGTGCTGTATGTATCTCCGCTTTGTGAACTCAGTTCTTCTCCGGCTGTTTTTGGGAGTATCTTATTAAGCACAGGTACATCTTTAAGCACCGGATACATTACCGAGCTTCCGAATCCACCTACATCCAGTTTGATAAGTAATGCAAAAATGGCAATCCATATAAGAACAATAAACAACGCAACTATGGACGTCATCATCTTGCCATTTTTCTTGCCGTCTTTTTCTTCTTCGTCTTCCAGGTCCATATCATTAACTAAATCTATATCTTCATTTTGATCCTTTGCCATAACTTATCACCTCGCCTTAGTACTGTATTGGTAGCTTACCAGTTCGTCTATCTCTTTCTTCTCCTGGTCGCTCAATTCATGGAGAAAATCTTCAAATGCATGTTCTCTGAGTTTCTCATGTGTTTTCCTGTCTTTCATTACATCATTAAGTCTTGCGCGCGCGATTTCAACATTCTTCTGCGCAACTCTTACTTCGACCATCTGGTCCTTAATCAGCTCTTTCTGAAAATCAATTGCTTTTCTGCCATTTAACAAATCAAATACGTTGATTTGTCCCTGCGCTTTGCTGCGGTAATCTTCTTCAAGCTCTTTTTTTCTGGCAAACATGGCATCAAGCTTATCCTTCTCTGTTCTGAGCTTAGCCATTGCTGTTGCAAATGACGATTTAGCCTGCTCTTCCATTTTATACTTAATATCCAGTATATTCTGCATCCTGTAGGAGAACTTTGCCATTAATTTTCATCGCCTTCCTGCGGTTCTTCAAATACCGCCTCAAGTGCTTCTATTTCTTCATCATAATCCATTTTCTCGTCAGTTGCCTGAATAAGAAAATCATTTACTTTGTCTATTTTACTTATTGCATAATCAATATTTTTATTGCTTCCAGCCTTATATGCACCGATGTTTATCAAATCTTCGGATTCCGCATAAGTTGCCATAACGTTTTTGAGGCGTCCCGAAAGCTCTTTCTGCTTCTTATCAACAATCTGGCTCATACACCTTGATATACTTGCAAGTACATCTATTGCCGGATAGTGATTTTTCTGGGCTATCTTACGCGACAGGACTATGTGTCCGTCGAGAATGCTTCGTGCAGTATCCGTTACCGGTTCGTTAAAATCATCACCGTCCACCAAGACTGTATAAAGCCCTGTTATCGAGCCCTTTTCTGAATTTCCCGCGCGTTCCAGAAGCTTTGGCATTTCGCTGTACATGCTTGGCGGATAACCTCTCGTAACCGGCGGCTCTCCGGACGCAAGTCCGATTTCACGCTGCGCCATTGAAAAACGTGTGAGTGAATCCATCATAAGCAGGACATCTTTACCCTGATCCCTGAAATATTCAGCAATAGCTGTAGCTGTCTTGGCTGCTTTATTTCTGATAAGGGCCGGTTTATCGGATGTGGCCACAACAACCACACTTCTTTTCATGCCCTCTTCGCCAAGGTCTCTTTCTATAAATTCACGGACTTCCCTGCCACGCTCGCCTATAAGTGCGATAACATTGATATCAGCTTTGGTATTCCTTGCGAACATACCCATCAATGTACTTTTTCCAACACCGCTTCCCGCAAAAATACCGATTCTCTGGCCTTTACCTATCGTGAGCAGGCCATCGACCGCTTTAACTCCGAGCGGAAGTATCGTATCAATTATTACTCTTTTTAACGGATCCGGCGGTGTGGCATCTACAGGATACTCCACATAATCGTCTATCGGCTCCGCATCAATCGGGTTTCCAAGTCCGTCAACGGTCTTGCCAAGCAGTTCGTCTCCGACTTTAACGCAAAGATGGCTGTTAGTGTTCTCAACAATGCATCCCGGCCCGATACCATCCACGGATTCAAAAGGCATCAGTATTATTCTTTTTTCCCTGAATCCGACTACTTCGGCATTTATATATCTGCCGTTTCCGTCCTTGGGAAGAATATGGCAGACATCATTAAGGCTCGCATCCGGACCTATCGATTCAATCGTAAGTCCTACAACCTTAGAGACCTTACCCATCTTCTTGTAAAATGTTCTGTTTACCAAATTCAAATATTTACTGGTATCCAAACCGTACACCTCTGGTTTAATATATTTCATCAATGCACACAGCTGAGAATTTTGATTTCATGTATGAGATTTTCAAGCTGGATATCAAGGCTGCAGTCAAATACGCCTGCGTCCGTCTCTATTACACATTGATTCTTCGATAACTTGGAATCTTTGCATATCTCAATAGTGTAATCCGGTGATGCTGCACCGTATATCAGGTCTTTATTGCTTATAACATAATTATAATCGTTTTCAGATACCCTAATTGTAAATTCTTTGCTGAGTTCATTGTTGCGCATGACATTGTTTATAAGATGTAAAATAACATCTTTATTATCCTCGGCGAGAACTCCTGTTACTTTTGATACCACATCAAGAATTGTATCTGCAAGTTCGGGCTCAATCTGTGCTTTAAGATTATCATATTCAGACTGTAGAGCTGCTTTCTTATCATGGTATTCTTTCTCAAGTTGTGCAAGCTTTGCCTCGAGTTCGGTTTTGGCATCATTCTGTGCTTCTTCCATTCCCTTGGCATATCCATTGTCATATGCTTCTTTTCTGATAGTCTCAGCCTGCTCATCTGCTTCCTTAATGATTCCGGATGCTTTTTCCCTTGCATCATCGAGCAGTTGCATTGCCCTGGCACTTTCTTCTTCAGTGGAATACGGTTCATCATCAACAAGCTGTTCAACCGTTGCCGCATCAAGCCCGCATATAAATCCGTCAGGATCAGGCGTTGCCGCTTTTGATGCATAATTAGCCGGTGCGCTCTTATCTGAAAGAATCTTCTCTATCAGTTTGTTGGAATCTATAACCAGTTTATCATCATTTTTGATAACGGCATTGCCATACTTAAAAAGATTAGACAATTATCTCGTCACCTCCGCCTCTTGATATAACTATCTCGGCAGAATCTTCGAGTTTACGTACTATATTGACAATCTTCTGCTGTGCTTCCTCAACATCCTTAAGTCGTACAGGTCCCATAAATTCCATATCTTCCTGTATCATTGCAGCAAGACGCTTTGAAAGGTTATTGAAAATAACTGTTTTAACCTCATCATTAGCGCTCTTAAGAGCAACTGCAAGGTCATTATTATCAACATCTCTGAGTACACGCTGTATAGCTCTGTCATCAAGTGATATGATATCTTCAAATACGAACATCTTACGTCTGATCTCATCTGCAAGTTCAGGCTCTTCGATTTCAAGTGTTTCAAGAATATGTCTCTCTGTTCCACGGTCAACCGAATTAAGTATCTCAACGATTGCATCCGTACCGCCGATAATCGTGTAATCCTGATTAACAAGCGATGCAAGTTTACGTTCGAGTACACCTTCGACCTCTTTAATAACGTCAGGCGATGTTCTGTCCATCATAGCTATTCTCTTGGCAACATCCGCCTGTTTTTCCGGCGGAAGTGATGAAATGACCTGTGCCGCCTGTCCGGCCGGCAGATATGATAAAATAAGTGCTATTGTCTGTGGGTGTTCATCCTGTATAAAGTTAAGCAGCTGGCCAGGATCTGTCTTTCTGACAAATTCAAACGGACGAACCTGAAGGCTTGCCGTAAGCTTACTGATAACATCTTTGGCTTTGTCCTGTCCAAGTGCTTTTTCAAGAAGCTCTTTGGCATATGTAATACCGCCTTCTGCAATGTATTGCTGTGCAAGACATACCTCGTAAAATTCCGAAAGAACTTCTTCTTTGGTCTGAGGCGATACACTTCCTGTATTGGCAATTTCAAGTGTAAGCTGTTCTATTTCATCTTCGCGCAGGTGTTTGAATATCTTGGCCGATTTCTCAGGGCCGAGAGCAATCAGCAGAATTGCGCTTTTCTGGACTCCGTCGAGCCCGCTCTTAGACTTTGCCATATAACATTCCTCCTAAGTTCCGATTTATTCCCATCCGTCGTTCAGCCAGTTACGTAACAACAGCGCAACCGCTTCCGGATTCTCATCGACAAATTTTTCAATGGCAACTCTGGTCTCCGACTTATCTTGTAAATCAATATCTTCAACCGGCTGCCTGTTTTCTTTGGTCGTAGCAAGCATATCTTCCACACTGAGCTCCGGTTCCGTTTCTTCAACCGCTACCGGTCTCATGCTCCTGATTATTATAAATATAAGCAGTCCTGCAATAAGTACGGCAAGTATAATCTGGAACACAAAGAAAGGTGATGTACTGCTCGTCTCGGAATCGTAAAATACACTTCTTGTATAACCGAGAATCTGAATGTTATTTCTGGAAATTCCTGTTCCTGTTGCTATTGCATCATAAAATGTATCATTAACAGTAGTTTCAACAGGATCCGCATTGGCTGCCTTGTATTCATCCCATGTCATATTATCAAGAAGCCCCTGCGCTCTCGCATCATCTTCCGTTATATATTTGGTAAGTGTTGCAACAACGGTAACCGATGAATTATCGTAATTGATTGTTCCTGTTGCGGGCTTCGTCGTTGTTATTTTCTCATTCTGCAGCCATTCATACTGCTTGAGTGAATACTCTGAGTTAGTTCCGTTGGCATTCTGTATCTCATATGTAGTATCCTGATCGTTGGATTCTGTTCCGGCAGCTCCTGATGCATCCGAAAATCCTCCGGTTGAATTGACTTCATATGTAGTCTTCTTCAGTCCTTCATCGGAGCCCTCCGGAATTGTATATTGTTTATCAACTATTTCGACATTATCAAATGTAACATCAAGATGCGGCGATACCGTGACCTCATTATAAAGGTTAGTAGAGATCAACATGCTCTGGATATGGGCAGTTATGGCATTTTCAAGGCGTTCCTGCACTTTGGAGCTTGCACTTCCCGTAGCATATGAATTATTGGTTCCTCCGTAATAAAGAAGGTTCGCATTATTATCCATGACAACTACATTATTGGTGTTATCGCTTCCGACATTGGCTGCAAGCATAAGTCCGATTGATGCCGCCTGTTCCTCAGACATCTCTTTGGTAAGGGTAAGCATTGCCGTTATGGATGCATCTTCATTTTCCGTAAAAACAGTATTTCCCGATTCCGGGAAATCTATAGTTACCCTTGCTGCCTTAACACCGTCGATGGATTCAAGGTCATCCGCGAACTTGGATTCAAGGTATGCCTTGTATTTACGTTCCGTTGTGGCTGCCGTTTCGCTGAATCCTCCGCTTACCGCGTCTGAAAGCGAATATCCGTCAGATGAAATATTATTGGATCCGAGGACGAGCTTAGCCTCGACATAATCCGATTCATTGACGCGCACAACATTGTTCGCATCTATTGTACATGTTATATTCTCGCCATTAAGAAGGCTACGCACTTGTGTAGCCTCCGATTCATTGGCACATTCCCTTAAAACAACCTTCTTAGGTGTGGAAACTATTCTTGAAACTATAATTATTCCGGCCACTACAACCACAAAAACAGCGATAAATACTATTCGCTGTGTCTTGTTGAACTTAAGCCAGAAAGCCTTTATCTTCTCAAATATGGCTTTAAATCTTTCCTGCATTTATGTATCTCCTGAATAAATCCTTATGCCTTACATGGCAATGGAGTATTATATTAAAATTGCATATTCATAATCTCTTTGTATGCGCTTAAAAGCTGATTCTTGATTGCAACCGTATATTGTAATGAAAGACTTGCTTTCTGCTCTATTA
This sequence comes from uncultured Butyrivibrio sp., assembly GCA_945928575.1. Lineage (GTDB taxonomy): Bacteria > Bacillota > Clostridia > Lachnospirales > Lachnospiraceae > Eshraghiella. Next base: position 46,392 of record CAMENP010000006.1, read on the forward strand.
CCGCAAGTTCATGCGTACTCGAAAGCTTGCCTGTCGCATAATCAACTTCAGCCTGCTGTGCTTCCTGCAAATAATTATTGGTAGAATCTATCATATTGACAGCAGCCTTATATATACTGTCAAATGTATCGGAAGCCGATGTTGTTTTCTTATCGGTCGATGTTAATGTTGATGTATTAAATAACTCATTCGTTCTCTGTGCTGCGAGATCCGAAACAGATACTATGTTATTCATTTACCGCGTCCTCCTACTCCAATATGCTTAATCCCTTGCTGGCCACATTCTTGCTTGCCTCAAACGCTGTGGTGTTGGCCTCAAAAGCTCTGGATGCATCTATAAGATCCGTCATTTCTGTTACGATATTGACATTCGGATAAAGAACATATCCGTTCTCATCAGCATCCGGATGTGACGGTTCGTATACCAGATTCATATCGGTATCCGTATCTTTAGTAATAGCTGTAACCTTAACACCGTTACCTATTCCGCTTATGGTTCTGTTAAGCACCTCTCCAAACGAATCTGCAGTGGATACCTTTTCCGTAAAAATAACATTCTTACGTACATACGGTCCGCCTTCCTTCGTTCTGGTTGTGTTGGCGTTAGCTATATTCTCTGAAATAACATCAAGTCTTAATCTCTCTGCTGACATACCTGATGCATTAATATTCATTCCCGTAAAAAGAGCCATTATATAATCCTCCGTTCGTTATCAGGTTCCGGATGTAGACATAGCTGTCTTAAATCTGGAAAATTCCTGTTTCATGCTGTCAATTACGCCCTGGTAATAATACTGATTGGAAGCAATCTCAACCTGTTCTTCATCCTGGTCAACATTATTGCCGTCTATTCTGTATGACAGTTCTGCATTATCAGTATATATAATCGGTTTCACATGATTGTAATTAATATTGCGTACAGTCTGGGTAAGGTTATTCGAAATTGAGCCGGCCTTGGCGATTGCTGATGACAGCACAGACTCGAAGCTCACATCCTGCCTCTTATACCCTGGGGTGTCAACATTAGCTATATTACTGCTGAGCACCTCGTTACGTTTCCAAGAATAATCTGCCGAAGCCGAAAGTAAATCAACATAGGCAAATGCACCTGAATTAATCATATAATTCGTATTCTCCTTTCAATGCCTTTCCTTACAACTTGTCCCAATCGGAACGGCACCATAACATAAACCAAATTTTCCCTCTTACTATTATATGTATTTAGAGCAAAAAGTAAAGAAAAAAATATTTTTTCTAGATGTAATAAATTGCAAAAAATCGCCGTATCAAGTGATACAGCGATTCCTTCCACTGGTATTACATATTCATTTTAATGCGCGCCAACTCATCGAACACAACGTCATTGAGCACCTTGATATACGTGCCCTTCATCCCTGAAGACCTTGATTCGATTACTCCTGCGCTCTCAAATTTGCGGAGCGCATTGACAATTACCGAACGTGTTATTCCCACCTTATCGGCAATCCTGCTTGCAACAAGAATTCCTTCTCCCTGCCCAAGCTCGTCAAAAATATGGATTATGGCTTCCAACTCGGAATACGATAACGTGCTTATCGCCGACTTGACAATATGGACCTTACGGTCCTCTTCCGCCGTCTCTTCATTAACGGACCGCATCATTTCAAGTCCGACCACCGTCGTTCCGTACTCACATAATATGATGTCATCAATATCGTATTGATTGTCAACCTTATACATAAACAAAGTACCAAGGCGTTCTCCGGCGATATCTATAGGTGCTATGATTGCCTGATATTTATTGGAATATCCTTCGGCAAATCCAAGTGTCTCAAGATTGACATTCTCCTTTGTAGAAAGAACATTAAGCAGCCTTTCATTCAGCATGGAGTCAACGTAACCTCCTACTTCATCCTGAATCAGTTCCTTAATCTCCTCAACTTCTTCGGTAATACTTACACCAAGCACTTTGCCCTTACGGCTTATCACAAGCACATTGGATACAAGAATGTCGCTCATAACCTTGCAGATATCATTAAAAACTACCTTCTGTGAGCTGTTGTTATGCAATAACTTATTGATCTTACGTGTTTTATCAAGCAATTGTACGCTGCTCATTCCTACCATGCCCCTTTAACAGAAAAACTAACTCTGCTTACAATATCAAGCATAGCACATTTATCAGAAAATATCAATTATTTTCTTTATTGTGTACATAATTTGTGACATATCCACATTGTTCATTTGCACATACAAGTCTATTGCCTTTTTCAACCATATATCCGCCGCACTTCGGACACTTCTGTGATGACGGTTTATTCCATGACATAAAATCGCATTCACTATTCTCACAGCCGTAGTATTTGCGGCCTTTTCTGGTTCTTAACAATATAACGTCCTTACCGCACTTCGGGCAGGCAACGCCTATTTTCTCGAGGTACGGTTTAGTGTTACGGCATTCCGGAAATCCCGGACATGCTAAGAATTTGCCGTGCGGTCCGTATTTAACGACCATATTTCTGCCACAATTCTCACATATAACATCCGTAACCTCATCCTCAATCTTAACAGTCTCAAGTTCCTTCTCGGCAAGCTTAACGGCTTCATCAAGATCCGGATAGAAATTTCTAACAACCGTCTTCCAGTTAATGCTTCCCTCTTCCACTTTATCAAGAAGCGACTCCATATTGGCTGTAAAATTAACATCAACAATGGACGGGAATGACTTAAGCATTATCTTATTAACTGCCTCACCTATTTCCGTAACATATAAATTCTTCTCTTCTTTGATAACATATCTTCTTGCGATAATCGTTCCGATCGTTGGCGCATATGTAGACGGCCTTCCGATTCCGAGTTCCTCAAGCGTCTTAACCAACGATGCTTCCGTATAATGTGCAGGCGGCTGCGTAAAATGCTGTTTATTATCATATTTATCAAGCGAAATTTCTGATTTCTTGGTTATCTGGTTAAAAGTAACCGCATCAGACTTCTCGTCTTCATCAGACATATATACTGACATATAACCGTCAAATTTAATATGGGATGCTGCAGCGCTAAATCTGTAATCTCCCGCAGCAATCCGTATATTGGTGGTCTCGTATACGGCATTTGCCATTCTGCTTGAAACAAAACGTTTCCATATAAGCTGATATAATCTGAACTGGTCACGGCTTATCAGTTCCTTAACCTGCGACGGAAGAATTTCTATATTGGTAGGTCTGATTGCCTCATGCGCATCCTGGATTTTCTTTCCGGTTTTGGCAGCATGCTCCGATGCCATATAGTAAGCATCACCATAATTTTCTTTAATGAAATTTCTGGCAAGTGCATCAGCCTCATCCGAAATACGTGTGGAATCTGTTCTCAAATATGTGATAAGTCCTACCGTTCCCATTCCCTTGATATCAACGCCTTCATAGAGCTGCTGTGCTATGCGCATAGTCTTCTGGGTTGAGAAATTGAGGGCTTTGGAAGCTTCCTGCTGTAATGTACTGGTGGTAAAAGGCAACGGTGCCTTCTTTATGCGTTCCCCTTTCTTGATATCATCAATTACATATTTAGCATTTGATAATTCGTCCATTATCTTATCGACCTGTTCAGAATTCTCAAGTTCTATTTTCTGTCCGGCCTTGCCGGTAAACCTTGCTGTTATAGGCTTCTTCTCGCCTTTAACGTTAAGGACAGCATCTATCGTCCAATATTCTTTAGGTATAAATGCATTTATCTCATCTTCCCTGTCACATATGATTCTTAATGCCACCGATTGCACACGTCCCGCCGAAAGTCCGCGCTTAACTTTGGCCCAAAGCAAAGGACTTATCCTGTATCCAACCATACGGTCAAGAACTCTCCTTGACTGCTGTGCATCAACAAGATTCATATTTATCTTGCGTGGTTCTTTAATTGATGCTTTAACCGCATTCTTGGTAATTTCATTAAAACTTATTCTGTTAATATCTTTGTCTTCAATCTTAAGAGCCTGTGCAAGGTGCCATGATATGGCCTCTCCTTCACGGTCGGGATCGGTTGCGAGATAAACTTTATCCGACTTCTTAACAAGCTTTCTCAAATTGGCAAGGACATCTCCCTTACCCCTTATAGTAATATATTTAGGCTCATAATCATTCTCTATATCTATTCCAAGCGTACTCTTAGGCAGATCCCTTACATGTCCGTTAGAAGCCGCCACTTCATAATTCGCTCCAAGAAACTTCTTAATTGTCTTCACCTTGGCAGGTGACTCAACTATAACCAGATACTTTGGCATAACATCAACCTCTCATTTCATATTATCCTTATATAAAAATTCTTACTGATCTCTTTGATGAGACCTTTTAATTCAAGAGCCAAAAGTGCCTGAAATACCTGCATTTGAGACATATTAGTTTCCTTTATCAGTGTCTCCAGACTTTTGGGACCAAAATCTAGTAACTGACTATACAACATTTTTTCATCACTTGCAAGCAAAATATTTTTTTCGTTGATTTTCGTACCTTCCGAAATGTTAAGGTTCAGTTCCGCAAGCAGCTCATCATATGAGTACACAATCTGCGCTCCCTGCCATATAAGATGGTTACAGCCTTCACTGTCACCATCGCTTATTCTTCCGGGAACAGCATATACCTGTCTGTTTTGTTCAAGCGCCTGCGCCGCCGTTATAAGAGATCCGCTCTTTATGCCGGCCTCAACTATTATAACCGCATCACACAGACCGCTTATTATCCTGTTCCGCAGCGGAAACATCCCGGGCCTCGTCGGTGTATTATCCGGGAACTCCGATATTATCCCTCCGTTCCGTATTATGTCCACATATGTGTTAAAATTCTGTTTTGGATAACATAAATCAACTCCACCGGCAAGCACCGCAAAAGTTAATCCACCGGCAAGCACCGCTCCCTGATGTGCCGCCACGTCTATGCCAAGTGCAAGGCCGCTTATAACCTGTGCACCTGCCGATGCAAGCACACGGCCGAGTTCCATTGCCACGCTCCTGCCATACTCTGAACAGTTTCTTGACCCTACCACAGCAACACTTTTAATATCATCAACAGGCAATCTGCCTTTGTAATATATAACATTGGGCCTGTCGTATATTTCTTTCAACCTGGATGGGTATTCATCTTCAAACGGAAACACCATTTTATTTCCATCCTCTGTTCTCCTGTCATATTCCTCGAAAAGCCGTTTTCTCAGATTCAAATCCATGATAGCCGCAATATCCGCCTGCATCAGTCCCCCTATGCACCCGAGTTCTTTATCTCCGGCATGGGCTGCCGCCTCCGGATCATCACCAAAAGCCTTCAGAATCTTCCTTATCTTAATATTACCTATCCGAGGTATATTATTTATCCAAAACCAGTATTTTCTGTCCATATCCACCTCATACCATCCTGTATCCTGATGCTTCGCATATATGCTCTGCCGTAATGTACTCACTGTCATCAATATCAGCGATTGTTCTGGCAACCTTAAGCAGCTTATGATACCCCCGCGCACTTAAATCGCAAGAGTCATAAATACTGTTCATCAGATTCTCGGCTTCTTTGTCAAGTACGCAATATCTTGATATATCCGCAGCCGGTATTGATGAATTCAGGCTGTATTTCTCACCTGCAAAACGTTCATTCTGAATATTAAAAGCCCTCTCTACCACGCTTCGCATATATTCATTGGTATATATGTCCTTATCGTCACAGACCATGTCCTCGTATTTAATACGAGGTACCTGAACACATACATCGATTCTGTCCAGCAGCGGTCTGCTGAGTCTTCCAAAATATGCCCTTACCTGAGCCGGAGTACAGTTGCACCTGTTCCTGTCCGGATAATATCCGCACTTACAGGGATTCATTGCCGCAACAAGCATAAAATCCGCCGGATATTCCACCTTGCCATTCACACGGTCAATCAGTATATGTCCGCTTTCCATCGGCTGACGCAGCACTTCCACAGTCTTTGTTGAAAACAGGTTGAACTCATCCATAAAAAGCACACCATGACATGCTAAGCTTACTTCTCCCGGCATAAGACCGTTACCGCCGCCTGCCATTGCCTGAGGTGTTATGCAATGGTGCGGTGCCCGGAAACAGCGCCTGTCCACAAAAGAAATTCCATCCTTAAGCATTCCTGCCACACTATATATGCCGGACAGTTCTAACTGCTGCTCATATGTCATCGGCGGCAGAATACCCGGGATACGTTCGGCAGCCATAGTCTTGCCTGCCCCCGGTGGACCTATCATAAGCATATTATGCATAGAGGCAGCCGCAACCATTATCGCTCTCTTAAGACTCAGCTGACCATGGATGTCAGCAAAATCCATTCCGTATTCCGTTAAAGGTGATGAATCAGACTTTTCAAATGAGACTTCTGTGTGATTACCGTTGATACATTCAATTACCTCATTGAGTGTGGCTGCCGGGATAATCTTCGCATCTTTAACATAAGATGCCTCCATAGCATTCTCCTTAGGAAGAACCACATACTGTTTGCCGCTTCTGCACCAATTTATTACCATCGGCAATACACCCCTTACAGGACGTAATTCTCCGTTAAGGCCCAATTCTCCGATAAACATTATATCCTCGCATAAATTGTGTTTGATCCTGCCGGCTGCCTGCAAAACTGCCATGGCAACAGCCAGATCATAATGTGTTCCCTCCTTTCTCAAATCTGCCGGTGATATATTAACAATCATTCTCGCCGGTGACATTTTGATTCCCGAATTCTTAATTGCCATCCTGACACGCTCCCTGGATTCACGGACAGCAACGCCAAGATTACCGGTTATATCAAAACATGGGAAACCTGCCGAGATATCAGCTTCAACTTTCACACTGACAGCATCAATACCATTAATGACGGATGTATACGCATTTCCTAACATTATGCGCCTCCTGTTTAGAATATTTCTGAAATTTCGAAATTTGAAGATGTGATGAGAATAACACAGAAAACTGGGCTTTTCAACATAAAAATTGTGAACTTTTTTTAACAATATTTCATGTCATTTGGGCATAAAAATAATCCGGACTGTCACTTTATTAAACAGTCCGGATGTAATATTAATCCAAATCTTTAATTGAACGATATACGAAATACAAATATGCCGTATCCGTAAGTGTATACAGTTTCTTTCTTCCCTGTACCTCATTCTTTACTGTAAATGTAAAGTTTAATGTCTGATTCATAAATGCCTCATATAATTCCGGCTGGTCAGCCTTATTGATCGTAAATGAATCATTAAAGTCGGCATGTCCGTATATATCGGCTTTTTCGTAATTTTTGACCACTACGCTCTTATCCGTATATTTGCCCCCGTCAAGTACCTTGTAATTTGCGGTAAGGCTTGCACTTACCATTTTGGCTTTTTCATCATATGCTTTGTACCGGATAACAATATTATCATAATTAACACCCGATTCATACATATATATAACAAAAGCATTTTCATTGGCCGCCATCTGGGCCGGAACATTCTCCGTATTCGTTCCGACAGTAAAATCAGCATCGGTAAACATCGCATCCGGCTTCACTATGAAATCGGTTTCATCTATACCAAGGAAATAATTATTGATGGTAATCGTTGTATAATTATCCCCATCAAAACGCCTTTCCACACCCGGAAGTCTGGCGCCCGAATCGGACCAGTTCTTATCCGTGGATGGTTTCAACAAATCAACGCCGTCACGGTTGAGCAATCCGACGACACCGTTATAAGGTATATATCTTCCGTCATTGCACCAGCTGGTTATGAACAGATAGTAATCGCGCGGATTATTAAGAATCCACATGCTGCCGTCTTTATTTAGTTTACTGTCAAAATTGCTCTTCTGTTCGGCAGTTATGCCTGAATAGAATCTTGATGCCGCGCCGCTGGTCTTCGTAGCGCTGTTTACTTCAAAGAGGAACCATTTTATATCCTCCTGCGCCGAGAACTGCAGCGTCCAGTTCACATTACCGTTATAAGCAGCTGTCGTAACACCGTTGTCATAAGTATATGGTGTTCCGTCTGCCTTTGTTTCCGAGAAATATTTCTTGTAGAAATAATCCGGATCCCTGTAATATGTTTTAATATCCTTATCAAGTGTTGTTGTTCCTGCCTGGTCGGTAGTCTTGCAAAGCAGATAATACAGCTTAGCCATATTATTGCTTGCTGTCACGCTTCCGCTTCCCGCAAACTGTGATATCTGATACATACATGAAACTCTCTGAATCTCCGTATGTTCGGTTCCGTCATCATCATAATATACATGTTTGTAATTTGTATTATGTTCGCCGAATATATATTCCATCAGCAATTTGACGGAATTCCAGCTAAGTTCATTGCATACATACTTATCTCCGACTTTACTGTAAGAATCATAATACACTTTCTTGGAAATAAGCTCAGAAAAAGTATATTCCTTATATTCATCACCGGATTTATAGTAAACATTGGTTCTGAATAATTCATCCGCCATAGATGCATCGCCGGATTTCATAAATTCGACGGCTTTTTCTGCGTCAGCCACCGGCTGGTTGAAAAATGCATTTCTGAATATATGTCCCTTAAGATCCGTTGCGTATCCTGCGACATAAATTATATCTACCGGGTCTGCTTCATTATATATATCTTCATATGTAAGCTGTCCTGCAACAACAGTTTTAACCTCAACATTACCTGCCGCAAAATACTTATAAATATTGGTATTCTCATATCCTTCAAGCAGTCTGTCAAGATAATAGTTCTGAATTTCCGCCTTATAATCATATGCCGGCTTGTTTAATTTGATATCTACAGTAAATTGCTCCGTAGTATTATCCGTGTACCAGCTGTCACCGGTTTTCTTGGTTCCGATTGAGAACGTGTAACGTACCGATATATTACCGTCAGCATACAATGTAGCCTTGGTTCTGTTAATATATGGACCATACCAGCCATAATCGATACCAAGCTTGTAATTATCCGCACTCAGTCCCAGTTCATCATAAGAAGCCTGTGCTGCTTTTTGGATTATTGCCTTAATCTCATCATCCGTCGAATCTTCGGTAACATTCATCTTAAGGCCTTTTATTATACCGTTGCGCACATGATCCTGAATTGCTTTGACATCATAATTTGCAACTATTGCTCCGTTAACAGATATATTGCCGCTTATATCACCGAGTGATATAACAATATCTCCAGTCACGGTTCCGTTGGTATTTCCGTTTGAGGAAGTCTTGGAAAAAGGAACTTCACTGCTCCATACAGCCTTGACAGAAGAATCATTTATCTCTTTATTAAGAGCTTTAAGCAATGAATCGGCTGTTGTCGAATTGGTGTATTTATAAGCTGCAAGAAATACATCAGCTGTTGTAACTGCTTTTTCGTACCTCTGTGCATCCGATATTCCCGTTGTTCTGGATGCCGTAATTGTAATAGGCTGACCATCATCGGCTATATTGTTTGCATTGCCGTTCTGGCTGTTCAGAAATCTTATATTATCGTATTTGCCTGACACATCATACTGAGCATAAAATTTGTTAAAAATCTCATCACCGTATGCTTCAATGGTACTCTTTTGTTCTTCATCCGGGATAAGTATATCAAATACCGATGCCAGTTCATACGGAACTATCTCGAGCACGGTAAGTTTCTGCTTGTTTTTCATAATGCTGGTGAGAACATTTGCCTTATCTTCCGCCTGGAGTGTTCTCTCGCCATTTACCCAGTCGATATTTCCGTCGTTATATTCGGCTATCATAGCTTTATCATAATATGATGTTCCGATTTCACTGCCGTCACCGGCTTTGGTTCTCGCACTCCTGCCGATAAACACGGCCGAACCTGCAATTGTCATCGCAGCAAGTGTTACCGCCACAATTCTTTTATACAGTTTCTTTTTCATAAATGCTCTCCTTTCAATACGAAATTATTTTGAGCTTACATTGAGTTCCTTGCCCATATAGCTAAATGTCGTTATTTTGTTGCGAAGTGTAATAGTCTTTGAATCCTGTTTTGATTCATTGTTATTTGACACTTTTATAGACACATTTAATACGATCGGCTGTTCATATATTTTGTCGCCAAGGGCATCATATGCAACATTGCCGTCATCATCAAGCTTCAGACAACTGTCATCTATTTTAAATGAAAAATCACTTACAAACCTGGACATGCAATATCCGTCATACGCATCATCCATACTTAATGGCGCATCCGTATCCATAACATAAACCATACCGTTTACGTCATCATGCGGTTTTACCCAGATTATACATTTAGGTTTGACTTTAGAAGTTCCGGAAAAGTCTCCTGTCTTTATCACAAGCATACCGGCCTGTTCGCTCACATATAATTCCGTTGCTTCCATAAGAGCATCCGCCACTTTATTGGATGTTTCCTGGAGTTCGTTCTGTAAATCGATCGAATTACTTTGTTTTCTGTAGAATCGCGAACCGGATGTTACCAGTGACATTATCAGTGTTGCTACAATGCTGGCTATTGCAAGAGCAACCATCACTTCAACAAGCGAAAGTCCTTTATTATTCAATTTACGTAATCGGATTTCTTTCAACTGCGGTCCCTTCTTTTCTAATTTCCTGCAACCGTATGTTTACCGGTTGAATAATATAATTTAATCGTTGATGATTTCTTGTCTTTATAACGGCACATTATGTAACATGCCTTTCCTGCATCAGTCTTTATACCTGCCGGCGATACATCTTCTATATCTCCTGACAGATTCCTGAATGTCACGGTTACACTTGTATAATCAGTTCCGACTTTCGTTCCCGAAAGCTTTCCGTCTGTCTCACTTACATATACATTGACACGGGATGGCAGTTCGCTACTGTCAATCACCTCATCATCATGTATAATTTCGACAAGACCGTCACTAATCTTAACACTCCATTTGCCGGTTTTGGTCATTGCGCGTTCCCGGCAGTTAGAAATGGCATCATCAATATACCCTGCCGTCTTCTTAACATTTGACTTGCTCACTACAACATAACTTAAGCTTGCGACGCCTACCATAACACCCATTATGGCTACTACAACCAGCAATTCAACAAGTGAAAAACCTCTGTTGCCGATTTTTTTATTCAGTTTCTTCCTCTGTCTCTGCAACATAATTCTTTCTCCAGTTATCATAACTCAACAAATCTTCACTCTTTATATCATCGCCGCCAAGCGCATCTCCGTCAATTCCCTGATATGCGAAGAAAAACTGCTTCAGAAGCGGTATCGCCTTGATTGTGCTCTCCGTTATTTCACGGTCGGCTGTAATTGTAACATCACCAGATATTGTAATGTTACCATCAGTGATGATAAGACCCGTAAAATCACGGTCGACAACAATATCCCTGTCGTTGGCCAGAATAACACCCTGTGTTACTCCGATTGAAGAAATTTTCAGCGCACTGGCACCGCTTGGCACTATTACACCATAACTGCCGCTTCCGGCCTCTGCTTCTGACTTATAGAACTCCAGATCCTTATATTCATCAGAAGAGAACATTTCATCCCATTTTGATGTATCGATCACATAATCATATATGCTTCTGCTGCTGTCAATGACATGTTCCTCGGCTGCACCATTTTCGTATTTACCGTCAACCTTGGTTGTCTTAAGCTCATTTATGCTTACAAGCGCACCATCTGATACATCAAATGCCCATTTGGAATCATTATCATCCACATTGTCACTGCCTATATCATATAAAAACATCTTTAACAGTTTATATCTGTTATATTTGTCATCACAATTCTTTCTGAGTTCATCTGCTCCGAAAGCTCCGCCCGATGCACTTATCGATGAACCGTTCACGCTGTAAAGATTACCGTTGGTCTTGATTGCAGCGCCGCCCGGAATTGAAGTCGTACCGAGCTTCTCAAGGCACCTTGAAACTATTGTATTCAATTCAGCCCATCCGTCTCTGTCGCTGTACGACGAGTCTAGGATTCTTCTTACATACTGCACTCTGGATGCATTATCTTTGAAATTAAGATAAAAATATCTCGCTGTTCCGCCGTCATCTTTACGTACAACAGGGTTGGATTTGTTTAACAAATCTGCCGCAAAAAATGTACTGTCATCGCCGACAAGAGCATCTGTATCAACTGCGCCATCCTTATCGGCAGTCGGAATACAAGGATTAGTAATCTGCATATACCTCGTAGGAACAAGATATATCTCCTGCAGCTCTTTAAGTCCAAGACTGTCAGCCGTCATATATCCGTCGGAAACGTTAATATAAGCCCTGCCCGCCATAACCATTCTGGCAAGAGCTGATATATCAACCGTATTCTTATCTCCATTTATTACAATGGCACTGCTGTGTGCCGATGAATCACCGGCATTCTGCGACCATCCGAATCCGTATAAAGCGCCTGCGAGCATAACATTGGCATTATTGCCGGCAAGGTTCAGATCGTCCGCAAGATAGATTGTACTTCCGGCATCACTGCTTACATCAGCATCCGTCTTGACATTAAAGTTAACACCCCATATTTTGGATGATGTAAGATTAAGTGTTCCGTTAACCGTGGCATTCGCCGCACTGACAAGAACCGCATCATCAAGTGAAAGAATGCTCTGGTTATTTACAGTCAATCCTTTCATTGACGGAGTAACACTCTCATCTCCGGCAAAAATTCCTCCGGTTACAGATGCATCTATTTTATTGGTGGATGTTCCGGCCGCAACGCCGTCCATACCTATAAGACAATAATCAAGATAAGTATTCAGATGATTTCTGTTATCCACAAAATTGAATGTAACATCCGGATATCCCATTACCATATCCACTGCAATATTGGAATAATATTCATCTTTCGTTGATACATATACAACAACCACATCATTTATGGTTATCTTGTCGCCCTCAACGTCAACATTTCCCACAGAATCAACATAAGCGTATTTATCCGGACTTGAATCTATAGTCCTGGTTATGAATGATTCCATATATCTTATTAAATCCGCTTTGGATGACGAAGCATCTGAAGTATCTATTCCGCCATTGACCGTATCCAGTTTTTTCTTAAGGTTGGTAAGATACAGAATACGCATATTGCTGTTGGCAGTTGCATTATCAACAGCCCTGTTATTATTGACAAGCTCCGTAACCGATGAAAGATATGCCGTCTCAAGCTGGTTATAACATTCCGTACTTATTCCTGAATAAATCTCATCAAGTGCAGTCTGCGCACTGTAAAAAGTTTTCTTGGACTGATAGTTCATCACACGCATACTGTAGTTAGTCATTGTGGATGATACGATCACTGTACCAAGTATTGCTACAAAAGATACTGCAATTATGGCAACGACCAAAGACGAACCTTTGTTATTTCTGCCAAGTTTCTTTAAGAGTTTAATCATAAAGCACTTCCTCTCTCACTGTTGACACCGTTGCGATTGTCTCGCCATCGGCAGAACCATATTTTACCGATATGGATACATCATAAAGTTTCAGTTTCTGTCCGCTTCCCGCTGTTACGGATGAACCTGTCGTATCTGTAACGTTAGATTCAACCGAAAGTGCTGACTCAGGGTTATTTATCTTAAAATTACTGATATCAGAAGTTACAAGTCCTCCGACTGCCGGCCCGTCCACTGTAATCGAGGACGGATTAAGCCACACATCACCATCTGTCCCGGAAACAGTCTGTTGTATTATATACACATTGGTCTTACGCTTATCAAGCGCTGACTGATTGTAATGCAATTTGATTTTATCCGACATGGATATTTTGTCGTATGGTTCATAAGCCACAAAGAGGCTCGGAAATTCACTCTTGTCCTCTTCTATCGTTCCTGTTGCCAGAACCATTTCATCCGTAATGTATTTCTCGGCTCCGTATGTATATGTTACCGTAACATAATAATTATATGAATCGCCATCAATATCAACATACAGATCGCACGTTTTCTTTATTCCGGAGCCGTCAGCAGCTTCATATCCTTTAAGTCTTGTCTGGGCTTCCTTATCATATTTGTATATCTGGAACATACATGATATTGAATTGTTTCCGTAAAAATCTTTAAGTGCAGGTACATTATAAGAATCCTTGCGTCCGGTCATAGTAACGTCAATATAGAATTTCTCACCGCCTGCGCCTTCAAAATATCCGGATGATGCAGATTTTCTCCAATCGCGTACATTATTATATGTGATAACATTATTCCCATCCGGATCCTTACTTTCCGAATAATTATCATCATCTACAAGTTTCTTAAGTGCCGATAACGGATTTGCGGAAAAATACTCTGCAACGCTCTGTGCAGCATCCGTTGCATTCTGGATTCTCTTGGCTTTCTTATTGACATTTGCCGATACAACAAATGACTTTATAAGAGGGGTGCACAAAAGTGCAACGATTAAAATCGTCACAAGCACTTCTACAAGTGAGAAACCTTTATTATGCTGTTTTCTGTTTCTGCATATCCTTTTCATATACGGCACTCTCTCCATTACTTAATTATACACAACTACATCTCCGGTATAATCCTTAAGTACGAATCGTGGATTTCCACCATCCTCATTAGCTATCTTAATCTTTAACGTCATATCGGTATCATTAACTATAGTTGCGTTGACACCGCTCTTATCATCATTACTTGAACGCTTAGAGCTTATGACAAGCATTGAAAGCTCATCACCCGGAAGCATAAGCTGTCCGTCATCGTATGCTGTTGCAGGGTACTTCTTATCACCGACTGAATACTGTACATAATATTCACCATTTTCACCGAAGAATCTTACATAAGCATCCTGCATTTCGTTACCGTCTGCCGATACTGTTGCACTTCCGGTCGAATCATTCTTAGGCCCGAATACAACCGAATCCATATCAGAATCGTCTGCCTGCAGGCTGAAATAGTAATCATAATCCACAATAATATTATCACCGTTCTCAGTAGAGAGGTTATCTCCGCCGGAGAAAATTCCGGAGTGGAATATATTATCGGTTCCGTTAAGAACATTCGTAATATTGACATTATTGAATTTTCTGTCCCCGCCGGTTATCGCATACTGAGTAAGCACAAGCGATCCCGATACACTGTCGGTCTCGGCGGTATATGACATAGAAATACTGTCAATCGTGAATTTGTATTTATAGCCATTGATATAATTAATCATATCCTTAAACTGATCATATGTAGCCTGATACGTGAGTGTAAGAGTTGTCTTATTGCCTACATAGTCAGAATGGTATACTTTACTTCCCTCTTCTGCATAAGGGTTGGATGTGGTAACTTCACCGAATGTATATATATCTTCTGTCTGCGCAAGTCCGGCCTGACTTATCCATGCGCCGGTCCTGTCTTCGATTTCCTTAAGAAGCATTATTGAATACTCCTGTGTATTACCGCTGTCATATTTATTAAGTATCTCATCATATTTTTCATTATACGATGCTGTATCTTTACTGTATTTCTTGGCATTGGCAAGCATAAGCTTAAGTGCATTATGCTCTTTATTGAGAGTACTTATTGTCTCTGTAGTCTCCTGAGTCTTGTTTATGAGAATCCTGCAGCCAAAATAATAAGCGCAGAATATGATTATTGCAGCTCCGACGACGCATAAAATTTTCTTATCCCTGTCTGTTATCTTCATTATTTGGCCTCCTCTGTTGTTGTTTCCTCAGCAGTCGTCTCTTCGCTTCCCGATTCATAAAGTGAAGGGTCAGCAAATGAGCATGTCATCGAACAGCTTACGGTTACTACTCCGGATGCATCTATGCTCTCCGTAAATGATGGTACATAGATATTGGAGATGCTCTTGTTTTCTTTAAGTTTAACAATAAAATCGGCAAGTGTTGTCTTGGAGCTTCCGGTGAATGTCAAAGTTGTGGCCCCATTGGCAACGGACATATTGGTTATTGATATATCCGAAGGCATTTCTTTTTCAAGATATTCGATGAAATCCATAAGATAATCATCATTGCTGTATGCCTGTATATCAAATTTGGCAGCATCACTGTACTTGTCCTTAGCTACATAATACTCGTCCGCTGTGGCTCTTATATATTCTTTATCCGCTATTTTCTTCTCAAGATCCGATTTTTCCCAGCTCTTGTTAATAAAAGAGACTAGAGGGAAAACGACCAGAAGCACACCGATAAATATGCTTACAAGAAGTATAAGTCTGAAGTATTTACCCGTATTGGCGCTCTTGGCTTTCTCAAGTGCCGAACGCGGGGTAAAATTAACCGGATGTATCGTACATCCTACATTAGGTATGTATAATGTCATATCTACAGGTTCGCTTCCGTCTGTCGGTGGAGGCGCTACCTGTCTTATCGCATCCAGCGATTCAACTTTAATATTAAGTTCGTACGAAAAAAGCTTCTCAATTCCGTATACTCTCGAACCTTCGATAAGTATATATGCATTCTCGATAGGCGCCTGTGGGTTCTTGGATGTGTAATAATCCATAACACGGCTGATATTGTTGACAAGATATCTAAGTGAATCCGTCACATAATCGCCTTCTCCGAAAGAACCTTTGAGTGCATTATGAGTATCTGCCATCGCAAGCATTGCCTCATCATAGCTTATCTCACGTTTCTCCATAAGAGCATTGGCTATTGTGCTCTTGCCATACGGAACCGTTCTCATAAGCTGGAGAACGTTGCGGTTAAGAATCGTAACAAGTGTGCTGTCCTCCGACATCTGTATTACGATACTCGGTTTGGCATCAATCTGAAATCTTATAAACTGTAAAGTTGCATTTCCGGTATAATCAACCGCTTCGACATGGAATCCGAGCATTTCTGCAAGTGAATAATAATTCTCAACCATATCAACCGGTGCCGCAGCAACCATTACTCTTGTTTTCTTTAATCCTTCTTCCTCAATCGGTTCAAGTACCGTATGAGCAAGCACATAATCATCTATATTAACAGGGAAATACTCTGTCGCATTCGTAGTAATAAACTGTTTAAGTTTAGCCTCTTTAAGTTCAGGAGTTGTTACCTCCTTACTTGCTATTTTAGCTGACTGAATACAGAAAATAACATTTTTGGTTGTAATGCCATTGGCATCACACGCTTCTCTTATAGTCTTTGCCATAAGAGGAATATCAATAATCATGCCGTCTTCACATGCAGATGCAGGTGCCGGCACCGAAACTGCCGCATATACCTGAATTGATTTCTGTGCGGAGTATGATACATCGCATAATTTGATATTATCATTTCCGATTGTAATTGTTAAAACTCTGGAAGCCATTAATATTTAAACCTCTCTTTACACTGTTTCTGCGCCACGGCAGTCTTTATAATTCGTCGCTTAAAACAGCAACCCAATATACCAATTAAGAATCTGACTGCCAAACAGCATAACTATAAATATACCGATTGACAGATACGGTCCGAATGCAAGGACGCGTCCTTTGCCTTTAATCTTCATAAGTGTCAGATGCACTATGGAACCAATAATACAGCCAATGACAAGTGCCAGGATAATATGTTTCCATCCAAGCAGCAGTCCGGCCGCAAACATAAGCTTAATGTCTCCGCCGCCGATTCCTCTTCCGCCGGTAATAATAAACAGAAGCAGAAGAAATCCGCTGACGGATACCATTCCGATGAGATAATAAAGGAAATTATGATAATCAAGTGCCAGATGTATTGCACCGAGCACAAGGATCGTAATGTTAAGTCCCAACGGAATCTCGTATGTTCTCCAATCAATAACCGTAATGGCTGTCAACATGGAAAAACAAAGAGCGTATAATATGCTGGTGAAATTCAACCCATTCATAAGAAAAATCAACACATAGCCGCATCCGTTAACCGCTTCGATTATCGGATATTGAGCTGATATTTTCGTCTTACAATATCTGCACTTTCCTTTAAGAAAGACCCAGCTGAAGAGTGGTACGAGATCGTACCACCTCAGCCGGTGTCCACAACTTATGCAGTGAGAATGTTCAGTTGTAATATTTTCATGTAAAGGCAATCTGTATATCAGCACGTTCACAAAACTGCCGATCACGATTCCGTAAATGAAAATTATTATGTAAAGTAAAATTTCCACCAGCATTTGTTATACCCAGTCATAAAAATTATTTTGATGTCTCTTCTTCGCCAACGGTCATTGAACCAATTGTTGCTGTAACTTTTTCATTGGTGATTGTAAATGTAACCGTTTCATCTTTATAGGCTTTAGATGAAAGTTTCTTGCTGAATGTATCACTTGCGTTAAGGTTCTGGCATACTTCTTTTAAGTAACCAGCATTTGTTATTGTGCTTGTAGAATCTGCGCTTGTAATATTAATAGTACCGTTCTTGTAAACTAATGTACCGCTTAAATCAGAGTAATCTTCATCTGCAAGTGCAACCTGCATCTGGTTACGGATTTCTTCAACTGCTGAAACGTCTTTCTGCTTCTTTGACTTCTCAACGTTTCTTACAAGTGTAGGAACAAGAACACCGATAAGTACAGCCATGATAGCTACTACTACGATAAGCTCTACGAGAGAGAAACCTTTGTTATTTTTTCTTTTCTGTAATAATTTTTTCATACCCATGTCTCCTTTTTATTAAGTTTTGTAGGTATTCCCGTATTCTGCACACAGGAATTAATTTAGGTAAGTAAGAAAGTCACGGGGTATCCCCGCCATGCGCCTTAGCGCTTATATATCATTGCGGTATCGGCTAAATACCACATAAGATATCTGATTAATATATCGGCATTGCGATGAATTAATTACATATTGCCGAGCTCTGAATTCATCTGGATTACCGGTCCGTAGATTGCTGCAAGAATTACACATACGATTGCAGCCATTACAATAATTATCATCGGTTCCATGAGCGCCATTACCTGCTGTGTGGCAAGTTCAACTTCTTCGTCGTAATACTTGGCACAATTATTAAGCATCTCTTCAAGGTTACCGGTCTCTTCACCGATACCTACCATATGTATTACAAGCGGCGGAAACAATCCCGATTTCTTAAGCGGCTGTGATAACGGAACGCCTCGCTGGATCTGTATGGCAGCTTCGTTAAGTGCTTCTTCATATAATACATTATCAATGGTTCTGGCCGTAATCTGCATAGCCTCGACCATCGGCATACCTGATGACATCATTGTACTGAATGTTCTGGAGAATCTCGCGCAAGCTGTCTTGGTCTTCATTTTACCGAATACCGGAAGCTTAAGTCCAAGTCTTGCGAAGAAATGTTTACCGGTCTCACTCTTCTTAAAAAGTACTATCGCAGCAACCACCGCTCCTATAACTCCTACGGCAATGAACCACTTGGTCCTTAAGAAACTGCTCAGATTAAGAAGTGCCTGTGTAACCGGCGGAAGCTTGGAATCCATATCCGCAAACATCTCTGCGAATGAAGGAATTACCGCAACTACCATTACAATGAGAACGCCTATGGCAACCACGAGAAGCACGATAGGATAAATCATTGCTTTCTTAAGCATTCCCTTTATCCTGGTATCTTTCTCAAAATGTTCCGACATGCTCTGAAGCGATGATTCGATATTACCGGATGCCTCGCCTGCTTCTATCATACTTACAAGGAGGCTCGGAAATACACTTTCCCTCTTCATCGCTCCCGCAAGTGTCTCACCTTTCTGAACATTATCCCTGACATTCATAACCGCCGCCTGGAGCCTCTTATTCTCCGTCTGGTCGGAAAGCATATCAAGTGCCGACACTATTCCGACGCCGGCCTGCAGCAGACTGTGGAACTGTCTGCAGAATACACTGAAATCCCTTGACTTAACCTTTCTGCCTCCGCCAAAAGAAATCTCTTTATTTAAAATAGAGCCGACATTAAGCTGCAAAACGGTATTGCCCTCACTCTTAAGTGCAGCCATAGCCTTCTCTTTAGTATCCGTCTCAATACTTCCCTTCTTCTCTTTGCCTTCCTTGGTAATTACTCTGTATGTAAAATTCGCCATATATACCCACTGATGCTCCATTATCTGTCCCGGCAGATAATGTAAGTCCTCTCTGTTTTTATTTATATATTTTATCACAAGCAAGTCCCGCTTGCAACACTAAAACGTCAAAAACCGCGAAAGTTTCGTAAAATCTTTCGCAGTTTTTCTTTAGTATTATATTATATTTATTTTACGTTCGAAAGTCGTCCTGTCCTGCGCAAAACTGAGTGCCGTTTCGGTGCTTATCTCACCCTTGATAAGAAGGTCAAGGATAGCATCGTCCATAGTGATCATTCCGAGTTTCTTGCTGGTCTGGATCATGGAATCTATCTGGAAAACCTTATTCTCGCGGATAAGGTTCTTGATAGCCGTTGTCATGAGCATAACTTCAAATGCGCCGACTCTGCGCGACTTGTCGATGGTTGGCAGAAGCTGCTGTGATATAACCGCCTCAAGCACCATTGCAAGCTGCACACGTATCTGCTGCTGCTGATGCGGCGGAAACACGTCGATAATACGGTCGATTGTACTTGCCGCTCCGATTGTATGAAGTGTAGAAAACACAAGATGTCCTGTTTCTGCCGCCGTGATCGCAATTGATATGGTTTCCAGATCACGCATTTCTCCCACAAGTATAACATCCGGATCTTCACGGAGTGCCGCCCTGAGTGCATTGGCATAAGACATGGAATCGATACCGATTTCCCTCTGGTTAACCATGGCTTTCTTATGGTGGTGCAGATACTCAATCGGATCCTCAAGCGTAATTATATGCGACGAGATATTCTCGTTGATTTTATCCACTAATGAAGCAAGTGTGGTTGACTTACCGCTTCCTGTAGGTCCCGTCACAAGTATAAGGCCCCTTTTCTTGGAATAAAGGTCTACAACAGACTTCGGGAGTCCGAGTTCCTCCGGCTTCGGAACCGTCGTGCCGACAAGTCTTATGGCCGCCGCGAGCGAACCTCTCTGATTAAAAACATTAATCCTGTATCTGCCGAGACTTGGGATTGAGAAAGAGAAATCAACTTCGCCCTTCTGGTTAAGTATCTCAAGCTGTCTCTCATTCATTATTGATTTGATTATTTCGGATGTATCGTTAGGAAGGAATCTCGGAAAATCCATATCCGTAAGAGCTCCTGCCACACGCATTTTCGGCGGGATTCCGACTGTTATATGCACATCGGATGCGCCGTTATCCTTAGCTATTCTCATTAATTCTTCTATCGTAACCATTCTATTCGTCCTCCGCCTCGTACGTAATCTTCATCATTTCCGAAAATGATGTAACGCCGCTCATGACATATTTGGCTGCCGCCTGTCTGAGGGTGGACATTCCTTCGCGCTGTGCCTCAGCTGTAATCTCGTCAGCATTGGCCCTTCTGGCAATAAGATTACGGATACGGTGCGTTATCGGCATTATTTCATATACACCTATTCGTCCGAAGTATCCTGTATGTCCGCAAACCTCGCATCCGCAAGGCTCCTTAAGAATAAGCTGCTCATTCTCCGGAACTCCGAGGATTCTCTTTTCTTCGGAAGTGGCCTCGTGCGACTTCTTGCAATCGCAAAGGCGTCTGACAAGTCTCTGAGCAATTATTCCGACAAGCGAATCGCCGAGGAGATACGGTTCAATTCCCATATCGATAAGTCGGGCTATGGATGCCGATGTTGAGTTAGTATGTAATGTACTGACAACAAGGTGTCCTGTTATTGAGGCTTTAACAGCGATTTCCGCCGTTTCTCCGTCTCGTATCTCACCTATCATAATGATATCAGGGTCCTGACGGAGTATGGAACGCAGTGCGCTGGCGAATGTAAGGTCGGCTTTAGGATTGACCTGGACCTGGTTAACACCGTCCACATTTGCCTCTACAGGGTCTTCAACTGTTACGATATTGACTTCATCGCTCGCCAGTTCGCTTAATGCCGTATACAATGTTGTAGACTTACCGCTTCCAGTTGGTCCCGTTACGAGAATTATGCCATGCGGGTTACGCAATATGTTATCAAATTTAACAAGGTCTTCGGCATTGAGTCCGAGATCTTTTTTATCTCTTCTGAAGCCCTCTTTGGATGCAAGTCTCATTACGACTTTCTCTCCGTAAACGGTAGGAAGATTGCTGACACGGATATCATACTCCTTACGGTCAACGATCATTGTGATTCTGCCGTCCTGAGGTTTACGTTTCTCCGAAATATCCATTCCGGATATAACCTTAAGTCTGGCTACTATCGCAGCATAAAGACTTCTGTCGTATTTGATTGACTCTCTCAAAACACCGTCTATACGATATCTTACCTTAACCATGTATTCAAAAGGCTCGATATGGATATCGGAAGCTCTTTTTCTTACGGCCTGTTCAATAATTCCGCGCACAAGCTGTACGATAGGTGAGCTCTCAATGTCTTCTTTACGCGCATTATCATCTTCATCGTCATCGAGATAATTCTGCTGTTCCTGACGGAACTGTTCAGCCACCGCCATAGCCTGCGACTGTCCGAAATACTTATCAATCATCGCACTTATATCATTACCGTTGGCAAGATACGGAATAACCGTCATTCCAGTGATGATACTCACATCATCAAGTGCCATAATATCAAGCGGGTTCTCCGTCGCTACTTTGAGAACATTAGCCTGTTTACTGTCAAGTGCAAAAGGAAACACCGAATATTTACGGATGATATCCTCGCTTACCATATGAAGCGCCGCTTCATCTATATTGATCTTGCGCAGGTTAACATATTCAATATCGAGCTGTTTGCAAAGCTCGTCATTAATCTCATCCTGCGTGACATATCCCAATGACACAAGCGCTTCACCGATTTTAATTTTCTTGGTCTTCTGCTCAGCGAGCGCACGTTCAAGCTGCTCCTTAGTAATCTTGCCGCTTTGTACAAATACATCGCCGAGTCTCAAACTCTTTCGTGTGTATGCCATGATAAAACCTCTCTTAGTATAAATTAATCCATCGGAATATCCGTATATGTGTAAGAACCGTTAATATCTGATTTAAAGGCTTCAAGCGTGCTCTCATAATCCGTTCCGCATACATAGCGTTCCTTCGGATCATTGGTAGCCATCGACCATTCTCCTTCCCTGCTTATGACTGCATCAGAATATCTGAAACAGAACCAGCTTTCAAGATATTGGTTAGGATTATCGGAAGAATACGTCGGCATTACTATATTGCCCTTGTAGAAAAGCAATATATAATTCTCATGCTTCTGTTCATATCCTGTATCATTATATACAAGAACCGCTTTCTGGAATGTAAAATCCTCTGCTGTCTCATTGCTGTCTCTGAACAGATAATTGATATCTCCGGTAACCTCATATGACATGTGGTTCGTAGTATCATTAACCGCATCCTCAATAATGCCTATATTTTCCTTAGCAAGTTCCTTAAGAACTTTCTTATCAACATCAGCAGTGTCTTTAACATAACGGTCAGCCTCTTCTATGGTGTATTTCATCTCAAGGGTATTAAAATAATATCCTTTATCGGCTGCCGTTTTCTCATCCGCATTACACTTGATAGTCACTTCATCTCCTATTGCCAGATTGGAAGTCTTATCTATCTCATACTCAAGCGATGCGAGGTATTCATTATCCGATTCATTGGTATAAGTTACATATACATAAGGACTTATTCCGCCTGTAATTATCTTAATATCTGCAAATGCATCCAGCAGTGTACCTTCATCAAGTCCTTCCACCTTAATGCTGCGCGTCGTTCCTTTGGCATCTATACCAAGCTTATCCGCTATCCGGCTGTCATATGTCACCGTGAGATTGATCGTATCACCGTTTGAAAGACCCGTATCCCTGTCAAGAGAATATTTCAGGCTGTCTACAAACGGCTTATATTTATCCCTGGCCGCATCTGCATCGCCGCCGTCCGCAAGTGCCGTATATATTCCGACGTCATCAAGAGAAAGCGAAGCCTTACCGTTACCGTCGAATCCCGTCGTGGCAACCAGTACATACCTTGAAAGTCTGAATTCCTGTTTCTGTGTCATATTCACTTTGACAATGATCAATATTGCAAGTATAACAAGCGGTATTGCCGCTTTGATTATAATATTTCTTAATTTTGATTTATTCATACCAAATATTTTATCACATCCGGCAGTCAAAAACAAGATTACAAAAGGTATCGTCTCATTGTTTTTAGCGCATTTTTCTCAAGCCTGCTGACCTGTGCCTGTGATATGCCTATTTCTTCGGCAACTTCCATCTGCGTCCTGCCCTTAAAAAACCTCAGTCTTATTATCTCCTTCTCCCTCGGTGCCAGTCTGCCGATTGCATCCTTGAGAGCCAGATTGCTCACCCAGTTGTCTTCGACATTCTTGGTATCGCTTATCTGGTCCATGACATACAAGGTGTCGCCGCCGTCACAATATACCGGTTCATAAAGTGACACCGGACTTTGTATCGCATCAAGAGCCATTACGATTTCTTCTTTATCCGCACCTATTTCGGCGGCAATTTCGTTAATCGTCGGCTCTTTCTGGCTTTGCTTCATAAGACGTTCTTTGGCATAAATCGCCTTATATGCCGTATCTTTCAGCGAACGCGATACTCTTATCTGGCTGTTGTCCCTGAGATATCTCCTTATCTCCCCGATTATCATTGGCACAGCATAAGTGCTGAATTTCACCTGCTGGTCCATATCAAAATTATCAATAGCTTTAATTAACCCGATACATCCTATCTGGAACAAATCATCCAGATTCTCCCCACTTGCCGAAAAACGCTGTACAACGCTTAACACAAGTCTTAAATTTCCCTTAATATACTTCTGTCTGGCTGCTTCATCCCCTTTTTTCAGTGCAGCCATCAACTCCTCTTTCTCCTTTTCACGGAGCATCGGAAGTCTCGCAGTGTTAACACCACAGATTTCAACTTTGTATGCTGTCATATTTCATACCTGCCATTTCAATTCGTATATGAAATATCTTTAACCAAACACGGCATATCTAATCATTTCCGGTGCTCTTTTTAAACGGAAATTATTTCCTATATTTCCCCATTATTCATACTTCACGATTTCTTTTTTGAGTCTTTTGATTATCTTTTTTTCAAGCCTCGAAATATATGACTGACTTATCCCCATAAGATCCGCCACTTCTTTCTGCGTCATCTCCGTGTCGTCAGGCGATGACAGTCCAAATCTCAAGTCTATAATCATTCTCTCCCGTTCTCCCAGACGGTCGATTGCTTTCTTTAACAGTTTTTTCTCTACTTCATCTTCTATATCACGGTATATAACATCCTCTTCCGTGCCAAGAATATCCGACAAAAGCAGCTCATTTCCGTCCCAATCCACATTGAGCGGCTCATCTATCGAAACTTCCATGCGCGTCTTGGAATTCCGTCTCAAATACATAAGTATTTCATTTTCAATACATCGTGATGCATATGTTGCCAGTTTTATGTTTTTGCCGGAATCAAACGAGTTAATCGCCTTAATAAGTCCTATTGTACCTATGGAAATCAAATCTTCAACGCCGACTCCCGTGTTATCAAATTTCTTGGCTATGTACACTACCAGACGTAAATTATGTTCTATAAGCACAGATTTGGCTTTGGCATCAAACTCACCTCCCAGATCCGCAATCACTTCCGCTTCTTCCTCAGCATCGAGTGGCGCCGGAAGGACATCCGCTCCTCCTATATAATGAATGTCGCCTTTAGGCTCAAGAAACAGATTCTTAAAGGTCGGCATCACTTTAAATTGAAAACAATTTGGCATCATTACTTTTAAAAACATTTCATTTCGCTCCTTTTAACCTTTAGTCCCGCCCATCAATGCCGGATGAACTATAGCCCTGTACTCTTCATGCCCTGCAAATTCCCCGGAATACAGTGCAAAAAGAGGCTTATCAATTACTTTTGTCTTCTGCCCGTCATGCAAAATAAGTCTGTCAAGCCTTACAACCGGAATCAATCCCTCATCCGTCCCAACCGCTTTGTACGGTACCAGATGATATCCGCAGCCTGCAATATCCCCTATAATCATATTCAGGCATTCCGAACAGATTATATTGACCGGTTCCCCGTTATACGGATCTGTCAGGGAATTTCCCGTATCGCATAATGCTTTAAGACATATTTTCTTTCCGCCATGTTCAATCTCTATCTCATATACAAATCTGCGGATTTTAAACCTGGCCGATATTCTTGTATATGCGATTTTTAAGGCGGGTGTAAACAACGCCGTTCCGGCTGCAATATGCCATATGCTTGCCGTATATGGCATATAGTCAGGTCTGCTTACCATATAGCCAAATGTTGTATAATAGTATAAGATATGTACAAATCCTCCGAGCAGACAAGCCGCAAGATACATAATTCCTATACCTTTCAGTATCATTGCCGGCTTTTTGATGCCCGCAATTATTATAATCATCGCGGCGCACGCCGGTATGTATGTTATTATATTCCACACCGGACCATACAATCTGAAAACTATTATCACGCATACCCACAAAGCTCCGGCCGCAGCCGCAGCATAACGTTTTAACAGCCTGACAGCCGGGCGCGTCCCATTTGTACACCTGAGTACTCCATCCGTTATCGACAACATTATGTAATCCATCACAAAATTTATGCAAAATACAACGTCAATGTAGATTTCATAGTGCACGCGCGCCCCCTCCTGTCGTTTACATGTCCATTATATCCCTGCGGATATTTTTCGTATGTCGAATTTTGTTTTGCATACATTTAAATTTTTTGCAGTTATTCGACATACTTTTTAACATCTGCATCAGCATATCTCACACAGAGGCTAGATACATTCTGCGAATCCCGCTCTGATTAACGGTCGTCATATACACCGCATAATTGCGTGTATTTTTCTCGTCGTCATAACAAAAAAAACGGCACAACCGGTTATTCCCGGTCATGCCGCTTATCATTAATTATATTAATTATGCATTAACGATCTTGCCGAAGTCAGCCTTAAGGCTTGCTCCGCCGATAAGACCACCGTCGATGTCAGGCTTAGCAAGAAGTTCAGCCGCATTGCCTGCATTCATCGATCCGCCATACTGGATTCTGATTGCTTCAGCTGTAGCTTCATCATAAATCTCGCCGATAACCGCACGGATACCTGCACATACTTCTTCAGCCTGATCTGCTGTTGCAGTCTTGCCTGTTCCGATAGCCCAGATTGGCTCATAAGCGATAACTGCGCTCTTAGCCTGATCCGCCGTTACATTCTGGAATGCGATCTTAATCTGCATTCTGATCCAGTCAAGAGTAATTCCCTGCTCTCTCTGTGTGAGTGTCTCACCGCAGCAGATAATAGGTGTAATACCATGCTCGAATGCCTTGAGAACCTTCTTGTTAACTGTCTCGTCTGTCTCAGCGAAGTATTCTCTTCTCTCTGAGTGTCCGATAATAACATACTTAACACCGATATCTGTAAGCATTGCAGGAGCGATCTCACCTGTGTAAGCGCCGCTCTCTTCAAAGTACATATTCTCTGCACCGATTGCTACGTTAGTACCTTTTGTAGCCTCAATTGCTGTTGTAAGATCAATTGCCGGAACGCAATATACAACATCAACATCCGGGTTAACTACAAGAGGTTTAAGTTCATTAATTAATGCAACTGCCTCGCTTGGAGTCTTATTCATTTTCCAGTTGCCTGCGATAATTCTTTTACGCATTATATTAATTCCTCCGAATATTATTTGTCATCTGCTGATTCAATTCCAGGAAGAGCCTTGCCCTCAAGGAATTCAAGTGATGCACCGCCACCTGTTGAGATGTGTGTCATCTTATCGCCGAATCCAAGTGTATTAACAGCAGCTGCTGAATCACCGCCGCCGATGATCGTTGTAGCATCAGTCTCTGCAAGAGCTTTGGCTACAGCAATCGTACCTGCTGCAAGTGTAGGGTTCTCGAATACGCCCATAGGTCCGTTCCATACAACGGTCTTAGCTGTCTTAACGGCATCTGCAAAAAGAGCCTGTGTCTTAGGTCCGATATCGCATCCTTCTCTGTCAGCCGGCATCTTGTCAGCATCATATACTTCAACTTCTACAGGTGCATCGATCGGGTTAGGGAAATCTTTAATGGTAACTGCATCAACCGGAAGAAGGAGCTTCTTGCCGAGTTTCTCAGCCTTAGCCATCATTTCCTTGCAGTAATCAATCTTGGTATCATCGCAGAGTGAAATACCGATTTCATATCCCTTAGCCTTAAGGAATGTGTATGCCATACCACCGCCGATGATAAGTGTGTCACACTTCTCAAGGAGATTGGAAATAACATTAAGTTTGTCGGCAACCTTAGCACCGCCAAGGATAGCAACAAACGGTCTTACAGGATTATTAACTGCATTACCGAGGAATTCGATCTCTTTCTGCATAAGGTATCCTACAACGTTAGTCTTAACGAACTTTGTAACACCTTCTGTTGAGCAATGTGCTCTGTGGCATGCACCGAAAGCATCATTTACATATATATCGCAAAGAGAAGCAAGTTCCTTGGAGAAATTCTCTTCGTTCTTGGTCTCTTCTTTTCTGAATCTTGTGTTCTGGAGAAGAACTACATCTCCGTCCTTCATAGCTGCTACGGCAGCTTTTGCGTTAGGTCCCACAACTTCATCATCTGCGGCAAATACAACCTCTTTGCCGAGTTTCTCTGAAAGTCTCTTAGCAACAGGTGCAAGTGACTCGCCTTCGTTAGGTCCGTTCTTAACCTTACCAAGATGTGAGCAGAGGATTACCTTACCGCCATCATTGATTAATTTCTTAATTGTCGGAAGTGCTGCAACAATTCTGTTCTCATCTGTGATAACGCCATTCTTAAGCGGAACGTTGAAATCACATCTTACAAGCACTCTCTGACCCTTAACATTAATGTCATCAATACTTTTCTTGTTAAGCATAATTATATCTCCTTTGGATTATACATAATAAAAAGGGTCCGGTCCTAAAGCCTGTCCGGCGCTTAAGCCGTCCTGCCTTGACCGGACCCTGGTAGGTCTGTTTTATCGTATGGAATCCATACGAATACTATACACTATAGAATTAAGCTAACTCTGAGAAGTACTTAATTGTTCTAACCATCTGGCTTGTGTATGAGTTCTCGTTATCATACCATGAAACAACCTCAACCTGGCACTTTCCATCAGGAAGCTCTGATACCATAGTCTGTGTTGCATCGAAGAGTGAACCATATCTCATACCAACGATATCTGATGAAACGATTTCATCTTCATTGTATCCGAATGACTCTGTCTGAGCAGCCTTCATAGCAGCGTTGATTTCTTCCTTAGTAACCTTCTTGTCAACTACAGCGAAAAGAAGTGTTGTTGAACCTGTAGGGGTAGGAACACGCTGAGCAGCTCCGATAAGCTTTCCGTTAAGTTCCGGAATAACAAGACCGATTGCCTTAGCAGCACCTGTTGAGTTAGGAACGATGTTGATAGCACCTGCTCTTGATCTTCTTAAGTCACCCTTTCTCTGAGGTCCGTCGAGGATCATCTGATCTCCTGTGTAAGCGTGAATTGTACACATGATACCTGACTCGATAGGAGCAAGGTCATTAAGAGCCTTAGCCATAGGTGCTAAGCAGTTAGTTGTACATGAAGCTGCTGAAATGATTGTATCAGACGGCTTAAGTGTTGTATGGTTAACATTGTATACGATTGTAGGAAGGTCGTTTCCTGCAGGAGCTGAAATAACAACCTTACGAGCACCGGCATTGATATGAGCCTGTGCTTTCTCCTTAGAGGTGTAGAAACCTGAGCACTCAAGTACTACGTCTACTCCAAGTTCTCCCCATGGGCAATCGTTAGCGTCTGGGAACTTATAAATCTTGATTGTCTTACCATCAACTGTGATTGAATCCTCACCTGCTGAAACTGTGTCAGCCTTCTCATATTTACCCTGTGAAGAGTCATATTTAAGAAGGTGAGCAAGCATCTTAGGGCTTGTTAAATCGTTGATAGCTACTACTTCATATCCTTCTGCTCCGAACATCTGTCTGAAAGCAAGACGACCGATACGGCCGAATCCGTTGATTGCAACTTTTACTGCCATTTTTTTAATTCCTCCTAAAGAAAATTTAAATGAAAGGATTGTTAAATAAAAATCAATCTAGTGACATTTTACCTTCTTTATCCATAAATTTCAACCCTTATTTTATTTTTGTGTAAAGATTGACAAATATTTCAGTTTAATTATAATTTGTATGTGATTAATAACACAGATTAACAGATTGCAAGGAGTAACTTATGATATCAGATTACCATGTACATACATATTTTTCATCAGATTGCGAGGTTAACCCGCGTGAACATATTTCCAAAGCAATAAGCAACGGCATGAGCGAAATATGCTTTACGGACCATATGGATTACGATTATCCTCCCGAGAACGGTAAAGAGATGTTCCGACTTGACGTCGAGGCATATTTTAATGAACTGCGCGCACTCAAGGAAGAATTCTGTGACAAAATACATATTAAAATCGGAATAGAACTCGGTCTCAATCCTTCCATCGAACCGGACAACCGTGCGCTTGTGCACAAATACCCGTTTGATTTCGTTATAGGTTCATCACATATGGTTGACGGCACAGACCCTTACTATCCTGAATTCTGGGAAGGCCGCGACAGCCGTGATGCAATACACGACTATTACAAAGCAATCCTGCGCAATGTAACCACATATGATGATTATGATGTGTACGGACATCTGGATTATATAAGAAGATATGTCAAAGATAAAGATTATGTATATGTCGATGATGACTTCTACGATATCACTGATATGATTCTCAAAAACATAATAGCCAAAGGCCACGGAATAGAGCTCAACACCCGCGGATTATCAAATGGTATAACATATTTTATCCCGACAATAACTCTTCTCAAACGATACCATGAGCTTGGCGGTGAAATTGTTACGGTCGGTTCTGATGCGCATTATGTAAAGTCCCTCGGATACGCTTTTCGTACCGCAAGAGACATTCTTGTCAATACAGGTTTCAAATATGTGGCCTCATTTGAGGATCGTTCTCCGGCTTTCATTCCTCTTGTATAGTATATTACGGCGGCATATACGGATCATTTCTGTTTTCGTGCCGCCGCAACTGATTTTTTCAGGACTTCCACCACATAATCGGCCGTCCGGTAATTCATTTCCTTATCTATGCTCATTCTTATTGTTCCCATCGCGTATTTATCCGGAGTTTTGACAGCCCTTAATACATGGGATGTATTTCCTTTGCTGCAAGCTGAACCCGCTGCCGCATTTACCCCATACATATCAAGAAGTACCAGCAACGATTGTGCATCCACATTTCCAAAACCTATGCTCATATTTCCGGGCAGTCTGTTTTCATAATCCGAAGGGCCGTTTACTCTGGTATCTTCTATTTCCTTCATTACTCTTCCTGTAATGTATTCACTCATTCTGCGGCAGTGTGCCATAGTCATTTCAAGTCTTGCGCAGGATACCCTTGCAGCTTCCGCCATTCCTATTATCCCCGGAACATTTTCGGTTCCGGATCGCATGCCTTTTTCCTGACCGCCTCCGTATATAAACGGATGTGCCTTGCATTCCCGCCTTATATACAGAAAACCGGTACCTTTAGGGCCGTTAAATTTATGGGAGGAAGCGCTTAACATATCAACGTTCATGCTATCCACGTTTACCGGAATATGCCCGAATGCCTGCACTGCATCCGTATGAAAAATAATATCATACTCATGTGCTATTCTTGCCAGTTTTCCAATTGGTTCAACCGTTCCGATTTCATTATTTGCAGTCATCACGCTTATCATAACTGTATCTCTTTTTATATATTTTCTTAGTATTTCGGGTTTTATGAACCCCTCCCGGTCAACAGGGAGCAGATCATACCGCCCGCCAATACTGCCGTACCGTTCAAGCGGCGCCAGCACGGCTTTATGTTCTATACTGCCGGCTATTATATGGCCTCTCGCCGACATTGCTTCATTAAGAGCCCAGTTATCAGCCTCCGTGCCTCCCGACGTGAAGAAAATCTCTTCCGGTCTTGCTCCTATAAGTCCTGCTATCACAGCTCTTGCCTCTTCTATTTTATCCCGGACACGTTTGGACTTTGAATATGATGCTGACGGATTATAGAAATCCGCTGAATAATATTGTCTCATTGCCTGCGCTGCTTCCGGCATAAGCGGAGTTGTCGCGGCATTGTCGAGGTATATGCTCATATCAGTACCGTTCAATTATTTCTTATTAATATAATATGCCGTTCTCTCATATGATGTTAAAAAAGACCAGCGAATTATTATGTCCAGAAAAACTTTTATCAAAGGAACTATTATTCTGACTTTGGCCGGAATATTAACAAAAATTTTCGGTTTCGGATACAGAATCTTTCTCTCCAGAAGCATAGGTTCCGCCGGAATGGGACTTTACCAGCTTATAATGCCTGTTACAGCCGTATGTTATGCTATTGGAATCGCCGGACCTGAAGTATGCGTATCGCGTTTCGGTGCCGCATATGCAGCATCCGGTGAGCATCTGCGTGCCAGGCACACTGCGGTATTCTGTTTTGGAATATCAATGATCTTATGTGTTATATGTACTGTTTTGTCATATATGGGCGCAGACATAATTGCCGGTTATATTTTTCATAATCCCCTTGTCTCGCCGTTAATCCGTATTTCCGTCTTCTCCGTTCCTTTCGCATGTGTTCATTGTCTCGTATGTGCATATTACATAGGCAAAGAACGGACTATTATTCCTGCCGTTTCACAGGTTTTTGAGCAGGCTGTCAGACTCATAGCCGTATACATCGTTGTACAGATTGCATATTCTGAGGGACGGGAAATCACCGCTGCAGTCGGTGCCATCGGCCTGGTCTGCGGAGAGATCGCAGCTGCTTTATTATGTGCAACCATAGTATTGATAGGTCGCCGCAAAAATATCCGCAAAAACGGCCGGCCTGATATCGAAGTAAAACAGATTATCAAAACCTCTCTTCCGGTATCCTTAAACAGACTTGCACTGCACGGAATGCAGAGTCTTGAGGCTGCCCTTATCCCGCTTATGCTGACCGTTTACGGATATTCCACAGAACGTTCGGTGAGCATTTTCGGTATAATAACCGGCATGGCAATGCCTGTTATCCTGTTTCCGTCCACATTAACCGGTTCGGTTGCACAGATGTTGCTGCCATCAGTCGCCAAAGAACAGGATTCCTCAAGTAAATTGATCAAATCAAGCCGTATGGCGCTTGCTTTCTCACTTATATTCGGGTTTGTATGTATTATCGGATACACGACAGCCGGTGCCGGTATTACAGCTTACGTCTTCAACGAACCCGATCTCGTGGGATATATCAGAATAATGGCATGGCTTTGTCCTTTTATTTTTATTAATACAACGTACAAAAGCATGCTGCACGCACTCGGTCAGGCCGGCCGTGTGCTCATAAACAGCATGCTTTCTGAATTAATAAATATTATATGTATTGTATTCCTGATTCCGCGAATGGGAATATATGCTTACCTTTTGGGACTTTTGGCAAGCCAGGTGGCAAATTCAGCAATGTCAATCAGCTCTTTTTCAAAAACAGTGTCCCGTATTACTCTTCATAAACCTCCTCAATCCTGAGTCCGGGTTCCTTGGAAAGGTCAACAGGTCTTCCCGTACTGGTGATCACAACCGGTTTGGAACCACGCTGCTTATTAATAAGAATTATCTCAGCCGTCTCGCCGTTATTAAGTCTTACTTTGGCATGAAGATATGAATCAACTATATTCTGTATGAATACAAGAAGATACTTGGTCTCATACAGATCAAAACCTTTATCTTCAAATTGTGCAACAACATCAAACGGGCATATCGGACCACGGTATGCCCTGTTTGCCGTCATAGCCTCATAGACATCCGCAATTGCAATGATTTTGGCATATTCGTCTATCTTATCACCGGTGATTCCGAACGGATAACCGGAACCGTTGCACCTTTCATGATGCATAAGCGCACAATTTACAATATGTTCATTGAGACCCCATTCTTTGATCAGCTGGTACCCTCTTATCGTATGTGATTTCATTATCTCATATTCGCTGAGTGTAAGTCTTCCCGGCTTGTCAAGAATTTCTTTGGGTATGAGAAGTTTGCCTATATCATGGAACATTCCGCAAGCATTGAGAATCTTAATGTCTTCTTCTTTCCAGCCGAGCCATTTGCCTATCAATGACGCTATCATTCCGACATTCATGCAATGCATATATGTGGTATCACTGTAATTGTGCATAGAATACAGCATATTTAACATATTATACGAATTATATTCCGTGCCAAGCATATTCCAGCTCTTATCAATTATCTCTTCAACATCGGCCTTATTGATGTGGTTGTTGATCATTTTGCCGAAAGTATTGTTAAGACTGTCCTTTGCATCAATGTATTTATGGCTGAATTCTTCAAACCCTACCTTACGCTCATCCGACTTATCTTCTCTGACTTCCGTCTCTGCCGTCTCCGGTTCTTCCTCTGCGGCCTTGGCTGTGTCATCTATGCTGACAGCCACAACCCCGAGTGTTTCAAGATGTTTTATGATCGGAGCCGTGATGACAACCCCCGCCGGAAGAATCATTATTCCCGCTGACGTCACCAGGTCTCTTCCCAATACCATTCCCTCTTTTAAATCAGACAAAAAAACATTTTTCACCCGAATCACCTCTTCCACTATCTGAATTGTAATATATCCTCAACTTTATCAAGTATATAATCAGCGCATTCCTCTTCGAATTCCTCCCGGTTTCCATACCCATACAGGACTGCTGCCGTCCGGATTCCGTTATCCCTTGCACCTATTATATCATGTTTGCGATCACCTACCATAAGAATTTCATCCGGTGATGCATGACTTATTTCCATTGCTTCCTTAACAACATCCGATTTGGATGACTTATGTCCTTCAAGATCCGCTCCGGCAATATATTCAAAATACTTTTTTAGATCAAATTTCTCCAGAATGCGGTTCGCAAACACTTCCGGCTTGGATGTCGCCACAAAAAGCTTATGTCCGGCCGATTTAAGTTTATCAAGAACGTCTTCTATCCCGTCATATACTTTATTTTCAAACAAACCGGTTACCGAGAAATATTCCCTGTAATATTCGACTGCCTTACGGGCCTTATCCTCTGAAAAACCATAAAATTCCATAAATGAATCCACAAGCGGCGGACCTATAAAGCGGTACAGATTCTCACGGTTCTCATGGATGCCGAATTTATCAAGAGCATACATAACCGAATTGGTTATACCGATTCCCGGATCGGTAAGTGTCCCGTCCAGGTCAAAAAATATGTATCTGTATTGCATAAAATTCTCCTGTGTTACAAAATATATGGTGTAATCTGGTATACAAAGTAATTAAGCCAGTTACTGTACAGGCAGTTGGATGTTGCCCTCCATGTAAGATTCGGTCTTACCCCGGTATCATTATCGGTATAATAATTATCCGGAATCTTCGGATTCAGACCTTTGGCCAGATCTCTCTTATATTCACGGTCAAGCGTCAGTCTGTCATATTCAAGATGACCCAACACAAATATCTGGCTTCCGTCTTTCTTCATTACAAGCAGATCGCCGACCTCATCGGATGTTGCAAGAATCACAAGATCGTCACATTTCCTGATATCTTCCGGAGATGATGCCGTATGTCTTGAATGCGGCGCCATAAATACATCATCAAAGCCTCTGACAAGCGGGTTCTTTCTGTTAAGGACTTTATGCTGATACACACCCGAAATTTTCTCATCAAGCCATATCTTGCGGACCCCGAAATGATAATACAATCCGGCCTGTGCACCCCAGCATATGTGAAACGTCGAAGTAACATTCGTCTTGGTCCAATCCATGATTTCCGTAAGTTCTTTCCAATAGTCAACCTGTTCAAAATCAAGATGTTCTATCGGGGCACCCGTAATTATCATTCCATCGAATCTTCTGTTCTTAACATCGTCAAATGTAAGATAGAACTGATTCAGATGTGAGGCTGCCGTATGCGTTGATACATATGTTGCCGTCTGCAAAAAAGTAATATTGATCTGCAAAGGTGTGTTGGATAATGCACGCAGAAGCTGTACTTCCGTATCTTCCTTAAGCGGCATAAGATTCAATATAAGGATCTCCAGCGGACGTATATTCTGTGATATCGCCCTATCCTCATCCATAACAAATATATTCTCGTTTTCAAGAACTGCCTTAGCCGGCAGATTATTCTGTGTCCTTATGGGCATTAAAAATCCCTCCCTGTAAGTTTCATAAACTCTTCTTCCGAAATAACAGGAATTCCGAGTTCTCTCGCTTTCTTATTCTTGGACGAATTACTCGTCACATCATTATTAATGAGATAGTCCGTCTTTGCCGAAACACTGCCGGTAGTCTTACCGCCAAGCGTCTCTATAAAAGCCTTGAGTTCATCCCTGTTTGCAAAATGATTTACACTGCCAGTGATAACAAAAGTCTTTCCTGCAACAGGCGATGAAGTATCCCTTACTTCTTTCTGAAGCTTAAGTTCCTCAAGAAGCTCATTATAAAGCCTGCGGTTATTCTCGTCATCAAAATATTCCCTGAATGACTGTGCCAGAACGTCACCGATGCCGTCAATAGACATAAGTTCTTCAATCGTTATATCCGCAACAGCATCCGGATCTTCATTGCAATGCCTGCTGACAAGTCTCGCATTGGCAAGTCCTATGCCGCCGATTCCGAGTGCATATATAACGTGGTCAAGTGTAACTGTGCGTGACTTTTCCACTGATTCTATTATATTATCATATGACTTTCTGCCAAAGCCATCCATTCCGACTATCTCATCTTCATAATTATTCAGATGGTATAAATCAGTATAGTTCTTTATAAAGCCACGGTCAATAAATTTCTCCAATGTCTGCGAAGATATCCCGTCGATATTAAGTGCATTTCTCGATACAAAATGTTCAAAGCGCTTAATATGCTTCGCCTGGCAATCCGGATTCAGGCAGTATAACGATTCCGTATCATTAGCCTTCTTAATGCCTGTCGGGCCGCCGCACACAGGACACACCTCCGGAATTTCTATTGTAGCACTTCCTGTAATATTCTCTGCTATCTGCGGGATGATCATATTGGCTTTGTAAACTTTGATCTCGTCATTATATCCAAGTTTAAGTTCTTTGACAATGCTTACATTATGAACACTTGCCCTTGAAACTGTCGTACCTTCAAGCTCTACCGGTTCAAAAACCGCAACCGGATTGATAAGTCCGGTTCTTGATGCTGACCATTCCACACATTTCAGTCTGGTAAGTGCCATTTCATCGGCCCATTTAAAAGCAATGGCATTACGCGGGAATTTAGCTGTCGTTCCAAGCGACTCACCATATGCAATGTCATCATATAAAAGCACCAGTCCGTCAGACGGAAAATCATTGTCTGTAATTGCTTTTGAAAAATATTCAACAGCATCTGCCACACTTGTTCCATCAACGACCTTATATTCCACGACTTCAAATCCCTGGCCCTCCAGCCATTCAAACTGTTTCTGCCTGGAGTTACCGAAGTCTACGCCATCCGCTCTTATAAGTGCAAATACAATGAGCCTCACATTACGTTCTGCTGTTATTTCGTTATTCAGCTGTCTTACTGAACCGCTGCATAGATTTCGCGGATTCTTATATTTGTTCTCGTCTTCATCGATGCTTTGATTAATACGTTCGAAATCCGAATATGTTATTATCGCTTCGCCTCTTATGATAAGTTCGCCTTTATACGGAATCCTGGCCGGAAGATTTACAAAAACCCTCGCATTGGGTGTTATGACCTCACCGACATATCCGTTGCCACGCGTCACAGCCTTATACAGTTCACCGTCACGGTATGTCACCACAACTGTCAGGCCGTCAAGTTTCCATGAAAGAAGTGATTTATGACTCCCCGCAAAGGCGGCAAGTTCTTCGACTGACTTAGTCTTATCAAGACTTAACATAGGGCGCTCGTGTTCTTCCTTTGGCAGTTCGCTTAATGTCTCATATCCAACTTTATGAGTAGGACTCCCGGCAAGAACAATGCCCGTCTCATCTTCAAGGGCCTTAAGTTCATCATATAATCTGTCATATTCCAGATTGCTCATTATCTCATCTGTTCCGGAATAATACACCTTGGCCGCTTTATTAAGTGTATCAACAAGTTCTTTAATTCTGTCTGATTTATTCATAATTATACCTTCCGGTTATTTATTGAGTCCGATAATCTCTTCATCGGCAAGTTTTCTTATACATCCTTCGTTAAGATCACCAAGACATATATTCTTTATTCGCATTCTCTTAAGCTTAATCACACCGTATCCGAGTGCACCGCACATTCGCCTTATCTGTCTGTTGAGTCCCTGTATAAGTATTATTGAAAATGTATTATCCGATATCTTTCGTGTCGTGCACGGCGCAGTCATTACCTTCTCTCCCGTAGCGCGGTTAGTAATCATCACACCTGTCTCCAATGTCTTAAGAAAGCTGTCCGTTAATTTTCTGTCAACGGTTACATAATATTCTTTCTCATGTCCGCCGGCTGCATTCAGAAGATTATTCATCAGTTCGCCGTCATTGGTCAAAAGCATAAGACCTTCCGATTCTTTATCAAGTCTTCCGACAGGAAACAGCCTCATACCGTCCGGGATAAAACAGGATATTCCCTGCCCCTGCTCATCCGACAGTGAACTTATATAACCAACCGGTTTATTAAGTGCATATACCACTTTATCTCCGGTCATATTGAGTACAGCGTCATCAACAGTCACTGTCATTCCCGGCACCACCCGACTTCCTGCTACCGCAACATCCCCATCTATACGGACTCTGCCCGCTTCCACAAGTCTGTCCGCCTCTCGTCTTGAACAATAACCGCTTGCGCTTATATATTTATTAATTCTTATTGATTGTGTATTGTCATCCATGTATACTATTGTAACAGAAAAAAACAGATATGAAAATATTGAAATAAAAGATTGCTAAAATATTTTTTTTAGTATATTATAGGTAGGTAAGTTTTGCACTTGTAGCTCAGTGGATAGAGCACCGGTTTCCGGAGCCGGGTTGTCGGGGGTTCGATTCCCTCCAGGTGCATTTTTTATTTTACAATAAAAATATAGGTGGATTGCCAATGATAGAGTTTTTAATGAATATGGATATAAAATCTTATTTTATACTGATTTTTGCTGCTATTATCATAGTATTCATAATGCTATCGATTTGCCGCATTACAACTAATAAATATGTAATCAAAAACAGACAGGAATTGTTTGATGAAGCAAGACCATTATCAGATAAATGTGCCAAGACAGGCATTAGATTATTAGATGAACTCCAAACATTTCGAAAATATATTCATGAATTGGGACTTTACCAAACATATAGCTGTTCAAGTTCAATAGAAGCAAATGCTGCCAATAATCCCATTAAATATCTAATCAAATATTCAAACATTAAATATGATGAAAACAGTCTCGAAAAAATTGACTACTGCATTAAATGGTCCCGACTGTATCGACAGAACATAACAGATATGACAACATTAACTAATAATATTAGGAACAATTTACCACCGTTCATAAAGCTTTTCACATCAAGAAAAAAACTATCTTACAATGTATGTAATATATCTTACGATTTGGCCAAATTTGAAGACCCTGTATTTATATTTTCATATGTAAGCACTGCCGGAAAAAGTGGCAGATCGGTTGAGATTTACATTACACCGGCAGTACTTTTAAGCATACGTTCAGAAGTATATGCGAAGTTCAATAAACAGGCGCACTCTAAAACTCAAAGGGCAACCATGACCAATGATTTACGCGAGGCAATAAAGAAAAGAGATAATTATACTTGCTGTATATGCGGTAACAGCATATATAAAGAGCCAAATCTTCTGCTCGAAGTTGACCATATAATTCCAATTTCAAAAGGTGGAAAAACGGAGGCCAGTAACTTACAAACCCTCTGTTGGAGATGTAATCGCGCTAAAAGTAATAAAATGTAAATAATATATAAGTGCCAGCTCTTTGTACGGGCCGGCACTTATTTTTGTAGGTTTTCAATTTTTACAAATTATGTATATTTAGTTTTTTATCTTGCAATATTTCTTACGGAACTCCATGAGCTCATAACATTTCCCGAATACGCTCTGACTGTATAAGAATATTTAACACCCTTGGCTGCGGTTGTATCAACATATTTAAGTGTGCTTCCACTCTTGATATCGGCAATTCTGCTCCAGCTTCCGCCCGGTGCCTTACGGTATAATATATATCCGCCTGCGCCGGTAACATTTTTCCATTTAAGGGTTATGCCGGCTTTGACGGTATATGCATTGTCGAATTTAGGATCGGCAAGACGCTTAAGTGATTTATAATTATGCCAGTCACTCATTACTTTACCGGAATATGCCCTTACGGTATATGAGTATGTGCTTCCGCTTGACGCTGTTTTATCGGTATAACTTGTAGTCGAACCATTTTTAATATCTGCTATTCTT
Source organism: uncultured Butyrivibrio sp. (assembly GCA_945928575.1). Classification (GTDB taxonomy): domain Bacteria; phylum Bacillota; class Clostridia; order Lachnospirales; family Lachnospiraceae; genus Eshraghiella. Next base: position 86,800 of record CAMENP010000006.1, read on the forward strand.
GTCCATGAACCGCTTGTACCCTTACGATATACAATATATCCCGATGCTCCGGATGATTTATTCCAGTTTATGCTGATTCCGGCAGTAGCATTGGATATGGATGTAACTGTCGGGTCTGCCAGGCGCTTTAAAGTACCTGTACTGTTCCAGTCACCCTTAACATTTCCTGAATACGGTCTTACGGTATATATATAAGTTACTCCTGCGGATGCCTTGGTGTCCGTGTAACTAAGCGTAGAAGCGCTATTTAATTCAGCAATCCTAGCCCAGTTTCCTGTGGATGTCTTTCTATACACATAATAACCCGAAGCTCCTGTTACCTTACTCCATTTAACCGTAACACCGGATGTCACATTGGTTACCGATGTTACAGTTGTATTGGCAAGTCTTTTTATTGTTCGGCCGCTCTTATCATAGCCGCCGGCAACGCCCTTATTTACGGCTCTTACCGTATATGTATACGTGCTTCCCGCTTTGGCTGATTTGTCAACATATGATGTGGATGTCACCTCCGCAATACGGCTCCAGCCTGTTCCCGAAGTCTAGCGGTATACATAATATTTCTGTGCGCCGTTAACTTTATTCCAGCTTACATTAATGCCGCCTGTTACATTCTCCGGAGTCTTAAGTTCAGGCGTTTTAGGTGGTATTATATAATCCGGATTATAAATTGCCGCAATATCGCTCCATCTCATGGAACAGGTATATCTGTTGTACCAGTCTCCTGCGTCCCATACATACGGTGCGTATCCGTATTTTTCACAAAGTGAAAGAAGATATTTAATAAACGTGGTATCTCCTGCTTTACGTTCAAACGCCTTGGTATCGTTATTATAACTCAATACACTGTATTCACCGATCACAACGCCGTATCCCGCATCGGTGAACTTCTTCATCTTGGCAAAATATCCTGCCATCTCAGCCTTATCGGTATCGGTTCCCCATGAAGCCTTATATCCGTAACCTTCATCCTTATGCAAACCTACATATGTCCAAGGTGTGTAATAATGAACCGATATCATAAGATGGTTCTTTATGGTGTCCGTCGGCATCTTATATAAGCTGCTGCAGGTCTTATCAATATCTGTATTATATCCGGCGATAAGAAGATATCTCTTATCATTATTGCCGCCTGACTGCCTTACGATATCAACAAAAGTCTGGTTGATCTCATTGACAAGATTGTACAATGCCGTTTCCGATATAGTTACTTCTATCTTTGAAAGACTGTTATCCAGAGTGTCTCCGAGTTCTTCGTTTGCAGATTCAAAAATAAGCTTTTCCGAATAATCCTTATAGTGCTCAGCAATCTGTGTCCACATATTCTTGTAATGTTTCATACAGTCTCTCTTGTTGCCGCAAAAATGCTCCCACCAGCCGCCGTCATAATGGTCGTTGATGATTACATACATGTCATTGGCAAACGCATAACTTATAATCTCATCAACTCTTTTAAAGTATGATGCATCAATAGTGTAATTGCCGTCGCTTGACATCATATTGGACCATGAAACAGGTATTCTTATTGAATTAAATCCTGCCTTCTTGATTCCGTCAATCATGGCCTTGGTCGTCACAGGCTGTCCCCATGCCGTCTCAAAATCCTTTACCTTAGGATTCGATGTCCATGTGTTAGTGGCTTCCATGGTATTACCGAGATTCCATCCGTAACCCATATCTGCCGCTATTTCTATTGAAGTTCTTGTGAATTCACCACTTTCTGCCGCTTTAGCCTCTGTGCCGGCAAACGACAATCCGGCTGTCACAACAAATGCCAGTGCGGCAAATATCGCAACTATCTGTTTGATCTTTTTCATTTTGTCCTCCTATGGCACGTAATATTTATATTATACATTCACGGCACAGGCAAAAACAATGTAATTATTATAGTTTGCATAATACCTTTTCTTCACATACATTGACTATTATCACATCCGGCCCTACTTTACAGATACACTCATAAGGTATTATATATTCATTTTCGCGGCCAAAGAAACTGAATACTCTTCCGGGTCCCGGCACAATTATCGATATAACCCTTCCTGTATATAAATCCACATCTATATCCACCACAAATCCGAGTATTTTACAATCATTTGAGTTTATCACTTCTTTATTTTTCAAATCACATATTCTCATAATGATTTCCCGGCACACAATCTCTATATATTATATGCAAAAAGGAGAATGCTGCCATTCTCCTTAACCATATATTGTGTTATATATTTTGTCTATATAATAATTAAAATCGATTCCTATACATGAATCACCTTTGATGGTTATGTACCGGAATTTGTCATCCGGTATACCCCATGATACGATTTCATATTGGCTCATCTGCGGAAGAATTGCTATCAGTTCCAGAAATTCTCCGGTCGGTACATTGGTCGTGATCTCCGGCAGAAGCACATCCAGCAGCTCGATAAGTTTGGACGGTGTTATCGTCTTAAGTTTATCAAATATAAGATTTACAACCTTGCGCTGTCTTTCGGTTCTGGTAAAATCTCCGTTACCGACATATCTGAATCTTGAATAAGCAAGTGCCTGCTTACCGTTAAGATGCTGGTATGAACCATCCGCATATTCCAGATAACCATCATTCTCATCTTCATCAAGAAGCAGATTACTTGCATGTATATATTGATTCAGCCAGTACAATTCATTCTCTTCGACATTGACATCAAGTCCTCCGAGAATATCCACCACTTTAACGAACGAATAGAAATCGACAGCGATATACCTGTCTATCTCTATTGAAAAATTCGATTCCAATGTGTCCAGAAGAAGCTCGACTCCGCCGTAGGCATACGATGCATTTATCTTATAATATCCTTTTTCAGGTATTTTTACATACAGATCACGAAGAAATGATGTTGCGATAATTTTCTTCTCGGTCTTATTAACCGAAATCAACATCATCGTATCCGATCTTCCCTCTCCGCCTGCCTGTCTCGTGTCAGAGCCTATTAAAAGTATATTATACACATCGCCTATCGGTTCATATTCTCCGTCAACCTTGGAAAGTGCCTCTTCTGTAAGACGCTTGTATTCATCTATTTCTTCCTGTGATGAATCACTGCTGGTCTCTTCATCCGGATTGGTAACATCTTCCTCAAATGTTCCTGTCTCAGCCAGAATTGTATAATTCTCCTGAAGTGGCACATAGTTCATCTTATGAATATAATGTATGAGAACACATACGCATACAACGGCAATAACAAGCACGGTGCCAATTATTGCAGCCGGGATGACTATCGCTTTGATATTGCGTCTGTTTTTATCTTTGGTTCCCGCCATTTATCTAACTCCAGAGTCCGTCAGGATATGCTCCGTCGCTTATGAGCTTCCTGATTGAGGATACCACTTCCGGCTTATCTTCCTTATATGTAACTCCGAACCATTTATCACCGGTCTCAAGGACCTTGACCTCTGCCTTTCCTTCCTGAATAAGTTCATCAACCACCATAGGCAGATAAAATTCTTTCTTGATATCCTGCGGTGTTATTCCGTCAAGAAAATGTTTAAATCTAGGCTCAAGTTCTCCGAAAAATTCCGGCGTGAGTCCCCACATATTCATAGACACGCAGGTTTCTCTTGTAAGTTCCATATCACTGCCGTTATCGTCATGTATGATATGTCCGTCTACTTCCTCTATTCCGGTTGTCTCACAGACCTTATCCAACATTCCGGCATCATCCGTCATACACACGCCTCGCGTAACAGCACCGTTGGCACTTAATGTATTACCAAGTCTGAACCCTGCCATACAGAAATTATATCTGCCGCCCGAATGTGTCGGTGATACAAGTTCATCATGTACTATCTTAAAAGCCTGCGCGCCGTAAAAATCATCAGCATTAATAACCGCAAAAGGTTCTTTTACCACGTCCTTGCACATAAGTACAGCATGGCCTGTTCCCCACGGCTTCGTACGTCCATCCGGCACGGAGTATCCCAAAGGCAGCGCCTCTATATCCTGATATACATATTCCACATCCATAATTGATGCTATTCTGTCGCCGACAATCTCCTTAAAATCAGCCTCAATATCTTTACGTATAATAAAAACCACTTTATTGAAACCTGCCTTACGTGCGTCATATATGGAATAATCCATAATTATCTCGCCGTTAGGTCCCATTTTCTCAAGCTGTTTGATTCCCCCGCCAAAACGGCTTCCGATTCCGGCTGCCATTATTACAAGTGTTGTATTCATATATCCTCCTGTTATAAGATTATTCACCATAAATTGTATCAATGAGCAGTTCTACATTCTTCTTGTAATCCGGAAGAAGATACGACATACCGTTTATGTATGTTCCGGTACTTGTATCATCAAACGGTACCCTGGCTGACACAAGATCATATCCGAGGTATTTGAATGCATCCGTTATCATGCTCCATATCTCATCCGACTGCATATTTGTCGTAACATTCGGAAGTGCTTTGTCAGCAAAATCCGTAAGTTCATTAAGGCTCATCGACTTGAATTTTTCAAATAATTTAGTCATTATCTTACGCTGTCTGTTCGTACGTTCATAATCGGCATTACCGACATATCTTATTCTGGCATATGCAACTGCCTGAATTCCGTTTAAATGAATCATTCCGCTTTCATTGATATAATACTGGTTAGGATCTTCATTGGTATATTTGCACATATCCTTGATATACTGGTTGGCCACCGGAAGTTCCTCCGGAATGAGTTCCATATCTACTCCGCCTGCAGCATTGATTATATCAATGAGGCCATAGAAATCAACCCTGAAATACTGGTCAACATGCACCTTAAAATTACCTGAAATAGTCTTACAGAGTAAATCACTTCCTCCGATCGCATGAGCAGCATTAAGCTTATCACATCTGTCGGCATCCGGAATATATACGTACATATCTCTCATGAAACTTGTCATTATTATCTTCTTCGTCTTATTGTTGATCGATATAAGAATCATTGAGTCCGAATTACCGTTCCAGCTTCCCGAAACTCTTTCATCGGTTCCTATAAGAAGTATATTCTTTACATAGTTATCAGATATAACATCTACGTTCTCGTAGAATGTCTTGGCATCCGCATCTATAAGGCTTTTCTCAACATCGCTTATATTATCCGCATCCGGAACCGTCTCCTCCGTTTCATAAGTCGCATCTGGATCTATGCTGTAAGAGTTACTTTCGTAATTAAGTTTGTTAAGGAATTTACTCTTAACATAATTCTTTCCTATGAGGAATACGGCTATAGCTGCTGCCGCAAGTACAATCAGTACTATCAGAAGTATCATAAGAATCTTAAACTTATTACGCGGTTTCTTCTCTGTCTCCTCTTCATATACTACTTCTTCGTCCTGATCATCAAAATCTTCATGTTTCATCTTGGTGTATCCTAATCCTTCCCATATTTAATCATATGCCGAGTATATCACAGACTTGTCATCATAACAAGCCGGATTTATTTTAGTTCGTCAATTACAACATCAAGGCTGTCAATTTCTTTATTAAGCCTGTCCGTTGTCCATCTGGTTATTTTAGGTCTGCATCCGGAATTGTCCCTTACCAGAGAAAAAACCTGTTTGATATACTCAAATGTAACCGCGGCATCCAGTTTGGATTCTCCTGCGTTACGCATGCCAAATGCATACGGTATTTCCGTTATCTTATTATATCTGCATCTCGCAAGCATTTCTATCATAATTTTCCATCCTAACGGCTTAAGTGTCACGCCGTCAAGGATTTCGCGGCGGAACATATATACCCCGCCGGTAGGATCCGATATATGCCTTAAACACGGAAGCATTATCTTGCCTATGTACCTTGCTGTTGCCGATACACTTTTACGCCATATATTAAGACCTCCGTCACTTCCGCCCGGAATAAAGCGGCTCGGTATACAAAAGTCTGCACCGCGTCGCATTGCACAGTACATCTGTTTTAAAAGTGTCGGCGGGTGCTGCAGATCCGCATCCATAACAGCATAATAATCTCCGTCAGCAATTGAGAATCCGCGTATTACGGCACCTGCAAGACCGTCTCCCTTGTCCCTGTGTTCCCCGCTTATATTATATTCAGGATGATTTTGCCGGAGTTCTTCTATACATTCCCATGTCTCATCCGTACTGTCATCCACAAATACGATACTGTAAGGAATACCTTTTAAAACGTCATAAATCATTTCCGACAGCTTACCCACATTATCTTTCTCATTGCGTGTAGGTATGATTATTGATATTTTTTTAAGTTTCATCATAAATACCTCTCCATATTATTTGACTCTATACTGTTAATGAGCGTTTTTATCGAATCCTGTTCCGATACCGGACATACAAGCAACGCATCATCCGCATCCACTATTACCACGTCGTTCACTCCGCTTACCGCAATTAACCGTTCTCCGCCTTTAATGACACAGCCTGTACACCTGTCGGCAATAACATTACCTTCAAGATAATTGTCACTGTCATCTGTCATTCCGATACGCTTAAGCGCGGCAAAACTTCCTGCGTCATCCCAGCCGAAATCACCGATAACGGTATATATCTTATCGGTTTTCTCTAAGATTGCAACATCAACTGACTCTGCCCTTGCCGATGCAAAAATCTCGTCACGGACCTGCGTATCATCTGTCCGGTCATACTTCTCAACCGTATCAAGTATATCAGGGGCATATTTCTTGTACTCATCGTAAAGTACCGACATACGCCATACAAACATCCCGCTGTTCCACAGATAATTGCCCTCGCGAAGGTATTTAAGCGCATGTTCTGCATCAGGCTTTTCGACAAACCGCTCAACCTTATAAATACCGTCTCCGTCATCCGGTATATATTTGATATAACCATATCCGGTTTCCGGATAATTAGGTCTTATGCCTATCGTAAAAAGCCCGTTGGCTGTGCGAGCCGCTTCAACAAGTTCCGTTAGTGTGTCCATAAAAAGCTTTGGATTTTTTACAACATGATCCGAAGGAAGCACGATCATAACCGCATCCTCGAATCTCTTCCTTATTGCATTCAATGCAAGTCCTATGCAGGGCGCTGTGTTTCTTCCCACGGGTTCGCAGATAATATTATCACTGTTAATACCCGGCAGCTGGCTTTCGACCGTTTCCTTATAACATGCATTTGTCACAACATAAATATTCTCTTCGGGAACTGTTCCATTCAGACGCTCCACCGTATTCTGAAGCATCGACCTGTTATCACCCATAAGACTCAGGAACTGTTTTGGCTTATTTTTGCGGCTTACCGGCCAGAACCGTCTGCCCTGGCCGCCTGCCATTATCACTGCGACTGTCTCCATACGCCGCCCCCTTTTGTATATCATATTTGAGCAAAGAAATCTCTGAGTTTCTCTATAGCTTTTTTCTCTATTCTGCTGACATAGCTTCTGCTTATTGACATTTCACCGGCTAATTCACGCTGAGTTGTCTCTTTTAACCCTCCAAGACCGTACCGACGCATAATTATTGTTTTTTCTCTTGGTGTCAGCGCACTGTTCAGCGCCTTTCGCAGGATTTCGATATCGCATTTGAGAATATAACTGTCAATAAAATTCTTCTCGCCGGTCTCAATTACATCCATTATGCTTATTTCATTGCCTTCTCGGTCAGTTCCTATCGGTTCCTGCAATGAGACATCCAGCTGTCTTTTTCTGTCATTGCGCATAGCCATAAGCAGTTCATTATCTATGCATTTGGCAGCATAAGCAGCCAGCCTGTTACCTTTGGTACAATCAAATGTCCTCACGGCTTTGATAAGTCCAATCGTACCTATCGATATAAGTTCCGACGTTTCGCGGTCAGAAAGGCTGTAGTGCTTTACCATATGTGCCACCAGCCTCATATTTCTTATTATGAGAACATCCCCCGCCCTGACATCGCCATTGCGGTATTTCTCAAGATATTCCTTCTCTTCCTTGGCAGACAAAGGCTTTTCAAATGTTTTCATATATTTACCCGCGAAATATGCAATTAATATATTTTATGTTATTTTCGCGTCATCGTGCCTGTCAGCCGCCAAAAAAAGATTATTCCTGCCGTCTCAATATGCAGTTTTCTGCAGGTATATATGCATTACCATCATTATCCTGTAATTTAAAATACACTTTCTGTTTAGGATGCGGTGCACTCTCCATTGAATTATGCATATCATCTTCTATATCTATAACTTTAACATCAATGTTGGTTCCGTCGGGCATCATAACTTCCACAATTTCTCCGACGGAGAACTTATTGCGCTGTTCAAGGTATGTTCCGCCGTCGTCCGAAGCCGTTATTCCGAGATAAGTATATTCTTTGATATATGTGTTGTTATCATATATCTGTGTGTCCTTATCCGGCTTGCCGAAGAAAAATCCCGTTGTGTATTTTCTGTATGTGCATTTCGCTATTTCTTCTTTGTAAAAAGGTATGCGGCTCCTGTAATATTCCTCGCTCTTAAGATAATCATCTATGGCAAGTCTGTATGTTCTCGCAACCGTTGCAACATACAATGCCGTTTTCATTCTTCCTTCTACCTTAAAACTGTTAATTCCCGAATTTACAAGCTCCGGAATATGTTCTATCATACACAGATCTTTTGAGTTAAATATATATGTGCCTCTCTCGTTTTCAAAAACAGGCATATATTCTCCCGGTCTTGATTCCTCCATAAGGTAGTACTGCCACCTGCACGGATGCGTGCATGCTCCTTTGTTGGCATCACGTCCCGTCATAAAGCTCGACAGAAGACATCTTCCGGAATAAGAGATACACATTGCTCCGTGTATAAATGTCTCTATCTCCAGATCGTCAGGTATATGTTCCCTTATCTGCTTAATTTCGTTAAGTGAAAGCTCTCTTGCCGTGACAACTCTCCTTGCTCCCAGTCTGTGCCAGAAGTTAAAGGTTTCATAATTGGTATTATTGGCCTGCGTACTTATGTGAATATCAATGTCCGGTACAACTTCTTTAGCTATTGTAAACATTCCCGGATCGGATATTATAAGCGCATCCGGATGAACTTTACTTCCCAGTTCCTCAAAATAAGCTCTCGCACCGTCAAGATCATAATTATGCGCAAGAATATTGGCGGTAACGTATACTTTAACATTATGTTCGTGTGCAAATCTGACACAATCCGCCATCTCATCTATTGTAAAATTCTTTGCTTTTGCTCTTAAACCAAATGCCTCTCCGCCGATATACACGGCATCCGCACCATAAAGCACTGCAATACGCAATACTTCCGGTGAGCTTGCTGGAATAAGTAATTCTATATCTTCTCTCTTAATCTTGGTATCTGCCATATCAATATCTCCATTATTATATTCTGACGCTTAATGTTATACCGTCACCTATCGGAACGATTGTTGTCTCAAGTTCATCGCAATGCGTTACGGCATACAGATATTCTCTCATTCTTTCATAAATCGTCCGGTTTCTTCTTGTAACTCCGAAACGCGGTTCAATTATCTCACCTTCCTGAAGTACGTTATCCGTTATCAGGACTGCACCGGGCTTAAGCAATCTTAAAATTTCCGGCAGTATCACAATATACTGTGCTTTTGCCGCATCCATAAATATGAAATCATAAGGCCCTTCAAGCGATTTTAGTATTTCTCCCGCATCGCCTTTTAATAGTGTTATCTTATCGGATGCTCCGGCCCTCTCTATATTTTGCAAAGCCTTTTCAATCCGCGGCGGGTAATTCTCTATCGTTGTTATATGTGCGCCCTCTGCCATATTCCGGCTCATAAAGATCGAAGAATATCCGACAGCCGCGCCTATTTCGAGAATATCCTTTGCGCCGGTCAGCTTTAACATAGTCCTAAGAAAGCTTTCCATTTCCTTACGGATAATCGGAACGCCCTGCTCCCTGGCTTCTTTCTCTATAATATTACAAATAGGGCTGTTCCCCTTATCAAACGAGTTGATAAAGGAAACGACCCTTTCATTAACTATATCCTGCATATCAGTCCTCTGATTTTGTGTCCTGTCTGGTGGATAATGCTGACATTATCTCAGACGGTTTCATCGCATTATTTAGTTTGTACGTTCCCGGAATAAATTTTTTACTGTATTCCGCAAGAATTACCTGTGCTTTAAACACCTTGGTATCATTTATAAGACCGTTATCTTTGAGTATCTGCGCAACCTGTGATGTTGTATAATCACGCGGTATTACAACTTCAACTTCTACGGCGTTATCTGCGGATGCCACAGCCTCCTCGGTAAATACCGCTTTGCCGAAATTGAACATGGTTCTTCCGCACAAATATAATAACATCACTATCAGAACAAATACCAATGTACGACATGAAACAGATAATACTGTTCCCGCTAACTTTCTGCCTTCCATGCTCTACCTCCGGCCGTTATCCCAGAAATTCACTGTCAAATTCTATATCGGACATAACATTTCTGTTGACGTCCTGAATGAGTCGCCCAAGACCGACTTCTGAGTCGAGAAATCTGCTTGCAACCGGATTGGAATGCAGGTTCTTAGATAATTCCGAAAGATTTCTGTATTCCTCATATGACATCGTGCCTTCCATACCATTCTGTCTGGCAAAATTCTGCCTGCGCAGTTCGTTTACCTGCGCATATAAATCCGGCTGTTCCTTCAATGCCGCAAGAGCATTTCTGTAATTCAGGTATTCATCGCTTTGGATGATTGCCTGCGAAAGCTGTCTTGCAATAATATCCGTCTCTCTGTCTTTAATTTGAACGAATCCTTCATCCATATTTTATGAAACCTCCATTATGATAGGGAGTATCATCGGTGTACGCTTCATCTTCTTCCAGATGTAATCGCCGAGACTGTCTTTAATCACGCCTTTAATCTTCGACCAGTCTGCATTGTTGCCATTCTCTATCTGTCTTACAACGGCTTCATAAACAACCGCTGTAGCATCTTCTATAAGCATTTCCGATTCTCTTACATAAACAAAACCTCTTGTTACAATATCAGGGCCTGCAAGAAGCTGTCCCGTATACTGGTCAAGTGTAAGAACTACTATGATTATACCGTTCTCGGCAAGTGTCTGTCTGTCTCTTAATACTATGTTGCCTACATCGCCGACTCCAAGTCCGTCAACCATAAGGCTTCCGCTAGGAACTGTTCCTACTTTGGCTGCTATATTCGGTCCGAGTTCAAGCACATCACCGGATGAAAGTATGAAAATGTTATCTTTCGGGATTCCCATACTCTCGGCAAGTTCCGCATGGCGGACAAGATGCCTGTATTCTCCATGAACAGGAACCGCATATTTAGGCTTCAGTATTGAATATATAAGCTTAATCTCTTCCTGTGATGCATGTCCGGATACATGAGTATCCTGGAATATAACCTTGGCACCTTTCATAGACAATTCGTTAATAACTCTTGCCACAGATTTCTCGTTGCCCGGAATAGGCGTTGCACTTACTATGATAACATCACCCGGCTTTATGGTTACCTTCTTGTGAATCGATGCTGCCATTCTGGAAAGTGCTGCCATCGATTCGCCCTGGCTTCCTGTTGTAATGATTGTAATTTTATCATCCGGGTAGCGCTTTATCTCTTCACTGTCGATAAGTGTTCCATCCGGTATCTGAAGATATCCGAGTTCCGATGCCACATTAATAATATTTACCATGCTCCGGCCTTCAACCGCAACCTTACGGCCGTGTGAACATGCCGCATTGATTATCTGCTGTACTCTGTCCACATTCGATGCAAATGTAGCTACAATTATCCTGCTTTTAGGATTATCATCAAAAATTGTCTGGAATGTCTTACCCACTGTCTTCTCTGACATGGTATATCCCGGACGCATTACATTGGTACTGTCGCAAAGAAGTGCAAGAACACCTTTCTTGCCTATTTCTCCGAACCGTTGCAAATCAATAGGTTCTCCGAATACAGGTGTGTAATCCACCTTAAAATCGCCGGTGTGGAAGATTACTCCGGCAGGAGTGTGGATTGCAAGAGCACATGAGTCCGCAATACTGTGATTGGTTCTTATAAACTCTACCCTGAACTTTCCGAGTATTATGCTCTGTCCGTAGGTTACAACCTTACGCTTGGTAGTTCCGAGAAGATTATGCTCACGGAACTTGGTCTCAATAATACCCATGGTAAGCTTGGTTGCATATATTGGCTTATTGACTTCCTTGATAACATAAGGAAATGCTCCGATATGGTCTTCGTGTCCGTGTGTTACCACAAATCCTTTTACTTTATCAATATTCTCTTTTAAAAATGTTACATCCGGGATTACTAAATCTATTCCAAGCATATCATCATCCGGGAATGATAATCCGCAATCCACAACAATAATACTGTCTTCATACATAAAGGCAGTCATATTCATACCGATTTGCTCAAGACCTCCTAACGGGATAATCTTGACGCTGCTATTTTCTGTTTTCTGCAAAGTTAACTCTTCCTCCTAAACTAAACTATATCCGTGTCATCGACCAGCTCCGAAAAAACCGCAGCAAGCGCATTAAGTTCGTCCTCTTCCTCGACGAATTCATAAACTGCTTCAGTTTCTTTGTCTGACGATACATCTTTTAATATATAAGCTTCCGCTTCTTCATCCTCAGTCTCTGTGACAAGAATGTAATCTTTACCATTTACCCTGGTCTGTTCCACAACGTAGAACTGAATCTGTTCTCCGTCTTCTGATGTTATCTGTATTGTTTCCATCAAAAATATCTCCTAAACTTCTCTGTTCATTGACGCATTATCAAGATAGCCCTGTAAAATAAACTGGGCAGCTATCATATCGACATAATCCTTGCGTCTCTCACGGCGGATTCCCGCCTCCATCATAGCCTTATCGGCCGACACTGTGGTCAGTCTCTCATCCCATGTAATGACTTCAAGTCCGGTTCTTCTCTCGAGCATGGCCTTGAATTCAAGGGTTCTGTCCACTCTGTCCCCACAGGTGTCATTCATATTCTTAGGCAGTCCTAATACTATCTTCTCTGCCCTATATTCGGAAATTATCTCTTCGATTCTCGCTAATGTCTGTCTGAGCTTATTCTCACTCTGTCTGCGGATAATCTCAACTCCCTGGGCTGTTATCCCCAAAGGATCGCTTATCGCAACGCCGACCGTCTTACTCCCGAAATCCAGTCCGAGTATTCTCATCATAACCCCTTTGTCTCAATGTAATACTTAAGCATCTCTTCAACAAGCTCATCACGCTCTGCTTTCATAATAAGACTTCTTGCATTACGGTGACTTGTTATATATGTCGGATCTCCTGACATTATATATCCTACAATCTGGTTGACTGCATTATATCCCTTATCCTTCAACGCTTCATATACCTGCTCAAGTATATCCGAAACTTCGATAGCAGGTTCCTGCTGAATCTTGAAAAACTGCGTATTACTCAATTCTGCCATTTTTTCACGCCCTTTCTCTTTATATAATAATATAAAATTTAATTTTCGGCAACACCAATTACCAAATCTTTTCCCAGAAGTTTAACAGCACGCACCGTCACGATCGTATTCGGCTTTATATCCGGCATATCATCAACCGGTATCGCAACCTTGACATAAGTCGGTGTGAATCCCGTCATATAAGCGGTCCCGTCAATCACGTTAACCTCTTCGGTAAGCACACAGACATCCTGTCCGATATATTTCTCCCGGTATTGTGTTGAAAGTTCTTCATCGAGTTCAAGCAGTTTATCGCTTCTTGCACTCTTGACCTGCTCATCTATCTGATCCGGCATCTTGTCCGCCATTGTTCCCTTACGCCTGGAATATTTAAAAACATGAAGTTCATAAAATTTAATCTGCTTAAGATATTCATAAGTTACATTAAATTCTTCTTCCGTCTCTCCCGGAAAACCGACGATTACATCCGTCGTTATTGCCGGATTGTCAAAATATCTTCGCAATATTCCGACACCTTCCGCAAATTCTTCGGTCGTATACTTTCTGTTCATACGGACAAGCGTGGCATCACATCCGCTCTGAAGCGAGAGGTGAAAATGCGGGCATATTTTTTCGCATGCAGCGAGCCTTTTTGCAAATTCTTCGGTAACTATACGCGGTTCAAGGGAACCGAGTCTTATCCGCTTAATTCCTTCTATTGCGTTTATCATTTCGATTATGTCAATAAGTCCCGGAGCATCATCGCCCATATCAAGTCCGTATGAAGAAAGATGTATTCCGGTAAGCACCACCTCAGCGCAGCCCTTCCGTGCCAGTGAGGATACTTCGTTAAAAATATCGTCTTTCCGCCTGCTTCTTATCCGCCCGCGCACATAAGGAATTATACAATATGTGCAGAAGCGGTTACATCCGTCCTGTATCTTGACGTATGCCCTGGTATGCTCCATGGGAGCTTCCATAAACATATCATCAAAAGCCGTAACTTTATTTATATCGGCATGTGTATGTTTTTCTTCACACACATCCGCAAAATAGCTGTCAAGAATTTCCACCAGATGGCTTTTCTCATTATTGCCTATTGCTATATCCACATCTTCATCAACATTGTCTCCGGCTGCTTCCACATAACACCCGGTGGCGGCAACTATTGCATCGGGATTTAGTTTCTTGGCCTTATGAATCATCTGTCTCGACTTGCGGTCGGCAATATTGGTTACGCTGCAGGTATTTATTATATATACATCCGCCGGTTCCTTTCCGAATTCCACGATTTCATAACCGGCCTCTTCCATCATCTGCTGCATAACCTGTGTTTCATATGAATTTACCTTACACCCAAGATTATGTAACGCACATTTTCTCATTTTCGGTATTTCTCCTAATAAATCAATTTATTTTTGTGCAATTAAAACATTGACATTATTGAATCTTAATTGTACTATGTACTTAACAAAATTTTAAAATTTGTTAAATTTCAGAGGAGGTACTTTATTATGAAGTCAGTTGAGATTTCTTTAAACTCTATCGACAAAGTTAAATCTTTTGTAAATGAAATTGCTAAATTTGACAGCGATTTCGATTTAGTATCAGGAAGATATGTAATTGATGCAAAGTCAATCATGGGAATTTTCAGCCTTGATTTATCAAAGCCTATTACACTTAACATCCATGCTGAGGATGATGCAGCAATTCTTGAAGCATTAAAGCCATATCTCGTATAATACATCGCCGGGGATACCGGCACATCGTTAGAGATTATTGCCCGGAGCTTAACGCTCCGGGTATTTTTTATTTCGGATCAATCGATCCAAAGTGTTTCAGTCGTCTCAATTGCTGTCTGCACCAGTTCATCTATCTTCTCTCTGAGTTTAAGTTCGGATCTCTTAATAGCCTTAAGATTAGGTTTGGTAACCGGATGCTTTGCGACGAAAATCGTACAGCAGTCTTCAAAAGGAAGTATCGATGTCTCAAATGTTCCTATTTTCTCCGATATATCGATAATCTCCTGCTTATCGAATCCGATGAGCGGACGAAGTACCGGAAGTGTACACACTTCGTTGGTTACGGCAAGTGAATGCATTGTCTGGCTTGCAACCTGACCGATGCTCTCGCCTGTTATAAGTCCAAGCGACTCTTCTTTAAGAGCAAAATGTTCTGCTATTTTCATCATGTATCTTCTCATTATGATCGTAAGTTCATCATGCGGGCACTGATCATAAATGTATAACTGTATGTCCGTAAAATTGACAATATGAAGATTAATCGGTCCGGAATATACCGCTACAAGCTTAGCGAGGTCTATAACCTTCTGCTTGGCCCTTTCACTTGTATATGGAGGTGCGTGGAAATATACAGCATCAATTATTACACCTCTTTTGGCAATCATATATCCAGCAACCGGACTGTCAATTCCTCCCGAAAGAAGAAGTGTTGCTTTTCCGTTGGTTCCTACCGGCATTCCGCCCGGACCCGGTATAAATTCGGAATAAATATTGATTTTGTTGCGGATTTCGACATTAAGTTCAATGTCCGGCTTATGGACATCTACTTTCATCTGCGGGATCGCATCAAGAATTTTCTCGCCAAGATCCATATTTATCTCCATGGAGTTAAGCGGATAATTCTTTCGTGCACGCCTTGCCCTAACCTTAAAAGTCATCTCTTTGCCCTTATAGACATCTTTAAGATATTTAACAGTCTGTTCCGCAAGATCATCAAATCCATTGTCCTCTATCTGCATCATCGGGCATATCCACAATATACCGAATACGGTCTTTAACTTGGCAACAGCCTCGTCATAATCAAAATCCGTATCACATTCCACATAGATTCTTCCCTGTTCTTTGCTGACAACAAACTGTCCGTCTATCTTCTTAAGCGCACGTCTTATCTGTCTGCAGAGCGCATCTTCAAAAAGATACCTGTTCTTTCCTTTGGTGCCGATTTCACCATACTTAATTAAAAAAGCTTTGTACATGTTAAATCCTCTTTGATATATTTTATCTCGGTCTGTATTTTCTTAAAACCGGGAGAAGTTCTTTAATAGCGTTTATTGTATATTCAAGTTCCTCTTTCGTGGTAAACACTGAGAAGCTGAATCGCAGTGTTGCATATAAGAGTTCATTCTTAACTCCTATTGTCTTGAGCGTGCTGCTCAGAGACGGTTTATTTGACGAACATGCACTGCCCGAAGATATGTATATTCCCTTATCTTCAAGTGCATGTAGAAGGACCTCGCTCTTGGTAATTCCTTCAAAGCTTACGCTCACAACATGCGGTGCCGAGTCGCGTCCCGTAAGGCCGTTTACCGTTGCACCTTCTATACCGGAGATTTCGTTGACAAAATACTTCTTAAGCTCGTAAAGTCTGTCCACATCTTCATCGAATTTATCGTACAATTCTTTGGCTGCCATAGCCATTCCGGCTATTCCCGGCACATTCTCCGTTCCGGAACGCATGCCTTTCTGCTGTCCTCCTCCCAATGCAATCGGCTGTATTTTGGTCTTATCTTTGATAAAAATCGCGCCAACGCCTTTTGGGCCGTGAATTTTGTGACTGCTCATCGTCAGCATATCAATATTTTCCTTATACGGATGAATCCTGAATTTGCCAAAAGCCTGAACCGCATCCACATGAAAAAGAATGTTTTTGTTGTATTCTTTGATAATTTGTCCAAGTTCCGAAATCGGTTCTATTGCTCCGATCTCATTATTTACATACATAACGGATACAAGAATCGTATCATTCCTCAGTGCCGCTTTAAGTGTATCAGGTTCTACCTGTCCCGCAGCATTCACGGGAAGATATGTGACCTCAAAACCGTTTTTCTCAAGAAAAGCACAGCTCTCAAGCACAGCCGGATGCTCTATCACCGTTGTGATTATGTGCTTTCCGCGCCTTTTACCGGCAAGAGCGGCTCCGATAATTGCCATATTGTCGCCTTCGGTTCCGCCGGATGTGAAAAATATTTCTTTCTCACTCACTTTAAGGATTCCTGCAAAAATCTCTTTGGCCTCACGAAGATACCGTTCTGCCTGCACTCCCTTTATATGCATTGACGAAGGATTTCCGTAATCCTTGGTCATTATTTCGTACATTAATTTCGCAACTTCCGGTCTTACCATTGTAGTTGCTGAATTATCCAGATAAATTTCCATTCCGTGCTCCTAAACTTCTTCAAGATGATACATCAATATTGACATAATTGCAAGTCCGGCAGTTTCTGTTCTTAAAATTCTTCTGCCAAGTGATATTGACTGCATGCCTGCATCAACGGCCTTTTCAACTTCAGACAGATCGAATCCGCCCTCCGGTCCGATAAAAACCGCGACTTTCATCCCCGGTTTAACGGATTCTATGGCGCGTTTCGATGCCTCCATGCCTTCAGCCAGTTCATAAGGGATAATACCGTTCATTGCATTATCATTTACATATTTAATGGCATTGCCAAAAGTCATCACATCCATAATCTCCGGAATGACGCTGCGCCCGCTCTGCTTTGCGGCGCTTTCACTGATTGCCTGCCACCTCTTTATCTTAGCGGCAGACTTCTTATCGTCAAGTTTAACAACGCAGCGTTTCATTGCAACCGGTATTACGGCATGCACTCCCAGTTCAACGCATTTCTGGATAATAAGTTCCATCTTATCGCCTTTGGGAAGTCCCTGAAACAGATATATATCTGCCGGAAGTTCCCTGTCGGCTTCTATTTCATTAACAATATCAAGACAGACTTTATCATCCGCATATTCCCTTACCGAACATACATAATCCTTGTTATTGCCACCTGTGACAATTAATTTATCGCCGCGGCGCATACGAAGTACATTTCTGATATGATTTACATCATTTCCGTCTATTATTATGGTGTCGTCCGATATATTTTCTGACTTGCCGAAGAATCTGTTCATGAACGGCTCACCTTTCTCGCCGTAACAGATACCCACTCGCCCTGATACGTCGTCTCAAGGATTTCAAAATCCTTATTGGCTTCAAATGCCTCTTTCACCGCATTTTCCTTCATATCAATGATTCCGGAGGTTATTATAACCGCACCTTCCTTCATATGGACAGCAATTTCTCCGAGTAAAGGAATGATTATATCTGCAAGGATGTTGGCTGTAACTATATCGTATTTGTTATAACCGGCATAATTCTGCGTTTTGATATCATCAATTATATTACCTTCTATGACTTCGTATTTATCGGCAGTTATACCGTTGGCTTCCATATTCTCGCGTGTTGCGATAATGGCATTATCATCAAGGTCGGTTCCGAGGACATGTCCTGCGCCGAGCTTGATGCCTATTACAGACAAAATTCCGCTTCCGGTTCCCACATCAAGCAGCTCGTCACCTGCCTTAATGTATTTCTCCATCTGCTTAATGACAAGCTGTGTTGTCTCATGTGATCCCGTTCCGAATGCTGTGCCCGGATCAATATCGACCACCATGCGGCCTTCCATTCCATCCGGAACCGTCTCCCATGTAGGCTTGATTACGATATCTCCGACAGCAAAAGGTTTAAAATACTGTTTCCAGTTATTAATCCAGTCCTTATCTTCAGTTTCGTCTTCCGCAATCGTTCCCTCGCCGACATCTACATAACCCTTAAGGTCACGGAGTCCTGCCGAAATCTTGTCAAACATATCCGGCTCGTTCTCAATTCCTTCAGGGAAATGCACTCCGTCATTATCTTCTTCGAGGAAGAAACTTACTTTGCCTATTCCTTCGTCAGGCGGAAGCTCCGGCAGGAAATCAACGAACATAGCTTTGGTGTCTTCCTCTGTAAGCTGGATGTTATCTTCTATCTGCACACCTTCCATTCCGAGTTCGGTAAGCATGTAACTTACCAGATCTTCTGCCTCGGTTGTGGTTGTAATTGTATATTTTTTCCATTTCATAACATAATTCTCCGTGCTGTCTATTTAAGAAATGCCTTATATCCGCGCATGGTCTCATAAATATCAATCTTGCTGGTAACTTCATAAGGCGCATGCATATTCTGTACGGCAACACCGCAATCCATAACATTCATTCCGTAATTGGCAAGAATGTATGCTATTGTTCCGCCGCCGCCCGCATCAACTTTACCGAGTTCCGACATCTGATATGCAACACCGTCTCTTTCCATGGCTGCTCTTACATAAGCAACATATTCCGCGTTGGCATCATTGCTTCCGGATTTGCCTCTTGAGCCCGTGAACTTATTAAATACAATACCTCTTCCGAAATATGAGGTGTTCTTTTTCTCAAATACAGACGGATAATTCGGGTCATATGCCGCATTGACATCCGATGAAAGCATAACAGAATTCGTCATTGCCCTTCTGAGAGTCAGATCATTATATCCTTCAAGTCTGTCGATAAGTTCTGCCACCATATTCTCAAAGAATTTGGAATGCATACCTGTTGCACCGACACTTCCTATCTCTTCCTTATCAACAAGGAGACATGCTGTTGTCTTATCCGGATTCTCTATATCAAGCATAGCCATGAGAGATGTATACGCACATACCCTGTCATCCTGTCCGTATCCCATGATCATACTGTTATCAATGCCCATATTACGCGCAGGTCCGGCAGGAACCGCCTCTAACTCTGCCGACATAAAATCTTCTTCTTTAAAACCGTATTTTTTCTGGAGAAGCTTAAGAATATATGCCTTGCTCTTTTCTTTCTCTTCACCGGCTTCTTCGTCTTTCTTCTTTCCGCTGCCCATCGGCATGCTTCCGACAAGAATGTCAAGTGCCTCACCTTCAACGACTTTAGCACCCTTCTTCTCCATCTGTTCCGCAGCAAGATGGATAAGCAGATCCGAAACTCCGACTACCGGGTCATCCATATCTTCACCTATGACAACGTTAATTTTCTTGCCGCCCGTGAGAACAACGACCCCGTGCAATGCAAGCGGAATTGCGGTCCACTGGTATTTCTTGATTCCGCCGTAATAATGTGTATCAAGTAATACAAGTTCTTCATCCTGATAAAGCGGATTCTGTTTTACATCAAGTCTCGGGGAATCAATATGCGCACCGAGGATTTTCATTCCGTTTTCCATCGGTTCCCTGCCTACATTAAAAAGCACAAGTGCTTTACCCATATTGCAGGCGTATACCTTATCTCCGGCTTTAAGCTTTCCGCCTTCCTTAATAATATCATTCAGATCTTTGTATCCGTGCTCTTTTGCAAGTTCAATGCTCCTTGCCGCACATTCTCTCTCTGTTTTGCAGGATGAGATAAATTGTCTGTATCCTTCACAAAACTCCATTACTTTATTGATTTTTTTCTTGTCGCATCCGGCCCATGCATTCTCACGTACCATAATAATGCCTCCTTAAAATATCTTATTATATATCTAATTCAAGCTGGCTTTCCTGCTCTGCTTCCAATTTAAAATCAGCAATCATCTCAGGGCTTAACTCCGGCAGATCCTCAACTGATGACAAACCGAAACTTCTTAAGAATTCTTCCGTCGTGCCAAACAGAATAGGTCTTCCCGGTGCATCGAGTCTTCCGAGTTCGGTAATCAGATTATATTCAAGGAGCTTATTTACAGCATAATCGCTCTTTACTCCTCTTATCTGTTCAACTTCAAGTCTGGTTACCGGCTGTTTATATGCTATTATTGACAATGTCTCCAACGCCGAATCCGTAAGTGTGTGTTTCTTAGGCTGTGATACCACACGTATAAGATTATCATAATACTCTTTCTTGGTACACATCTGGAAACTGTCCTCAAGTTCTATTATGCATATTCCGCGGTCTTTGGCATTGTATTTATCCATCATATTGCGAACAAGACGGCGTGTGGTCTGCTCGTCCTGTTCAATGGCGGCAGCAAGCTTGGATGTCTCGACCGATGTTCCCATCGTAAAAAGAACCGCCTCTATCGCCGCCTCCATATTACTTATATTCTGTTCCATATATTCTCCTATTTATCAATAGCACTGATGAGTATATCATCGGTTCTGTGCTCCTGAATAACCGAAATCTGTCCGCCCTTGATCATCTCAAGTATGACAAGGAATGTAACTATAATCTCCATCTTGGAACTGCTGCTTCCCAGAATCTGCCTGAATGAACACTCCTTATGCCCGCTTATATATTCATGTACATATGCGCTGCGTTCCTCAAGATTGACATCCTCTTTCTCAATTCTGCCGAAACGGCTTCGTATAGGATCTATTTTATCCTCACTTCTTCTCATGACTTCGTTAAAAATCTCACGAAGTTTCACAAGTGTAAGCCCGTCGAGAAGTTCGTTAACATCAACCGGTTCCTCATATTCAAGGATCTCATCCGGAACCGTGGATTCTTTAAACATCGATTTATCCGCATCCACCTGCATATCCTTAAGTTCATAAGACATATATTTGTACATCTTATATTCAAGGAGTTTCTCAACAAGTTCCTGTCTCGGGTCCTCTGTCTCTTCCTCCTCTTCTTCAGGCGCCGGCAGAAGCATCCTTGACTTAATATCCAAAAGCATCGCGGCCATAACAAGGAATTCACTGACCACATTCAGGTCTTCTTTCTCCATTCCGGCCACATATTCAAGATACTGATCGGTTATCAGCGCGATTGGTATATCATATATATTAACTTTATTCTTATCTATCAAATGTAGAAGCAAATCAAGCGGTCCTTCAAATGCTTCCAGCTTAACCTCAAGTGCCATATTATCCTCCGAGACTTATCCTACCATTATAATCCGCTCTTTGCAAGAATTTTCAGATTGACAAGCTCAGGGTTATTATTAATTCTCACTTTGATCGTATGGGCTCCGAGGCCTCTGCTTACAAGCATCATACTGTCCCCGTATTCAAACATTCCGTAATCGTACTCTGGCATCAGTTTAAATTTGGGCGACATCATGCCTCCAAGCCCCGGGATCCTGACCATTCCGCCATGAAGATGCCCCGATATAACAAGGTCCGCTCCCCATTCGGCATATCTGTTAAAATATTCCGGATTATGTGCAAGCAGAAGATTATACACATCTTTGTCAGTTTCACCAAGATGCATGCTCACAAGGCCGCTTCCCATTGCCGTCTTGCGGAATTTGGAATAAAACGCAGCATCAATCTCAAGGCCAGAGAGTGCCATATGCACATCATCTTTCTCAAGCGTAACCGTCTCATCTTCAAGAAACACAACACCCTTTTCTCCGAGATAGTCTCTTATTGTATAATATTTATCCCCATATTGGTCATCATACAGTTTCATCCTGTATTCATGGTTACCCAATGCATAAAATACCGGATAATGTCCCGCCAATGTCGTAATATAATTAATAACATCCGTAGGATCATCCTTAACAGTACCGTTTATCATATCTCCCGCCATAAGAATTGCATCCGGAGCTGTCTTCCTGATCATGGAATTAACTTCGTGAAGATTAATACCGTAACTGTTTGAATGCAGATCGCTCATGACAATGAAATTAAAGCCGGCAAAATCTTTCGGAAACTTGTCCGTCTCTATTGTATATTTGGTAAAATCTATTTTTTTCATCCACAAAACGCCCTTTCATTTTTCCTTATAACATTGTAACCAAATTTGTTCCAATCCGCAATCATTATTTCACACTTGATTAATTTATGTTTTTTGAATATACTAATATATTGAGATTATTTTTGAAAGGAAATGCTGTATGAAACTTTTCGCATCAATAGCGGTTATCGCCAATAAGGTGAAAGAGGATTATGTCAGTGCATTTGCTGCACAGGCTGCTCTTTTTGTCATTATGAGTTTTGTACCTTTTCTTATTCTGCTGCTTACACTCATCAAGTATACTCCTCTTACAGAGGATGTGATTCTCCAGTTTGTAACCAATTTCGCACCTGACGCTTTCAAACAAAGCTTTTCATCCATAATAAGCCAGCTTTACACAGGTTCTGATACTCCGCTTTTTCTTATTTCACTCGTATCGATTCTCTGGACTGCCGGCAAGGGCTGTAATGCCCTTATAGAAGGTCTTAATTCGGTTTTTGATATCAAAGAACGCCGTAACGGTTTTGTGCTCAGGCTTTATTCAATATTATATACTATAATATTTGTCGTGATTATTGTTGTCTGCCTGCTCATATACATCCTTGGCAATGAAATTCTTTCATTCATTACCAAGCATGTTCCTTTCGTGACTAATATAATAGAGGCATTACTTAATATCCGTGTACTGCTATCCGTCGGATTATTTACCATATTTTTCACGTTCCTGTATGTGGCAATTCCAAGCCGTCATACCAAGATAAGGCGTCAGCTTCCCGGAGCCCTTTTCTCCGCGGTCGGATGGACGGGATTTTCCTATTTCTTCTCACTTTATGTAAATTATTCTCACAATATAGCTGTACTTTACGGCAGCCTTGCCATGGTTGTCTGTGCAATGCTATGGCTTTATGTGTGTATGTTCATATTCCTTCTGGGCGCTGAGATCAACCTTTACATAGAGCAATGGACAATGGGACGTTCTGTCGATAAAGCTACCGACATCACTCATTCCCGTAAACGTTCATAATATCCGAACCCTTAAAGAAAAATTCAAGTATCTCATTATATTTCATCCCGGATTTGACCATATTGGACACCGCATTCTGACTCATCCCTATTCCGTGTCCATAACCTCCTCCGCGTATTACATATCCGGTTTCTCCGTCATTTTCATCATATTTTTCCAATATACAATACGCACTCGGCAGAATATAGAATGTTGTTGTATCACCCTTAAAAAGAGTTATTGGATTATCATGCGGGCACAAAAGATATCTTATATTGAGTTCATTATCAACCTTAATCGTCGCCTCGCTTCCTCTTATAATCATCGACATCACGGCTCCCCCGCTGCTTCTTTGCGTTATTTCAACCGATGAGACCGTTCCGACATTGCGGATTTCCTTTGATATCCACCTTCCGTTCTCTGAGACCTTAATCTGTGAAGGATTGGCACAATACCTTGAATACAGGTACTCATTCACACTTTGGGTTATATCTGCCATTGACATCCTGACACTCCACCTGTAATATCCGAAGCCATAATCAAAATCCTTTTCATTATCATTTCTTATATATTCAGCAAATGTGCCCTCATCGGATAAGTCTGTTTCCTCTCTGTCCGGATTAACCGTTTCAGACACAAGATACGGACATGAATCAGGATTACCTCCCCAGACCGAATTATCGGATGTGTGACCGCATGATGTTGAATAATAATACGTTGTTATCGGGTTACCGTCATACGATGCCACTTCTCCGTATGTCTCCCTTACAGCTTCAGTTGCTTCTTCTTTTTCCTGAACATTGTTATATACCTGATAATTAACACTATCATCCACATGTGCTCCGTATCGGCTGTAAGAATTATTTAAAAGTTGTCTGTAGGCATAACTTCTGGCGCACACAGCCTGAACTTTAAGTGCCTCCACTCCGAATCTGTTAGGCATTTCACTCGGAACAACGGCATACAGATATTCCTCTATCAGTACGTCATTTATAAGCAGTAATCCCTCATCCTGTAAAGCGACTTCAATCGTACCCCTGTACTCCGGATTTCCATATGATTTTTCCACCGTAAGAACACGTATCCTTCCTGTCGGTGAAACAGGTCTTATACTTACTCTTCCTTCTGACATAAGGGATGAATCTTTATATATATCCGTTATTTCTCCTGCCTCATGCTCTTCCTCCCTGCCTCCGGCCGATACGATATAGTTCCCGGTTCCGGTGATTGAAACCCGCTCATGAAAAAGCGATGTAAAACCGGTTGACATTATAAGAACACGTATATTGTCCGCTTTTACGGCTCTTGAAATCAATGCCGCACATACGCTGCCGTCAGCCACCACGAAGTCAGTTGTGTCATATCCGACAAGTACATCTTTGATCGTCTTTTCTTCTATGCTGCCGTATGTTTTATATACTTTAAAATTCTTATCAAGGCTTAGCACCCCATATCCTTCAATCTCTATCTTCTCTGTGTCGGCCATAAGGACTTTGCCCGAAATAGCGGAACTTTTAAGCGCAACAGATTTTACCTTTCCGCTTTTCATATGTATATCTCCAACCGTCTGTGCAAAATCAGATGCCAGTTTTCCGGTATCAAAAACCCGTTTTGCACCGCCTATATATGCAGTCACATGATTTTCATTTCCGTTTTCAAGCCAGACATTGCTATATGTTATATCATCCGATATTTTTACATCGACTCCGGCAATCTCATCGCCGCGGACATAAACGCGGATTCTGCTGTCTATGTATGCATCAAGCACAAGTCCCTCAAAATGATAACTTCCCTTGTCTGTATATGTCTGCCATCTCCCCGCATCTTCACTGTTTGACGGTGTCATGCATATTATCACCTCTTCGGTATGCATTCCATTGTCAGATCCCCATAGAGCCAGAAGATAATCATATATCTCATCAAATTGTTTTTTTCTTATAGGTGTCTTTCCGGATTTGTTTATATTTATTCCTGCCGATGATCTGATTTCCTCCGTTGATAGATTGCGCGCTTTTAGATAATCTATAAACTCACCGTATGTATAATTGCCGTTCTTATTCTTTACTGTGTCAGCATATTCCTGTGATATCATATAATTATAATATTTCTCATACCATTCGCCGTCTCCCTCCCCATCAAAACAGTCCGGCGCATTGCTTATCGTATTCTTATCGGCCTCGAGCAGTGACAACATCTTATATGCAACCGCTCTCCGTACATATCCGCCATCCTGTTTTCTGCGGACATTTATAAAAATAATTACTCCCGCTGCCGCAAGCAGAAATATTATCATAATAATCAATATTTTTTTCTTTTTCATGACAAACCCTCCTGTCTTACATTAGTATTCCGGAAGGCACAAAAATAGACCTGCCCTATGGCAAGTCTTACAAAATAATATGTTCCCCAAAATGCCGGCTCCTATTATTCTGACGCCTAGCTATGCTAGGTGGGTAACCGCAAATAAGCTTCTGCCTTCCACTGCAAACGGAGGCCTGACATCCACTTAAAGATATAGGAATCCCTTGTGTCAAATGTAGGTTCAAAACTATAGGAGTTATCGAACATCCCAGGAAACATATTCCTAAGTTATTTCATAAACTTAGTATACTCTATTGTATGTTTTTTTTCAATAAAAATTCACAAATATTTTACTATTTTCTTACGATAAGAGACTTACCTGTCATCTCTTTCGGCTGTTCCATTCCCATGCACTCAATGAGTGTAGGAACGATATCAGCAAGGCATCCGCCCTCCCTGAGTGTGTATGAAGGATCGGCATTTACAAGGATGAACGGTACCGGATTAGTGGTATGTGCGGTAAACGGTGCGCCCGTCTCGTAGTCGATAAGCTGTTCAACATTGCCGTGGTCTGCACAGATAAAGAGTGTTCCGTCAACCTCCTTGATAAGGTTGACAATCTCTCCGACGCACTTGTCGATTACTTCAACTGCTTCAACCGCAGCTTCAATAACACCGGTGTGTCCTACCATGTCAGGGTTTGCAAGGTTACAGATGATAACATCATATACAGCATCACCATTCTCGTCCTTGGCTGTGATTGCTTCGCTTAACTTATCTGTTACCGTATATGCTGCCATACGAGGTTTCTTATCGTATGTCGGAACATACTTCGGGGAATTCACAAGAATTCTTTCTTCATTCTTATTAGGAGTCTCAACACCACCGTTGAAGAAAAATGTAACATGGGCATATTTCTCTGTCTCAGCGATACGCGCCTGCTTCATTCCGTTGGCTGCAATCCATTCTCCGAATGTATTGGTAACTTCAACTTTCTTAAATGCAACTTCTTTATTAGGAATAAGAGGATCATATTCCGTAAAGCATACGAATACAATATCCTTGCGGGCTCCTCTGTTAAATTTATCGAAATCATCATCACAGAAACAATGTGTAATCTCTCTCGCACGGTCAGGACGGAAGTTAAAGAATACAACAGAATCCTTATCCTTAATAAGTGCGACCGGCTCACCGTTCTCCTTAACTACAAAAGGAACAACAAACTCATCATTAACGCCGGCATCATATGAAGCCTGGACTCCGTCAACTGCGTTATCCGCACTGTTTCCGACACCCTTGGTCATAGCATCGTATGCTTTCTCAACACGATCATAGTTATTGTCTCTGTCCATTGCATAGTAACGTCCTGATACGGATGCAATCTTACCTACGCCGATCTTATCCATCTCAGCCTGAAGATCCGCAACAAATCCCTTTGCAGACTGTGGCGGAGTGTCTCTTCCGTCAAGGAAGCAGTGAACATACACCTTATCAAGGCCTTCTCTCTTAGCGAGTTCAAGAAGTCCGTAAAGATGTGTATTATGACTGTGCACACCACCATCGGAAAGAAGTCCAAATGCGTGAAGTGCCGAATTATTGGCCTTACAATTATTAACTGCCTTAAGGAGAGCCTCATTCTTGAAGAAATCTCCGTCGTTGATCTCTTTAGTGATTCTGGTAAGCTCCTGGTATACGATTCTTCCGGCACCCATATTAAGATGTCCTACCTCTGAGTTACCCATCTGTCCGTCCGGAAGACCTACTGCCATTCCGCTGGCATATCCTTTTACAAAAGGATATTCCTTCATAAGTCTGTCCATAACAGGTGTCTTGGCAAGTGCTACCGCATTGCCTTCGGTTCTGTCATTAAGTCCGTATCCGTCAAGGATAAGGAGCACTGTAGGTTTTTTAGCCATTTTAAAATCTCCTTTGATATATATTACAACTCTGATGTAAAAATCTTGTTTTCAACCGTAATTAATTTATCACAATCATTTTTATAAGTCAATGACAAGCTCTACCGGGCAATGATCCGAGCCCATTACGGAATCCAGTATATCTGCTTCTTTTATCCTGTCATCAAGTCTCTTTGATGATAAAAAATAATCAATACGCCATCCTGCGTTTTTCTCTCTTGCCTTGAACATATATGACCACCAGCTGTAACGCTCTGCGGCATCCGGGTGGAGATACCTGAATGTATCTGTAAAACCCGCATTAAGAAGCTCCGTCATTTTGGAACGTTCTTCATCCGTAAATCCGGCATTGCGGTGGTTGGTCTTAGGATTCTTAAGGTCGATTTCTTCGTGTGCAACATTCATATCTCCCGTAACTATGACCGGTTTCTTTGCATCAAGCGCCATAAGATATTCCCTGAACGCATCCTCCCAGACCATTCTGTAATCAAGTCGTGCAAGCTCTCTCTTGGAATTCGGCGTGTATACGTTGACCAGATAGTAATTGTCGTATTCCACTGTTATGACGCGCCCTTCATGGTCATGCTCCTCTATGCCTATGCCATATGTTACATTAACCGGTTCCTTCTTTGAAAAAACAGCAGTGCCCGAGTATCCTTTTTTCTCGGCATAATTCCAATAAGCATGGTATCCTTCACGATTCCACTCAAGCTGTCCCGCAGATAATTTAATTTCCTGAAGGCATACCGCATCCGCATCAATGCCGTCAAAAAAGTCCATAAAGCCTTTGTCCATACAGGCTCTCAATCCATTTACATTCCATGATATTAATTTTTGCATAAATCCTCCATTGTATGTAATCACAGCAAAAAATCCGCAAGTATATAATTACTTACATCTATTCCTTTGTCGGTAAAAAAGATATTATCTCCGTCATCTGCAAGATGTCCGGTAGAAACATATTTGGAAATCACGTTTCCGAACACATTATCCATCTGTCTGCCAAATGTAACCCTGAATCTGTCACGGTTTACGCCACGCATCATTCTCAGTCCCAGAAACATAAATTCGGACATACAGTCGTTAACGGTAAGTTCTTCCGTCTCATATTCCGCATGCACCGGATCATAGATAAACGCCGGAGTGTTTTTTGCGGTATTATATCTGACATTCTTTATCATAGACGATGCTCCTGCACCAAATCCGGCATATTCACCGCGTGTCCAATATTTTACATTGTGCCGGCATTCCCTGCCGGCAAGCGAATAATTGGATATTTCGTAATGCCCGTATCCGCTTTCTGCAAGAATTGATGCCGTATCATGATACATTTCCCTCTCATCATCCTCTGACGGAAGATAAAGCTTACGTCCTGACTTATACATATCGCTCAAAGGGGTGCCGTCTTCTATTATAAGGCTGTATGCCGATATGTGTGCAGGTCTCAGCATCATGACAGTCCTAAGCGTCTTTCTCCATGCGGCCGGTGTCTGACCCGGTATTCCGGACATAATATCGATATTTATGTTATCAAAGCCTGTCTTTGCCGCAGCCTCATATGATGCCATAAAGTCCTCAAAAGAATGTATTCTTCCGAGCATCTTAAGCTCATCATCATTAACGGACTGCAGTCCGAAGCTTAACCTGCTGACACCCTTTTCCTTGTATATTGCAAGTTTCTCTTCATCGGTCGTTCCCGGATTACATTCAATTGTGATCTCACAATCATCGCTCAGATTAAAATTATTATATATTGCATCCAGCACATTCATAAGTCCGGCGGCATCCGTAATCGACGGCGTTCCGCCGCCAAAAAATATGCTGTCGACTTCATATTCTGCGGCAATCCCGGGAGCCTTTGAATTTATCTGCATGCAGAGTGCCTCAAGATATTTATTCATTGTATGTCCGTCTGCCGGTGCCGAAAAAAAATCACAATATATACATTTGGATTTACAAAAGGGGATATGTATGTATATCCCCAATTTCTTATTTGCCATATAACGCCTATCCGCGTGCCAGTCCGCCAATGAAATTATTGACTTTCCTTGTGCGCGCTTTCCGTACTTTTTTTCTGAGATACCTGAATACTTTCTTCTCACCTTTATCTGCAAGCATTCTCAATACATATTCAAGCTCTTTTTCCGTATCTTTGTTGATAAGTATTTTGCCTTTTTTCCCGAGGAAATAATTAAGCGGTGCATTATCCGTATAATTCTCTCCATAGTAAATCTTGCTGGCCGCTATTCTGTCGCATATCATCTCAACAAAATATTTGTCCGGCATCTTAACGCCCTCAAGGCGCTTGGTCTTCGGGCTGTAATCATTCCAGTATTCATAATGATGCTTATTGCGTCCTTTATGGTGCATCCATGCCTTGGAATATCCGTATGTCTCACGCTCCATCTCATTGGGACTCCGATCCCCCTGATAAAAGAGCATTCCCGGTATAAATTCGGCCGGTGAGTATTTGGACAAATCATGAAAAAGGCCCTGAAGCCCTATTCCGGCGCGAAAACAATTTTTAATAACCTCATGTCTGTGCCTTGTAATGGTCTTAAAATGTTTCTTTGCATTATCAAAATAGTTCATAATAACACTGCCTCACCTTCCATATTATTCATCATCAAGTTTAAGCACGCTCATAAATGCCTTCTGCGGTATCTCTACGTTGCCGACCTGACGCATTCTCTTCTTACCTTCCTTCTGTTTCTCAAGAAGTTTCTTTTTACGGGAAATATCACCGCCGTAACATTTGGCAAGAACATCCTTGCGCAATGCTTTGACCGTCTCTCTGGCAATAATCTTGCTTCCTATTGCGGCCTGAATCGGTATTTCAAAAAGCTGTCTTGGAATTTCTTCTTTCAGTTTCTCGCACATCTTACGTCCGCGTTCATATGCGCTTTCTTCAAATACAATAAACGAAAGCGCATCGACTTCTTCTTTATTGACAAGTATGTCTAACTTGCACAATTTAGACTGCTTGTACCCTTTCATCTGGTAATCAAACGACGCATATCCTCTCGAACGTGATTTAAGTGCATCAAAGAAATCATATATTATCTCATTGAGCGGAAGCACATATTTAATAAGTGCTCTTGTTCCTTCAATGTATTCCATTCCCATATATTCGCCGCGGCGTTCCTGACAAAGTTTCATTATCGCGCCGACGTATTCGGAAGTGACCATGATTTCGGCATCAACAACCGGTTCTTCCATATAATCTATCTCCGAAGGATCCGGAAGATTGGATGGGTTCGTAAGATCTATAACACTGCCGTCCGTTTTATGGACTTTATACACAACGCTCGGTGCGGTTGTTACAAGGTCAAGATTATATTCTCTCTCAAGTCTTTCCTGAATTATTTCAAGATGCAGCAGTCCCAAAAATCCACATCTGAATCCAAAACCGAGTGCAACGGATGTTTCCGGTTCATAGAAAAGCGATGCATCGTTAAGCTGTAATTTCTCAAGTGCATCTTTAAGATCTTCATAATGCGCTCCATCCGCCGGATAAAGGCCGCAGAATACCATCGGATTAACTTTCTTATATCCCGGAAGCGGCTCGGCGCACGGATTCATGGCATCGGTTATGGTATCTCCGACTCTGGTATCCTTGACATTCTTAATACTTGCCATAATATATCCCACCAGACCGGCTGACAGTTCATCACATGCAATAAACTGTCCGGCTCCGAAATATCCGACCTCAACAACATCTGCCTCGGCTCCGGTAGCCATCATTCTTATACGGGTTCCTTTTCTGACGGTTCCTTCCTTGATTCTGCAGAAAACTATAACACCTTTATATGAGTCATATATCGAATCAAATATAAGCGCCGAAAGCGGAGCTTCCGGATCACCCTTAGGTGCGGGAAGTTTATGAACTATCGCTTCCAGGACATCTTCAATATTAATACCGTTCTTGGCTGAAATAAGCGGTGCATCCTCAGCCTCAATCCCTATTACGTCTTCTATTTCTTCCTTGACGCGCTCCGGTTCCGCACTTGGCAGGTCGATCTTATTTATGACCGGAAATACCTCAAGGTTATGGTCAATAGCCATATATACATTCGCCAGCGTCTGTGCTTCGATTCCCTGTGCCGCGTCAACTACAAGCACTGCACCTTCACAGGCCGCAAGACTTCTTGACACTTCATAGTTAAAATCAACATGACCAGGAGTGTCTATAAGATTAAATATATATTCTTCTCCGTCTTTGGCCTTATATACAATACGGACGGTCTGCGCCTTAATTGTAATTCCGCGTTCCCTCTCAAGGTCCATGTTATCAAGAATCTGATCCTGCATTTCCCTACTGGTAAGCGTGCCTGTCTTCTCGATTATTCTGTCTGCAAGTGTTGATTTACCATGGTCAATATGGGCTATTATGCAGAAATTTCTTACTTTGCTCTGGTCTATATGTGACATACTTTATTCCAACTTTCTTATAAATCTACCTTGACTCTTTCGTTACCACTTCGCCCTGCTTCTTATATATGCTTCCGGCAGCCACATATCCCCTGACACTTGAAAGAGGATATATGTTGGTATTGCATCCGATAACCGTTCCCGGATTAAGTATACTGCCGCATCCGACTTCAACATTATCGCCAAGCACGGCTCCCATCTTTTTAAGGCCTGTAGGTATAACATTACCATTGCATTTCACTTCAACGAGTGTCTTGTCTGATTTCACATTGGACGTTATTGAACCGGCTCCCATATGGGATCTGAATCCCAGAATGGAATCTCCGACATAATTATAATGCGGAACCTGTACTTTATTAAAAAGAATTACGTTCTTAAGCTCGGTTGAATTACCTACAACGGCACCTTCACCGACTATGGCATTGCCTCTTATAAATGCACAGTGTCTTACCTCTGCATTTTTGCCTATTATGCATGGTCCGGTTATATTTGCGGTAGGGGCAACGGTTGCGTTCTTAGCTATCCATATATTTTCCGACGGATGGTCATATTCATCCGTCGATAAAGTATTTCCGAGTTCAATAATATAATCTTTGATCTTAGGCAGTACTTCCCATGGGTATGTTACCCCGTCAAAAATCCCTGAGGCTATTGTCTCATCAAGATTAAACAATCTCTTTATTGTCATCTCTGATATAATATTATCCATTATCTTTCTCCTTACTCAACCGTAACTGATTTGGCAAGGTTACGTGGCTGATCAACATCATTGCCTCTGAGTATTGCTGTGTAATATGCTATAAGCTGAAGCGGTACCGCAGCCAAAATAGGCATAAGCAGTTCATCGCATTCCGGAATCCTTATAATATAATCCGCAATGTTTTCTTTAATAACTGTATTTTCGGAACACATAAGGACAACCTTTGCGCCACGCGATTTTACCTCAGAAATATTGCTCAATGTCTTACCGATTATATTGCTCTGTGTTGCAATCGCAATGACCGGTGTCTGTTCCGATATAAGTGCTATCGGGCCATGTTTCAATTCACCTGCTGCATATGCTTCCGAATGTATATATGATATTTCTTTCAGTTTCAGCGAACCTTCCATACTTAATGCATAATCAAGTCCTCTTCCGATATACAGGAGACTTTCCGCATTCATGATTCTTGATGCTGCATACTGCGCCTCATCATCATGCGTAAGTGTTTTCTCAATTAACTGCGGTATCTGTGTAAGCTTATGCACATATTCCCTGCACTCATCTTCCGAAATGACTTTCTTGGCATATGCAAGTTTGAACGCGAACATATACATCATAGATATCTGTACCGTAAATGCCTTGGTGGAAGCCACCGATATCTCCGGTCCCGCATGTGTATACATTACCATATCGGCTTCCCTTGCAATTGATGATCCCTTGACATTGACGAATGCAAGTGTATCTGCACCCTTTTTCTTGGAAATTATAAGCGCTTCCCTTGTATCAGCCGTCTCTCCTGATTGCGAGATCAATATTACGAGATCACCTTTTCCTACAATCGGGTCCCTGTATCTGAATTCAGATGCCATGTCAACGGTTACTCTTGTTCTTGCAAGTTTCTCGATGACATATTTGCCGACCATTCCGGCATGCATTGCGGTTCCGCATGCAACAATATAGATATTATTATATGAAGCCAATTTTTCATCATCAAGGCCGCACTCGGAAAAATCCGGCATTCCTTCATTAATTCTTGGCGTAATTGTTGTCTTGACAGCTGTCGGCTGCTCATGGATTTCCTTTAGCATGAAATGCTTATAACCGCCTTTTTCCGCTGCATCAGCATCCCAATCCGCCGTCTGGAGTTCTTTCTTTACCGGTTCATTGTGATTATCATAAATCACAACATTATTTTCTGTTATGACAGCAACTTCATCGCAGTCAAGAAGATAATAGTTCCTAGTGTAATCTATTATAGCCGGAACATCCGAAGCAATAAAGTTCTCCCCCTGTCCGACACCTATTATAAGCGGACAGTCTTTGCGTACCGCAAATACACGGTCGGGGAAATCCCTGAATATTATTCCGAGAGCATATGATCCTTCAATTTCTGATATTACTTTAAGTATGGTTTTCACCGGATCACCGTCATAATAATAATCAAGAAGTTTGGCTACTGTCTCGGTATCGGTCTGGCTCACAAAGCTGTATCCCTGTTCCGTAAGAAACGCCTTGATTTTGGCGTAGTTCTCTATTATTCCGTTGTGAACTATTGAAACACGCTTATTACCGTGCGGATGCGAATTGATATCGGACGGCTCGCCATGTGTAGCCCATCTTGTATGACCGATTCCGCAATTTCCGACCGGCTTACCGTCAACTTCCATTTTCTTAACAAGGTTATCTAATTTTCCCTGGCATTTCTCGACCTTAATGGTATTATTCTCAAATACTGCAATTCCGGCTGAATCATAACCTCTGTATTCCAGTTTTCTAAGTGAATCTATAAGTACATCTGCACAATTTCTCTTGCCTATATATCCAACTATACCGCACATCTTATATGCCTCCTTAATATTCTCTATTTGTAATATACTGCCGCTTTGTCAAAATAAGCACGCAGATTATATTGATTGTTCAGTTTCTTGACAAGATCCGTATTTCTTACTATGAATGTCTCCAGTTTCTGAAGATATTCTTCCGTGGAAATCGTCCCGTCAGCCACTCCGGTAAGTCCTTTCTCCCAGCTCGCCGTAAGCTTTGGGTCCAGCAGACGTACTATTGAGCAGCTTACTATGTCATAAACCATTTCCCCTAACTGGGAAGGTGTTATAATCTGTGTCTTATTGTTAAGCATTATGTATTTTTTGTCAACAAGTTTTTTGAGGATTTCAGCTCTCGTAGCACTTGTTCCGATTCCGCTTCCTTTAATCTGGGCACGCAGTTCCTCGTCTTCAATAAGCTGCCCCGCATTTTCCATGGCAAGTATCATCGAACCGGAATTATAACGCTTTGGAGGTGATGTTTCACCCTCCTTTATGGTGTAATCAAGCGCTTTCAGTACATCACCTTTCTTAAGCGATGCTATGTGTTCCAGAAAAGATGCATCATACCCCGTCTGTTCATCCTGGGTATCATCATTCCGGTTATCGTCTGTTTGGGTCTGCTTCTTATGGCTGTTTAACACCTCAAGATATCCTTCTGATGCAAGTACCTTGAAATTAGCAAAAAAACTTTCCGTCGATTTATTCTCAGTGCCCGAATCCACTGTAAGCACTAACGAAACTTTCTTATATACAGCCGGCGGATAAAAAATTGCCAGAAATCTTCTGACTATTGCATAGTATACACTGCGCGCTGTTACCGACAGATTTTTAAGATTATTGAATCCCTGTCCTGTCGGAATTATCGCATAATGATCCGTAATCTGTTTGTCGTTGACGTATCTTGTGGACGCAATTTTCTTATATTGGTCCTGTGAAAGAATATGTTCAGCAAATTCTTTATATTCCGGAAGACTCTTAAGTCCCGAAATATTCTTATGTATAACTTTGGCCACTGCGCTTGATAAAACTCTTGCATCCGTTCTCGGATACGTCACAAGCTTCTTTTCATATAATTCCTGTGTATATTTAAGCGTTTCATCCGGATTGAGTTTAAAAAAACGTGAGCAGTCA
The DNA here is from genome assembly GCA_945928575.1 of uncultured Butyrivibrio sp. Classification (GTDB taxonomy): domain Bacteria; phylum Bacillota; class Clostridia; order Lachnospirales; family Lachnospiraceae; genus Eshraghiella. The sequence goes on from CAMENP010000006.1 coordinate 122,980, forward strand.
TTCTGCAATTCCGCAAGGTTATACAGAAGCGGCGGCTGTTTATTTTCATTCTTGCGTTCAATTGAGCGGATTACCATGTCATTATTTTCCTGTTTCTTAAGACATGCTATAAGCGCCTCGGCATCGCTGCTTTCCTTAAATCCGTTTTCCTTATATAGCTTCGGTGACTCAAAATATGCCGAGCCTTCCGATGCGCGCCACTCCGCGTCAAAACTATGGCTTTGGCCGTCCATGGATACGTCTGCAATAACCCTGTAAAAAGGAGTTTTCACAAAGTTCCTTATCTCGCGCTCACGTCTCACAACCATTCCAAGAACACATGTCATAACACGTCCAACTGCGATCACAGTCCTGTTATTGTCCCTGAAATAAGAAGAAATTGCATTTCCGTATTTAAGCGTCAGAACCCTGGAAAAATTAATTCCCATAAGGTAATCTTCTTTGGCCCTTAAATACGCCGCGTCTGCAAGGCTGTCGTATTCGGATAAATCCTTTGCCTGCGCAACACCGCGTTTTATCTCTTCTTCCGTCTGTGAGTCTATCCACACACGTCTCCTGTTCTTGCCCTTGACGCCAGCCATCTGCTCAACAAGTCTGTATATGTATTCTCCTTCACGTCCCGAGTCCGTACATACATATATTGTATCTATATCATCCCTGTTAAGTAATCCTGATACTATATTAAATTGTTTACTGACAGCCGGAATGACCTCGTATTTCCATTCTTCCGGAATAAAAGGGAGTGTGTCCATACTCCATCGTCTGAGCGCCGGATCATATTCCGCAGGGTAACTCATCGTGACAAGATGTCCGACACACCATGTAAAAACCGCATCGGCAGATTCCGAATATCCGTCATGTCTGGCCGGATTCTCTCCGAGTGCTTTCATAAATTCCTGTGCAACACTTGGTTTCTCAGCTATATATAAACTTTTTGCCATAATTCTATAAATCCTCTATGCTTATTGTCATAAGTCCCGGTATGCCGCAGTCCCTTATGTCATCATCATAACCGTTCAAAGCAAACATATAAATTCCCTTTACATTCAGTCCAGCAAGTGCTGCATCCGCCATAAGCTTTTCGTATTCTGCCATTCCGACATGATTACTGCATGTATATACCTGCCCTATTACTGCATCGCCGCCATTATTATCATATATAATATGTACATCTCCGGTCTTGCCATACCATCTTCCACTGTATTCCACACCATTATACAGCTTACCGGCTTCATTCATAATATGCAGAAATTCCGCTGCAATTCTTATGTATGCTTCCGTACAGAATCCGTCAATCCCCGGTTCAATGTATTTGTCATAGAAATCCGAAGGATTGCTCATTCCGAGCAGCGGAAGCTGCGGATGTACAAGTCCGTACCAGAATCCGGCAAATCCGTCTTTTATACGATACAATCCTTTCCGGACATTACGCTCCGATCCCTTATCATAGGAAAATATCTTCTCGGCAATCTCACGTTCTATAAGATTATTCAGGTATACACTTATCTTGTCCCGCCCGTAACCTGTACGGTTATGGATTTCATTTAATTTGTTGAGTCCGGATGCCAGGCATTCAAGTAATATATTATATACGCCCGTTTCACGGAACTCATCTTTAAGGTAATAAAGCATGCTGTTTCTGAAAACAGAATTATCTTTAAGGAACATATTACATACATTCTCTTTAATGCCCTTATCCTGTCTGAATTCAGACAGATATTCCGGAATTCCGCCTGTTATGGCATATATGTACAATGCACTTCTTGCGTCGCATTCCGGGAACATACCGACAACATCGGAAAAATTTAATTCCTTAAGTTTGATAAAAGCATTGATCGAATATGCGGCATTGCCCACAGCACTTACCATTGAATTCTCAACCCATGCTATTGACGAACTGGTCAGGATTATCATCACTTTCTTATCGGTTATAATATGTCTTACCATAGCAATAACCGAGTCCATAAAAAGCGGATCTGTCTTTACCATATTCTGAAATTCTTCAATTACAATAAGCACTTTATCCGAAGCATAATCAGCTATATCCGTCATAACACCCATATATCCGGTCGGCTCCGAATTCTTATGTATCTGTTCTGACACTGCCATCGCAAATGACCTGAGCATTCCAGACTTATCTGATGGAACTGCCTCGTAATATATAAATTGACGATTCCGAACAAATTCCCTGACAAGCGCCGTCTTACCTATTCCGCGCCGGCCATATAAAATTGTAAGATTATTGGCTTCCGATTCATAAAATTTTTCAAGTGTACGAAGCTGTTCATCTCTTCCGGTCATATAATACCTCGCTCCCGTTGTTATGACTCATCAAGTGTAAGCATATACGGCGGAATAAAATTCTCAACAAAATAATCCACTTCCGGCATATGCATATCATCTATTATATGTCTTATCGACTCTCCGGCTTTCTCAAAGTCACTGTTTCCCATACGTTGTTCTTCAATGCATTTGATATACGCGGAAAGTTTGTCCGCTGCTTTTACATAGCGCCACAGTTCACGCTCTTCTTCAGTATCCGCAAGAACCGGTCTGTATATGTCACGCATACCGGCAGGAAGGCCTTTTAATAATTCATCCCTGGCAACCAGTTCCACTTCTTTATATGCATCCCTGATAGCCGGATTGTAATATTTAACAGGGGTAGGCATATCTCCCGTTATAATCTCTGTTGAATCGTGATACATGCCCATTATTGCAAGTCTGTCAGCATTAAGATTCCCGCCAAAATATGTGTTATTAATAACACCTAACGCATGTGCGATCATCGCGACCTCGAGACTGTGTTCACATATATTTTCTTTGAGTGTGTTGCGCATAAGTCCCCATCTGTTAATATATTTCATACGGGACATCATCGCAAAAAAATGATTATCTTTCATAATTAGTCCGCCAGTCCGAAATGATATACCGTCTGTGATTCGAACTCTTCTCCGGCTCTGATTACCGGCGACGGGAAGTTATCGTGGTTGACCGCATCCGGATAAAACTGCGTCTCATACGCTGTTCCCCATCTCGGATGATATGTCGCTCCTTCCTTGCCTTCATTCTTCTCACTTATATAATTACCGGTATAAATCTGTATGCCCGGTCTGTCAGTGTATACATCCATGCGTATTCCTGTTGTATTATTAACAACAGTTGCCGCAAGTACCATTTCTCCGTCATTGCACAGGCAGAAATTATGATCATATCCGCCCTTGCTCTTTACCAGTTCATTATCCGTATCTATTTCATCTCCGACACGCTTAGGCTTTCTGAAATCAAGAGGGGTTCCTTCTACCGGGTAAAGTTTGCCGTCACTTATCTCTCCGTCTCCTCCGAAGGTGTAATATTCTGCATTAATCTGCATTATCTCATCATGAACGGTTCCCGAATTATGTCCTCCGAGATTAATGTATACATGATTGGTCAGATTCTCAATGGTATCTGCGTCACTGACTCCATTATACCTGATAATAACATCATTATTATCGGTCAAAGTATATGTAACACTTACATTAAGTGTTCCCGGCATTCCCTGATCTTTGTCAGGACTAACAAGGGAGAATGTGACGCTGCTTCCAAGTTCACCTTCCGACGTTTCATAATCCCACAATCTGAAATAATACATATCAGGTCCGCTATGAAGATTACATCCGTTATCATTATTGGCAAGAACGTATTCCTTACCGTTAAGAGTAAACTTACAATGTGATATTCTGTTAGCGCTTCTTCCAACTGTTCCGCCAAATGCGTCATATGATGCTGTCTCATACCTGTCCCCGCTCTTAAGTCCGAGAACAACATCCTTCATATTACCGTCCTTATCCTTAACAAGCATTCCAACCCATACGGCTCCCATATTGGTAACCCTAAGAATGCTGCCCTTACTGTTAGTTATAGTAAATAACTTAATTTCTTCCCCTGCCTGTGTAAGCCCGAAAGGCTCTGTTGTAACTGCCATATGCACCTCTGTAAAAAAAATTTATTATTTATTATTTTACCAAAAATTAAATCATATTTCAAGAAAAATCCCTCGGCATATCATATATGCCGGGGGATTCTTTATTGTTCATTCACGATATCGTAAACGTCTATTTTAAATTGTTCCATCGGTGAAAGGCCGACAAATCTGCATCCGTATATTATAGGTGCATCAACGTCTTTCTTTTCCATACGGATCACCTCAATAACAGCGTCAAACGACTCCTTAGTCCACAATTCCACCTTCGCATCATAATACGAATTGAGAGGCAGCTGCTTTACTGTTGTAAAAGCCATACCTCCTTTGGAAATATTAATGACATCAACCGCTATCTCTTCGCTGTCCGCATCCGCTATTTCCGGGTCGGTGTTTAATGAATTAAGTCTTATTGTTGCATTGATTGCAATCCTTTTTGCCCATCTTTTCTCCTGAACATTGTTGTCAGCCATACAAAACCTCCGTATACATTCCTATGTCATCAATGGATAAACATGGCATCACCAAAGCTGAAGAATCTGTATTTTTCTTTCACAGCCTCTTCATATGCCGCCATAATATGATCCTTGCCCGCCAGTGCCGATACAAGCATAACCAGAGTGCTCTCCGGCAGATGGAAGTTAGTTATCAGTCCGTCAATCGCTTTAAACTTGTATCCCGGATATATAAAAATATCCGTATTACCGCTCGCTGCCGGAATATATCCGTCTTCTCGCGCCGCGGATTCCAATGTCCTGCAGCTTGTTGTTCCGACGGAGATAATCCTTCCCCCTTCAGCCCTCGCTTTATTTATTATATCAGCTTGTGACTGCTCAATGCAATAGTATTCTGAATGCATATGATGCTCAAGAATATTATTTACTTTCACCGGTCTGAACGTTCCCAGCCCTACATGAAGTGTAACACTTGCAATATATACACCTTTTTCACGTATCTGTTCAAGAAGTTCCTTAGTAAAATGCAGTCCGGCCGTAGGCGCGGCCGCAGAGCCCTCATGCTTGGCATATACTGTCTGATAACGGTTTTTATCCTTAAGTTCATGTGTTATATACGGCGGAAGGGGCATCTGTCCAAGTTTGTCAAGGATTTCCTCAAAAATACCGTCATACGTAAATTTAATATATCGGTTGCCGTCTTCAACGACATTAACTATCTCTCCGGTCAGCATTCCTTCGCCGAATTCAATGACAGTGCCTATATGACATTTTTTACCCGGTCTTACAAGGCATTCCCATGTATCATTTTCCATTCGTTTTAAAAGAAGGATTTCAATAGCCGCACCCGTGCCTTTGCGCACGCCGTACAATCTGGCAGGAATTACCTTGGTATCATTGATAACAAGGCAATCCCCCGGATTAAGATATTCCGTAATATCACGGAATATCTTATGCTCTATTGCTCCGCTTTCCTTGTCAAGAAGCATGAGTCTTGAATCTGAACGGTTTTCAAGCGGGTCCTGTGCTATAAGTTCTTTGGGAAGATAGTAATCAAATTCTTTTAATTCCATAATTGCTCCTGTTTACTGTCTGAGCACAGCTCCGAGTTTGGTAAGTTCCGCAAGTATTTTATCCATTATCTCGCCGATTTCCGTATCAGAAAGTGTTCTGTCTTTTGCACGGAACACAAGACTGAATGCAACAGATTTCTTACCTGCTCCGACCTGCTCGCCCTCATATATATCAAAGAGTTCGCAGCTTTCAAGAAGCTTGCCGCCTTTTTTGATGATTGCATTTTCCATTGTTCCGATAAGGACCTGCTTATCAACAACAAGGCTGATATCTCTCGTTGATGTCGGGAACTTGGCGATTCCTTCGTATTTCTTATCAAAACATGCATGTTCAACAATATATGGCATATCGATATCGGCATAATATACTCTGTCACCGATATTGTAATTCTCGCATACCTGCGGATGAACTTCTCCGAGATATCCGACTTTCACTCCATCATATATGATATCCGCCTGTCTTCCCGGATGAAGGAAAGGTTTCTTATCTTCAGGATCATATGTGATTCTTCCGTCAAGTCCGACTTTCTCAAAGAATTCCTCAACAACACCCTTCATCGTGAAGAAATCTCCATCTCCGTACATTCCGAGGGTAAACTGTGTTCTCTCGTCAGGAAGTTCTGTAAGAGGCAATGCCTTCGGAATATATATATTACCGATCTCATATAATCTTACATTTTTATTTTTACGGTTATAGTTAGTCGCAAGCGAAGTAAGCATACCGTTAAGCGCCTGTGTCTTCATGATACTGAAATCCTGTCCGAGAGGATTGAGTATCCTTATTGCCTGCCTGAGGTCTGAATTCTCCGGAACAAGGAGTTTGTCAAATGCCTTAGGACTTTCAAAAGAATAATTCATGGACTGTGAGAATCCGCAGAACTGTGCGACTTCCCTTGCCACCGATTCCACTCTTAATTTGAATGAAAGCTTACCGGATGTCGATTCTCCCGACGGAAGTGTTACCGGAATCTTATCGTATCCATAGAATCTTGCAACTTCTTCTGCCATATCGCAGGTTCTTAAAAGATCCTGTCTGAACGACGGAATGCGAAGTGTATTATCTGATTCATTATATCTGATTTCGAGTTTACCGAAATACTTAAGCATATCATCAGAACTTACATCTGTTCCGAGAAGTTTATTGTATTTGTCAGGCTCAAACGGAAGGACTTTTTCTTCAGGTTTTACAGGAAATACGTCTACCATTCCTCCTACAACTTCACCTGCCCCAAGCTCTTCAATGAGTTCACATGCCCTGTTGATCGCTGCCTCCGCGTTATATGGGTCAAGGCCTTTCTCGAATTTGCCCGATGCATCCGTTCTAAGTCCGACTTTCTTGGCGGAAACCCTTATATTGGCGCCGTCAAAACATGCTGCCTCAAAAAGCATCGTCTTTACATCATCTGTTATCTTGGAATTTTCTCCGCCCATGATTCCCGCAAGTCCGATTGCTTTCTCGCCGTCACAAATCATAAGCATTGATGAATCAAGTGTTCTGTCCTGTCCGTCAAGGGTGCAAAAAACTTCTTTGTCTGCGGCTCTTCTTACTACTATCTTATGGCCTGCAATTGTGTCATAGTCATATGCATGCATAGGCTGGCCGTATTCTTCCATTACATAATTGGTAATGTCCACAATGTTATTGATAGGTCTTATTCCGCTTGCCGCAAGCCTTCTCTGCATCCATTCCGGTGAAGGAGCAAGTTTGATATTTTTGACCATTCTTGCACAATAACGCTTGCACAGATCTCCGGCCTCAACATCAACGCTTACCATATCATTAACGTTCTCATCGTTACCTGTAGGTTTGATATCAGGAAGTACAAAATCCTTACGGAATGTTGCCGCAGCCTCTCTTGCAATTCCGATTATACTGTAGCAGTCAACTCTGTTTGATGTAATTTCATATTCAAAAACAACATCATGAAGTCCAAGTGCTTCTATTGCATCAGAGCCTACAACAGCATCCTTTCCCATATCATAAAGACCGCTCTCCGGAGCGTCCGGGTAATAATCTCTTGAAGAACCGAGTTCCTCTATCGAGCACATCATACCCTCTGAATCAATGCCTCTTAATTTGCCTTTTTTGATCTTGATTCCGCCCGGTGTCCTGCTGCCGTCATGTCCTCCGGCAACCCTTCCTCCGTCAAGGCAGACCGGCGTTTTCATTCCTTCATATACATTAGGCGCTCCCGTGACGATCTGTATCTGTCTGTCACCGATGTCTACCTGGCAGATTACAAGCTTGTCCGCATCCGGGTGTTTATCTATTTTCTTAACCTGGCCTACAACTATTTTGTCAAGATCTTCATCAAGTCTCTCAAAGCCTTCAACCTTGGTTCCGGTAAGTGTCATTGCATCCGTATATTCCTGTGCCGTGCAGTCAAGATCAGGCACAAATGATTTAATCCATGATAATGCTGTATTCATACGTAAATTCCTTTCGTCTTAATTATTTAGAACTGGTTGAGAAATCTTATATCATTCTCATAAAGAAGTCTCATATCATCAATTTCATATTTAAGTAATGCAATTCTCTCAAGACCGATACCAAATGCAAAACCTGTATACTCTTCAGGATCTATTCCGCTCATCTCAAGCACATGCGGATGAACCATACCGCATCCGAGAATTTCTATCCAGCCTGAATCTTTACAGAATCGGCATCCTTTACCTCCGCACTTAAAGCACGAAACATCCATTTCAGCCGACGGCTCGGTGAATGGGAAGTGATGCGGTCTGAATTTAACCTTGGTCTGCTCTCCGAAAAGTTCCTTGGCAAAAACAGCAAGGGTTCCCTTAAGATCGGAAAATGTTATATTTTTATCGATTACGAGACCTTCTACCTGATGGAAAGAAGGTGAATGTGTCGCATCGACTTCATCCGAACGGAATACTCTTCCCGGTGCGATCATTCTGATAGGGATTCTGCCCTTTTCCATCTCGTGAACCTGTGTGGAAGATGTCTGTGTTCTAAGCACGATATTACTGTTAATATAGAATGTATCCTGCTCATCCTTTGCCGGATGGTTGGCAGGAATATTGAGCGCTTCAAAGTTATAATAATCGTATTCCACTTCCGGTCCTTCTACAACCTCATATCCCATTCCTACGAATATTCTCTCCACTTCCTCAAGCGCAACCGTATTCGGATGTGAATGTCCTACAATATTTCTCTTGGCCGGAAGAGTTACATCGATTACTTCCTTTTTAAGCTTAGCCTCTCTTGCTGCATTGGCAAGATTATTCTTAATTTCTTCAAGTTTCTCTTCAATAGCGGTTCTGGTATCGTTAACCATCGCACCTACTTTCGGTCTTTCCTCTGCGGCTACGTCCTTCATACCCTTAAGTACTTCCGTAAGCTCACCTTTCTTGCCAAGATAAGCCACACGAATCTCGTTAAGTTTATCAAGATTATCACAAGACTTGATTTTCTCGATGGCTTTTTCCCTGATTGCCTGTAATTTCTCTTTCATATCGATATCCTTTCATAAAAAAATCCCCGTCCCCAAAAAGGGACGAGGTTACTCGCGGTACCACCCTGTTTCCGGTCAAATGACCGACACTCTGTCTGCGTAACGTGCATATACGTCATCTCCTACTGTGATTTCAAAGATGCAGCTCCGGCATGAATTTCACTATGTGGCTGAACTTAAGCGGACTTACAGCCGGTGATCCGCTATCTCTGAAAGAATTCCATATAGCTACTGTGTGCCTTCACAGCCTTTAACCTATGTCAATAATAACACATTATCCCGCTTTGTCAATCAGATTTTTCTCATATTAGACATAGTATGCGATTAAAATATAATATATATATTATTTCAGGATATGATTTATGAAAAAAATAACTGCCTGGCTGACGGTATTGATAACCGTTATGTCAATAATTGTTCCCGTGAAAGCCGACGGGCCGGAAATCGAGGCGCCATGTGCCATCCTTATGGAGGCATCAACAGGGCGCGTTATATATGAAAAAAATGCCGATGAAAGCCTGCATCCCGCCAGCATCACCAAAATAATGACTCTCATACTTATTTTTGATGCTGTTGACGACGGTTCAATTGCATTAGGTGATACCGTCACTGTTTCGGAGCATGCTGCCTCAATGGGCGGAAGCCAGGTATTTCTCGAACCCGGAGAAACACAGACCGTCGAAACCATGATCAAATGTATCGCAATCGCAAGTGCCAATGATGCCTGTGTTGCCATGGCCGAGCACATTTCAGGCTCTGAAGATGCTTTTGTTCAATCGATGAATGAACGCGCCAAAGCACTCGGTATGAACAATACCAACTTCGTAAACTGTTGCGGTCTTGACGCTGACGGTCATATGACCACAGCAAGGGATGTTGCCGTTATGTCACGCGAACTTATAACGGCACACCCGGCAATACATGATTATTCCTGTATATGGATGGATACCATCACACATGTCACACGCCGCGGCGAATCCGAATTCGTACTAAGTAACACAAACAAACTTCTCAAGCAGTATGAATGGGCAACAGGGCTCAAAACCGGCTCCACAAGTCTTGCCAAATTCTGCCTGTCCGCCACCGCCAGACGTAATGACATTGAACTGATTTCCGTAATAATGGCATCTCCAAGCGGGAAAACACGAGTGTCTGATTCCATTACACTGCTCAATTACGGTTACGGAATTTGTTCACTCTATCACGATAGCAATATGCCGTCGATTGATGTAATCCCAATCAGAGATGGTATCAAATCAGATATTTCAGTAGAATACTCCTCTCAGATGAATTATCTTTTTACCGACAAATACGATGCGTCCCTTATCGAATGCCGCGCCGAATATCTTGAAGATCTTAAAGCTCCTGTACAAAAAGGCGATGTCGTAGGGCAGCTCACTTATACGTATGACGGAAAATTCATGACCTCAATTGACATTATCGCATCCGAAAGTATCGAAAAAGCAGGATACGGTGATTATCTGAATTCTCTGTGGCAATGTTTCCTCGGAAATTAAATTTAAAAGCCGGGAGATAAAATACCATCTCCCGGCTTTATAACTATTTCATCGTTATTCTGTGCTGAATATCATCAGCGGTGTTAAGTTTCTTATTACGTGCATCAAGTTTCTCATACATCTTAGGGACCATTATGCTCTTATATGCAGGTCTTATAATCTTATCCACATTAATAAGTTCCTCCATACGGTGTGCGCTCCATCCCACTATTCTGGCGATAGCAAAAATAGGCGTATACAGTTCAAGCGGTATATTAAGCATACTGTATACAAATCCGCTGTAGAAATCCACATTCGCACTGACGCCCTTATATATATGGCATGATTCCGATATTACCTCAGGTGCAATACGTTCAATCATGGAATAAAGTGCAAATTCATCGCTGTGATGTGTCTCAGTCGCCAGTTCTTCAACAAATGACTTGAATATTCTGGCACGCGGATCTGATATCGAATATACCGCATGGCCCATTCCATATATAAGACCGCTCTTATCAAATGCTTCTTTACGAAGGATTTTCTTAAGGTAATCCCTTACCATATCTTCATCTTTAAGATCCCTTACATGTTCCTTAAGATCGTTCATCATCTTAACGACCTTGATGTTGGCGCCGCCATGTTTAGGTCCTTTGAGTGAAGAAAGCGCTGCCGCCACTACCGAATATGTATCAGAGCCCGATGAGGTAACCACGCGTGTTGTAAATGTTGAATTATTGCCTCCGCCATGTTCCATATGAAGCACAAGCGCTGCATCGAGAACCTTGGCTTCAACATCCGTATATGACTTATCAGGTCTTAGCAATCTCAATATGTTCTCGGCAAAAGACAGGCTGTTATCAGGTCTGTGTATGTAAAGGCTGTCATCTCTCTCATAGTGATTATATGCATGATATCCGTATACGGCAAGCATAGGCAGAACACTTATAAGCATAAGGCACTGACGCATTACATTGTCAATCGAAAGATCTGAAACGTTATTATCGTACGAGGCAAGTGTAAGTATACTCTTGGTCAACGAGTTCATTATATCGCCACTCGGCGCCTTCATAATAACATCTCTTGTAAAATTCGTCGGAAGTCTCCTGCTCGCATTAAGGACGTCCTTAAATTCAGCAAGCTCGGCCTTGGTCGGCAGATCCCCGAAAAGAAGAAGATATGCCGTCTCTTCAAATCCGAAACGGTTATCCGACCTGAAACCTCTCACTATATCCATTATATTATAACCGCGGTAGTACAGCTCACCGTCACAAGGAATCGTCTTACCATCGATCTCATCGTATGATTTAATTAAAGATATTGACGTAAGTCCGGAAAGAACTCCCTTTCCGTTCTTATCACGTAATCCACGCTTAACCCCGTATTGGTCATATAATGCCGGATCTATCTTCTGTTCACGCGCACATTTTGCCGCGTATTTTTCTGTAAAATCATTAACGTTCTCTAGTGTCATATATTATCCCTCCTGTTATCCTTTATTTTGATATTATAACACACAACACTGTCTTTGGGGAGCATTTTATAAAAAATTAAGATTTCAAAAGGCCCGAAACAGTAAATTTTGTTCCGGGCCCGTGAATTGTCAGATTATTTTACAAGAATTGTTGTCGTCATAGAATCCACCGTAATCTTTCCTGAAATATTGCCTAGGCTCTTTGTTCCGGCAGTGCTGCCGCTTACATAAATCGTCCATGTTCCATCCGGAAGTTCTACGGTAACGTCCTTTGACAGCGGATTATGAATAACATATATACCGTCCGCAGTCTCTCCGTTACACGGTAAAAGTTCGTATGCTATCACTCCGTCTTCAACATCATTGTTAAATTTGTAATATGACGAAGCTTTATCCATATTACGGAATGCCGGATGCGCCTTACGAAATTCTATAAGACCCTTGTAATAGCTGAAAACTTTCTGCTGTGACGCTCCGGATAAGCTATCCCATTTGATACTGTTGACTGAATCCGGTGAATTGTAACTGTTTTCATCAAATGTTCCGTCAGCCTTAACCTTGGAACGCAGCATCTCCTCTCCGGAGAAAATAAACGGTATTCCCTGTGCCGTATATATTATGGCTGCAGACATAAGATTCTGTTTTACCCTGCTTTCATAAGGGTCCGATGCATTGGATGTATTAATTTCATCCCATAATGTCAGATTATCATGGCATGATGCATAATTTACCTGCTGGTACGGCAGGCTGCTCCATGAGACCATTCCCTGTATATATCTCTTAAGCGATGTTGTCTGGCCTGTCTCTCCGTTAATATATCCCTTGTCCGAAGGAATAAATACAGTTCCTTTAAGCGTATCCCTGATAGAATCATTAAACATTGCAAAATTATCTATGCGTGACACATTGTTCTGGGTTGCTAAAAATGTGTAATCCTTTGTTGTTTTGGTGTCAAGAGACCATCCTTCTCCGTAAAGGATAATCGACGGGTCTATCTCATCAAGTGCCTTTCTGATTTCCTGGATGGTTTCCGCATCAATAAGGCCTACCAGATCAAATCTGAAACCGTCTATGTGATATTCTTCTGCCCAATACACAACCGATTCAACAATATATTTTCTCACCATAAGACGTTCTGACGCAACATCATTACCACATGCCGATCCGTTGGAATCCGGTCTGTGGAAATATCCCGGCACTATCATATTATAACAGAATTCCGAATTATAGGTATGATTATATACAACATCCATCACTACACTTAGTCCGTTATCGTGCAGTCCCTTTACCATCTGCTTGAATTCCTTAATTCTTACCTCTCCGTTATACGGGTCCGACGAATAAGAACCTTCCGGAACATTATAATTCTTAGGATCATATCCCCAGTTATATTGTGCTTTGGAAAGATTACTCTCGTCAACGGTTGCATAATCAAACACCGGCGAAAGCTGCAGATGTGTAATTCCAAGTTCTTTCACATGGTCAAGTCCTGTTGCCTCTCCTGCTGAGTTTTTCGTTCCGGTCTCTGTCATTCCGAGGTATTTGCCCTTAGCTTTAATGCCGGACGACCCATCTATTGAAAAATCTCTCACATGTGTCTCATATATTATCGCGTCCGTATAATTCATTCCCTTATTGGGATTAACATCTTTATCCCATCCGTCAGGATCGGTACTACCCATGTCGATAACCATGGCACGGTCGCCGTTTACGCCAACCGCCTTTGCATACGGATCGCAGGCTTCTGTCTTTTCACCGTCACGCTCCACCGTGTATGTGTAATATACACCGGACAGGCTCTGTGTCTCAACATAGCTCCATACTCCGTTATCTTCTTCCTTCATGGAAAGCGTCCTTATAAGATCATCGGCCGATTCATCACCGCTTCTGTAAAGATTAACCGTCACGCTGTCCGCCATAGGCGCCCAGACCTTAAAAGTTGTTGTATTTCCCTCAAGCGATGCGCCGAGGTCATTCCCTGCATACGAGTATTTGTTTTCAAAATCTTCCGTTGAATAAAAATCAGGTATTTTAATCATAAATTTGCACACTCCGTTAAGTAATACTGTGTAACTTCCCGCCCAGTCCGCTTTCTCCTTAAGCTTTACAATGACTTTCTCTTTATTGCGCTCATCAACTGTTACCGACTCACTTTCGAGTTCATCGCCGTTTGCATCATATATAGCAATGGTCGTGTTATCCTCTGCACTGTCAGACAAAAAAACAGTGACGCTTTCATAATCATCCGACATAACCGCAGATTCCACAGCGGTTCCTTTAACACAATCATTATTATATTTAACATCCACTATCGAATGTCCCGATATAACATATACATCTATTGTACCCGTAATGTATTTTGATGTATCTATATATCTGTCATCGGCATAATCTTTCGCATCCCAGTCATTAAGCCTTACAAGGAAGCCGACTCTTCTGGTTCCCGCATCAAAATGTGCGCTGCAAGTCACTCCATCGTCATCAACCGTATTTTCAAAATCATACTGCTTTCCGGCAGATGTTGTCCAAAACCATACATTCCAGCCTTCATAATTACCGTCATCGCGAAGATAATGCAATCTTATGGTAATATCATCAGAAGTCTTTTGACTGCCATCTTCAGTTGTATCCTGTTCTTCCACACCTGTCGTCTCGGGCTGTATATCATGTCTTCCATTACTGCATGCGCACAATGATATGACCATAATAACTGCCAGCATAAGACTTACAATACGGTATGATATCTTCATGTCATTTATCCTTTCGACGTTGTGTTCGGGTTAGAATTATATCATTAATTCAAAATAATCGCAACGTCTTATAGTATTGTACCAAAAAGACGTTGCGATATAAATATCAATAATCTTAGAATTTATGTCATTTTTCTATGAAATACTGTTACCGGTATATAACTGATAGTACCTTTCCTTCTGCTCAATAAGCTGGTCGTGGGTACCTCGCTCAATTATGCGTCCCTGTTCGAGAACCATTATACAGTCACTGTTACGCACGGTTGAAAGTCTGTGGGCAATTACAAAAGTCGTCCTGCCCTTCATAAGACTGTCCATACCGCTCTGGACTATTTTTTCGGTTCTTGTATCGATAGAACTTGTGGCTTCATCAAGGATAAGTACCGGCGGATCGGCAATTGCCGCCCTGGCTATTGCGAGAAGCTGGCGCTGTCCCTGGCTTAAATTGGCGCCGTCTCCCTTAAGCATTGTGTTATATCCGTCAGGAAGCCTTTTTATAAATCCGTCTGCGTTGGCAAGTTTTGCAGCGGCATATACTTCCTCATCGGAAGCATCGAGTTTGCCATATCTGATATTATCCATTACCGTTCCGGTAAAAAGATGCGTGTCCTGTAATACAATTCCGAGAGACCGTCTTAAGTCATCTTTCTTGATTTTATTAATGTTTATACCATCGTATCTTATCTTACCGTCCTGAATATCATAAAAACGGTTTATAAGATTGGTAATGGTAGTCTTACCGGCACCTGTTGAACCTACAAAAGCAATTTTCTGTCCCGGCGTTGCATACAAGTCAACGTTATGAAGTACTATTTTATCGTCATTGTATCCAAAATCCACATCATCAAATACCACATCGCCTTTAAGTTCCACATAATCCGTGGTATCCGTATCTTTGTGGTAATGCTTCCATGCCCACATCCCCGTTCTTTTTTCGGATTCTTTGATCTCACCGTTTTCCATGCGCGCATTTACGAGTGTTACATAACCTTCGTCTGTCTCAGGTTTCTCATCTAGCAGCCTGAATATACGGTCACCGCCCGCAAGTGCCATTATTACACTGTTAAGCTGCATGCTTATCTGGTTGATCGGCATATTAAGGTTCTTATCAAATGTAAGGAAACTTACAATTGTTCCGAGTGTCAGTCCCGCTGCGCCGTTGATTGCAAGAATACTTCCCACGATCGCGATAATTACATAACTGAGGTTACCGAGCTGTGCATTTATAGGACCGATTATATTAGCGTATGCATTGGCTTTATATGCACTTTCAAAGAGCCTGTCATTGAGCTTTTTAAAATCGGACTTGGCTTCTTCTTCATGGCAGAATACTTTGACTACCTTCTGGCCTTCCATCATCTCTTCAATAAATCCGTTGACGGCACCTATGTCTCTCTGCTGCGCCACGAAGTTCTTACCGCTCAATCCGGTAGCTTTCTTGGTACATACAAGCATTATTGCAACCATAACAAAGGCAACGCCCGTAAGCGGAAGACTTAATGATATCATTCCGGCAATAATGCTTATTACCGTTATTGCACTGTTTATAAACTGCGGAATACTCTGGCTTATCATCTGCCTCAATGTATCAACATCATTGGTATACATTGACATGATATCACCATGCGCATGAGTATCAAAATATCTGATAGGGAGTTTTTCCATATGGTCAAACATCTCCCGACGCAGCCTGTCGAGTGTTCCCTGCGTAATATATACCATTATTTTGTTATACGCAAAAGTTGCAAGTATGCCCATCAGGTAGAAACTTCCGACTCTTATAAGTTCATGAAGCAGTCCCGTGTAATCAGGTGTTCCGACTCCGATTAACGGCGTTATGAAATCATCTATAAGGGTCTTCATAAAAAGTGTTCCCTGCACGCTGGCAATTACACTTATAACAATACATATAAAAACCGCTATGCACTGTATTAAATATTTTTCGAATACAAATGCCATTATCCTCTTAAAGACTTTACCGGGATTGGCAACTGTTGATTTCATTCCTCTTGGTGCCGGCATTATAAATCGCCTCCTTCCGGTTTACTCTCATCAAAGTCACCACCGCCTCCGGTCTGTGACTCATATACATCTTTGTATATATCGTTAGACACAAGCAGCTCATCATGTGTTCCTATGCCGTTAATACGTCCTTCATCCATTACAATAATGCGGTCCGCATTCTGTACACTTGAAATTCTCTGTGCGATAATAATCTTGGTGGTATCAGGTATCTCCGTTGCAAGTGCTTTTCTTATCTTGGCATCTGTCGCCGTATCTACCGCACTTGTGCTGTCATCAAAAATAATGATCTTAGGCTTCTTAAGAAGTGCCCTTGCAATACACAATCTCTGCTTCTGTCCGCCGGATACGTTGCTTCCGCCCTGCTCAATATAGGTATTGTAACCGTCCGGAAAACGGTCAATAAATTCATCTGCACAAGCCAGACGGCATGCTCTCTTACATTCTTCCTCTGTGGCATCCTTATCGCCCCATCTGAGGTTATCAAGAATCGTTCCCGAAAAAAGAACGTTCTTCTGCAATACAACACTGACCTCGTTACGAAGTGTCTCTATATCATATTCCCTTACATCCCTGCCTCCGACTTTTACGGAGCCGTCCGTGACATCATAAAGACGGCTTATAAGGTTTACAAGACTTGATTTGGCACTTCCGGTTCCACCGATGATTCCTATAGTCTCACCGGGCTTTATATCAAGATTAATATCTGAAAGTACATATTCACCGCTTGCTTTTTTGTAGCTGAAATTAACATTATCAAATACGATGCCTCCGTCAGCCACATCATATACCGGATTGTCCGGATTTACTATATCGGCTTTCTCATTAAGAACCTCGGCAATACGTCCCGCACTTGCAGAACTCATTGAAACCATTACAAATACCATTGATAACATCATAAGATTCATAAGTATATTCATGCAATACGCCATAAGGCTTGTAAGATCGCCTCTTGTAAGCACGGTCTCTCCAGAACCAACTATCATATGCGCTCCGAGCCAGCTTATCAAAAGTATGCATCCGTATACCGCAAACTGCATTGCAGGTGAGTTATACACAATGACATTCTCCGCTTTTACAAACATATTATAGATATTGTGGCTGGCTTTTTTAAATTTCTTTTCCTCATAGTCTTCACGGACATATGCCTTAACAACCCTGATTGCCGAAACATTTTCCTGAACACTTGCATTTAACTCATCGTATTTCGGGAAAGCAGCCGTAAAATATTTGTTCGCCCTGGAAATAATTATTGCAAGCACTCCTCCGAGTAATATTACGACAATAAGGTAAATAGAGGCAATCTTCGTGTTGTAGTAAAAAGACATTGCCATTGCGCAGATTATCGTGACAGGTGCTCTCATGCACATTCTTAAAATCATCTGATATGCATTCTGCACATTGGTCACATCGGTCGTGAGTCTTGTAACCAGACCCGCCGTACTGAATTTGTCAATGTTCGAAAAAGAGAACGTCTGTATATTCTTATACATGCCTTCCCTTAAATTCTTGGCAAAACCTGCCGATGCCTTGGCACCGTATTTACCACCCATAAGGCCCGCAAAAAGTCCTATGACAGCAAATACAACCATCAATGCCCCGATACGATATACATGATTTAAATCTCCTTTGTTAATTCCGTCATCAACAAGCGTAGCCATCAGAAACGGAATAAGTGTCTCCATTATTACTTCGAGAATCATAAAAATCGGCGTGACTATCGATGCTTTTTTGTATTCTTTGATATGTGCCGCTAATGTTTTGATCATCCGTCTTTCCTCCTGTTATTTTCCATATTATTCTTAATCTTGCCGATTATGCGGTAAAAACATTCTCTTTCCTCGTCAGTAATCCCGTCTTCTATCATATCGTGGAGGGAGTGTATCTTCGCAATCGTTTTTTTGTGGATTTCCTCACCTTCCGCTGTCAGATGCAGGATTTTGGTCCGGGCATCATGTTCTCCGGACACCCTGGTAACATAGCCTTTTTTCTCCATCAATTTAAGAATATTCGTAACCGTCGATTTGGCTATACAGAACTGGTCTTCAATGTCCTTCTGGCAGATTTTCCTATCACTGTTACAATACAGAAATCCAAGTATCCAGCCATGCATGACCGTAACTTCATCAAAACCGTCCTGGGACATTTTCATATGTATATATCTCATAATCTGATTATCCATCTGTTTGAACTGAAAACATATGGCATCATCGGTTATATCTTTATATCCGTCACACATTATGTCACCTCCGTATAATTTTGCTAATTAGTTCTATATAGAACTGTTTCATAACTAACTATATTAACAGCAAAAAATAAAAAGTCAAGTACCTGACTTGACTTTTTATAATTTTTTAATAATTGCTTATCTGCATGAATTTCTGTACTGAACCGGTGTCATATCAAACATTTTCTTAAACAGCCTGTTAAAATGCTCAACATTCTGATATCCTACCGCAAGTGCTATATTTTCAACTGTCATATTGCCGTTCTTAAGAAGAACTTTAGCCTTCTTCATTCTGACATATGCCACATGCTCACCAAATGTCTTGCCCGATTTATCTTTAATGAATTTGGATATGTACGGCTCTGAGAGATGGAACTTGGCTGCAAGTGCCTCAAGTGTCACATATTGATAATTACTTTGTATGAAATTGATCATAGCCATGAGTCTGTCATCTTTGCTGTTGTCATTGCTTCCAATCTGCGGGAGCTTATTGACCGCAACAGTAAGTGCATGGATTGATGCTTTGATGATATCCTCGTCAATTCCGGCACCCCAGTACATCTTGCCATCGTATGTAATTCCTACATAAGCCATTGCCTTTGATGATGATCCGTGTGAAAGTGCATGCTCTTCATATACAGACAATTCATAGCTTACTCCGAAGTACTGTTTGATCGTGTTGCTTACGGCGTCAAGACGTCCGTTACCGTTGGCATCCACAATCGTCTTCTTCTCTCCGCAGCAGATTGTGGCCTCCGCCATGATTCCGTCATTCTGTTTGAAGTGGCACTCCGAAATATTAAAATACGGCGTGTTTTCAATATAATTATTCTCAAATATTTCATATACCCACTGAGGTGACAATTCCTTGTGTTCCTCATCGGATACCTGCTTAACCGCATAACCTACCTCTTCGCGCATCTTCTCCGGCAATGCTATGCTGAAATTCTGCTTCAATATATAACTTACACCGCCTTTTCCCGACTGGCTGTTAATTCTTATAACATCTCCGTCATATGTTCTTCCGACATCCATAGGGTCAATAGGAAGGTACGGAACTGTCCACTTATCAAGTTTCTTTTCCTCACGCCATGCCATACCTTTGGCAATAGCATCCTGGTGTGAACCTGAGAATGCCGAGAATACCAGGTCTCCGGCATATGGCTGTCTGGCATTAACCGTCATTCTTGTAAGTCTTTCGTATTTCTCTCTTATCTCCGGCATATTTGAAAACTCAAGTCCCGGGTCTATTCCGTGTGAATACATATTCATAGCAAGTGTGATGATATCCACGTTACCGGTTCTCTCTCCGTTGCCGAAAAGTGTACCCTCTATTCTGTCTGCACCGGCCAGAAGACCCAGCTCCGCATCAGCAACTCCCGTGCCTCTGTCGTTATGCGGATGAAGGCTCAATACTACATTATCCCTATATTTAAGATTCTTGCTTACATATTCAATCTGTGTTGCAAATACATGCGGCATAGCAGTCTCAACTGTTGCCGGTATATTGATTATTGCTTTATTATCGACAGAAGGCTGCCATACGTCAAGCACTGCATTACATACTTCAACGGCATAATCAACTTCCGTTCCGTGAAAACTTTCCGGACTGTATTCAAATGAAAAATCGCCTTCTGTCTCATCGGCAAGTGTCTTAAGAAGCTTTGCTCCGTCTATTGCAAGCTGTTTAATCTGTTCCTTGCTCTTTTTAAATACCTGTTCGCGCTGTGCAACAGATGTTGAATTATAGAGATGTATTACGGCATGCGGTGCACCTTTTACAGCCTCAAATGTCTTTCTTATAATGTGTTCCCTGGCCTGTGTAAGCACCTGCACAGTAACATCATCCGGTATCATATCACGCTCGATAAGCGTTCTCATAAATATATATTCAGTCTCGGATGCAGCTGGGAATCCAACCTCGATTTCCTTAAATCCGATATCAACTAACATCTGGAAAAACTCTATTTTCTCTTCAAGGCTCATAGGTTCAATAAGCGCCTGATTACCATCCCTTAAATCAACGGAACACCATACAGGGGGCTTATCAATGTAATCCTTCTTCACCCAGTCATATTCGCACACCGGCGGCATAAAATACTGTCTTATGTATTTGTTACAATTCTTCATTTATTTAACCTCTCTTCTGCTTAACTGTCCGTTATAATAACACATTTGTGCGCTTTTTGAAATGATTAAATTTAATCATTATTTTTGATGTATTTTATTCTTGTTAATTCTAAAAAAGCTTCCGTCCTTGCATTGACGGAAGCTTCTATAGGAGTTTTTAGGAAGTACAATTTGAAAATTGTATGGTTTAAAAAATTATTCTGTAACTGTTCTCTTCTTTGCTGCTACAGTTACAACTGCTGCTGTTGCAGCAACTGCCAATACTACGAAAAGAGCTGTATGTGAAGCATCGCCTGTTGCTGTATCTGCTGCCGGATTAACTGCTACTGATGCTTTCTCACCGTTGAATGATACAACTACTGTTGAATCGTCTTTATCAACTGTTACACTTGCGTTTGATCCGCCGCTTGAAGCATCACCTTCAAGATTATATTCACCGTTATCCCATGCACCGTTTGTAGCTACTTTGAACTCATATGTTCCGGCCTTAACGCCTGTGAATGTGATAGAATATGTTCCGTCACCGTTGTCTGTCATCTGATTCTGTGATGGGTCCCAGTCAACTCCGCAAAGTCCTGCCTGACCTGCTACATTGTAAGTATCAGCTGCGAATGCTGCTACTGCCATAGAACCGATGATCATTGTTGCTGCGAGTACTGCTGCGAGTACTTTTTTGATAGTTTTTTTCATAATAACTACTCCTTTTGATTTTTATTTTTATATAAAGACTCTTCCGGGTCCTATATACTATTTAAGTTTTCCTTTTACAAGGATTGTTGTTGAAATTCCTTCAACGGTTATGTTTTTCGATGCTTTACCAAGAGATGTACATCCTGCCTTATCTCCCTGTACACAAATCGTCCAGTCGCCTTCCGGAATCGTTATGGTCTGTGCCTCCTTAAGCGGGTTGTATACAACGAATATTCCGTCCGAAACCTCTCCGTTATTCGGCGCAAGTTCATATGCGATTACTCCATCTGCGGTGCCTTCAGTGAATGTGTAATAATCAAGTGCCTTTTCCATGCTTCTGAATGCCGCATGTGCTTTACGGAACGCTATAAGTCCTTTATAGTATTCAAACACTTTTTCGTTGTCAGCCTTGGAAAGGTCATCCCATTTAAGACTGTTTACCGAATCAGGTGCATTATAGCTGTTTGAGTTAAACGTACCGTCTGCGTTGGTCTTGCTTCTTAAGAATTCTTCTCCGGCAAGTATGAACGGCACACCTTGCGATGTATACACGATTGCTGCCGACATAAGATTCTGCTTAATCTTATCTTCCATGCTGTCATCTGCATTGGATGTGTTGATTTCATCCCAGATTGTAAGGTTATCGTGGCAGCATGCATAATTTATCTGCTGATACGGAAGCGAACTCCATGCCACTCTTCCCTGTATGCTGTTTTTAATAGTTGTTGTCTTACCGGTTTCTCCGTTTACATATCCTTTTTCCTCGGCTTTGAAAACAGAGCCCTTAATCGCGTCTCTTATAGTATCATTGAACATACCAAAATTTCCGAGGTTGACCGCATTTGTCTGTGTTGAAAGCGCTGTACCTTTCTTGGTCGGTGTCGTAGACATTGACCATCCTTCACCATAGATAATAATTGAAGGGTCTATCTCATCGAGAGCTGCTCTTACCTCTTTGATGGTCTCGACATCTATAAGTCCCACAAGGTCAAATCTGAATCCGTTGATGTGATATTCTTTGGCCCAGTATGTAACCGAATCAACGATGAACTTTCTGACCATTGCTCTCTCTGTAGCTACGTCATTGCCACAGCCCGAACCGTTTGAGCCCGGTCTGTAAAAATAATCCGGAACAAGCTTGTTATAGCAGTAATCTGTATTATATGTGTGGTTATATACAACATCCATGATTACACTTATGTCATTATCATGTAATGTCTTAACCATCTGTTTAAATTCTTCGACTCTCACTTCTCCGTTATACGGATCCGTTGAGTATGAACCTTCCGGTGAATTGTAATTCTTAGGATCGTATCCCCAGTTAAACTGTTCCGTATCAAGCTTTGTCTCATCAACCGTCGCATAATCATATACCGGATTAAGCTGGATATGTGTTATGCCAAGCTCTTTGATATGGTCGAGTCCTGTTGACTGTCCGTTGCTGTTGATAGTACCGGTCTCGGTAAGGCCGAGGTATTTGCCGGTATTTTTGATTCCGGATGATGCATCCGATGAAAGATCCCTGACATGAAGTTCATAAATTGAAACATCTGTGTCCTTTAAATCCTTGTTCGGTTTGCTGTCCTTATCCCATCCTTCCGGATTGGCAGACTCCATATCTATTACCATTGCCCTGTTACCGTTGACACCTACAGTCTTGGCATACGGGTCACATGCTTCATTCTGTGTGTCACCGAAATCTGCGGTATATGTATAGTATGTTCCGTTCAAATCTCCATCGACTTTCACTTCCCATACGCCCTTGTCATCAGATTCCATGTCGTATGACTCTATAAGGTCATCTTTGTCTTCTTCTCCGCCTTTGTAAAGATTTACCTTTACTCCGTCGGCTGTAGGTGCCCATACCTTGAATGTCGTTGACTCTTTGCTCCATGATGCTCCAAGGTCGTCACCATCATATGTATATGCATTTTCGAATTCATCCGTCGAATAAAAATCAGGAATTGTTATATCGTATTTATACTCGTTGTTCATAAGTACACGGTATGTTGAAAATGCATCCAGCTTTTCGTCAAATGTAAGTGTGTATCTCTTCGGGTCTCTGTCATCAACTCCTGCACTTGCAGCTTTAACAACTTCATCATTTTTATCTATAATCTCGAGTGTCATATCTTCTGTCCAGTCATCTGTAAGAAAAATCGTAACACTCTTATAATCATCCGACATGACTGCCGAACTTACGCCCGTACCTTTTACACAATCATCCGCAAATACTGTCTTAAATTCAGTCTCTCCTGATTTAACATATACATCAACGGTTCCTGCAAGTATTGAAGATGTATCGATAAATCTGTCATCTTCCGTATCCTTGGCTTCCCATTCGTTAAGCCTTACTATGAATCCAACCTGTGTTGTTCCGGCAGCGAACTTAGCTGTTGTAACAACTCCGTTATCATCCGTCTCTTTACCAAACTCATATGCTGCGCCATCGCCCGTAGACCAGAACCACACGTTCCATCCGGCATATATATTATCTTCCCTGAGATAATGAAGATTAACCGTTATCTCCGTCGGCTGGTCTGCACCACCCTTAGTCTCGGCTGCGTCCTCTGTTGTCTCCTCCTGCTGTGTGTCATTTTTCTTAGCACACCCAATAGTCAAAGTTGCAACTATAGCAATTACAAGAACAACAGACAATACTCTTTTAATTTTTGTATCCATAAGGTTTTTCTTTTTCCATCCTTCCCTTGTTTGATTAAATTCTAGCAAAAAAAGAATTTTTCTTAAATATCAATAATCTTAGAATCGTGTCAGATTTCTTAGATGTTTTAAACAGTGCAAAAAAAGCCGGCAGTTTAATCAAATTTCATTGAATTAAACTGCCGGTTCCAACATTCTTACCGGGTTCCAATTATGCTTTATGCTCCTGTTGTTCCAACTTCTCCGTCTCGGTATTTCTCCATCCGTTTCTCGGCTTCTTCGCGTGTCAGATTGCATTCTTCCATCAGGCGCTGTATAGATTCTTCACGGCTGCACCCGAATTTACGGCATAGCGACAGCACTGCCTGTTCGCGTCCAAGTTGTTCTCCTTCTGCTCTTCCTTCTGCCCGCTCATCCTGCCGTATCAGCTCCATCTCACGTTCTTCATCAAATTCATATATGCTCATCTTCTTGACCTCCGCACCTCTCCCGCCAA
>CAMENP010000007.1 GCA_945928575.1 uncultured Butyrivibrio sp.
CCGCGCGGGGAAGAGTGAATATGGCGGAAACATGGTGCCGCGCGGAAATCCGCTGTTATAATCGCAATCAGACGTAAAAAATAAACATCCTTTACAATAACATGTCAAAATGCTATACTATGAACCATAAAAATGGCGGTAGAATGCCTTGTTATGGGAGAAAAACAGAAGCATGAATGTTGTATTAGGCGTTGATATAGGCGGCTCCACGACCAAAATTGTGGCACTTAACGAAAAGAAGGAATGCATTGCGACACTGCAGGTAAAAGCAGCTGATCAGATAACCGCTCTTTACGGAGCAATCGGCAACCTTCTGTACAGTAACAGAATATCATTTGACCAGGTACGTAAGATTGTTCTTACCGGTGTCGGTTCCTCACAGGTTGAGGGCGGAAGCATATATGATATCCCCAGCTGTAAAGTTAATGAGTTTGAAGCAATCGGGCACAGCGGACTTATAATGTCCGGGCTTGATGAAACTCTTGTCATAAGTATGGGTACGGGAACTGCCTTTGTTCATGCGCATAATGATGTATATGAACATATAGGAGGAAGCGGAGTCGGCGGTGGAACGCTTATCGGACTTGCGACGAAGATGCTCGGAGAAAGTGATGTTACCGCGGTTGCGGAACTTGCCAAGGGCGGAGATGTGACGAAAGTGGATCTTGGAATCAACGAAATCAGCAATACGGACACGACAGCACTGCCATCATATGTCACGGCATCGAATTTCGGTAAGATCAAGAGTAATGTTACGGATGCGGATATAGCGCTCGGAATACTTAATATGGTATATCAGACAGCGGGAATGTTAGCTGTTTTTGCATGCCGTAACACGAACATCAAGACCATAGTTGCGACCGGATCGGTTGCGACACTTCCGCAGGCGGAGGAACTGCTCGGAGCGGTAGGCAACCTTTGCGGAGTTAAGTTCGTAATACCGAAGGAAGCGCAGTATGCAACGGCAATAGGAGCAGCTTCACTGCGTTTTGACGACTGATTAAGGAGACATAAGACATGAAATTAAGAGACATATTAAGAGATGAGAAAATAACGGTGTCAATGGAGGTTTTTCCGCCGAAGACAACTGCTAATTACGAATCGGTTGAGAGGGCGGCACTAGGCGTTGCGGCACTTAAGCCGGCATATATGAGCGTTACATACGGTGCAGGAGGAAGCACAAGAGGCAATACGGTCAATATAGCTTCCGAGATACAGGACAGATATGATGTCACGACGATTGCACACCTTACATGTGTCGGTGCAGGCAGTGAAGATATCAAAGATACTCTCGGCAGAATGAAAGAAGCAGGAATAGAGAATATTCTTGCACTGCGCGGAGACAGACCTAAGGATTTTGACGGCGACCCGTTCAAGGATTACCACTATGCGTCGGAACTTGTCGCTGACATTAAGAAATACGGCGATTTCTGTGTCGGAGGTGCATGTTACCCGGAGGGACATCCTGACTCGGCTACGAAGAAAGAGGACATCCTTAATCTTAAGAAAAAAGTTGACGCAGGCTGCGAATTCCTTACGACACAGATGTTTTTTGACAATAATATTTTTTATAATTTTTTATACAAAGTACGCGAGGCCGGAATACTTGTACCGGTGGTTCCGGGAATAATGCCGATTACCAGAGCCAATCAGGTTGAGAATGCGGTGAGACTTTCGGGATGCAATGTACCGGAACGTTTCAAGGCAATAGTTGACAGATTCGGCACGAATCCGGCAGCAATGCAGCAGGCGGGAATAGCATATGCGACCGATCAGATAATTGACCTTATTGCGAACGGAATTAATCATATCCATGTATATTCAATGAATAAGCCTGAGATTGCAAAGGGAATTCTTGATAACCTTTCGGAGATCATAGGATGATAATAGACCGTAAAGAAGCTCTCAGATATATGGGATTTGGGCGAAATAACCCGGATGAACGTACACTTGACATGATGGAAGAGTGTATCCGCGAGGCAGAGAAAGTAATGCAGCCGCGGAATGTGTACCGCAGATTCCGGCTTAAGGTTGATGAGAACGACAATATATCGGCAGGTGGGCTTACATTTTACAGTAAGAACCTTGCGAAGAATCTGACGGGCTGTGGGGAAATTATTTTTTTCGCGGCAACACTTGGCAACGGTGTTGATATGCTGATGAACAGATATAATAAATTATCAATCGCAAAAGCGGCAGTGCTTCAGGGCGTCGGTGCGGCCGCAATAGAGGCATATTGCAATGAATGTCAGCGGGCGCTTGAAGAGGAACTTAAAGAAGAAGGACTTTTTCTGAGACCGAGGTTCAGCCCGGGATACGGAGACCTTCCGCTTACGATTCAGGGAGAATTTCTGGATGTTCTTGCAGCGTATAAGACTGTCGGGATCATACTTTCTGACGGCGGCGTGATGCTCCCGGAAAAATCGGTCACAGCGGTCATGGGAATAAGCGGCGAGAACAGCAGATGCCATATAGAGGGATGTGAAATCTGCGGCAAAAAAGATTGTGCATACAGGAGGTAAAACCGATTGGATATCAGGGAAGAATTAGGCAGGAGAATAATATTTTTTGACGGAGGACTCGGCTCGCTCCTTCAGGAGAGAGGACTTAAGCCGGGAGAGCTTCCGGAGACATGGAATCTTACAAAACCGGAAGTGTTATATGATATACACAGAGCATACCTTGATGCCGGCGCGGATATAATATTAGCCAACACATTCGGCGCCAACGGATTTAAATACGATAACCTTGAAGAAATAGTTACGGCAGCGGTCAAAAATGCGAAAAAAGCTGTCGCAGACAGCGGCCGCAAGGCATATGTGGCATTGGATATGGGCCCTACCGGCAAACTCCTTAAGCCGATGGGAACACTTGATTTTGAAGAGTGTGTATCGGTATATGCCGATGTCGTCAGATACGGAGTTAATGCCGGCGCCGACCTTATACTTATAGAGACCATGAGCGACACATACGAGCTCAAAGCGGCAGTGCTTGCAGCCAAAGAAAATTCCGACCTTCCGGTCGTGGCGACAGTTGTTTTTGATGAACATCACAAGATGCTTACGGGAGCTACGCCTGAGGTTGTGGTTGCTATGCTTGAAGGACTCAGGGTTGATGCAATCGGAATGAACTGCGGGCTCGGTCCGAAGCAGATGAAACCGATTTTTGAGATAATGGCGCGTTATGCGTCGATTCCGCTTGTTATAACTCCGAATGCGGGACTTCCACGTTCTGAGAACGGTAAGACCGTGTATGATGTAGGACCGGAAGAATTTGCGGAAGATATGGAAGAGCTTATCAATATGGGCGCGTGGATGGCCGGCGGATGCTGCGGTACAACGCCTTCACATATCAAAGCACTGACAGAACGTTGTTCCGGTATAAGTCCGAAACCGCTCACGGGTAAAGATTATACTATTGTTACATCATATTCAACGGCAGTGGAGCTTGGAGGCAGACCGGTCATAATCGGTGAGAGAATCAATCCGACCGGTAAATCCAAATTCAAGCAGGCGCTCCGTGACAATAATATGGAATATATTCTCGAAGAAGGAGTAAAACAGGCTGATTCGGGCGCGCATATCCTGGATGTCAATGTAGGACTTCCGGAGATCGACGAGCCGGCTATGATGAGACGAACGGTCTATGAACTGCAGAGCGTACTTCCGCTTCCTCTTCAGATTGACACTACGGATCCTGTTGCAATGGAACAGGCGATGCGTATATATAACGGCAAGCCGATGATCAACTCAGTCAACGGCAAGGAAGAGATCATGCGCCAGATTTTCCCGCTGGTTCAGAAATACGGCGGAACAGTTGTCGGACTTGCGCTTGATGAGGCAGGTATTCCCGATACAACAGAAGGCAGGCTCGCTGTTGCAAAGAAAATCTACGACACCGCAGCAGAATACGGTATAAAGCCAAAAGATATAGTAATAGATGCGCTCACGATGACAATGAGCACTGACAATAATTCAGCAAATATCACACTGGATACAGTGCGTGAGATTAAGGCGCACGGCGGAAGAACGGTGCTTGGTGTATCAAATATATCATTCGGACTTCCACAGCGTGAAGTTATTAATTCGGGATTTTTCCTGATGGCAATGCAGGCAGGCCTTTCAGCAGGTATCATTAACCCGAATGCCCGTGCAATGATTCAGGCATATGACACATACTGTGTGCTCGGCGGATTTGACAGCCAGTGCATGTCCTATATAGAAAAATATGCCGTGGCGGAACCGACACCGGTGGCACAGACGGTCACAAGCGTAAAGCAGGCAGGCAAAACCGTGACCGGAAATCTGAGTCTTACGGATTGTATCGTGAAAGGCCTTAAAGAACAGGCCTACAAAGCGACCAAAGAGGAACTCGGCACCAAGGACACGATGGAGATAATCAACGGTGAGCTTGTGCCGGCACTTGACATTGTCGGTAAAGGCTTTGAGAAAGGTACGGTATTCCTTCCGCAGTTACTTATGAGCGCGGAGGCTGCGAAAGCAGGTTTTGAGGCTATCAAGGAATATGTAAGCAGCCAGGGCACGAATCAGGAGAAAAAAGCAACGATCGTTATAGCAACGGTCAAAGGCGATATACATGACATCGGAAAAAATATCGTAAAAGTTCTTCTTGAAAACTACGGATATGACGTAATCGACCTCGGAAAGGACGTACCGCCGGAGACGGTTGTCGATAAGGTAATAGAGACACATGCGCCGCTTGTCGGACTCAGCGCGCTTATGACAACTACGGTCGTAAGTATGGAGGAGACGATAAAGAAACTACATGAGTCTGCACCGTGGTGTAAAATAATGGTCGGCGGAGCGGTACTCACGCAGGAATACGCGGACATGATAGGCGCGGATTTCTACGGCAAGGACGCAATGCAGTCGGTTTACTATGCCGAGGAATTGCTTAATCCGGCAAAATAAATTGACACTTTTATGATGTACGGTTATAATTTTTAGCGGAGAGGCCGTAAGACTTCTTCGCATAATGCGGATATGGCGGAATTGGCAGACGCGCCAGATTTAGGTTCTGGTGGGAACACCCGTGCAGGTTCAACTCCTGTTATCCGCACTATATTTTATATACAGGAAGTGGTTTATATGGAACATATATCAAGAGATAAAGCATTTGAATTACTTAAGGAATATAATAAAGACCCGTTCCACATCCAGCATGCACTGACGGTTGAGGCTGTCATGAAGTGGTATGCGAAGGAACTCGGATACGGCGATGATGCCGAATACTGGGGAATTGTCGGACTGCTTCATGATATTGATTTTGAACAGTACCCGGATGAACATTGCATAAAGGCACCGGAGCTTTTAAGGGCAGCGGGTGTCGGAGAAGATATCATTCATGCCGTATGTTCGCATGGATACGGTATAACCGTGGGATGCGGCAAGACAATAGATGTGGAGCCGGAACATGAGATGGAGAAGGTTCTTTTTGCCGCAGACGAGCTTACAGGCCTTATCTGGGCAGCGGCGCTTATGCGTCCGTCGAAGAGTACGAAGGACATGGAACTTAAATCCCTTAAGAAAAAATACAAGAGCAAAGGCTTTGCGGCAGGATGCTCAAGAGAAGTGATCGAGCGCGGTGCCGAACAGCTCGGATGGGAGCTTGAGAAGCTTCTTACAATGACACTTCAGGCGATGGCTGAATGTGAAGATGAGATTAATGCAGAAATGGAACAAAATGCTTAGTCTGTTTTGCACACACTATAAAATATAATAACAGGAGGAAAATGATATGTCAGAAATTCACAGCATTGACGCTGAGGACGATCAGTTTGCGTACCGTTATGACACGCAGCTTCTGATTGACCGCCGCGATAAGGATCTTGATGAGGATGAAATCTCGGATTATATTACGGAGCATTTTGAAGGTAACTCACTGATTGCCGCCGGAGATGAAGACCTTGTCAAAATTCATTTCCATACCAATGAGCCGTGGAAAATTCTTGAATACTGTAATACAGTGGGAGAGATTTATGACATTGTTGTCGAGGATATGATTCGTCAGACAGCAGGATTACATGGTTAAATAAATAAGCGCTAAGTATCATAGCAGATACTTAGCGCTTTTTGTCTTAAATTGGTAGTAATAACCATATACGGCATATGTTACAATTACGATAACTAAGCGGACTTGATTTATAGATATGTGTGGACAGAGAGAATGATACAGATTACCGGATTTTTTACATTACTGAACGGATATTTTACGTATATTGTGATAGCATGTGCCGAAATAATAGCCGGAGTTATAATAGCGGGAATTATATTTGGGAACAGACGGAGGAACGGAGGCAGACATGCTGCACCGGTACTGCCGAAGGGGGCAGTGGGTATCTTTTTGAGGGAAATTGATAAGCGAAAGAGTGAAGTATGTCTTGTTATAAGGGTTGAAGACAGAATGCCTGTATACAGGGCAGGGGATACGGAAGATATGCTTGGTGTGACATACGAGGGTTTACAGAGGGATATATTAAGTTTCGGCAGGCATATTGAGGATGATGCAACGGCTAAAGAAATATGGGAAAATTATGTCGCATGGGATGGAACGGATCCGATAAGTTATGAATTTCGAATGGATGACGGAGAGTGGGTTAAGCTTGCGATAAACAGAAGTGAAGATGCACTCTATGATTTTATGTATTTCTGGATAACCACGCAGTTCCATAAGGTTATGGATGAGTGCGAAGAGAGACTTGAGAAGGCAGAAGAGGCAAGCCGTTCCAAGACTACATTCCTTTCAAGAATGTCGCATGAGATACGTACTCCGATGAACGGAATAATAGGTATGCTTACACTGGCGAAGAATAAAGTGGAGCCGGATCATCCTGTTGTACAATATATTGATAAAGCAGAAGAATTATCAGGACATATGTTGTCACTTATCAATGATATTCTGGATATGTCGAGAATCGAAGCCGGCAAGGTTGAACTTGAAGAGAAACCGTTCAGCTTCAGGAAACTTGGCGGTAAGATTTATGATATGTTCGCCAAGAATCTTGAAGCGCGCGGTATAGCATATTCGGTCAATTATGAGAAAATGACAATCAATAATGTTATAGGAGATGAACTGAGATTAAGCCAGGTAATCATCAATTTCCTTTCAAATGCGGTTAAGTTTACCGAGAAAGGAGAGGTAAGCGTTACATTCAGGCAGATGATGCTCAAGGATGGAAAGGCGGACCTGCTTATACGCGTTCATGATACGGGAATAGGAATGGATGCTGACTTTATTAACAGGATATTCAGACCGTTTGAACAGGAGAGCATTGATACTTCCAAGAAATACGGAGGTACAGGACTCGGTATGGCTATCACGGATAATCTTGTAAGGCTTATGGGTGGAGAGATTGTTGTGGAAAGCCTTAAGGGTGAAGGCTCGGATTTCTTCGTATATCTGACGCTTCCGGTGGCCGATGACGAGACTGAACATATACAGGCGGTTTCCGATAGCAGACCGGCAGATGAAGAATACAGCGATGCATTTAAGAACAAGAGAATACTTATGGCTGAGGATAATGATATCAATGCCATGATATCAGTTGAGATATTGAACGGAATGGGAGCTTCCGTTGATGTAGTCGGAGATGGAAGCAAGGCAGTGGATGCTTTTGCGTCCCATGAACCGAGATATTATGATTTTATCCTTATGGATGTACAGATGCCGGTTATGGATGGACGAAGTGCTGCAAGAGCAATAAGGCAGCTTAACAGACCGGATGCTGCCCTGATTCCGATATTTGCACTTTCGGCAGATGCATTTGTAGAGGATGAAAGACTTTCGATTGAGAGCGGAATGGACGGACATTTTGCCAAGCCGCTCGATTTCAAGAATCTTCAGGTTGTGATTGGCAGGTTCCTTAAGTCAAAGCATGCTTAGATAGTCAGGAGAATGAATATGGAACGTAAGAATATTAAGAAAACAGTTGGGATAGCATCTATGGCACTGGCGGTAATAGCAGGTACCGCTGCCGGTGTCAGATTCTACAATTCAGGTAATTTGTTTGTTCCGTCAGAGTCGGAACGTGATTTTGTGGCTAACCAGGTTCATTTTGACAATGATAAAGATATGATGGGCAGTGAGGATAATAATAAGGGCAGTGACAGTTCGTTCTGGGAGAAAAATAAGGACAGCGATAATTCATACAGCGCCGGCGGAAGTTCCGGTTATCTTTTTGACAATCCTCAGATCAATAAGCCTTCCAATGATAATGAAATCAATATAGTTAATCCGCTTCCGGATGATACATCTGATATAAATCCCGGTACCAATATCAAACCGGGACCGATATATGATATCACAGATGATAAGAATAACGCCGATACCATAATAAACGGCGGGGGAAAGAATGATAACAATACGGTCATCATTAAGCCGGGAAATAACAATGGTGGATCTACGGGTAATAACGGCAATGCATCCGGAGATGATACACCTGGAAACGGCGGCAATGGTGGCAACGGAAGCAGCGATAATGACGACAATCATGGCGGGAACGCAAGTGATGATAAACCGTCCGATAATACGGGAAGCAGACCGGCAGATACCGCGAAGGATCCGGAATATATTAAGGACAATAAGCCTAATTTAGGTATACAGTACAAACCGTTTAATGAGAAGGATTTTGAAGATTTAGAAGATGCCGAAGACGATGGAAAAGAACTTGATATTATTATCAGGATGAGCAGTGATTCGGACAGCACAATGGCACTTTATAAAGGACAGGCGGTGAGCCGTTATATGGTATTCTGCGCACTTGATACATATGTATATAACGGCAAAAATTCAGAAATGTACTATTGGGGTGACGAATCATACAATAAGTATGTCAGAATAGATGCAATATCTTTTGACGGTGGAAATACATGGGATAATGATTTTCCGGTAACGATACCTGATGATGACAGCCGAATGGTTATCAAAATATCTTATAAACTCACTTCACGTGCAGACTGGAGGCAGAAAGAAGTTGAGTACAGTCCGATGTCAAACAGAATTTTTGTGCTGAAAGAGAAACTGAAAGAAAATAACCAGACAATTTCCAATGATAATGTGCTGAATAATAATCAGTTTGTTAATAATGGCGATATTGTGAACCTGTATGCATGTCAGGACAAAATAATCCAGAACGGAAGACTGAATGCTCTTTTTCCGGGATGGGAAGAGAACGGAAAGCTTGTTCCCTGGATGTATTCTGCGACGACAGGAAGACATATATTGGAACCTGCCGATATGGTCGCACTCGATGACCGATATATTGTGGAGAAGAAATACCACTGGGTATACAGTGATGGAACAACTGATATCAAGAGAGCAGGCGTGAGAGAATTCTATTGCCCGCTTCAGACACTTACAGGCATAAGCGGCAAAACAGCCGGTACACTGGATGTTCCGGAATACATACAGGCATTGGAAGTTGAGGATGATACAGAGGTTGATTACATAAAGATTCCCGATACCGTGATAGCGGTTTCCAATAAGTATCTTCATGTTAACAAAGGGTATATAGTTGACGAGAATAATCCAAATTACGCTTCATCGCGTGGGGTTCTGGTTAATCGCGACATGACAGAAATAGTCGGTATTCCGTGCCGAATGACATGGGTTGATATACCGGATACGGTCCGGAAAATTAATCTTACAAGTGATAACAGCTTAAGACAGATTCGTTTTAATATTGATTCTTTGAGTGATCTGCCGGAAATTGATTATTCGGATCTGAGCAATTGCAAAATAATAGTCAAAGACAATATTTTCGATGAATTTATTATGAGCAACGGTCAGACACTGACCGCATGCAATAACACGGTTGCAAGGGAAAGCGAACCGGATGACGGATACAGGCTGAGCAACGGGGCGATATATAATGACAGCGGTGAACTGTACAAAGTAATCAGCACGGCGGGAACGAGCATAATTCTTCCCAATGAAGTTAATAAGGTATGCAGCGGTTCTCTTGCCGATGCAAAGAGAGTGGAGAATTTAATTCTTCCGGATGAAGATGATATAGTGCTTGAGAAAGACTGCCTTAAGGATACATCAATAAAGACGCTTGTGTGCAGCAGTGAAAAACAGCTTGATAACATTTCGTCAATGATAGAAAACGCCGGAGGAAAGGATATTGAACTTGTTATCATGAATATGACTTCCGACGGGTATTCGTATTATACTGTCAACAGGGATGGCAAACAGAATGTCATGCTTGCAAAGGTGCCGGAAAATATAGAAGAATTTGATGGCACAATAGCTGAAGGAACAATCAATGTTAACACGATAGGAACATATGCATTTGCCAAGTGTGGCAGCCTTAAGTGGGTAAATCTTCCGGAATCGGTTACGAAAATAGAGTACGGAGCATTTATTGACTGCAAAAAATTGCAGGGTGTTCTGATAAGAACAAAGGAGTCAATTGTTATAGGAAACTGTTCTTTTGACGGATGCAATTTATTAAGATTCATCGCATCCAATGCAATGAACTGCACGATGATTGATGATTATGATCCGGTTATTAAAGATGTTAATGACACAGATGATAAACACGGATTTTTTATGACACTGGCAGGCTCTGAAGGATATGGAAGCAACAGCTCCCAAGGAAGTTCCGATATTGCAAGATATGATATTGTTGAATCCGGTCAGAGCAGAATTCTTTATGGTGTGGACAGTTATGATATGTATTATATCGCACTTCGCGCCGGAACGGATATTTCAGGAGAGGTCAGCCTTCCTGAATATACGACAACAATAGGAGAATTTGCATTTTCCGGAGCCGGAAAGGAGAACGGATTTACCGTTGACTGGGATGGTTCGTGTGTATATGACTTACGGAGCAAGGCTTTCTTTGACAGTGGTATTAAAGGTGATATGGTTATTCCTGACAAGGGGGGAATTCTTGTAGATGAAGCGGTATTTGGCAAATGCGAACGACTTACATCAGTGAAATTTGAAGGAACGATATATAAGCTGGGTAAAGATTTATTTGTATATTCGACCTCGCTTAACAGAGTCGAATTCAGTTCTCTGGATTATTGGAGAACATCAATATATTCGGGAATTTTCAACGGATGTAACGAACTTACCGAAATTGTTTTTGATGATTATATTGCGCCTCAGATTATATTCCCGTCTGTGGGATATGGATTCAGGTTTAATTATGAGCTTACGGCAGAAGAAGAGATGGCGAAGATTCATCTTGTGGTTCCGGAAGAAAGTGTATCATCATATATTATGAACTGGAGATATTATCTTGTAGGATACACTGATTATGACACAATGTGGGAATCAATACAGTTCAATCTGTTCTTTGATACATTTGAATGGCCGGAGGATGAAGCGGTGGATGCCGCAGTCAAGGAGCACATTCTTGAGGCCGAAAATTATGTGCGTTCGATGATTGGTCTAGAAACGGTTGAGAGTCCCACGGATTATTATCCGTACAGGGAGGAGAACGGTCTGGTCACGCTTATCGATGCGTGTTCCTACCGTAAAGTAATAGATCTTGGCGCCGATTATATGGGACTTCCGGGAGGATGGTTCTATGACTACATAGGAAAGAATGCGTTTGCTTCAAGCAAAGGACTTGAGCAAATTGTAATACCGGATAATCTGGTCGGTGTTATGTCCGGTGCATTTGCCGATGCGGCCGGTGAAAGCGGCAGCCTGATTGTGAAATGCAGCGGAAGTACTCCATTTGAACTTGTTGCCGATTCTGAGACCGGATCATTTGAATTCGGAATAGACGATAAGAACCTTACGATTCTTGTGCCGAAGGGCAGTAAAGATAAATACATTGAAGCATGGTCTGCTTATATAGATGCCAAGCGTCTGAATACAATTATTAAGGAAAGTGAGAACACAGAGGAATGATAGTAGAACAGTCCAAAAAAATTATCGCCGAGGTAAATAAAGCTTTCATAGGAAAAAACGACATAGTCAGGAAAGTGCTTATGACAATATATGCGGGAGGCCATGTTCTCCTTGAAGATTGTCCGGGAGTAGGTAAGACCACGCTTGCTGTTGCTTTTTCCAAAGCACTCGGACTCAGCAATAAGAGAATACAGTTTACGCCGGACACGCTTCCGTCAGATATTACCGGTTTCACGATGTATAACCGTGACAAGGGTGAATTCGAATATAAGGAAGGCGCTGCAAACTGTCAGCTTTTACTTGCCGATGAGATCAACAGAACATCTCCGAAGACACAGTCGGCTCTTCTTGAGGTTATGGAGGAACACACAATAACCGTTGACGGAGTGACACATAATCTGCCGGCACCGTTTATCTGTATAGCAACACAGAACCCGTCAGGCGCAGCCGGAACACAGGCACTGCCGGAGTCACAGCTTGACCGTTTTATGGTGTGTCTTTCAATAGGATATCCTTCATTGGAGAACCAGATGAAGATAATAAATATGCAGCGCAATGTCAACCCGATTGATACACTCCGGGCGGTTACCGATGCGCAGAACATACTTGATGTCCAGAATTATCTTGCATCAGTCAGAATGTCCGATGCAGTGCTTGAATATGCTATAAAACTTTGCGAAGAGACCAGGAAGGATAAGCTGGTCTCACTCGGAGTATCTCCGCGAGGCGTTACCGCGCTTGTGAAAATGGCTAAAGCAAGTGCAGTACTTAATGAACGTAATTATGTTATACCGGAGGATGTGCAGAACGTATTTTTGGATGTATGCGCACACAGAATAGTCCTGCGTCCGCAGGCAAGAGTCGAAGGCGTCGATGCCGTGAATATTCTTTCAAATATAACATCGCAGATTAAGCCGCCTTCGGTTTCAGAGAGGTAAATGACTGTGAATAAAAATCGTATCGCATATGGTATGTTGATTGCCATATCGGCTGTGCTTCTTTTCTTTTTCAGCAAAGCATACATATTATATATGATAGTGATATTTGTGGCGCTTGGTGTGTTGTTCCTGGTACTTTTAAAGCGCGATTCACATTATATAGAGACAAAAGCATCAATCGAAATAGAACGTGAAGGCAGCCGTGACATAAACTGCCTGTTTACGGTTAGGAGTAATAAGGCACTGATAGCAACCAAAAGCATAGTGGTGGAATTTGAACTGTATAATAAGATGTTTGATATAACCATGCGTCAGAAAGCGGTTTTTGAACTCAGGGATAAGTGGCATACATATAAAATCCCGGTCGAGACAAAACTTTGCGGGGAACTTTCGGTAAAGTGTATATCGGTTTATGCAACCGATCTGTCCGGCATATGGCGGATAAGAATTCCGTCATTCAATACAGAGTGCGTTGTGGTTTATCCGGACAATGTCAAGATGAATATTATCCTTGATGATGTTGCGGCAGCGGCATCCATGGAAGACGGAATAATGCAGAACCGTAAGGGCACGGATGCGAGTGAGATGTTTGATTTTAAAGAGTACAAGCCTGGTGATGATGTCAGGACAATTCACTGGAAATTGTCGGAGAAAATGGACAGCCTGATTGTGAGGGAGGCGAGTGAACCTTCACATTATGAGGCGGCACTGATACCGGATTTCGGACATGTGAATGTTGACGAGGATACATCACCGGATGAACTTGCAAAGGCAGTTTCGGTTACCGCGGCACTCGGAGAACAGCTTGCAATGCAGGGAATTTCGTTCTGCATAATGGTTCCGACAGATGACGGAATGTATGTACATGAAATTGACAGTATCAACGAGTATGACAGGATGATAGCGGAGATTATGCAGTTTAGGATAAGAGACAAAGCCGGAGACGGTCTGAAACTTTTTATGTCGGAACATATGGAAGAATATTTTACAAGACTTGTAATTGTCTCAGCCGGGACATATAAACAGGAATTCAACGGTCTTGAACATCAGGTCGGAATAACTGTTGTGAGTGTTACGGGAGATATTGATAAGCTGCATGAAATCAGCAGGGATGGCGCAAGAATGGTAGAAGTTCCGTTGAAAAACGAAGAGGACGGATACCGCATAGTAATTTAGAGATTAAGGACAATTCATTATACGATGAGCAGAACTGAAATTCAGGTATTGAAAAAAGACACAGCTAAATACAGGACGGTTATCTGGTCGGCGGTGGTTGCAATTATTATGACCATTGCGGCATTGCTTGCGTTTTATACCACATGGACCGGTATCGATATCAGACTGATATATCTGATATGCGCAGCTTTTGCGGGAGAAATTTTTGCGTCATTGGCCGGATTCCTTGCGCGTAAGAATCGTTTTGCATGGCTTATTATAATTATACCGTGTGCTGCCGTGTTTATGGCGGCAGGCTGGAAGAATATAGAGAACGGCTTGTGGATGTGGGCCGACGATATGATAACAGGATGGAACCGGAAACATGACGGCGGTGCGGCGCTTGTAACAGTCATTTATGATTTAAGAAGTGCATACGCATTCAGTATATTGGTATCCGTGATAATAGGAGAAATGGTATATTATATATCAATGCTTCGCAGGCCCTTGATTTACGGTATTTTCTGCCTGATTTTTGTAATCCCGGGGCTGCTCACGGGACATGAGAGTGTTACGGCATCGGGGCTTATGGTGTCAATTATGTTTGCCATG
The DNA here is from genome assembly GCA_945928575.1 of uncultured Butyrivibrio sp. Classification (GTDB taxonomy): domain Bacteria; phylum Bacillota; class Clostridia; order Lachnospirales; family Lachnospiraceae; genus Eshraghiella. The sequence continues at coordinate 14,595 of CAMENP010000007.1, forward strand.
CTTATAGCCGGAAGGACGGAATATATAACATGGCGAAGCGTGCTTTGGAGCATCGGGATAGGAATTATGCTTACATATTCGGCACATCTGGCAGCAGAGACAGATATTGCCGGTATAAATAATGCAAGGACGTCAGCTGTCGAATTTATACATGATGTGAGATATGGGCATAAAACTCTTCCCGAAGGAAGCCTGCATAATGCGGATAAATTGACTTACAACGATGAAAAAATGCTTTCTGTATGGTGTGGTCAGGAGAAAAACACATATCTTAAAGGTTTTGTCGGAGCAATTTACAAAAGTGAAACCGGCGAATGGAAGGCTTTTCCGAGTGCGACATATGGCGGGGATAATTCCGGAATGTTGAAGTGGCTTGAGAGCAGAAATTTCGATCCGCTCAAGCAGGTATCCGAATATTATTCGCTTTGCGATGAGGCGGACAGACCGGAGCCATCAAGACTTACAATCACGGTATCGGATGCGTCAAGGGATTTTGCATACTTGCCGTCATCGGTTGACGAGATAGTGCTTGGCCGGATTAAGGGCGCGCGGGATATGAATTTTACGGGTAAGGGTATCCGGGGCGCAAAATCATACACGATAGATGAGATATCGTCATCACGTCCGTCTGAACTTGCGGTTACCGGGGACTGGGTTTTGAATCCGCAGACAGAAGCACAGAAGGAATATGTTGAGGCCGAGGCGGTCTATCGTAATTTTGTGTATGAGAATTATACCAAGGTTGACGCGTCATTATACTCAACATTGGATGAACTTTTCTGGAGCGATTATGATGCGGAAAATGACGGAATATATTCAGCGGTAAGTCATCTGCGAAATGTTATGAAAGAACACCTATCGTATAATGTATCAAATGATATTCCGGATGACGAAGAGCCGGTAAGCTGGTTCCTTAAGAAATCAGGAAGCGGAAATGCCGTAATGTATGCCACAACAGCAGTTCTTGCACTCCGGGTACACGGCATTCCGGCGAGGTATGTTGAGGGTTACTATATCCCTGAGACGATGATCGCGGCTTCGGATGATGGTAAAGTTATACTTACGGGAGCCAACTCCCATGCGTGGGTGGAGGTATATTTCGATGGAACAGGCTGGCTACCCATAGATGTCACACCGGGCTATTATTATGATGCAGTCGCACTGCAGCAGATGGTCGGACGTCCTGACAATGTGAATAAAACAGCCGCATACGATGACAGCAAGGAGAATCAGGGGCAGATAATTGAGTCGGACGGTGCCGGCAAGGGCGGATTCAGGGATGTTCTTAACAAAGCCGGCAATATAGCCAAATATGCACTTGGCGTAATTGCCATTCTTATAATAATCCTGACACTTATAATTGTGATAACAGAGATTGCAAGACTTATACGGATATCCGTACTGCGCCGGAAATTTGATAATGCCGGACCGGCAGAACGCGCAGCGATTATAGAAAAGTGGATGTACAGGCTTATGGCACATCGCGGCATAGATGCCGCACTCGGATGGAATACACATAAAGTGGATACACTTGTATCGGACAGATTCGATAATATTGAACCGGGCAGTTATGCCAGATGCTGCAGCATTATAGAAAAGTCCGTATACGGCGGAATGGAGCCTGAACCTTATGAGGAGCGTACACTGACACTTCTTGTATCGGAAATGGCATCCGTGCAGAAAAGAGACACCCTTGCAGAAAGGATAAGATTAAGGTATATTATCTTTAAAAGATAGAGGAGGCTGTTTCTATGTCCCAGATTACCAAGAGAGCACTTGAGCAGTCACTTAAGAATCTTCTTCTTAAGAAGCCGCTTAATAAGATAACGATAAGCGATATTACCGAAGACTGCGGAATTAACAGGATGACTTTTTATTATCATTTTCAGGACATATATGATCTTGTGGAATGGTCGTGTCTTGAGGATGCCAGAAAAGCGCTTGCCGAGAAGAAAACACATGACACATGGCAGCAGGGATTTATACAGATATTCAGGGCAGTTCAGGATAACAAGCCGTTCATAATGAATGTTTATCATTGTGTGGACCGCGGACAGGTCGAGAAATACCTTAAACCGCTTGCGGACAATCTTCTCATGGGAGTGATCGAGGAGGAATCCGCCGATATGACGGTCAGGGAGGATGATAAAGAATTTATCGCCAGAGTTTATTCGTACTGTTTTGTCGGTATTATGCTTGACTGGATAAAGGACGATATGAAGGAAGATCCGGTTCATCTTGTCGAACGTTTTGCAAAGGTTATACAGGATTCATTTTCGGCAGCCTTAAATAGGTTTAAAATATAACAATACAAAACTATATTTTTGATAAAAAAATTTACATTAAAATACCTGTGATGAAATATTTATCACAGGTATTTTTTTGCTTATGGCGGTACAGAATGAATATTAATATAATCAAATCACAAAATAAATCACAGGAGGTATTCATTATGTATTATTCAGCAGGAACTTATGAATCATTCGCCCATCCGGAGAAACCGGAGGGAGTTGACAAGAAATCAGCATATATTATCGGCACAGGCCTTGCCGGTCTTACCGCAGCATTTTATCTTGTCCGTGACGGACAGATGAAAGGGGAGCACATTCATCTTCTGGAAAAACTGGAACTTGCAGGCGGAAGCTGCGATGGACGCAGGGACATAACGAAGGGCTTCTTCATGAGAGGCGGAAGGGAGATGGATAACCACTTTGAGGTAATGTGGGATATGTTCCGTGATGTTCCGTCGCTTGAAACGCCGGGGGCATCGGTATTGGATGAATATTATTGGCTCAACAAACACGACCCTAACTATTCTCTCTGCCGTGCATCCGTAAACCGCGGTGAGGACGCACATACCGATAAGAAGTTCGGACTTGACAAGGAATCAGCGCTGGCGCTTTCACAGCTTTTTATCACACCGGAGAAAGATCTTGAAGGCAAGAAAATCTCTGAGGTTCTCCCGGATTCATTCTGGAGCACGAATTTCTGGCTTTACTGGCAGACAATGTTCGCATTCCAGCGCTGGTCGAGTGCACTTGAAATGAAACGTTATCTGTGCCGTTATGTCCATCACATCGACGGACTGCCTGATTTCAGCGCACTTCGTTTTACCAAATATAACCAGTATGAGAGCCTTATCCTTCCGCTGGTAAAATATCTTGAAGCACATGGCGTTAAAATAGAATACGGCATGGATGTCAAAAATGTAATAATAGATACAGTCGGCGATAAGAAAATAGCCCGTCAGATTGTATACTTAAAGGATGGCAAGGAGCAGACAATCGATCTTATAGAGGATGACCTCGTATTCATCACAAACGGATGCTGTACCGACACCACCTGCTACGGCGACCAGAACCATGCGCCGGACCTCACAGGCCTTGTAAACGGCAAGGGTGATTCATGGGATATGTGGAAAAATATTGCAAAACAGGCAAAACACGGCGAGTTCGGTAACCCGGATGCTTTCTGCAGCGATATCGAGGCAACCAACTGGATGAGCGCGACGGTAGCCACATCTGATGAGAAGGTCATACAGCATATAATAAATGTGTGCAAGCGTGACCCAAGAGAGGGCAAGGTAACAACAGGCGGAATTGTCACCGTCAAGGACAGCATGGATAACTGGTATCTCTCCTGGACTATCAACCGTCAGCCGCAGTTCAAATCCCAGGATCCGAACATGGTTCTGGTATGGCTCTATGCGCTCAACACCAATAAGGAAGGCAATTATGTCAAAAAAGCAATGCGTAACTGCACCGGTAAGGAAGTATGCGAAGAGTGGCTTTATCACATCGGAATCCCTGAGAATGAAATCGAGGATCTTGCATCCGATGCCTGCAACACGACGACTTGTTTCATGCCTTATATCAACGCATTTTTCCAGCCAAGGAAAAATTCGGACCGTCCTCATGTAGTTCCTGACGGCGCTGTAAACTTTGCTTTTCTCGGACAGTTTACGGAAACTCCGCGTGATACTATTTTTACCATTGAGTATTCAATGCGTACCGGTATGGAGAGCGTCTATACTCTCTTAAACATCGACCGTGGTGTTCCTGAGGTATGGGGCAGCAAATATGATGTGCGTGAGCTCTTACGCGCCTGCTATTATGCGATCGACAAGAAACCAATCACACAGGTGCCGCTTACATTCAAGGAAAAGATGCTCCTAAAGACCGTCATGAAGAAGGTAAAGGGAACGGACATTGAAATCCTTATGAAAGAAAGCGGATTAATAGAATAGAGTAATCTGTGATGGCACCCCGGATTGAACATCCGGGGTGTTTTTTCGGCATGCTTTATGATATAATTTTATCAAATATTATGAACCCACGGAGGAACCGGTTACATGAGCAACTACAAGATGATAATTCAATACGACGGAACCCGCTACAAGGGCTGGCAGGGGCAGAACTCAACCGATATGACAATCGAGGGCCGCATCGAAGCCGTGCTTTCTGCAATGGCGGGATATCCCGTGGAACTGACCGGCTCCGGCCGAACCGATGCAGGCGTCCATGCCCGCGGTCAGGTAGCCAATTATCATCTGGACACGCCTTGCGATACATCCGAGATGTTATCATATGTGAATCAATACCTCCCGGACGATATTGCGGTTCTTTCAATAGAGAGCGTGGATGAGCGCTTCCACAGCCGATACAATGCAACCGCCAAAACTTACCGTTACAGCATCCGCACCGGCGGCATTCCTGACGTCTTTGCTCACCGCTTTCAATATCAATACGATAAACCGCTTGATGTCCACCGCATGGAGGCTGCTGCCGCACAGCTTGTCGGCACGCACGATTTCGCTTCGTTCTGCGGCAACCGCAAGATGAAAAAATCAACTGTCCGTACTATTTACGACATTAAAATAACAAGTTCCGGCCCGGACATAACCATTGATTACCGCGGTTCCGGCTTTCTGCAGAACATGGTCCGTATCCTCACGGGCACGTTTATCGAAGTCGGAGACGGGCGCCTCTCACCGTCCGCCATTCCGGAAATTCTTGCCGCCCGCGACCGCACTGCGGCCGGTTACACCGCTCCGGCATGCGGGCTGACATTGATGAAAGTTGAGTACGGGGAAGAAAAAGAGAATTAAAGCGGCGGTGAAATGGGGTAAATATGCGTTGACCGCCGGTTAAACATCTGCTATAATGCAATTAAAACGGCGGTGAAACACAGTAAAAGTATGTTCACCGCCACTTTAGGAGAAAAAATATGGTTGGACGTATACAGGAAATAAAGGAATTAAACCGGTTGTATTCCGGTAATAAAGCAGAACTTGTTGCAGTTTACGGCAGAAGACGTGTGGGAAAAACATATCTTGTAGATGAAACATTCGGAGATAAAATTACATTTAGACATGCCGGACTTTCACCGGCAGACGAAGATTCCAAAGGACTGTTAAATCTCCAATTGAATCATTTTTATAATTCGTTGGAATTGCAGGGGATGGAGAAATGCGATAAGCCTAATAACTGGCTGGATGCATTCCTGTTGTTGGAAAAATTTTTGCAAAGCAAGGATGATGGGAACAGACAGTTAGTATTTCTTGATGAACTTCCTTGGATGGACACCCCAAGATCCGGATTTATACGAGCTTTTGAAGCTTTTTGGAATACATGGGGATGTCATCGTAAAAATTTGATGGTCATCGTATGTGGAAGTGCAAATTCATGGATACAGGATAAATTATTAAATAATCATGGTGGATTATATAACAGAGTGACTTACGAAATAAAACTGTCTCCATTTAATCTGAAGGAATGTGAAGATTTTTATAAAAGCAATGGTGTAATACTCTCCAGGTATGATATAGCACAGAGCTATATGGTGCTCGGAGGAATCCCATATTACATGGGATATGTAAATCCCGGATTGAGTCTGGCCCAAAATATAGATAATATGTTTTTTAAAAAGAATGCAGTTTTTAAAGATGAATATAATCGTCTGTTTGCTTCGGTTTTCGTAAACCCGGAAGCAGTAAAAAGTATAGTTCAATTATTGTATACGAGAAATGCAGGATTTACAAGAAAAGAAATTATAGAGAAACTTGGAATAAAAGATGGGGGCAGATTGTCGAGTAATCTAAATGCGTTGATTTCAAGTGACTTTATAATAAAATATGTTCCGTTCGGGCATGGAAAGAGAGAGGAGCATTACAAACTGATAGATCCTTTTTGCATGTTTTATCTACACTTTATCTGGAATCGGAAAAAATTAAGTGAAAAATTCTGGCAGCAAAATGTAACATCATCTTTTGTATCAATATGGCGAGGATTTGCATTTGAAAATGTCTGCTTTAATCATATTGAGCAAGTTAAGCGTTCACTTGGAATATCGGGAGTAATAACAGATGCGAGTGCGTGGTCAAAAAAGGATGATGATGCAGATGGAACTCAGATAGATTTATTAATCTCACGAAATGACAATGTAATCAACATGTGCGAAATAAAATATTACAATGGAGAGTTCAAGGTAAATAAAGATTACTATCTCAAATTATTGAACAGACAGGAAATTCTGGCTGAAAATGTATCGACCAGAATTGCTATTCACAGTACACTGATAACAACTTTTGGATTAACACCAAATGAGTATAGCGGAGTGTTTACCAACGTTATTGTTTTAGATGACCTTTTTAAAGAAGATTAAAAAGAGCATCTAAGCATTATGCCCGGAGGTGGAATAATGAGAACAGAAGAAATAACAAAATCAATGGCTACGGCTTATATAGACAGTACAATCAATTCAAATCTTGCTTATCGTCCGGAATTTGTATCCAACGATTACAGACAAGGCAAGAAAGTGCTGGTTTCAATAGATAAGGAACTTAATAATTGCGATGAATTCTGTATCAGTGTAGCATTTATTAAAATGAGCGGAATAACTCCGCTTCTTATGACACTTAAGGAACTTGAACGAAAAGGGATTCCGGGTAAAATCATAACGACCGATTATCAGATTTTTACCGAACCGAAGGCACTTGATAAACTTGCGGAGCTTAAAAACATTTCTCTTAAAATATATAAGTGTGACCCTTCTAACGACGGATTTCATACAAAGGGATACATATTCCGCAAGGATGAATTATATAGAATTATCATCGGAAGTTCCAATATGACCATAAGTGCCATTACGACCAACAGAGAGTGGAATACGAAAATAGTATCCACGCAGGAAGGACAGGTCGCAAAAGATATATTGGATGAATTCAAAGATTTATGGGATGATGCCAAATGCCTTAATTATGATGAGTATATTGACGAGTACAGGCAAAAATATATAGAACAGCAGATTATAAGAAGGCAACAAAGACAGGCAGCGACAGAAAATGTTGTCAATCTGGAGCGGTATACGTTAAAGCCTAATAAGATGCAGGTAGCATTTATAGATAATCTGATGCAGCTGGTAAATGACGGTGTTGACAGGGCGCTGCTGTTATCAAGCACCGGTACCGGCAAAACATACGCATCTGCATTTGCGATGCGCGAACTTGGATATAAAAAAGTCCTGTTTCTGGTTCATCGTAACCAGATTGCAAAACAGGCAATAAAATCTTATCACAAGGTATTCGGAAACAGTGTATCGATGGGGATGATGTCATCAGCACTTGGCCGTATGGAATACGATAAGGATTATATTTTTGCTACCATACAGACATTTGCAAAAGATGAGAATCTGCACAGATTTGAAAAAACATATTTTGACGCGATAATTTATGATGAGGCGCATCATGCATGTGCGGACAGCTATCGGAAAGTCATGGATTATTTTACACCGCGATTGTCTCTTGGAATGACAGCAACACCGGACAGAAGGGATGCTGATGTCAAGGGTCGTGATATATATGAGGTATTTGGGCATAATATTGCGTACGAAATCCGGTTACAGCAGGCAATGGAAGAGGATTTGTTGTGTCCGTTCCATTATTTTGGCATAACGGATTTAAACATTGATGATGAAGTTTGTGATACAGATAATTTCAGGTTTCTCACATCCGATGAACGTGTAAAATATGTGATGTCGCAGGCCCGGTATTACGGTTACAGCGGAAGCAGGGTTAAGGGACTTATTTTTTGCAGCAGGATTGATGAAGCTAAAGAATTGTCGCGTAAATTCAATGAAAACGGACTCCGGACGGTCGCGCTCAGCGGAGCTGACACAGAGGAAACGAGGGCAAATGCGATAGAGCGTCTGGCAATGGAAGAGAGCGATGCAACGGATACGATTCAACCGCTTGACTACATTCTGTCCGTTGACATCTTTTCCGAAGGAACCGACATAGTCGAGGTTAATCAGGTAATAATGCTGAGACCGACACAGTCTCCGATTGTATTTATACAGCAGCTTGGCCGTGGACTTAGAAAGGCAGATGATAAAGAGTATGTGGTTGTTCTGGATTTTATCGGCAACTACAGGAATAATTTTATGATACCGATTGCACTTTCCGGGGACAGGACATATAACAAAGATACGGTCAGACATTATGTGACGGAAGGTGCGAGAATAATTCCGGGCAGCAGTACGTTGCATTTTGATGAGATATCCAAGAAGAGAATATTCAGCTCTATTGATAATGCTAACTTCAGTGATATTAAACTCATTAAAGAGAATTATTTTAATTTGAAGAACAAGCTTGGCCATATACCGGCATTGACTGATTTTGATAAATACGGCGAAATGGATGTGCTTAGAATATTTGATAACAACAGTCTGGGATCATATTATAAATTCCTTGTGAAATACGAACCGGATTACAAGGTACGTTTGTCGGATGAGAAGGCACAGGTCATAGAATTCATATCCAAGAAAATTGCCAATGGCAAAAGGGTACATGAACTTGTGCTCCTCAAAGAAATTTTAAAAGGACAACATGATTTAATTTGTAATATGGCCGATACACTTCACAGGGAATACGGACTTATTGTAGACAGAAACTGCGTTGAAAATGTAGTCAATATATTCACCAATGAATTCCCGGCAGGGGTGGCACGCGCAACGTATAAGAATTGTGTTCTTATTGAACCCAATCGTAATGCTTTTTCAAGGTTGTCGGCATACGCATCATTGCTCCAAAACAATACCGATTATGAAGCCAGTCCTAAATTTATGGAAATGCTTTCCGATAATGATTTCCGTTCAATAATAGAGGAACTGGTCGATTTTGGACTTGCCCGGTATGAAAGAGATTACAGGGATTCCGATTCCCAAAGCGGATTCGCACTCTATCGTAAATACACATATGAGGATGTGTGCAGGATACTCAATTGGGCACATAATGAGGTCCCGCTTAATATCGGAGGATATAAGTATGATGACAGGACAAAGACATTTCCGATTTTTATTAACTATGATAAAGCGGATGACATAAGCGATACCACAAGATATGAGGATCATTTTACGACCAGCAACACACTTATAGCTATTTCCAAAAGCGGAAGAACCAGAAAATCAACGGATGTCGTAAATATGCTGGAGGCTAAGCAAAGAGGAATCAAAGTTGAACTCTTTGTACGAAAGAATAAGGATGATAAGATTTCCAAAGAATTTTATTATCTGGGAGGTATGCAGGCAAAGGGCGTGGCGCAGGAATTTGTTATGGCTAATACAGACAAAACAGCTGTTGAGATTGAATGGGAACTTGATGTTCCGGTGCGCGAGGACATATACGAATATATTACCCAGGGATGAAAGAGGTGTAACTTATGAAGACAATACGAGTTGTCGCTGCGGTTATTCAGGCGACGAATGACAATGGAGAGAAAATTATTTTTGCCACAGAACGGGGATACGGCGAGTTCAAAGGCGGCTGGGAATTTCCGGGTGGTAAGATTGAACCGGGAGAGACGCCACAGCAGGCTCTTGGGCGTGAGATAATGGAAGAACTTGACACGAAGATTCAGGTCGGGGATCTGATAGACACAATAGAATACGATTATCCGGCATTTCATCTGTCGATGGACTGCTTCTGGTGTGAGGTGGTTTCGGGCAATCTTGTGCTTAAAGAGCATGAGGCGGCCAGATGGCTTACATCCGATGAACTTGACAGTGTGGAATGGCTGCCGGCGGACGTGACATTGATAGAGAAGATAAGGGCAGGAATGTGAATGAATATAAATTATATTTAGTTTGACTTACTATCAATTGAATAGTATACTATCAATAGATAGTGAATAGATTAGGGGTGATTAGTATATTTCTTAGTTTTCAATCGAAGAGAATAGAGGTAGAATCTTTCCTTGAACGATTACATAATTTACTGGATGAAGAAGATTTTAATATAGACACTGACCTGAATATTATTCGTAAGAGGAAGCAAGGGGATGACTTGAAATTTTCAACTCCGTATACTTTATTGGATCTTGAGTATGATGTAGAAGATGTAGTTAATCGATTAAGAGAATTAAAGGTGGAGGAATATTCCGAAACTAAAATAGATAAGAATGACTTGAATCCGCCGTTGTTATTTGTTTTCGGCAAGGATATAAACAATAGGCTAATATATATAAAATTAAAGATTAAAGATCAACAGAAACAGATTCTGTGTGTGTCTTTTCATTATGCAAGCAGAGAAATGAAGTTTCCATACGCGTAATTGAATATTAAAGGAGGCTATACAATGGAGTCAAACACATTAATCAGAAAAGTTCATATGAATTGTCCTTTATGTGACAAGACCCATGAAGTAGAGGAGCGAAAAAGAATAGCGTCTACTATAATAAAAGGGAAAGAAGTTGCTTATGAAGAAAGATATTATTTTTGTGCCAATGCTGAGGAAGACGAGAACGAATTTGAAACCGGTGCAATGACAAATCAAAATCTCCTCAATGCGAGAAACGCATATCGAATCCAGATGGGCTTATTGACTTCTGATGAAATTGTTGATATCAGAGAATGTTATGGCCTGTCACAGGTTGACCTTGCAAAGTTACTTGGATGGGGAGAGGCGACAATATCACGGTATGAAAGTAAAGCAATTCAGGACGAAGCTTATGATATAATGTTACGTCTGATAAAAGATAACCCTTTGCAGGCACTGGAGTTGTTAAAGAAAAATGCTGACAAATTTTCTTTGTCGAAACGATTGGAAATCAGAGCAAAAATAGTAGAAAACCTGGACTCTTACGGAAAAGAATTTTTATCAAGACAAACATTTGCGGGAGAATACGCAAATTTTGAAGAACCTTCCGATTCAAATGGATTTACGGTATTGAATATTGATAAAATCGAGGCAATAATTTCGTATATGGCTGAGAAAGTCAACAATTTGTATAAAGTCAAATTGATGAAGATGCTTTGGTATGGGGATGCACTTGCATTTGCTGAGAATGGGTGTGCTATGAGCGGACTAGTGTATCGACATGAGGCTATGGGAGCACTTCCTATTGGACATTATAGCCTAATGAACCTTGAAAGACTAAATGTTCAAGAAGAGATGGGGTATAATTATGATACTATGCTCCATATATATCCGATTACTGATATTGATTATTCTGTGTTGAGCGACAATGAGAAATCAATATTGGATAAGGTAATTGTGAAATTTTCCGACTATAAGGCAAAAGACATTGTTGAATATATGCACGAAGAAAAAGCATATACACAGACAAGTTCGGGTGAAATAATTCCGTTTAGTCTGGCCAAAGAAATAAGAACATTCTGATTTTGAAAATTATCATGACATTTGCAGATAATATCTATATATCAAGAAATGTTATCAATTATTTTTCCGGGAGGTGCTTATGTATTTATATTGGGATCCAACCTATATACTGGTTATAATAGGAGCATTTATATGCCTTATGGCATCGCTGAATGTAAAAGCGACATTCAGCAAGTACAGCCGTGTCTATAACAGACGCGGAATGACAGCGCAGGATGCGGCACAGGCAATTCTTGCGGGCGCGGGAATATATGATGTGAGAATAGAGTATGTGAGCGGGTCGCTCACGGATCATTATTCGCCGCAGGAGAAAGTTTTAAGACTGTCGGATTCGACATATAATCAGACATCGGTTGCGGCTATAGGAGTTGCGGCGCACGAGTGCGGACATGCAATACAGGATTATGAAGGGTATGCACCGCTTAAACTGCGTTCGGCCGCGGTACCGATTGCCAATATCGGCTCGTCGCTTTCGTGGCCGCTTATAATTATAGGAATTATTTTCGGAATCGGAGGGCTTGCAAGAGCCGGAGTATTTCTTTTTACATTTGTGGTAGTATTTCAGCTTATAACGCTTCCGGTTGAGTTTAACGCTTCGCACAGGGCGATGCGCATATTGAGAGACAATGCATTGCTGACGGATTCTGAACAGGATTGTGCGAGAAGCGTCCTGACGGCAGCGGCACTGACGTATGTTGCCTCTTTGCTGTCATCAATATTGCAGTTGTTCAGATTGATAGTCCTCACCCAGGGCAATAACAGAAGACGGAGATAGTGGTGCTGATACTGCTTCGGGAGGGATTTATTCCCTCCCGTTTTACGTTATGGCGACGAGGAAAATACGCGCATTTATGCGGTGTATTTGACGACCGCTAATCAGTGCGTATCTCGTCTCTGTAGTATAGATATATAATGAAAGTCACAATATTGCAACAAATAGCAATTCGATGTTACAAAATCATAACATTTTAGTTGACAAATCTGTTTTTACTGATAAAATAATAGTATGAAAGGATGGAGGGATATTCATGAACGAAATACTAGGTAATCGTATAAAAGAACTGAGAAACGCGAGAAATCTTACGCAGGAACAGGTAGCGGAGCAAATCGGAGTCAGCAGACAGAAGTATGCGAGAATTGAGAGTGGTACTAACAGCATTTCATTGGATATTCTTTCTCGAATAGCGTCAGCTCTTGAGGTATCCGTAGGTGATATTACGAAAGTGCTTGATGAAATGCCTGAGCCGGCATATAGGGCAGGAGTGGAAAGAACGTCCACCGAGCAGATATTTGATATGCTTGATTTGTTTTATGCGAATAAGCATATGTGTGAGAAGCTTCAGCACACAGATGTAGTTTAGGAGGATTTGGTTTTTAATGCATGAGAGTAAGAAGAGGGAAATAAGAATTAATGCTGATACCCTCAGGTCAAAGTGTACGGTTGGTAAATATGGACTTACCGACTTATTTAAAGATTGTGAGAAATTACAATATAAGTTATTAAGATACCCTCTCGGAGAGAATGCGAATCTTGGATTTACAGTAAGAAAAGATAATGATATTGTAATTTTCACAAACAGTAGTGTCAGATTATCCAGGGAGATTTTTACTCTTGCCCACGAACTGGGACATGCCGTTTTGCATATGGGATACAATAGTTCCTTTATAGATAATGTAGCAACCATTAGTGGCAAAAGTGATGATGAGAAAGAACAGGAAGCTAACTATTTCGCAGCATGTTTGTTAATGCCATATAGTGACGTTGACCGATTTCTGGATTATGAAGTAAATGGCGCGCGAGATAAAGGTTTATCAGCGATGGATGTTGCACGTATCATGTCAGAATTCAATGTAAGTTTTGATATGGCGTTAAACCGTTTGGCGAACTTGTGTTTCATAAATCAGAATCAGAAATTGAACCTTAGTACTGAGAGAACAGAAAAGAAAGTTGGAAATTTACTTCAGAGTGTCGGAGGAAATGCAAGATTAAACATACCGGGTAATGAGATTAAGATTCCACATGAATATATTGATTATGTAATTTATAATTATAATCATAATGCGATACCCAGAGAAACATTGGAAATAGCATTGGAGTACTGTCATCTTACGGTTGAAGATATCAATGATAAGCTTATTGACAATAATGTTGAAGAGAATGATGATCTGGATGAGTTAATAGGAGGTTTAGATATTTGAGAGCCTCTTTGGATACAAATGCGATAATCCATTTCTACAGGGCGGGTCTTCAAGATATACTTTTTGAGTTTTTTGATGAAGGTGTGTTCATATACGAACCAAAGATTAAAGGATTTACAGATACATAAGATTTTTGAAAACAATGTAAAGGAAAACAGAGATTTATACGGAGCGGGAGATTTGGGCGAAGTATACGCGATATCGCTGGCACAGACAATAGGTGCGTATTCACTGGTAACAGATGATACAAAGCAAGGAGGGCCATATATGTCATTGTTGCAATTTGAAGATGATATTATTCCATTTACGTTCGCCGATGTACTTATACTTAGGTATTTAGTGAACGCGGCGGACGAAAATCAAACTGTAAGTGATTTCGAGCTGATAAATGATATATCTGAATTAAATTGGTCATTTAGAAGTCAGCTGACAAAGTTTATTAAGAGATTTTTTAAGAACCCATACAGGAGCGAAGATACTGTATGGATAAAGAATCTGGTAGGTGCGCACAATATAAAAGCTAAATTGGAAAGATTGAATAAATTGATATGACGGTTAGTTTTAGTCCTTACCCAAGGCAATAACAGAAGACGGATATAACTATAACGGCACATACATGTTGACAACTCAACAAGTACGTGCTATTCTTTGTATAAATGTTGATTTATCAACATCTAAAATTGATACAAAGGACTTAAGACTAATGAAGACAAAGAAAATCAGGAAGATAATACTTATCGTTGTTGCGGCCATAGTGGGACTGATACTGGCAGTGGTAATTGCGGCGGCGATTATATGGAGACATGAGATCGGAAGTATAGCATCGATTAAGAAAGTAGTCGATGCCAAGGGCGATAACAACAGCGGACCGGTATACATGATGGATGTGAAAGGCGGTTACTATTTTGATAAGTTCATTGAGGAAGGCGGAGTTTCCGATGACCAGGAACTTATTAATTTTATCGTTGATAACATCACCAAGGGAATTGTGCCGATTTCTATCAAGGCACCTACGATAGGATGTTCGTCTTTTACCGCACAGGACGCGGACGGCAACAGATATTTCGGACGTAATTACGATTTCAGTACGACAACAGCCATGATAGTTAAGACCGACCCAGGCCATGGAAGATATGCCTCGGTTTCAAGCGTGGATCTGCAATTTCTGGGGATTAAAGACGGCGAAGAACTTGACAGCATGATGAAGAAACTGATATGCCTTGCGGCACCTTTTGTTCCGCTCGACGGAATTAATGAAAAAGGCGTTTCGTGCGGAATTTATATGTCATATCAGGGACCGGAAGAAAAAGTTGTGGCGACCAACCAGACAAGTGATAAGCCGGATATAACATCGACAACAATGCTCAGAATGATACTTGATTATGCATCCAGTGTTGATGAGGCAGTGGAACTGGTGCAGACGTATGATTTGCATGACAGCGCCGGAACGTCATTCCATTATATGATTGCGGACAGCACAGGACGTTCTGCGATACTTGAATGGGTTGCCAAAGATGACGATGACGATACGGACGGAAGTGCGAGAGAGCTGAAAGTGTATTATAACGATGATGACGCCGCACTCGGTACATATGAGGATCGTGATGATTTTCAATATGTGACCAATTTTATCGTCACACCGGATTATTATTCCGATGAAGAGGCGATGAAAGGATATGATCGTTATCAGGCTATAGAGAAAGCAATCAATCCTGACGGAAGTAACGTAAATGGTGTGGTAACGGCGGATGAGGCCATGGACGTGTTAAAAATGGTCGGACGCAGAAAATGGGATAAAGAACAGGGCAAATCGGATTCCAACAGCATTACGGTCTGGTCGGCACTCTATAATCTTACGGAACGCACGGTTACATGGGTAAGCAACGAGGAATACGGTAACAGCGATGCCATATTTAAACTGGGATTTTAGTGCAATGAAATAATAAAAGCCATTTATTGTCAATGATATGTTTTCCTGAAATAGAAAATATATCAAAGGTGATAAATGGCTTTTTAAAAAATTATCTGAACAATTCGTACACCATGTCAGCATTGTAAGTGATGTTGGTTACATGATTGACCTCTATTTCATAGAGAGCATGTGCCGCGAGATGCTCGGCAGCCTGCTCAAGGTCACGGATACCGGTTGTGTCCTTGAATATATCAAGAACGGCATCAAGACCATCATCAAGAACAACACATTCATCAGGATGAAGGCCGATTCTCTTAAGAACCTTCGGAAGCGAAAAATGCGAGAAAATGGTTTTCTTCTCATCGCGTGTGTAATCCGGAATGTCAATCACGGCAAAACGTGACAGGAGCGGCGCACTTATCTGGTCCTTATAATTGGCTGTAGCAATCGGGTAGACTCCGAAAGTCGGGATAAGGCATTCCATGTAGTTATCGGTAAAACCAAGGTTATCAAGTAATGTCAAAAGAACATCAGCCGGATTGCCGTTACCGTTGCCGGCAGTCGCTTTGTCAAGCTCGTTGATAATGAATACGAGGTTTGACTCACCTGCCATATTGAAAGCCTCCATGATAATACCCGGCTTTGCATT
The DNA here is from genome assembly GCA_945928575.1 of uncultured Butyrivibrio sp. Classification (GTDB taxonomy): domain Bacteria; phylum Bacillota; class Clostridia; order Lachnospirales; family Lachnospiraceae; genus Eshraghiella. The sequence continues at coordinate 31,029 of CAMENP010000007.1, forward strand.
GGAATAAATTCTTGAACTTCCGGTAAGCTGCTCTGCATCGTTAATTGAACTCATATCGAGGGTAGTCCACGGTAATTTAAGAATTTTGGCTACAAGGTAGGCAATCTGCGATTTACCGGTTCCTGCGGGGCCCACAAGGAGAATTCCGTAAGCAGGAAGGGTATGGGTTCTGTTTATCTGAATAATAGTCTCTATGATACGCTGTTTAACGCGCTCCATACCAAAAAGCTCTTCATCAAGAATCCTTCTGGCTTCAACCGGATCTATTGATTCAAAATAATTACTTTTCCATTTGATATTAAGCATGATCGAAAGTGCACGCTGTGCATGGCGTTTCTCTTCCGGTGTTACCTCGGAAGAACGTGCGACAACAAGATTGCGGCGCGCCCAGAGCCTGATATTGTCCGGCAGTGTTATACCGGCGCAGTTAAGAAAATCGGAGATGCTTGTGATGCTCGTAAGCTTCATGCTGTCGCCAGATTCGTCAAGTTCATCATCGGAAACTTCACCGGAAGAATGTGCGCTGCTCTCGAGAAGACGTTCTATCATGAATTGCAGGAAACCGTCTTCGGCAGAAAGTTTGGCACCGCCGCCGAAAGCCACTTCGCGTATCTTATATACTGCATAACCGTCTTCGCGGTTCTCACCTGTAAGTTTAATCCTTACGCGGTTCTCACCGAGCCATTTGATAAGACTTGTGAAACGGGAATCGACTTTTAAGATGTTGGCGAGCATGACATTGCCGTCAAGCTGGAACTCAAAAGCTGTTTTCTTATATGGATTGTAGAAAATACCGATTGAATGATGCGCCCATTTGTTCTCCGAATTATCTAATACGAGAATCGGGTGTTCAGGCGAAGTTACGGTATTGTTGGATGTAAAAGTGGTATATGTGCATTCAAAAGAAGAAGTTGTATTGGATGCACTCTTTGAATCATATACAAGCATTATGTACGCTCCTGTCAGGTAAATTTTTTCTTATCATAACATAGTTCATGACATAAATCAAAATGTAATCTTCCTGTAACTGTGTATAAAATATATAATCTCGGCCGTTGCCGTTATAAACCATGAAAAAATGTATAATAAATACAAAGAAGGTATCGTATGGAAATATGCAAAAATTGTATATACCCATATTACACGGAATACGCATGATCCCATTATTACTATGATCGTCGGAACAAGGCTTTTGCCGATGCCTCTTGATGCGCTGATGGTGCAGTCCATGAAAGGTGCGACCGCAAAAGAGAACCACATTATTCCGATACGTTCCATTCCGGCATCGATTACGGCATCCTTGGATGTAAAAAGCGACAGAAATTCCCGGCCGAATAATAATAACATAACGCCGAGAAACGCTGCGGCCGCGGTCGCGTAAGTCAGGCTTACCAGATAACTTTTCAAAACTCTTTTTCTGTTGCGGGCGCCCAGATTCTGACCGGCAAATGTGGCGCACGCGGTGTAGAATGCAGCCAGAACATTGAAAATAATGGTGTCGGCATTGGAAGCTGCGGAATTGCCGCTGACCATTATTTCGTCAAATGAATTTACACCTGCCTGTACGAACAGGTTGGCAATCGCAAAGATGGCATTCTGGAGTCCTGCCGGAAGACCCAAAGCAAGAACCCGGCCTGCGGCATCTTTATGGAGTCTGATGTGCGACGGCATAAAACGACATTCATCCCTACGCCGCAACAGGTGCGTGAGAATAAGGCCTGCCGATACATACTGGCTTATCGCACTCGCCATGGCAACGCCGTCTGCGGCGCGGTGGCATTTAATTACGAAGAAAAGATTGAGTATCACATTCAGTGTTCCGGAGATGGCAAGATATATAAGCGGACGGGTGGTTTCGCCGCGTGCGCTTAAGATACCGTTGCCCCAGTTATACAATGCCATTCCCGGAAGACCTATGGCATAAATCCGTAGATATAGTATTGCACCGTCAATAAGTTCTGATTTGGTGTGGAGAACAGAAAGCATCCATTCGGCCCCGAAAATACATACGGCACATATTATAAGCCCGATTGAAAGACATATTATAAAAGAAGTATGTATGGTCTCTTCGGCGGCTTTGCGGTTGTCGGAGCCTAGCATATGCGCCACGCGGACGTTGACACCGCTTCCCATGCCAATGAGAAAACCTATAAACAATGATACCAGAAGCGTCGTTGAACCTACGGAACCCAATGCTCTGTAATCGGCGAACTTCCCGACAATAGCAACATCGCTTATATTAAACATTACCTCAAGTAACTGTGATAACATAAGCGGAACGCTGAAAAAGAATATATTTTTCCATAATGACCCCGTCGTCATCTGTATTTTGTCTGTTTTATTCATAAATGTAACCTTAATGACTTTATTTTATTAATAAATACAGCATACTCCCGAAAAAATGTTTTGTAAAGCCGCGAAAATATGTCATAATATAAAAAGAATATATACAGATAAGGAGACAATAAGATGTGTACAGCAGCGACATATAAGACTAAGGGAGCGTATTACGGAAGGACTCTTGATTATGAATTTTCATACGGAGAAGAAGTTTGTATAACACCGAGAAATTACAGGTTCGATTTCAGATATATGGGAAGCATGGACAGACATTATGCAATTATCGGAATGGCATTTATCGTGGATGATTACCCATTATACTATGATGCCATGAATGAAAAAGGATTGTGGATGGCCGGGCTGAATTTTGTAGGCAATGCCGTTTATGCCGAGGTAAAGGACGGACTTAAGAACGTGGCTCAGTATGAGTTTATTCCGTGGGTGTTGTCGCAGTGTGTCGATATTAAGGCGGCTGTCAAACTGGTTCATGAGCTGAATCTTGTGGGAACACCGTACAGCGATAAACTGCCTACGGCCGGACTGCACTGGATGATTGCAGACAGGACGGGTGCGGTAACGGTTGAAAGCACGGATAAGGGACTTACGGTATATGACAACCCTGCCGGTGTGCTTACCAACAATCCGCCTTTTGACATGCAGATGTTCGGACTCAATAATTATATGAACCTTTCTCCGAAACAGCCTGATAACAGATTTTCGACAGGACTGGAACTTAAGACATACAGCCGCGGAATGGGCGCACTGGGACTCCCGGGAGATTTATCGTCGGCATCGAGATTCGTGAGGGCGGCATATACAAGAGCCAATTCCGTATCGGGAGAAAGCGAAGAAGAGAGCGTGGGACAGTTTTTCCATATACTCGGTTCGGTCGAACAGCAGAGAGGATGTTGTGAGGTAGCGGACGGAAAATATGAGATTACAATATATACGTCATGCTGCAGTGCCGACAAAGGAATTTATTATTATACAACATACAACAACAGGCAGATTAACGCGGTTGATATGAACAGGGAAGACCTCAACGGCAGCGGACTTAAGCGTTATCCGCTTATTCAGGAAGAAAATATCAATTATGTCAACTGATACCGCTTTGTGCTTGCATAATAATGCAGAGTTGTGGTATCATTAATAAATATTTCAGAAAACGGAAAGAGGAATGAAGAATGTTGTCATCAACGATTAATTTTTGTATCATTGCAACGATAGTTATTTATCTGCTTGCAATGCTTGCGATTGGTTTTGTATTCAGCAAAAACAACAGCGACAGTAAGGACTTCTATCTCGGCGGACGTAAGATGGGTCCGATTGTTACGGCAATGAGCGCAGAGGCGAGTGATATGTCAAGCTGGCTTCTGATGGGACTTCCGGGATTAGCGTATCTTACAGGCGTTGCAAGTCCGGGATGGACGGCGCTCGGACTCGGAATCGGTACATGGTTTAACTGGCTTATAGTTGCCAGACGTATCCGAAGGTACTCGGCGAATATTAATGCAATTACAGTGCCGGAGTTTTATTCAAAGAGATATCATGATAACTCCAACGTACTCAATGCTATTGCGGCGCTGGTAATAATTGTATTTTTCATACCGTATACGGCATCGGGTTTTGCAGCCTGCGGTAAGCTTTTTAACAGTCTTTTCGGTGTTGACTATATGGTAGCAATGTTGATTTCGGCAGCAGTTATCGTAGGATACACTATTATGGGCGGCTTCAAGGCGGTTTCCACGACGGACCTTATACAGAGTATAGTCATGACGGTCGCACTTGTCGTTGTTGTCACATTCGGAATCAATAAGGCTGGCGGAGTCGAAGCCGTTATCGACAATGCAAAGAGCCTTCCGGGTTATCTCTCCATGGGAGCATCATATGATGTCGGAACCAATTCGTCGACACCGTACAGCTTCCTCACAATTGTGTCCACTATGGCGTGGGGACTCGGATATTTCGGAATGCCGCACATACTTCTCAGATTTATGGCAATCAAGGACGAGAAAAAACTTGTACTTTCAAGAAGAATTGCTACAATCTGGGTATTCATAGCGATGGGTGTTACTATTTTTATCGGTATGGTCGGACTCGGAATGACGAAGGCAGGAGAACTCGGTTTCCTTTCGGGAAGCTCAAGTGAGACTATTATCGTTGAGATAGCGGGACTTATAAGCAGGCACGGAGTGCTTGCCGCAATAGTTGCCGGACTTATTCTTGCCGGAATACTTGCGGCCACGATGTCAACGGCGGACAGCCAGATGCTTGCGGCTGCATCCAGCGTATCACAGAATATAGTACAGGATTTCTTCAAAGTTAAGATAAGTGAGAAAAAGAGCCTCCTTGTAGCGAGACTTACAATAGTAGTAATCAGTCTTATCGGAGTATTTCTTGCAAGAAACCCTGATTCAAGCGTGTTTAGTATAGTATCATTTGCATGGGCAGGATTCGGAGGAGCTTTCGGAGCGGTAACGCTTTGTGCTCTGTTCTGGAAGAGAAGCAATAAATGGGGTGCGCTCGCCGGAATGATTGGCGGCGGTGTTATGGTTTTTGTATGGAAATACGCCATCAGACCTCTCGGAGGAGCATGGGATATCTACGAACTCCTTCCGGCATTCGTATTCTCATTAATCCTTATTATAGTTGTCAGCCTTCTGACGAAGAAGCCTGAAGAGACGATAGTTGAGGAATTTGAGGCTGCCAAGGCAAAATAAATTGTTGATACATATAAACTTAAGCACCGCGTCAATCAAATGATGCGGTGTTTTAGCGAGAAGAGAAAGGAGATAGTTATGTCAGAGAAAAATTATGTGCAGGAACTTGTGGATATAATAAGGTCAGGCCTTCCGGAAAATGAGCTTGTGGACAGAATATCGGATTATCACGATAATGATATTGCCGAGGCGCTCACAAAACTTGATAAAGAAGAACGTGTCAAAGTATATTATGCTATGGGCGCGGAACGCATGGCAGAGATTTTTGCATATCTCGACGACGCAGAGGATTACCTGAGAGAACTCCCGATGGAGAGCGTTGCCAAGGTTATTTCCGAAATGGACTCGGATGATGCGGTTGACGTCCTCGAAGATATGGACGACTCGACAAGGCACAGAATAGTTGAGATGCTTGATGAAGATGCCGGGGATGACGTAAGACTCCTGCTCTCATATGATGACGATGAAATCGGTAGCTGCATGACTACGAATTTTATCGTTATCCATAACAATCTCACAATCAAGCAGGCCATGCACGAACTTGTAAAACAGGCCGGTGACAACGACAACATTTCAACAATATATGTAGTAGATGATAATGACAAATTCTACGGAGCAATCGACTTAAAAGATCTGATAGTTGCCAGGGAAAATGATAATCTTGAGGATCTGATAAGCCGTTCGTATCCGTATGTGAGAACGCGTGAAAAGATAAGCGAATGTATCGAAGAACTCAAGGATTATGCGGAGGATTCCATCCCGGTACTCCTTGAAAACGGCAAGATTGCCGGTATCATAACCGCGCAGGATATCGTCGAAGCGGTCGATGATGAGATGGGCGAGGATTATGCAAAGCTCGCTGGTCTTACTTCTGAGGAGGATCTTAATGAGCCGACGCTCTTAAGCATGAAAAAAAGACTTCCGTGGCTCATAATACTTCTTTTCCTCGGAATGGGAGTATCTTCCGTCGTGGGAATATTTGAGGAAGTTGTTGCGGTGCTTCCGGTAGTGATGTGCTTCCAGTCTCTCATACTTGACATGGCGGGCAATGTCGGAACGCAGTCACTTGCCGTCACGATCCGTGTCCTCATGGACGAGAATCTGACGGTGGCTCAGAAATTAAAACTCGTGGTCAAAGAAATGAAAACGGGATTTTTAAACGGCGTGTGTCTTGCGGTCATGTCATTTCTGTTCCTTGGATTGTATATACATTTTTTCAGAAAATATGATATAGGACATTCATTCCTTATCGCGGCCTGCGTCGGAGTGTCACTTATTGTTGCGATGGTGATATCAAGCCTTGTTGGAACGGTCATTCCTATATTTTTTAAGAAAATCAAGGTCGACCCGGCTGTCGCATCCGGCCCGCTCATCACAACGGTCAATGACCTGGTGGCTGTTGTGGTATATTATGGCCTGACATGGATTTTTCTTATAAATATGCTTCATATTGCGTGATTATTTTTCCGCCCATTCAAGCATGCGGTTAAGCCCCTTCTTGCCACCCGATATAAAGAGAATATCGCCGGCTCTGAATTTATAATCCGGGACGACATTATCTATGACGGAACCTTTATTTTCGATAGCGATTATATTGGTTCCGAATTCTTTGCGCGGATTTACTTCGCGGACGGCCATACCGATGATTTTATCGGGAACATTTAATTTGCTGATGCTTATTTTTTCACTGAGCTGCACAAAATCAAGGATTTTGGAGGTCTCAAGCCTGTGTGCGAGGCGGATTGCCATATCACGTTCAGGGTAAACGACCTCGGCACCGAGTTTCTCTAAGATTTCACCGTGTTCAATGCTTGTCGCCTTGGAGATGACGGCAGGGACACCGAGGCTTACCAGATTAAGGGTGGTAAGGATTGATGTGTCCATATGGGAACCGGTGCATACAATCGCAACATCACAATTCTGAATGCCGGTCTCTGCAAGGGATTTCTTGTCAAGATTATGAACGACATATGCATTGTCAGTGTAATCGCGCAGTTCGCGCACCTTCTCTTCATCACGGTCAAGTACCATTATATCCGCTTCGGCGGTCGCAAGCTCTATTGCAAGCGCATAACCGAAACGTCCAAGACCGATTATACCGTATGTCTTTTTTGCATTTTTTTTCTTATACATATCAAATCTCCTTAAATTATCCTATTGAAATATTGCCGTCAGGGAAGCTTACGCGTTCACCTTTGTTAAAATACCATAAAGTAGCGATTGTAAGCGGTCCGAGCCTGCCGATGTACATTATAATAATTGATAATATTTTGCTTCCGGTTGTGAGAGAACCGGTAATTCCGGTTGAAAGTCCGGTGGTTCCGAATGCACTTGTAATCTCAAAAAGTATGTCCGACATGTCGATTCCGGGTTCGAGTGCAGACATTATGAAAGAGCCTGTAAGCACGATTGTAAGCCCCATAAGCAATATGACGGAGGCTTTGCGGAAGGCATTGACCGGAACCGAATAACGGAAGGCTTTTTCGGAACGGTTGGTGGCAGCTGACTTAATTCCCTGAAGCAGCACGAAAAATGTTGTGGTCTTAATACCGCCGCCGGTTGAACCGGGCGATGCACCGATAAACATCAGAACGATTATGACTATCCTTCCGGCATTGGTAAATTTTCCGAGCGGGTAAGTGTAGAATCCCGCCGTCCTGGCCGATACACTCTGGAAAAAAGCACCGAGTACGCTTATATTCTCGGTGAGCATAAGAAGAAGTGCACCCACTATAATCAAACAGGCACTCATGGAAAGCACAACCTTGGTGTGCATGGAGAATCTGCGCCAGCAAAATTTCTTACCGATAACTTCTCTTATAAGAAGAAAACCGATTCCGCCGAATATTATCAATAATATCGTGATTATGTTAAAATATACATTATTCTGGTATCCCGAAAGACTCCTGCCTCCGCCAAAGATATCAATACCGGAATTGTTAAATGCTGCTATTGAGTGAAAAAAGCTTAATCCAATGGCTCTTGCCGGCGGATAATCCCGTATAAACACAAAGAAAGTTAAAAACGCTCCCGCAGCTTCAAATGCAAGGGTTGTTAAAAATACGCTCTGGACAAACTTCACAACTCCTTTGCCTGAATCAAGGTTCATGGCGTCCTTTATTATGGCACGTCCCTTTAAATTGACTTTTTTACGCATTGCAAGAATGACGCCGGCACCTACGGATGTTACACCCAGGCCTCCGATCTGGATCAGAAGTCCCAGTATAAATTGTCCCACAGTGCTGAAAGTATCGCCCGCTTCAATAGAAAGCAGACCGGTAACACAGACAGCGCTTGTTGATGTGTAAAGCGCATCAATGTAGTGAAGTGAACCTGGATGCTTAAGGCTTACCGGCAGCATAAGAAGTCCCGAACCTATAAAAATAATGGCTATAAATCCTATCGCGACAATACGCGCAGATGAAAGCCGCTTGAATATTCTCTGTAACATAGTAACCTCTTTTATTCAGATATATATGAACATCATTATAGCATATCCGGGCCAAAAGTCTATTATATAAATAATTATTGTTGAAAGTGCAATAATGTGGTAATCTGTAATTGCACGGGGAGTGACGCGGAGGTGTAATATATGGCAGATGTATATGTTGCTGATGATAGCAGATATGATAAGATGAAGTATAACAGAGTAGGAAACAGCGGACTTAAATTTCCGGCAGTTTCACTTGGCTTGTGGCATAATTTCGGATCCAAGGATAATTATGATAATATGAAAGCCATGTTAAGAACTGCATTTAACAACGGAATAACACAGTTTGACCTTGCGAATAATTACGGCCCGGTATACGGAAGCGCAGAGGCGAATGCAGGAAGACTTCTTGCAGAGGATTTTAAGCCATACAGGGATGAGCTTGTAATAACGACCAAGGCAGGTTTTGATATGTGGCCGGGTCCGTACGGTGACCACGGAAACCGTAAATATCTTATGGCAAGTATCGACCAGAGCCTTAAGAGACTGGGCCTTGATTATGTGGATATTTTTTACCATCACAGGATGGATACGGAGACACCGCTTGAGGAGACAATGGGAGCGCTTGCAGATATTGTAAGGAGCGGCAAGGCATTGTATGCGGGCGTATCTAATTACAATGAAGAGTATACGCGCAAGGCATCGGAGATTCTTAAGAGCCTTCATTGTCCGTTTATAGTAAATCAGCGCAGATATTCTATTTTTGACAGGGAAATTGAGCACGACGGTGTCAAATATTTCTGCAAGGAGAACGGAATAGGCATTATCGCATTCAGTCCGCTTGCACAAGGGTTATTGACCGATAAATACATGAACGGCATACCGGAAGATTCCAGAATCAAGCGTGACGGAAGATTTCTTAAACCGGAGGCCATAAGCGAGGCATATATATCCAAGGTAAAAGCACTTAACAGGATTGCGGCGGACAGAGGACAGACACTTGCCCAGATGGCACTTTCGTGGATTCTGAAGGATGAAGATGTATGCTCGGTTCTTGTCGGAGCGTCAAGCCCGAAGCAGATCGAGGAGGATGCGAAGATAGTCGGACATACTGAATTCCAAGCTGCCGAACTTGAGCAGATTAATGAAATTGTTCACAATTAAATACTTTACAAAACAATCTCCGTCTGTTATATTCCTAATATACAAAAAGGGAGTAGTTGCATGCGTTTACCCGCATGTTCCGGCTATCGTCAGTACGTTCCTCTAACAGGAGCCGGTTGCCGGAGAACGAAACTGTCGTTAAACGAGACTTTTTGTGTGCATTTTTTTGGTGCGCACAAAGGGTCTCTTTTTTATTATATTCTGAAAGGAGAATGGCTATGAAAGAAGCATATCTTATGAGCAAGGAGGAAGTTTTTCGGGAATATGGTGATGAACGTGGCCTTACATCGGCGCGGGTATCCGAAAAAACAGAACAATACGGAAAGAACGAACTTACCGGGCAGAAGGAAAAAAGCATAATGATGGTTTTTTTAAGCCAGTTCGCAGACCTGCTGGTAATTATTCTTATCGTGGCAGCCGTGATTTCCATGATTTCAGGTAATGTCGAAAGTACGATTGTTATTTTTGCCGTAATAATCCTGAATGCATTACTCGGGACAATACAGTATGTCAAGGCCCGTAAATCACTTGATTCACTTAAAAAACTCTCCGCGCCGAAGGCTAAGGTTTTAAGAGATGGCGCAGTAACGCAGATAGCCTCGGCAGATCTCGTTCCGGGCGATGTGCTGATGCTTGAAGCGGGCGATATGGTTTCTGCCGATGCAAGAATTATCAGCAATTATTCATTGCAGGTTAATGAAAGCTCGCTTACCGGCGAATCTGCCAACGTCGATAAAAAAGATTGTGATATTTTTGACAATACGGCACTGGCCGACCGTGTAAACATGGTATATTCCGGAAGTTTTGTAACATACGGAAGGGCTGTGACAGTGGTCACCGGAACCGGCATGAATACGGAAATAGGCAAAATAGCAGGACTTATGAATAATACGGGAGAACGCAAAACCCCGTTGCAGAAGAGTCTTGACAATTTCAGCAAGAAGCTCGCCATAGTGATCATGGTGATAAGCGTTATTGTTTTTGCATTGAGATTGATCCAGAAACAGCCTGTGCTTGACTCTCTTATGTTTGCCGTGGCACTTGCCGTTGCTGCAATTCCCGAGGCACTCGGTTCGATTGTTACAATAGTACAGGCCATGGGAACCAAAAAAATGGCTGCCGACAATGCGATTATAAAGGAACTTAAAGCGGTCGAAAGTCTTGGCTGCGTCTCAGTAATATGTTCCGATAAGACCGGCACACTCACACAGAACAAGATGACAGTGCAGGATGTATACATTGACGGCTGCTGCATCAAGCCGGAGGAAATAAATATTCATGAGCGTTTGCACAGATATCTTCTGTATGCGGCGATTCTTGACAATGATTCTTCCATTGCATCCGGCGGCGAAATCGGAGATCCTACGGAAACCTGTCTTCTCACAATGGCACGAAGAGCCGGTTTAAGTGCAGCCGGAATTTCGGAGGAAGATATAAGGGAGATGATGCCTCGTATTGAAGAAATTCCTTTTGATTCCGACCGCAAACTTATGAGTGCTAAATATTATATTCACGGCATTCCTACAATTCTCACCAAAGGTGCGGTTGACGTTCTTCTGGACAGAACCGATTCAATAGCGGATGTCGGTGGTGTGAGAGTTTTTACGCCTGCCGACCGAGACAGGATACTGGCGCAGAATATGGCTTTTTCGGAGAACGGACTCAGAGTGCTGGCATTTGCATATAAAGAATGCAAGCCTGACAGCAGGCTCACACACGAAGAAGAGAATGGATATACGTTCATCGGCCTTGTATCAATGATGGATCCGCCGCGTCCTGAATCTGTCAGGGCTGTTGCGGATGCGATAGGTGCCGGAATAAAACCGGTAATGATAACCGGGGATCACAAGGTGACTGCAACGGCTATTGCGAAGCAGATCGGAATTTATCATGACGGAGATATGGCTCTTACGGGCCAGGAACTTGACGCACTTACCGATGAAGAACTTGACAGCAGTCTTGAAAAAATAAGCGTGTATGCCAGAGTTTCGCCGGAAAATAAAATAAGAATCGTGGATGCATGGCAGCGCAAGGGCAGCATTACTGCCATGACCGGTGACGGTGTCAATGACGCGCCGGCACTTAAAAAAGCCGATATCGGCGTCGCAATGGGAATAACCGGCACGGAGGTTTCCAAAGATGCAGCTGCAATGGTTCTCGCAGATGATAATTTCGCAACCATAATAAAGGCAGTTCTCAACGGCCGTAACATATACCGGAATATACTGAATGCAATACTTTTTCTGCTTTCAGGCAACCTGGCTGCAATAATCGCGGTGCTTTACTGTTCAATCGCAGCGCTTAACACGCCGTTTGAACCTGTACATTTGTTGTTTATCAATCTCCTTACTGACTCACTTCCGGCGCTTGCAATTGGCATGGAACCATCAGACAGGACACTTCTTAAGAATAAGCCGAGAGACCCGAAATCCGGAATCCTTTCCGGCCCGTTCTCGCTCAAACTTGTTCTGTACGGTTTGCTGATATCGGTAGCAACAATGTTCTCATTCTACGTCGGCCTGCAAACCGGCCCTGCAACCGCGACAACCATGGCATTTGCAACCCTGACGCTTTCGCGTCTCTTCCATGGCTTCAACTGCAGAAGTGACCTGCCGTTATACAAAATCGGCCTCTTCACGAACCGTTACACCATAGGCGCATTCCTGCTTGGAACAGCCCTGCTTGCGCTTGTCCTGTTTGCACCATTCATGGAAAAATTATTCCTTGTGCAGCCGCTTGACGCAGTGCAGCTTGCGGTAATAGCTGTTGCAGCGCTGGTACCGACACTTATTGTCCAGCTTGTAAAAACTATCCTCTGTATCCGTCACCGCGCGCAAAAATAATCCCGCGCGGGTACCGGAGAAGATTATCGCCGCGTGAACCTAATTCTCGGACTGTTCCGAGGAGTATAACTGATTTTTGATGGCAAGCATGCGCATATCAGTCTGTGAAATGATGTCGGCACATTCCTTTAACTGTGCCGACAATTCATCGGCATTGGGAACGTCATGCTTGTATTTAAGCTGATGGTCAACACTTGACCAGAAGTCCATTGCGATGGTCCGGATCTGAACCTCGACACGCATCGGCTTCTTCTGATTGGAGAAGAACACCGGAACCTCCAGGATAAGGTGAAGGCTGCGGTAGCCGTTGGGCTTCGGATTTTCTATGTAATCTTTTTTCTTGATTAAAGTGATGTCATCCTGGCTGAGAAGCATATCTGCAACAGAATATATGTCATCGATGAACGGACAGATTACCCTGATGCCGGCCACGTCATTGAGGCTGCGTTCAATGGACTCGACATTGACAGGCTCGCCGTAGCGCTTAAGTTTGTCCACTATGCTGAGCGGCCTTTTGATACGCGACTCGATGAATTCAATAGGATTACGGCTGTTGCGGATGCTGAGTTCGTCGTTGAGAACCTCAAGCTTGGTGCGCACCTCGCGGATGGCACAGTTATACATCATCATAAGTTCCCGGAACTGAAAAGCCTGATTTACGAAAAAATTGTCGGAATCCGGAACAAAATTCAGTTCATCAAGAACCTTGTCTAATTCTTTTGTCATATTTAATTACCCACCGTTTCATAAAATATAATTACCTTCACCAATATTATAACAGATTGCAGGCATTGTTGCAATCAGACAAGTTGGGAGTAATGTTGGATTAATAAAATAAAGAATGTATAAAAACTATTGCCAAGTACGAAGAGTGATGTATATAATTAAATATTAAACAGAACACTTTTTTGACAGGAGTATTTAAAGATGAAGAAATGTTCAGGCTGTGGTAAATATTTTGATGATAAATATGATGTGTGTCCATCCTGCGGACAGATTTGTCCGGTTGTGAATGTGGTGGACCTCACGAAAGTAAAAAGATATCATTTTAATTTTATGCATAATAAGAAAATATGGATAACAGTGGCGGCTGTCATTGCGGTTGCAGTGATGGCAGTGATATGTATTGCTGTACATAGAAAACCCGACGAAGCAGAGATAATCAGGGCAGATGATGAGGATATGGTGGAAATGCCCGACTTATCGGGACTTACATATGATGAAGCATATTCGCTGTGCCGTATGCAGCTTTTGTATTTGGAAATAAAAGGAATAATTTATGATACCCAAAAAGCACCGGGAGTGATTGCAGCCCAGTCAGCAGAAGCCGGAAGCGATATTGCAGCCGGAAGTGTAATTTATGTTAATATGAGCGGCATAAAGGAAATAGAAAAAGGATATGTTCCGGATGTCATGTATATGAGTCTGGACGATGCCAAACAGGTATTGTCTGAATCGGGTCTGCAGATTGATGTCCGATATGAATTCAGCGACAGTGTTGCAAAAGGATATGTGACATCGCAGATGCCGGCTGCCAAAGACAAATGCAAAGATGGCGATAAAGTTACGATAACAGTGAGCGGAGAGGATAAATGATATGGATAAAATGGATGTTCTTAGTGCAGGAACAGTCCTGCATGACTGCTATGAAATAGAAGAATGTATATGCCGGACACGATTTTCCGCAGTTTATCGTGTATATGATAAGTACCTTGATAAGATATTTGCGGTCAAAGAATATTTTCCAGGTGACAGATGCCTGAGGGACAAGGATGGAATAACGGTTGCACCATATCTGGGAGAAGCAGGCAGACTATATGCGGATGGACTTAAAGCTTTTATAGACGATACGGCCGATGCGATGAAGATAAAAGACTGTTCCAATCTTGTTAAGATATACAATATTTTTGAGGAAAATAATACTGCGTACAGCGTGATGGAATATGTAGAAGGAAAGACCCTCGGTGAAATACTTAAGAAAGAGATATATACATATCCGAAGGCGATGGCATTAATGCGTCCTGTAATGAAAGCACTTTCACTTCTGCATGCGGACGGACTTGTGCATCGTAATGTGGCGCCGGACAATATAATAATCAGACCGGACGGACAACCGGTTCTTATTGACAGCGGGTCATATCATTATGTGGCATCGGATTCCGAAGAAAGCATGACCACGATAAACCGTGATGCGTATTCTCCGATGGAACAATATATGAAAAAAGGTACACAGGGACCATACACAGATGTATATTCATGTGCAGCGCTCATCTATAGGATGATAACGGGGACGGAAATACCTTTTGCGGCAGCATCGGGCGGAACGGCATATCTTAAGAAACCGGAAAAGACAGCAAAGGGAATTGATGGGGACAGCAGCGCGGCAATAATTAATGCGCTTCATTCAAATTACAAAGAACGTACACAGACAATTGACGATTTTCTTGCACAGCTTGACGGGACAGTAAGAGTTAATGCAAAATACGAAAAAACAATGTCATGGAAGCATACCGGGAACAACATATGGGTAACAGGTGTGATTGTGGTATGTGTTGTAATCGTTGCAATTCTTGCAGCCGTTACGATTTCGGATATCACCCGGAACGGGAAACACGGTAACAGGGAATATATGCT
Source organism: uncultured Butyrivibrio sp. (assembly GCA_945928575.1). Lineage (GTDB taxonomy): Bacteria > Bacillota > Clostridia > Lachnospirales > Lachnospiraceae > Eshraghiella. The sequence goes on from CAMENP010000007.1 coordinate 46,160, forward strand.
TGGGAGTGGGATGACGATTGTTCCGAATGTAGTTAACCAGCAGATAGGGGATGCACTTACCATAACCAGAAAGCATCTTCTATATATGATGATAACGGATAAAGAATATTCAGCAGAAGTAGAGAAGGGTGCGGTGCTGTCACAGAATGAGACACCGGGCAGGAAAGTAAAAGCGGGAAATTATCTGGAAATTGTATATTGTGCCGGAGTCAGACAGATATATGCTGAGCGCGTTATAGGAATGCCTAAGGACGAGGCAGAAAAATTGCTGAAAAGTCTTGGATTCAAAGTAAAGTTTGAAGATGTTAAAAGCATGGCAAAGCCGGGGTATGTGGCTACACAAAGTATCCGGCCGGAAGAGGCGGCCGCACAGGGAAGTGTTATTGTTCTGGGAATTTCCAAGGGACGCGATGACATAGATGAAAACGTGATGACAACGGTACCGCAGCTTACAGGTATAACGCTTGAAGAAGCGGAACGTTTATGCGAAGATGCCAAACTGTATTATATTATAGTGAAACACGTCAACTATGCTGAAAATCCTGACAGAATATATTCCCAGTCTTTGCAAAGCGGAAGTGAAGTGAATGAAGGAACGGTAATAGAACTTGTATATAACGACGGTCCTAAGATGAACCGTGTCCCGGATTATCAATACAAGAACATATCGGATGTCGATTCAATAACGGGGAATTTGAAGCTTGAAATAGAATATGTATACGAAAACAGTACAACTGTGGCCAAAGACAGGATTATCAGACAGAGCATGCCGGCGGGAACACTTGTTAATGACGGGGCGCATATCACGTTATGGGTAAGCCTCGGAGTGGCTGATGTGGATGTTGATAATATTATAGACAGGCTGACGACGGCAGATGTTACATCTTCTACGAAGAAACCGGCATCTGGAAATAACAGCGGGCAGAAACCGCAGACAAAGACAACGGAAAATGCAGACGGAAGTTCTGCCCAGACAGCGACGCACAAGACCACAGATTCGTCCCAGGCAGAACCTGAGCAGACAACGCAGATACAGTATGATGACGATACAACAGAACAGAAATGGGAATTTGATTATGTGATTGGTGATGACGGTGTTACAATCAAATCAATAAAAGTAAGGAAATACTGGGAGGCCGTATTTGAAAAAGAAGAGATAAGTATCCCTTCAACGATAGACGGGCATAAGGTTGTTGCCGTTGAAGGACTGTCGACCAATGCGCAGTATGGAGATAATATCAAAATAATCAATATCCCGTCAACTGTTAAAACAATCAATACGAACAATCTTGAAGGAAGGTCAAGCCTTACAAAGATAGTTGTTGATGCACAGAATGAGGTGTACGCATCTTATGACGGTGCACTTTACAACAAGGCCCGGACCGTGTTGTATTTTGTGCCGCGTGCCATCAAAGAGGTTACGCTCGCGTCATCCCTTAAGAAGATAGACGATTCGGCATTCCGGGACTGCCGGTACATAACACGGGTCACGATTCCGGCGGCGATGACTAAATTCGATAATATCCAAGGCGGACTTTTCTACGGATGCACGAACCTTAATACCATAAATGTTGAGTCGGGAAACAAAAGGCTTTTTTCGGATAATGGTGTATTATATGAACACGCACACCTGAATAACGGACCGGGAATTAATTTTTTTGACCCCGATACATGGGAGTATTACAATACCAAGAGCAGGCTGATAATGATTCCGTACGCCAAGACGAGTCTTGTTATAAGGGCTGATTGCAATTATGTGGAGTCATACAGTTGTTATTATAATTCGTTAAAACAGATAACAGTCGAAAGCGGAAACAGCTATGTGACGGTATATGATAGTGTTGTATATATGAAATTTGGCAGCGAATGGGATATACAATGCTTCCCCGGAGGCAAAAGCGAAGTGAATCTTATGGACGGAATTACAAGCGTGACCGGGGAACTGTATGGGTCGGATGCGCTGGTAAAAATCGTAATTCCCGACAGCGTAACATCCATAGACAACTATAAATTAAGAACGTCACCGGTACTCCGCAGTATAAATATCCCCGCCGGGGTAACATCGATAGGAACCGGGGTGTTAGAAAATGCACCTAATGTAACGGCTACGGTTGTTAAGGGAACATATGGTGAAGAATGGTGTAAAAATAATAATATAAAATACATTTATGGCTGATTTTTACCAAAAGTTACAAAAAAACTTACCAAAAGTTACAATTTGCGAAAAAATCAAGATTTTATGATATGCTTTCTAAGAGGAGGCAACAGTGCCTGCGAAAGAGAAAAGTATAGGAATGGTATGGGATAGTATGGTACGTATTGCAATATGTGATGATGATGAGAAATCGCTGAATGATCTTCAATGCAGGATAAACAAAATACTGCCGAACAGAGTTACGGTAACTGCACATAATAATCCTTTTTCGCTCGTAACATATATATGCGATGAGATGAAAGGCCGAATAGATGCGGTTTATATTAGCATCAGGCTTAAAGGGCATAACGGAATAAGGGTAGCTCAGAGCATACTTAAGGAATTCCCGGACATTAAGATTATATTTGTGTCCGATGATATTGAAAATGCAAGAGATATATTCAAGGTCAATCCGATTTATTTTATAACGAAGCCTTATAATGATGATTATCTCAGGGATTCATTGTATAAGCTGGTTTCAATGATTGATGAAGAGGAGGTGGACCTGCTGACGTTAGGGTGTGCTGACAGCAGGAAAGGACTTACAACCATAATGACCAGAAATATATATTATATTGAAAGTCAGAAAAGGGTAATTAATGTTCATTATTTTGACAGTTATGGAACATATTATTCCAAACTCGACGATATTGAAGGGCGGCTGCGTTCTAATTTTGTCAGGACACACCAGAGTTATATCGTCAATATAGATAAAGTTAAGAAAATAACTAAAGAGGGAGTTCTGCTTTACGGCGGGAAGACAATTCCGATAAGCCGTTCAAGATATAAGGCAGTAACGGAAATAATTAACAGACACCTAAGTTATATTTAAGGAGGCTAAATATGTTAGTCAAGTGTAATAACGGACATTATTATGATAAAGAGCATGATAATGAATGTCCGATATGTAAAGCTGATGCAGATTCAACAGGAAGCGTTGGAGAAATTATCTGTATTTTCGGCGAAGGTGAGGGCATAAAATACCCGCTTCATGAGGGGGCGAACAGAATTGGTACAGGGTACCAGATGGACATATGTCTTGCTGATGATATGCAAATAACGCGTGACAATCACTGCTCAATAGTATATGATGTAAATAAGCATAAGTTCACGATAGTACCGACAGCGGGTTCACTCACATATGTGAATGATGTGCTGCTTAAGCAGCCGAGATTGCTGTATGAGAAAGATGTATTCCGAATAGGACGAAGTAATTATAAGCTGGTTAAGAAGAAAAACTGATAACCGGAGGAAAAATATGAGGATTGTTAAATGCGATTCAGGACATTATTACGATGCCGACGTATACAAAGAATGTCCGCATTGCACCGGTAAAGCTGACTATAAAGACATAATCACATCACCAATCAAGAACGGTGGTACAGACTTAAGAGCAGATGATATATCCGCAGACAGACTGAATTATGAGCATAAATTTTAGGGGGGGGGTAGAAGAAAGGAATATCCTGGAATGCCTGTAAATAACGCGTTTGTAGGGCGAGTTGAAGGAATCAGGGGCATTTATGCGGGAGCTGTAATCGATATGCAGCCGGATGAAGTTATTACAATAGGACGGTCGCCTTATGAAGCGAATATTGTATTGTCATCACCTGAAGTGAGCAGAATACATTGCACGATAAGATATGACGCAAAGGCGGGTCAGTATATTGTTGAGGACAAGTCATCCAACGGTACTTTTTTAGGTAACGGAACCAGACTTGCTAAGGACACACAGACCAGACTTTCCGGCGGAACGATAATATATATATCGGATATAGAAAATGGTTTTAAATTAATATAGCAACAGAGCCTGATGAAGGAACATCATCAGGCTTATTGTGGTTTAATGAAACAGGAGATAATGATATGGACTGCTGTCTTGATAAAGGAACCATCCTTAATGCTGTATATGAGATAACGGATATACTCGGCATGGGAGGTTATGGAATAACATATAAAGTAATCGACAGGAATACGGACAGGATACTTGCGGTCAAAGAGTATTTCCCGGCACATATGGTATGCAGGGATCGCCAGAACAATGATGTCGTGCTGTATGACGAGTCACTTAAGATGCAATACAGGAAGAATATTGAGGGATTTCTTGCGGAAGCACGCAATATGGCCAGGTTTAACAATCATCCCAATATAACGCATGTATATGAATTTTTTGAGATGAACAATACGGCATATTATGTGATGGAGTATATAGACGGAACCAGCCTTAAAGAATACATAGATGATTTCAAACAGAATAACCAGTTCATTCAGACCGAAGACGCAGTCCGGATAATTACCGATGTGCTTAACGGTCTTGAAGTGCTTCATTCAGCCGGAATTGTCCACAGGGACATAAAGCCGGCCAATATTTATGTTGGAAGGGACGGAGTGGTACGCCTGCTTGATTTTGGACTTGCCCGCAAATCCGGAAAAACAGAAAGCGATGCGATAGAACTGACACAGGGATATGCGCCGCCGGAACAATATTACGGAGATACGGTAAGGCCGTGTTCGGACATATATGCTGTCGGAGCAGTTTTCTATGAAATGCTTACACTCATCCGGCCGGATGCAGCCACGGACAGGATGATAGATGACTCACTTCCCAGACCAAGTGATATCAATGCTGATATCCCGGATAATATCAGCAGACTTATTATGCGGGCATTGGCTCTGAAACCGCAGCTGAGGTTGCGCTCGGCGAGGGCAATGAAAAAATACCTTATATCCGGAACTATGCTTAACAATGTGCATCAGGCGGAAAAGGCGGCACGCCGGAAAAGAACAGCAGCTTATATCGCTGCAGCGGCAGCAGCTGTCTGTGCAATAGGTACGGTAATAATACTTAATACGATCAGGAAGAATAATATAATACAAGCGGGAGAACTTGATATATGGCTTCCGGATGACATATATTCGGAGGATACGGTAAACGCTATGCTTTCCGTTTTTGAGGAAGAATATCCGCAGATATCGGTCCGGATGAAGATAATTGATGAATCCGAATATGCGGCGAAGATAACGGAGGCTTTCGCATACGGAAACGGACCGGATATATATGATGCGGTACCGCTTGACGGCAAGGATGACCGGAACCGTAAAAACATTACTTCCCTTGAGGACAGATTAGACGGAGAAGATTATGCGGTTTTTATGGATGAATATCTCGAAGAAAATATTCTGCCGGTAACATTTTCTGCTAAGATAATATATTATAATACGTCAGAGCAGACGGACGAACCCCGATATACTGACAGTCTCGAAGATTTCGTGGACGGTAAAGCGGATTACTATATGGGAACAACCGACGATTACAGCCATATTCAGAAAGAAATGGCCGGCAGATATGCGATTAAGGAAAACGACGCCGGTGAAGACAGTATCATAATCAGGAGCGGCTTATGTATTAACGGTAAATGCAGTTACGAGACCGGAAGGGCGGCACTGGAAGTTTTGTATTATATGACAGGGGAAAATGCCCAGATGGAATTATGCATTAATGCGGGAAAGGGACTATCCGTAAACAATAAAATAATGGATACTTATAAAACGATTAATGTTGAGATGTCAGATCTTAAGATGGGAGGCGGCAGATGAGAAGATTAAAGAAAAATATTGGGTTAGTGCTTGCTTTGCTTGTTTTTTTGACCGGCGTTAAGCCGGTTCCGGCCAGGGCTGCTGCAAAAGGCAGTGATATATCAGCCGGGGATTTGCCCGGAAGCCAGATTTATACAACGATATCCGGTAATAATTACGGAATATGCATTATGGGCGGCTTAAAGGGTGAATTTACCGTGCCCGAGAAATATGAAGGAAAAACAATCAATACTATAGAAATCCGCGACTGTGATGGACTTACAGGTGTGACGGCCGGAGAAAACATTAAAAATCTTACAATCAGAAATTGTGATTCGGTTAATATGCTTACACTTCCGGCAAGTCTTGAGGAAATAACAATTGATTCCTGCCATGCATTGAGAAATGTAACAATAGACAAAAATAATAAAAAACTTGCATCTGTATACAATTCTGTCTATTCAAAAGATTACCGCACTTTATATTATTATGCGGGCATAGATGATACCGAAATCAACATACAGGAAGGGTTATACGAAATAGGTTTCTATGCGTTTAATTCATGCAATAATGTAACAAAGATAACAATTCCGTCATCGGTATATGATATTGGAGAGTTTGCTTTTTGTGGTCTTGACAAGCTGAAAACAATAGAGGTGGCTGATGGGAACCTGAAATACAGTATACATAACGGCGATTTGTACTGCAACAGCACACTTATGAGATGCCTGCAGAGCGGACGGATTAAGCTTTGGGAGGGCACGAAATACATCCTGAAGGAAGCTTTTGATGAATGCCGGAATGTTGAAAGCATAGATATGCCGGATATAAGTGGATGCAAAGCCGTAAAAGCGGGAGAGGTCTGTGATGTATCATGGACAAGGGGCAGACAGTATAATTTTTTTCTGATATCGGATAAGCAGCAGTTTTATACGGTTTCAAAGGAAGACGAGAATTATTTTATTCTTTATGATGGAAGCACACAGACGGATAGTGAGATACAGAATGTCAGCCGTCTTATTCCCAAGGGCAGGGTAAGATATTTCGGAGTGCAGCCTGTCGAGGACAGGTATGACAGCAGGGTGACAGTGTCGTTTGATGTGTCACCGGTTGTCAGGCTTACTGAGAAACAAAGCGTAAATATAAATGATGTACCGGGCGCATTGTATGAATTCACACCGGATGCGACGGGAAATTATATTATGAGATATGATTATTACGGCGATTACACAGTGTATGATGAGCAGTTAAACAAGCTGTACGAGGGCGGTGCTGCCTGGAACCTTGATTTATATAATACAATGTGCTACGGAAAAACATATCGTTTTACTGCCGGCAGAAAATATTATTTTTTCATCGGTGAATATACAAGTGTAAATAATATTATGGTTGCTCATGACGACAAGGTGGAGAATATTTCTGTCTGTAATGCACCGGACAGGGAATATTATATCGGAGAGACCCAAATCGCCCTGACGGGATTAAGAATCAGAGTGCTTTTTGAGGATGGAACCACCCGGGAATTTACTTATGACAGAAGCTGGGACTGCTACCGGGACGATACTGACCATAAAAGAGCGATATATGTTGAATGGTACAGCGATACAATCAAGGAAGAAGCTAATTATGTAGATATTGTCTGCTACGGCGAAAGAATCTCATATGAAGTACCTGTAGTATCGCATACCATAATAAATAGCGGCTGCTGGAGATATTACGAGAGTTACGACAACACCGCTGAAATAGCGGGCTGTGATGTACAAAACGATACTATAAAGATACCGGAAATGATAGACGGCAGGAAGGTCACATCAATAAGCAGGGATGCATTTATCGATAATCATAAAATCCGCAGGGTAATTCTTCCCGAAAGCATTGAGAGGATCAATATGTATGCATTTTCCGGCTGTGATAAGCTTAAGGAAATCAATTTTCCGGCCGGACTTGATACAATAGACTCGGAAGCATTCAGCGGCTGTGCCCTTACAGAGGTGACGTTGCCGGAGAATGTCTTTTGCGGCATGTCCGTATTTAAAAACTGTACATCACTTCGTAAGGTAACACTGCCGGAAGAAATGACGGAAATTCCTTATGAAATGTTCATGGGGTGCGTCTCACTTGAACACATTAACATACCGGCATCGGTGCGGGAAGTGATGTCCGGAGCGTTCGCATATTGCAAAAGTCTGACTGATATAGATGTACAAAGTGATATTTTTACATATAAGGGAGGCTCATTATATCTGAAAAGTGAAAGCGGCGATTGGCTGATTATGTATAATCCTGCCGCCACAACAATTGATATAAGCAATGAAAGCCGGATAGATCGTTATGCGCTCACAAGCGTGGGATATACACAGGATATACATTTTCCGGCAGATCATCCCGGTTTTAATGAGGTGAAACTTAATGCACCGTACAAAGGAGCTTACGGAGTGTATGGTGAGGACAATGAAATCCTGTTCAGGGCGCCTCATACCGGAATATACAGGATTCATATGGAATGTGACAGAGATGATGAATTATTTGATTATGATCCGGTGACACCGCTTTTTATCGATGAATCAACAGGCGACGGATATATATACCTGGATAAGAACGAACTCTATGTGATTGAACATTATATCCGCTGCCAGGATAAAGAAAAAATTCCGTTTACAGTGACTGTAACAGATGTGAGTGAGGGAATCTTCCGGGATAAACTCAGGTACCGCGTGACTGAAGACAGCCTTGTTTTTTACGGATTTGGGTCAATCAGGGACGGGCTGCCTGAAATATTCAATAAAGCTTACAAAATAGTATTTGAAAATGGTACCGGCGGGATATCGGGAGATATGCATCTGGATAAATCAAGGCTGAAAGAGCTTGAATTTGGAGGAGTGTCATCACGGTATATCAGTATAACAGATTTTGATCCGTATTCGGAGAATTATACCGAAAGAAAAGACGAAATCACACTGCGCGGACCTGCCGGAGGAAATGCGGAGAGTTATGCCGCAGAGCATGGACTTAATTTTTCGCCAACTGATAAGATCGATATACGGGATGCCGATGTTAAAGCAAAATATGTGTATTATATTGAAAGTGGTGTGGTCCATCCGGATATAAGTATAACATACAATAACAAGAAACTGATTGAAAATGTTGATTATACAGTTGATGATATTGATACATCTTCTATGACGGGATACTACCATTTGTGCGCTTACGGAATTGGCAATTACATGGGAGAAATTGGGTTCCCTGTCATAATACAGCCCAAAGACCCGGTCCTTAAGGCAGCAGAGAATACAGCCAAAGGTATTAATGTCAGGTGGAATCCGGTCGGGCAGGCAACGGGTTATATAATTTACAAAAAATCGCCGGGTAAAAGCTGGAAGCGTATTTGCGTTACAGATTCGGGACAAACCACACAGTTTCTCGACACCGCCGTAACAAACGGCGTAACATATACATATACGGCACGCGCAATGTATGGGAATATAACCGGTGACTGGAGTTCTACGGCTGTAATTACAAGACTGGGATACCCGGAAGTTAAATCGCTGTCCAATATAACATCGGGTATTGAAGTGAAATGGAGCCGTACGGCCGGTGCCGGAGGATATATATTGTATTGCAAAACGTCGGGCGGCACTTATGCAAGAATTGCCAACATTAAGCATGGCAATGTGACATCGTACATTGACCGCACGGCTAAGGCCGGGATATCGTATACATATACCGTAAGAGCATATTCAGGCACCTCAATGAGCGGTTGGCGTAATCCGGGGACGATACTGCGCCTTGCCGACCCGACGGTGCAGTCTGCATTAAATGCTACAGGAGGAACACAGATTAAATGGAGCCGTTCTGCCGGTGCCGGAGGGTATATTGTTTACCGCAGAAACAAGGGCGGAGCCTGGAAACGTATTGCATATATCAACGGCCAGAATGTATTATCTTATACTGATAAAAGCGCTAAAGCCGGAGTCACCTACGATTATACGGTCAGGGCCTTTAAAGGCAGCTTGTTAAGCGACTGGCATAATTATAAGACAATCAGACGACTTAACAATCCGACGCTTAAGTCAGTGACTTCGTCACGATATGGAATAAATATCAGGTGGAATAAAAGTCCTTATGCAACAGGATACATCATATATCGTAAAACCGGAAAGGGCAGCTGGACCCGTATTGCCAAAATAAATAATGCAAGTGCAACCGGCTTTACTGATACCACTGCTGCCAAGGGTGTCAAATACACTTATACAATCCGGTCGTATTCAGGCAGTTATTTAAGTTACTGGAATTCGGTAAGGAGTGCCGTAAGGTAAAACGCTGCCGTGCTTTTTCTTGTTTTGGGCAGAAAATAGTGCTATACTACACATAAACACAAGAAAACGGAAGGATTAAACAGATATGTATACAATGAATAGCCATGTCAGATATAGTGAAGCTGACCACAATGGGCTGATCACTCCTGATGCGCTTATTAATTATTTCCAGGATTGTACGATGGTTCATTCGGAACTGTGCGGACGAGGCGTGACCAACGCATCCAAAGCGGAGGGATACTGGTTTCTCGCATCATGGCAGGCGGATATTATAAGAACACCGAAATTGTTTGAAAATATTAATATAACGACGATACCGTATGAGTTCAAGGGATTTTTCGGAAGCCGTAATTTCCTGATAACAACAGATGATGGGGAAGAACTTGTAAAAGCCAATTCGGTATGGATATATCTTGATTCACACACACATTCACCGGCGAGGATTCCGAAGGAAGAAGGCGCTGCATATGGCGAAATAGGCCCGAAGCTAGATATGGAATACCTTCCGCGCAAGATTAAAGTGACTGACGAACTGACGCCTTATGCGCCCGTACCGGTAGACATCCAGCAGATTGATACGAATGAGCATGTTAATAACTGCGAATACATAAGGACTTTCATGAGTGCAACCGGCGCGGTTGACATGCCGCGCAGGATAAGAGCCGAATACAGGCAGGCAGCAGTCATGGGCGATATATTTCATCCGTATGTATATAAGGATGATGCCAGGTGCATCGCGGACCTGCGTGGTGAAGACGGAACATCATATGCTGTGGTAGAATTTATTTACGAAAAGGAATAATTTATGATAGAATTAGGCAGAAAACAGGCCTTAATGGTCGTTAAAAAAACAGAGTTTGGCGTTTATCTCGGAACAGAAGACGATAAGGTGCTTCTTCCGGCCAAATATGCCGACCCGGATATTGAGGAAGGCGATTCAATGACAGTATTTGTCTACAGGGATTCGAAAGACAGGCTCATAGCCACCACACTTGAACCGCTCATAACTCTCGGCGAGGTAAAGCCTTTGAAAGTAAAACAGCTTACCAAAATCGGCGCATTTATGGACTGGGGACTTGAGAAGGATCTCCTGCTTCCGTTTAGCGAGCAGACTTCAAGGGTTGAGGAAGGAAGAACCTATCCGGTCGCGCTTTATATTGACAAGAGCGACAGACTGTGCGCCACCACAAAGATTTATCCGTACCTTAAGACAACGGACGCATACCACACAGGCGATGGCGTTAAGGGAACCGCATACGAATACATTGAGAAATTCGGTATGTTTGTTGCAATAGACAATATGTATCAGGGTCTCATTCCCAAGAAAGCTCTTTATGGCAGAATACGCATAGGCGATGAAGTCAAAGCAACGGTATCCAAGGTCCAGCCTGACGGCAAGATAGAGCTGGCGTTACGCGCTCCGGCATATCTTCAGATAGATGATGATTCACAGGCCATTTTAAAGGCACTTGAAAAGGCGGGCGGACATCTGCCGTACAATGACAGAACGGATCCCGAGATAATTAAGAATGAGTTCGAGATGAGTAAAGCGGCATTTAAGCGTGCCTGCGGACATCTTCTCAAAGAAAAATATATACAAATCACGAATTCAGGAATAGACAGAATTTGAAAGGAGAATTGATTTAATTATGTCAAAGGTAATCAGCACAGACAAGGCACCGGCAGCAATCGGACCTTATTCACAGGCAATCGAGGTTAACGGAATGGTATTCACATCAGGAGTCATCCCGGTAGACCCACAGACGGGAGTTATCCCTGCAACAATAGAGGAACAGGCCAATCAGGCTTTCTCCAATCTTAAGAAGCTCATCGAGGCATCAGGTGCCACAATCGACAAGGTAATCAAGACAACCGTATTCATCAAGGAGATGAAGGATTTTGGCAAAATTAACGAGATATATGCAACATATTTCAAAGAACCTTTCCCTGCACGCTCATGCGTGGAAGTAGCAAGACTTCCAAAGGACGTAATGCTTGAGGTTGAGGCAGTCGTTGCCAAATAATAATAATAATAATCACTGAGCCGTCATACCGGACAATGCGTTGCAACCGGTATGGCGGCTTTTTTTGCACCACCGTGGCTGTCAGTCCACGCCGGAACATAAACCGCAGTAACACCCAGCCAACGAATACATAAACACCCCGACATAAGCCCACTGCGGCTGTCTGCACACGCCGGTGCTTAATCCGCCAAAGGCGGATTTTCGCATCCGTTGCGCGTGCAGCCAAGCGAGAGTGTGCCGTCAGAGGGCTTATGCGGTGGACCTATTTTGTTGAAGCTGTTTCGTATAAAGCTGTCACGATTTTTATCACCGGAGGAATAATTTCCGGGGTTTTGATTAACATATCTGTTATGTGATTGATGTCATCAACTATGCTTCCGTCAAGAGAGGGTTCCCGGATGATATGCATCTGGCAGTCCGGATTTAATGATGTTATGGAAATTCCGGTTACTTCTGATATGCGTGAAAGGAGAACATCGGACGGAATACGTCTGCCGCGTTCAATCAGACCATAATATTTGGTGCTTATGCCAATAAGCTCTGCGGCCTGTTCCTGCGTAAGGCCGGAATTCAGCCTGAATTGTGTGAGATTGTATGATAAATCATTTCTAAGTGTATTCATAGCCACATAATAATTAATTAAAGTATAAATTCCCACCATCATACAGTTCCTAAAACACGAAAAATATTTACTATGAGTGAAAAATGAGATATAATCATATATAAAAAGGAGTAACAGAATGTTTAACGGAAAGATGATTGCCCGCAATGGCATTGAAATACATGAAAATGATAAGCTGCGTGCAGTTTACCTGGAAAATGAACAGTTTGGAAATGATATTATTCTTGTTGGACCTGGAGGATTTGAAGGGTATCCGGATGTGATTCTGTATCTGGAATTGAAGGAATTTATGGCCGGAAACACATATTATTCAGATTACGAGATGGTTGTTTACGGTCAAAAAGAAGAGAACATATATAATGTTCTCCTCTTTGAGGGCAATCCGCGTACGGAATGACCGCCTGCTATACGGAAACGTCAATATTGGCTCCGAGACCGGGGTTGACTGACATCTCCATCATTTTGCGAAGGCCGTCGCCTGCTGTCTCAAGGTCGTCGAGACTCATTGAGAGAACGCGGATAGATGCCTGATTAGCGACATCCGTCATTGCCATGGATGTGGAAAGTGCTGCAATATCCATATACATAAGCTCCTTTCGCATTATGATCCAGAATATTTCCGGACTTTTTTAATTATACATTATATATTTCGGCATAACAATAATTTTATTCAACAAATCGGCATATAGAACAGCGCATTTCTGTCAATAATTACCGGTATGGAATGTATCGGGAGGCGATTGCGTGAAAAGATATATCAGATATCCGGTAATCATGGCCGGCGCGGCACTTATGGGATTTGCAGTAAAAAACATCTATGATCCGGCGGGGATTGTTACCGGAGGATTTGCCGGAATAGCTATAATAGCGGCCGGACTTAAGGCGGTGCCTCTGTGGGTGACCAATATGGCACTTAATGTACCGCTTTTTATTATGGCATGGCGGATGCTGGGACAAAAGATAATTGTCCGTTCACTGATTGCGGTTGTGATATATTCGGCATCAATGGCGGTATCGCCCGAGGTTACATGGTTTGCGGAAGACATTTTCATATCGGCGGCTGTGGGAGGCCTGACTACGGGGCTTGGCATGGGACTGGTGCTTTATGCGGGAGGCACATCGGGAGGAGTTGACATGTTAGCTACTTTAATCTGCCATTTTACACATAAAGTCAGATTGCAATGGGTGATTTTTGCGGTGGATGCGCTCATAATATGTGCCGGTGCATATGTGTTTGGCGCAGTGAATGCGGTGTATGCCGTGATTTCTGCATTTGCTGCGAGTTATGTATCAGGCAGGATAATAGTCGGTCCGGCGTCATCCCGCGCAGTTCTGATAATAAGCGGGCACAGCACCGAAATTGCCGGACAGATAATGAACACAACAGGCCGCGGCGTAACCGGAATAGATGGGACAGGGATGTATACCGGCCATGAGGGCAGACTGCTGTTGTGTATAGCATCGTCGCGTGAGATAGCGGACATAAAGGACATTATTTACAGTATAGACACGGAGGCTTTTGTGACGGTAAGCAATGTATCGGAAGTTTTGGGAGAAGGATTTGTGAAAATAAAATGATTTTGTGAAATGTGCCGACAAAACGACACCATTTTTGTGAAACTTGCTGTCAAATCTAAAAAAAAAATAAACTGGTATTGAAATTGCACAATTATAAAAAAATTTTTTGGTAATTTACAATATGGCATAAAAAGGGACAAAAGTGTATTATTATTAGAGTAAACAAGTGTAAATCACTTAATTATTTTCTAGGAGGAAGTTATGGCAAGTTTATCACTTAAAAATATTTGTAAGGTATATCCTAACGGATTCGTAGCCGTTAAAGATTTCAATCTTGATATCGCAGATAAGGAGTTCATCATCTTCGTTGGACCTTCAGGATGCGGTAAATCAACAACACTTCGTATGATCGCAGGTCTTGAGGAGATTACATCCGGTGAGCTCTGGATCGGAGATAAGTTAGTAAATGATGTAGAGCCTAAGGACAGAGATATCGCAATGGTATTCCAGAACTACGCTCTTTATCCTCATATGACAGTATATGACAACATGTCATTCGGTCTTAAGCTTCGTAAAGTACCTAAGGCAGAAATCGACAAGCTCGTTCATTCAGCAGCTAAGATTCTTGGCATTGAGCAGCTCCTTGATCGTAAGCCAAAGGCTCTTTCAGGTGGACAGAGACAGCGTGTTGCCATGGGTCGTGCAATCGTTCGTAATCCTAAGGTATTCCTTATGGATGAGCCTCTTTCAAACCTCGATGCAAAGCTCCGTGTTCAGATGCGTATTGAGATCCAGAAGCTTCATCAGAGACTTCAGGCAACAATCATCTATGTAACACATGACCAGACAGAGGCTATGACACTTGGTACCAGAATCGTTGTTCTTAAGGACGGCGTTATCCAGCAGGTAGATACACCTCAGAACCTCTACGATAAGCCAAACAACGTATTCGTTGCAGGATTCATCGGATCACCTCAGATGAACCTTCTTGATGCTAAGGTTGTTCAGTCAGGATCAGATGTAGTTCTTATGTTCGGAAGCAATTCAATCAAGCTTCCTGAAGCTAAGGCTAAGACACTTGTAGATGCAGGTTATGTTGATAAGACAGTTATCATGGGTATTCGTCCGGAAGATCTCTATGATACAGAGATGTTCATCAGCACAAGCCCTGACAGCGTAATCGATGTTGATATTAAGGTATACGAGCTTCTCGGTGCCGAAGTATTCCTTTACTTCGATATTGACAACGTAAGCTGTACAGCACGAGTTAATCCTCGTACAACTGCCCGTCCTGGCGATACTATCAAGCTTGCACTTGATATGTCTAAGCTCCATATCTTCGATAAGGAGACAGAGCAGGTAGTTCTTCACTAATTGATGGTGGATATATTCACATTTGAAGTGGGAAATAAGAATGTGAATGAATATATATAATTTAAGGATATTAGCCGGTAAGGCTGAGGGTACATGGCTGTTAGCGTAAATGTCAGCAGATAAGAGGAAATAACGGATAAGGCGTAATATAATTATACATGAACGTTAACAACCATTCCCCGGCGGAGCCGGAGAATGGTTGTTTTTATATACAATATTAATCCCTATAAAGTGTACAAGGAATGAGAGAGGATATTCAATCGGTACAGTGGGAGAAATATAATAAATTTTAATTTCAGGAGGATATCTTATGAGGAAATTTACAGCTTTCTTAACAACAGCAGTAATTGTGGCATGTAGTTTGATGCCATGCATGGGTTCTAATTCAGGGAAATATTCACTTAAATATGCACAGAATGCACCGGGAGATGTAAATGTGCTGACAGCGGATTTGAATCTTGAATCGTCAGCTAAGAGCAGTGTGACAATTAAGTCAACTAAATTTACAACATACATAACAGGAGCTTCTGCTGATGCTTATTCAATATTTAATGGGAAAACATCCAAAACACAGGTTATGAACAGGGTTGGAACATACGCCATTGATTATCCTGGGATTTCGCAACCGAAAACAGGTGCCCCAGTTAAGGTACATATAGAACTTTCTGATTATGTGCCATCGCGTGGAGTAATAGCACAGGGAACGGTATCGTTGTAAGGAGTGTGATTTTATGAAAAAAGGTACTTTGGGATATTGCATTATAGCGGGTGTATTAATTATTGGATGTGCCGTGTTCTTTATAGGCCGGAACATTAGGAACAGACAAGAGAAAACAGATACAGCAGAAATCGTCGAATCAGAAGACACACTGGTAGATATATCAGAAGCGTACGATGTAGACGAATTACTGGCATCGGATTATGACAACATCGAACTTCCATCATCACTTGATGTTGAGAAAGTGGAGGCTGTCAGCAATGTGATTCTCAAAGTACCTGATTATGAAGAACAGAATAAGAAAGTAGATATAAAGTTTTTTCAGGATAATCTTCAGAAAATGGGATACAAATATGATGAACAGTATGTTATTGATGACAAAGGTAAGACATACCCATATGGAAGATACTACAATGACGAAAAATTATCTGCCTACATAGCAACAGGTTGCACAGGTTTTTTCGTAGTGGATTCAATAAATACATATGATTATGAGATAGTGGAAGAATTCTATGTGGATGCTCCGTATGAGGATAATGAACATGAAATCATTGGCGGTTCTATGAAAGTATCTGAGGCGGTTGAAATGTATGAAAAGCTTGAGACGGAATGTATAGCGGAACTGGGATATGACATACCGGTACCGAAGGTATTCAGAGTAAGGCTTGTTAAAAATGAGAATCAGCAATTGAGATATGAGATGGACACACGGATGAGCTACAATGGAGTTCCTGTGATTGGGGTCGGTGACAAGTATTCAAGAAGTGGATTCGGATATGAAGTGTTAAAGGGAACTTCGTCAGGAGCAGTTTCCGGAAAGAAGATTACAGACGGAATCAAAGTGTCATACTATGGATTTCCTACGGAATATGTTTCTGATACACCTATAGATAAAGTTATAAGTGTAAAGAAAGCATGCGATTTGGTGAATGTTAAACTGTCGGCATATAGGAAAAATAAACTTTTAAATGTGAAAATGGAATATCTGCCGTTTTTTGAAAAAGAAACCGACGAAGAGGATCACAGTGGCATTGAATGGACAGGACTTCAATCGGGAAATAAGTTCAGACTAAAGCCATACTGGGTATTCGTTTTTGACAGTACCACTGACAATGAAATAATAGGACTTGTAGATTGCGTGACGGGAGAGGTAGGACTTGTATATAATCAGTAATTTTTTTAAAATTTTATTATCAAGAATTAAACAGATTATAAGTGGAACGGTGTTCTGGGCCTGCACAGGATGCGTGCTGGTGTTGTGTTTTACCGCAATCGGGTATACGGATGGAAATACCAGTTACAGTGTTATTGAAACCATAATAAGAATACCGGTTTCACAGTATGCTGACATTCCGTCATTGTCGTGGAATTCGATTTTTACGGTGGGACTTTATGGATATGTGACGCTTTTTCTCCCTGCGGTTGCATCACTGCCGTATGTAATGACCGTTGTAATGGACAGGCGGAGCCATATGCTCAGAATGAGGCTGATGCGTAATCAGTATGGATCGTACATAGCGGCTGAAAGTGCAGCTGCATTGGTATCGTCGGGCATTCTGGTCACTATAGGATATGTGGCTTATGGAATAATAACATTTATGATATTTCCGCACGGAGCGGGTACGTTTACATTTACAGATATAGCTAAGGTTATCGGGGGCACGTTCTGGTATGGGATGGATGTGAGTGCGATGGCGTTGGTGCTCAGTGCATTTGTTACCAATGAATATGTAATAGTTACGGTGCCGTTTATGATTATTTATATAATTGGCGTTATTTCCAACAAAGTATTTTCTTCAACAAATATTCCGGAACAGGTAAGCCGCATTGTTATGGCTGTTTCTCCGGAAATGCTGGCAGTCATAGGCAGAGCCGCTGATAATGCGAAATATATTATCATAGTGCATGTTATATATATGGTAATATGTATTGCATTATATTACATAATCAGAAAAAGGAGGATGGATTATGGAAACTAGTATTTTTTCTTTCAAAAAAAGTTTTAAATTCGCCTCCTCGGAATATGTTCACTGGATTACAAATCCGAAATTGATCATATTGTCGATGCTGATTGTTTTTATATATGAGTTCGATATAAGGCCGTTAGTTGATGCGGCAGCGCTTATGAATGTCAAACTGTCAATATTGGAACCGTTTGTGACAATCGGAAGCAGCGGAGTGATAATGATGATACTTCCGATAATGTACCTTGTGATAATGGCCGGATATCCGCGCTCGCAGGCGGGTGACTGGTTCTATGTAATCAGGCTCGGCAGGATCAACTGGGGAGTCGGGCAGATATTGTTCGGAGTAATGACAATCATTACATATGTCACGTTTATCGCTTTATGTACAATGGTTCCGGTTTTGTGGCGTGCGGATTACAATGCACAGTGGAGCGATGTGGCTACGAAATATACACAGATGTTTCCTGATAAAATTGGAGATTTTACATCGGGACTTCTTCCGATGAATCTGTACAATCAGATGCCGCTTGGCAAAGCTGTGATACATACATATCTGTTTTTTGTGCTGTATCTGCTGCTGTTATTGCTGGTAATGCTGGTGTTCAGTCTGGAGGGACACAGGGCGGCCGGATTTATAACAGCGTGTGTGATCGTGGCGGCGGGAACAGCGTTATGTTCTGTCAAGTCACCGGCAATGTGGGTGTTTCCGATGGCGCAGTCGGTTGTGTGGCTGCATTTTACGGAATTTTTCCGTAAGAGGATTGTGGAACTGTACGAATCATATATGTATTTCGGTGTGATCAACGCGGTACTTATCACATTGATATTACAGAGAATGTCGAAACACAAATATCTTGATGCGGAAGTGTAAGTGAGGTGAACCGAATGGATAAAGTAATAAATGTTGAGAATGCGTGTCTTACGATCAACAAAAATATAATATTGGATAATGTAAGCCTTGAGGCGGGAAAGGGAGAAATAGTCGGAATAGTCGGACGCAACGGAAGCGGCAAGACAATGCTTATGAAGTGCATATGCGGATTTATCCCGCTTACCTCCGGACGTATAACGGTTGACGGCAAAGAAATAGGAAAAGATGTTGATTTTCCGGCTTCGACAGGCGTCATCATTGAAACTCCGGGTTTTGTGCCGTATTACACGGGATTTCATAATCTGAAAATATTGTCTGAAATCGGAACAAGAATTCCGGATGAACGTATTAAAGAGGCGATGAAGTTAGTGGGACTGGATCCCGGACTTAAGAGACATGTTGGTAAATACAGCCTTGGAATGAGACAGCGGCTCGGAATTGCACAGGCGATAATGGAGGACCAGAGAATATTGATACTGGATGAACCGTTTAACGGACTGGACGCCGACGGTGTCGTAGATATCCGCAGACTGCTCCTTGAATATAAGGAACAGGGCAGGACGGTGTTGATAGCATCACATATTGCACAGGATATTAATATCTTATGTGACAAAACAATATTCCTGAATAAGGGAAAGATAAGTGAGCAGGAAGCACTCAGGTAATAATATATGGCAGATGCAATGGGAAAATTAATTCTTTTTTGCATTTGCCCTTTTTTTTTTCACAATTTTGTTTTACAATAAATAATAGTATGTAGAATGCAAAGGAGTGGGCAGATGATTTCTAATCAGATACTTCAGAATACGATTGAAGGACTCAAGTCAATTACGAGAATAGACCTGTGTATAATGGACACGGACGGTAAGGTGTTAGCCTCAACTTTCTCCGGTGCGGAGGGGCATGAGGAAGCGGTATGTTCATTTGTGGATTCACCGGCCGACAGTCAGGTTGTATCAGGATACCAGTTTTTCAAGGTTTATGACGACAGCCGCCTTGAATATGTGCTGATAGTTAACGGCGGAAGCGAAGATGTTTATATGATTGGCAAGATTGCAGCTTTTCAGATACAGAATCTTCTTGTGGCATATAAGGAGCGTTTTGATAAGGATAATTTTATCAAGAACCTGCTGCTTGATAATCTTCTGCTCGTTGATATATATAACCGTGCGAAGAAGCTGCATATTGAGACAGATGTGCGAAGAATTGTATTTATCATAGAGACTAAGCATGAGAAGGACAATAGCGCGCTTGAGACAGTGCGTACGCTTTTTGCCACGAAGACGAAGGATTTCATTACGGCTGTTGATGAGAAGAATATAATCATTGTTAAGGAAGTTAAACCGAATGAGTCATATAAGGAACTGGAACAGACGGCCTATGTAGTACTTGATACTCTCAATACAGAGGCTATGAGTAAAGTTCATATTGCGTACGGTACCATAGTTAATTCAATTAAGGAAGTGTCGCGTTCATACAAAGAAGCGAAGATGGCACTTGATGTAGGCAAGATTTTTTACAGTGACCGTAATGTCGTAGCATACAGCAATCTTGGTATAGGAAGACTTATTTACCAGCTTCCGATACCGTTATGTAAGATGTTCATCAAGGAAATTTTCGGTGGCAAATCGCCGGATGATTTTGATGAAGAGACTCTTTCCACCATTAATAAGTTCTTTGAGAACAGCCTTAATGTGTCGGAAACATCACGCCAGCTTTTTATCCACAGGAATACGCTTGTGTACAGACTGGATAAGATACAGAAGAGTACAGGACTTGACCTCAGGATTTTTGAAGATGCGATTACTTTTAAGATAGCACTTATGGTGGTCAAGTATATGAAATATATGGAAACAATTGATTATTGATATTGCAGGCCGGTATAATTGTATCTGACCGCGGCGTATCAATATACCAAAGGACAGTATAAGATGATAGATTTAGAGAACGTAAGTAAAACATATTCAACAGGTGTTCCGGCACTTGAAGATATTAACCTGCACATTGACAAGGGCGAATTTGTATTTATTACCGGTGTCAGTGGTTCGGGTAAGTCAACGCTGATTAAGCTCCTCCTTAAGGAACTTAATCCGACGTCGGGAAGAATTGTTATTAACGGCAGGAATCTTTCCGGAATCAAGCCGAATAAGCTCCCGTATCTAAGAAGGGATATCGGAGTTGTTTTTCAGGACTTCAGACTTTTTGAAGATCGTAATGTGTACGAGAATGTTGCATTTGCACAGAAAGCGATAGAGGCGCCGGGAAAGAGAATCCGTGCCAAGGTGCTTGCCATGCTTTCCATGGTAGGCCTTCTTGAAAAATATAAGACTAACCCTAAGCAGCTTTCCGGCGGAGAACAGCAGAGGGTTGCCATAGCCAGGGCACTTATCAATAAGCCGGCTATCCTGCTTGCAGACGAGCCTACGGGTAATCTTGACGAGGCGAACTCATGGGAGATCATGAAGCTTCTGGAGAATGCCAATGAGCAGGGCACAACGGTCGTTGTGGTTACGCATAACCTTGAGATTGTAAGGGCAATGCGCAAGAGAACAATAACTATTGAAAATGGACATCTTGTTCATGATATAGAGGAAGGCGGTAATTTCTATGAAATTTAAATCACTGGGATACTGCTTTGTTCAGGGACTTAAGAACATCGGACGTAACAGAATTTTTTCACTTGCATCGGTTGTGACCATGTCGCTTTGTATTTTTATTCTCGGACTTTTTTATTCGATAACCAGAAATGTATCATATATGGTGGATCAGATGTCAGAGTCTCTCTGCGTCAAAGTCTTTTTTGATAAGGGAATTTCCGATGAGAGAATACAGTCCATAGGCAATTCGATCAATAAATACGATGGCGTGACGATGGTTCATTTTACTTCCGCCGATGAGGCGTGGGAGAAGTACAAGGAAGAATATTTCGGTGAGACTTATATGGATCTGGCCGATGGATATGCCGGAGATAATCCGCTTAAAGATTCCGCATCATATGAGGTTTACTTCAGTGATGCCGGCATGCAGGAAGATCTGGTTAATTACATTAAGGGAGTGGATGGCGTAAAGCGTGTTAACAGCTCGGATGTTACGGCTGACAGCCTTTCGGAGATAAGCAGTCTTGTAAGCATTGTGTCTCTGGTTGTGCTTGTGATGCTTACCGCCATAGCGCTTTTCCTTATCAGTAACACTATTTCGATTGGAATCACAGTCAGGGACGAGGAGATCAAGGTAATGCGCCTGCTCGGTGCACATAATGCATTTATCAGGGCACCGTTTGTCGTTGAAGGCATTATCATCGGTATTGCCGGAGCGCTTATTCCGATAGGAATATTGTATGCAGTGTATGGCAATATAGTTAAATACATTCTTACCAAGTTTTCGTTCCTCTCGAATATACTCTCATTTATGCCTGTTTCACAGCTGTTTAAGGTATTTGTGCCTATGGCTGTGGCACTCAGTGTGGGACTCGGACTTCTCGGAAGTTTCCTGTCACTTAACAGACATCTGAAAGAGAAATAAGTAACTTTAAGAACAGCATCCATCACGAAAGGGTGGTATCTAATGAAAAAAATACTTAAACTGGCAGCTGTCGGTGTTTCGGCATTTATGTTATGTTCATATATCGGACAGAATAATTATGTGCAGCCGTCTGCGGTTGAACAGACTGATATCGATGATGCCGAGAAAGAACAGCAGCAGGTCCAGAACAAGATTGATAATTTGCAGAAAGAACTTGACAGTCTGGCATCAGACATAACGGATACCGAGAATTATATTTCGCAGCTTGATACAAAGCTTGCAGGTTATACATCACAGCTTGTGGAATGCCAGGGCAAAATAGACGCCAAGCAGACTGAAATAGACGCCAAGAAACAGCAGATTGCAGACAAACAGGCAGAGATAGACAGCGCACAGGCAGAGCTTGATGCAGCCAAAGAAACTGAAAAAGAGCAGTATGAAGCCATGAAACTCAGAATACAATATATGTATGAGTGCGGTGACAGTACTTTTCTTGATATGATTTTTTCTGCCGAGGATTTATCCGATATGCTCGGAAAGGCAGAGTATGTCAACAGCATTGTGGAATATGACAGAAATCAGCTTAAGAAGCTTGCGGATACACAGAATACAATAAGCGGTCTTATAAGCACGATGGAAACAGACAAGGCGGCGCTTGAGACTGAGAAGACAACACTCCAGAATGAACAGAATGAGCTTCTGGCACTGCAGACGGATTTGCAGAACCAGCAGAAGTACATTGATGTGATCCTTGATGAGAAAGAATCGAAGCTCACGGCGCTCGAAGGACAGCAAGGAGATGCTGAAGCTGCGAAAAAATTAGCAGAAAAAGAACTGGAAGAACAGAAGCAAGTTGTTGCAAACATAAAGGCAGAATGGCAGAGACAGCAGGAAGAGGCTAAGAACAATGGCACAGATGCAAGCCAGGAAGCGCAGAAGACGCTTGAACAGATTGGCCTTGCCGGAGGTTTCACATGGCCGATTCCGGGGTATAATATTATAACGTCTGAATATGGACAACGCCTTCATCCGAAACTTCATCAATGGTTGTTGCATGATGGAATGGATATATCAGGGTGGAATGTATATGGTAAGCCAATAGTGGCAGCGTATTCCGGAACAGTCAGCATTGCTGATACATCAAATGCCAAAACTGGTTATGGATATTATATTAAGATTGACCATGGTGTAGGTGTATCCACGTTGTATGCGCATTGTTCAGTATTGAATGTTTCTACGGGACAACACGTTGAAGCTGGACAGATAATTGGATATGTTGGGACAACAGGTAATATTACAGGTCCTCATTTACATTTCTGCGTATTTGTCCAGGGTGAATCCAAGAACCCGAGGGATTATATTACAATTCCTTCGTATTAATTTTTGACAGGTAACAGGTAATGGGTGACGAAGAAGTTAAGAAATTATATAAAAAGGGAATAAGAATCGGAGCAGCAATCGGAGCATTATCGGTATTGCTGGTGTGCGCAATTGCGGTAGGAATTATTTTTTCCCTGAATTATGAACGCAAAGTCAAGGCGGACAGAACGACACTGGCGCTAGGCGATAATGTGACATCAAAGATTAACGAACTTACGGGAATTGTCGATTCGCTTTTTCTGTACGATTATGATAAAGATGAGATGGCCGACAATATCTATAAGGCGGTCATGAGCAGTCTTGACGATCCGTACAGTAAATATTATACAGCTGAGGAATATAAGGAATTGTCCGCAAGCACGGAAGGCGTTTATTATGGTATAGGTGCGACGGTCACATTGAATGATGACGGATATGTACGTATTGTACAGACGCAGGAGGGCTCGCCGGCAGAGGAAGCCGGGATTCTTGCGGAGGATGTCATTACGGAAGTGGCCGGAGAGAATGTCAAGGGCATGAAGCTTGACGATATAGTAAGCCGGATGAAGGGCGAGGAAGGCACAAGTGTTACACTTACTATTGTCCGTGGAGACGAAACTCTTAAGATAGATGTGACAAGACGTAAAATAGATTCTGTGCTTGTGGCCGGAAAAATGCTTGATAATAATATAGGATACATTACAATAAGCCAGTTTGAAGGTGTTACGCTCGAACAGTTCAATAATGCTTTTGATGATCTGAAGGAACAGGGCATGCAGGGACTTATCATTGATGTCAGGGGCAATCCGGGCGGAAGACTTGATACGGTTACGGATATTCTTGACAGACTTCTTCCTGAAGGACTTATCGTATATATGCAGGATAAGAACGGCAAACGCGAAGAAATCCGTTCCGATGCGGAATGCGATCTTGATGTTCCGTGTGCGGTGCTTGTCAACGGAAACAGTGCAAGTGCATCGGAAGTATTTTCTGGAGCTTTGCAGGATTACGGACTTGCAGGAATAATCGGTACGCAGACTTTCGGAAAAGGAATAGTCCAGTCCATATATAAGCTCGATGACGGTTCGGCTGTTAAGCTGACCACACAGGATTATTACACTCCGAACGGCAACAATATTCACGGAATAGGCATCACACCTGATGAGGTTGTTGAGCTTGACGAGGATGCTTATAAGAAGGATGGAACAGACACGCAGCTTGATGCGGCAGTCAGGTATATTATGGATAAACTAAAATAAAAACATAATGACCACACTAGAGTGTTGGTTTGCTCCGGTGTGGTCGTTTTCGTTTTAAGCTAAGGCATTTTTCACTGCATTATAATCCCAGTAAAGCTTACCATCTTTGCGACATACCATTGCAACATGAGTACCCTCATAGCGAACTGCTTCAGGACATTTGCTTCTTGAAACTGTTGTTGAGTTATACAAAACAACTATCTTTATTCCTGCTTCCACCGCTTTATCACATTCATATTTTATATAACTTCTATAATCTATAGATCGTCCTCTTGCGCAACTAGATGTCCAAGAGTTGTAGCTCGGACAATATCTACAACTTCCTGCAGTGACGGAATCTGTTTTATCACCAACAATCAATACAAAAGTCTTAGAAGCATCCATTCTTGTTTTTAAGGAACTTTTTATGCTGCAGTTTAGACTTGAATCACTAGATTGGGTCAAATCATGTGCATCTGTAAAAGACAAACTCCAATATCCATCATTCCATTTATGTAGTTGCTCAACAGCATCTTTGTCTCCGCTCCAATCGGCGGCAATATAAGTTCTTGTTCTGTATGCCATTTTATTTCTCCTTTCCTATGTCATATAGGTTGATTTTTTCCTTGACTTTTTCATCTAAAAGAATTGTTAAAGAAGAGGTATTTCCAAATCTAACTTTACTTATTTCAAATGTACGCACTATCAAGTGAAGTAGTTCCTGCTCACTCACTAATCCATTATTGAAACGTGTAATACCACTTCCGAAAAGAGTTATATTTATTGGCTTACCCGCATATAGATAATCTAATTCTGACCACATATGCATCAGGCATGAAACATAGTCTTCCAAGGATAGATAGGCCTTGTCATTTTTATCGAAATGCGTAAAAGCCATTATAAAATAGTCATCAATCGGACACAGAGTTCCAAGACGATATTTAATCTGTTTTCCGCCCTGGTTACGATAAACATTCCTTTGAACGATTGCTTCTTCCAAATGATTTTCTTTTTCGATTGCAGCGTCAATGTATTCTCGACCATTGGAATGATGTAATATATATTGTCCATTTAAAGATGATTCAGAAATAACTCTGTCATCTACCTGTGTGTCAAAATACTCATTGAATGCAATCACTTTTATACCATTTTGAGCAAAAATATCACCAAACTTAATTTTGACATCAGTGTCATTGATATTCATTTCTTTAGAACTCTCTTTATTAGCTTTATGGAGCATTACAAGAAACATAGTCAGCAGTATAACGATATAAACCAATCCAATTGCTATTCGTACGAATTGTTCCAAATCAACAAATGCTAAAATGAAAGATATAATCCCTGCACTTATAGAAACAGGCTTAATATAATTAGCCCATAATTTTTTATTTGTAATTTTGACTTTCGTAAACAACACCTCCTTACGCGGCACCAATCCAACCATATCCCTGAACTGCCATGTCCACGAAGTGGTTCATGAGTAAGGAAACCTTGGAATCAAATGCTGCTTTGTCGTAGCTTTCAGGCAAATCATCATTCAATGATAGTTCCACCTCATATTTCAGCTTGGCACGTGGTTGTTCGTCCTTGTACCAATCCACTACAAGAAGACTGCTACGATTATCGGCCAACTTCTTATAAAGATTCTTAGCAGAAAGTTTGACCTTCTGTTCCTCGGCCTGTGTTAATTTCTTCCCGGCAATCAGCAAATCGTAAATTTCAAGTTCTTCTTCTGTAAGACCTTCTCTATTTGCACGATTATCTTCCTGACGAAGCTCTTCAAGGAGTTTCACAAGTTGCTCATAATAATCCTCGTTTTCAGTGCCGCCTGCGTTGTAGGAATCAATAATACGCTTGAACCTTTCTGAGAACTTGGTTCGTGTGCAGTTTTTGTTAAGCATCTGTTCCAATGCCTGCTCAATGTATTCCTTTAAATCGTTAATTTCAATCGCCTTGTATTTAGCGACCTTGATTTCTTTTCTCAATTGCTCAACATCAACCTTAGAAAGATCAATAGCCTTTGTACCCTTTATCATGTACTGTGGAGGTTTCTCACGTAAATATTTAACGAAATCCTGACTTGCAGTAACACTGCCATCAAGGATCTGATTCATTTTCTGTCTGGCACGAGCTACTTTTACATCATCGATAGTGTGGTAGAAAAGTCCGTGTAGATACACAAGCGGTGCAAACTTATCATTGCTCCAATTCTTTTCAAAAATTTCCGGCTTTGATGCTTCGTAGAGATTTGTCAAAGTGTTAAGGATAACCTTGAATTTCTCTTTGTCATCATCCTTAGCTACGATAGTATCGTAAGCACTTCTTAGGGCATCCAATTTATCAAGAGTATTCGAATCAGAAATTATCTTTTCCAAATCAATATCAAGAGATAACAAGAAAGAATCTGCTTCATCAATCGTGCCATCGATATAGCTGATTAACTGGTCAATATCCTTTGCCGGGAACTCTGTTCCGTCATCACCAGTGGCATATTCTGTTAATGCTTTCTTCATGTATTTAAACACGTTTACATAATCAACTATGATTCCTGCAGGTTTTCCCGGATACACTCTGTTGGCACGGGCGATGGCCTGCATCAACGTGTGGCCCTTCATCGGCTTGTCTAGATAAAGAGTAGAAAGGTTCTTTACATCAAATCCTGTGAGCCACATGGCACATACAAATACAAGCTGCAATGAATCATCCGGATCTTTGAATCTATCCTCAATGTCTCTGCCGTCAGGTGTGATTTCTTTCATCTTTGCACGATGCTTTGTAATATCTAATCCTTGCTTTGCAAACTTGGCTTCTTCGTCATTTTCTTCTGAAATGATAACAGCCATTTCAACCTTATTCATATAAGCAAGAATACGAGTGAGCTGATCACGTTCTTCTTTGGTAGAAGCAGTATTTCGCTCTTTCATAATATTCTGCTTTTCAATAGCCCAGTAATGCTGAACCTTATCATACATTTTGACTGCTGTATATTTATCGACAGATACCACCATACCTTTACCGAGGAAGCCTCGTCTTGGGAAGTGGTAGGCAATATCCTGTGCCACTTTATCTAAGCGGTCATCTCTCTTGATAACTTCAAGGATACGGGAAGATGCATTCTCTAATAGTCTTGTCTCATCTTCATTAAGATTTTCTTCTTCGATAATATCCACAACGTCATCGTCAAGAAAATCATTCTCAAGCCCAACTTCCGGAACTCGTCTGGAATAGAATAAAGGCACTGTAGATCCGTCTTCAACAGACTGTGCAAAATTATATTCTGATACATAATCTCCGAACCATTGATTTGTAAGACGTTTTGTTCCGAGAAGTGGTGTTCCTGTAAATGCGATAAAGTTAGCATTCGGAAGTGCAGTTCTCATGTTTTCTGCCAAATCCTTGTACTGCGTTCTATGTGCTTCATCAACAAGGACGATAATATCGTCACGAGTAGAAAGCACCGGATATTTCTTTGTTTTGTCGTATCTGAACTTATGAATCAAAGTAAAGATAAATGCCTTGTTTGTAGTTAGGAAATCTCTTAACTGCTTGCTATCCTTTGGCTGGCACTCTTCTTTCGAGCCGATAACTTCTGTGCGTACAAAGTTCTTATGAATCTGTGTGTCCAAGTCTTCACGGTCTGTGATAACAAGGAATGAAAAGTTACCTGCAATTTTACGTTTCACCTTACGGGCAAACATAACCATAGAGTAGGATTTACCAGAGCCCTGTGTATGCCAGAAAACACCAAGTTTTCCGTTCAATTCTTTTCTGTTTTTCACAGATTCCATCAAGTTATTTACGCCTAAGTACTGGTGGTTCTTTGCAATAATTTTGATTCTCTGATTCTCAAAGAGAATGAAATTTTCTATATAATCAATCAGTCTATCTTTGTTGAGAAGGCCGTCAACAAAATATCTGACAGAGCTATCCTTAACATTATCCGCAGCAAGAATTGCTTCTCTGTCCAGTTTTTCTTTTTCGCTATCAATTTTGAGCCATTCAAAGAAATAATCGTAGGTTGCGTTAAATGCACCAAGCTTTGTTTCGAGTCCATTGGAAAGCACACAAATCTGATTGAACGCAAAGAGATTCGGAATATCTCGCATGTAATCTTTCAAATTTTTGTTGTAGGCTTCCTCGACCTTAACAATGCTATTTTTCAGTTCAATAAACACAAAGGGCATGCCATTGACAAAAATAAGGATATCTGGTCTGCGATAATAGACCTTTCCTTGAATCCACATTTGCGATACCGCTGTGAAAGTGTTGTTCTCCGGACGCTCGAAATCAATCAGTTTTACAAAATCGAAATCTTCTCTGCCATTCCTACGAACTGTGATTTTTATATTATTACGAATCTGTCTGTATAATTTGTAGTTGGTATCTACGATATCCGTTCCTGTATAATTCTGTCTCAGCGTCTTTACAATCTCTTTGATTTTATCTTCTTCGATGGTTGGATTGATACGCTTTAGAGAAGACAGCATTACATCAGGAAGAACACATTCTTTCTTAGAATTTCTTCCTGTGCCGTCATTCAAATCATCACGCTTGCTTGGATCGGCATCGCAAATGAGGATGTTATATTCAAATGGTTCAGCTTTTAACTTTGAAAGTATAGCCTGTTCTATATCGTCTTCAGATATAAAATTACGCATATGAGCACCTCCTTAAACTTCAAGTTTTCCACTCATTAGGCGTGGTAAAAGAAAATCTCGCTCTTTGGTGAGGAGTTGAGTTTGCTGATTTAATGACATAATTTCATTAAAATATGGCGACATCAATTTATCGTATTGTTCTATCAATTCAATATTAGGAAGAAGTGATCTAATATTTTCAGTTTTTATTGGACTAAGATTTAGTTGAGCAGTACCATTTGCCAAATTATTCATGTAGTTGAACATCTGCTGGGTTGTGAGTAACGAATATGCATAATATTTATAATCAGTCTTTATTTTTGCTACTCGCTGGTTTAACAAATAGTTTTCTCCAACAACACGACATACACGTCCAACATTTCCTGTTAGCGATAGAAGTAAATCGCCAGTATGTAATGCACAATATTTGGGCATCTTGACTGGAATGCTATCTAAATAACTTACATTATTTCCATCAAAGATTTTATGTTGGACATTTTTGATAGTTACAATTTTATATTCACCCTTTTCTACAAAGTTCTCACTTTTGAAAGCATAACCACTTTGTAAAGTAAGAATATCTGATAACCTTCCAACTTTCCACCCCTTAGGTATTCCATTTTCGAACTCTACATCCTCATATCCCGGAAAGCGGAATCTTACAAACCATTCCTTGTAGAGATTTTCAGCCATTTGCTCTAAGAGACGAATACGCTTGTTGTTGTTTTCGATAGCAGTATCGTAAGTAGATAAAATAGATGCAACTTTTACTTGTGTATCATAATCTGGCACCCTAAGCTTTACTCTACAAATTTTACCCAAACTCAAATTATCTTGGGTTGTGCCTTTAGAAATCTGTTGAAAGTATAATTTTAGTTCATCGAATAAATACTTAACGTATGTTGTGTCTGATACATTCTCGTACGGTAAGAATCCCACAATACTATCTGGGAAGCATGCATCCATACCAAGTATGGCAGAGTCCGCAATATTAGCTGCAATAGTGAAACATAATGTTCCTTTTTTCCAAAGTTTACTTTGTTTTAACCCCACGTCATTATATGTTTGTGTATAATCAATCAAATGTAGATTAGCCTTTTTTACATCACCTGTTTGGATAAAGGGATATTCCCCACCATATAATATGGAGTCGTTTCTTGGTCTATGCTTTGATTTGCCACGATTCACAGTACCGAGATCTGTTATTTTTACTATTTTATATTCATTCATATCACTCACCCAACAATCCTTTCAAATTACTTGCGATGAGTTCTTCAAGTTTCTTTGCCTCGGCACTTAATGCAGTGAACTCAGCATTTAAGGAATACATTTCTTCTTTAAATTCTTCCTGTGTTAATCCATCATCCTCAATAACCACACCGACATAACGGCCTGCATTGAGAGAGTAATCCTGATCTATGATTCCGTCTTCACCATCCATTGGCGCAGCCTTGCAAAGACCGATAACATCAGCATATACGCCATCTGGGAATCTTTCCGTCAGCCAATCAATCTGTGACTGCCAATATGCTTTTGTAAGAACTTCTTTGTCATCAGAGGATTCAGGAGCATTGGCGAGTTCTGCTTTATATTCATCAAGCAAATCAACAAGTGCCTGCGTATCGCCATGATAAAGCTTTGTGATAACGCCAAGATTTTTAATCTGCTCATCGGAGAATTTTCTGTGTGCTCGGTCTACCTGTGTGAACACATTTCTTGCATCAATAAACAAGATTTCATTTTTCTTGTCAGTGTTTGGCTTTTGCTTATCAAAGAACCAAAGGGTGGCAGGAAGCGTAACTGATGAGAACATATTGGAAGGAAGTGTTACCATCTGAGAAATGATACCTTCTTCAATCATTTTCTTTCTGATATCATATTCTGAACCGGATGCATCAGATGCAGAATTTGCCATAACAAGCGCCGCCTTGCCGTGCTCGTTTAAGGCAGTCGCAAAGTAGCCAATCCACAAATAGTTTGCGTTAGGTACAGTTTCTTTCTTATCAGATTTTTTATTTGTTGAGTTGCTCTTATTTCTTGGGACGCCATATGTGTTGAAACGCGCATCGTCAGAAACCTTTTCAACCACAACCTCATCTACGTTGAACGGAGGATTGGCCATTACATAATCAAACTGTCCAAATGCGTTGTATGGGTCAGAATAAAATGAGTTTGCTTCTGTAATATCGCCACGAACATTATTAAGAAGCAAATTCATTTTTGCCAATTTTACAGTGTCCGGTTCTTTCTCAACACCATAGCAACGGAATTTCATTTGCTCGCTTTCACTTGCATTGTGATTATGCATGTATCGTGCAGCCTGTACGAACATACCTCCAGAACCGCAGGCCGGATCTAAGAACTTCTTTTCACCCGGCTGTGGATTTAAAACTTCTACCATATATCTAACAACAGTTGCAGGAGTATAAAATGTTCCTCCGTCTTTACCTTCTGCAAGAGCGAAGTTACCTAAGAAATATTCATAAATTTCTCCAAAGATATCGATAGTGCTGTTTTCAGGAATATCCTTGAAAATTCGCACGATATTAGAAAGAAGTTCCGGTTCTTCTTCCGGTACTAATTGAGCGTATACTTCTTTCGGAAGAACTCCGTCCATTTTAGGATTTTCATCTTCAATGGCTTCCATAGCTTTCTTTACAAGGGTAGCCTTGTTTGCATCATCCGGTGCATCATTGATAAAGTCATAATAAGCACATTCCGGAAGATAAAATCCACACTTTTCGATAGAAATCTCTTTTATAGATTTTTCCATGCGTCCGCCTTTAAGACGATTGTATTCTGTTTCAATTTCTTCCTTATGTTGTTTGTATAAAATATCTGCGTATCTTAGAAAGATAAGACCTAAAATAGGCTGACCGTATTTATTTGCTGCTAAATGTGCACTTGCACGAAGGACATCGGCAGAATGCCATAGGGTATCTTTTAGCTCTTTTAATTCTTTATCTGTCATAGCGATAACACTCCTTTATTTCTCAATTTTGTAATCAAGCCATGCTTCCTCAATCGTCTCATAAGGAATATTGTTTTCAAGACAAAAAGCATTAATGCTCTTCATTGCTCTTAAGTTTGGCTTGGCACGTCCGGATTCCCAACGATTCACTGTGGAAAATGCCACACCGATTTTATCAGCAAAATCATGCTGTGTTAGAAATGAACGCTGTCTAATTCTTTTTATCTCTTCAGGAAAACTCATATGCATCTCCTTTTCGTTTCTTGGTCATCAATATAGCGTTATTATATCACATAAATATGAATTTTTCTAGTACCTAGACTTTCCTTTTGTCCTGCATCTTTTTTTGATAAATACAGAACAAATGTTTGCAAAAGTATGTACATTTAAAATTGATTATGCTATAATGGGTAAAAATCATTGATTAAGGTGTAAGAGTATGGATCATTTTGAATTGGTATCGGAATACGGACCGACCGGAGACCAGCCGCAGGCTATAGAGAAGCTAGTGAAGGGATTTGAAGAGGGCGACCAGTTCCAGACACTTCTCGGTGTAACGGGTTCCGGTAAGACATTCACCATGGCGAATGTAATACAGAAGCTTAACAGACCGACACTTGTCATAGCGCATAATAAGACACTTGCCGGCCAGCTGTATTCGGAATTTAAGGAATTTTTTCCCAATAATGCAGTCGAATATTTTGTCTCATATTATGATTATTATCAGCCGGAGGCATATGTACCTTCTACGGACACATATATAGAGAAGGACTCCGCGATTAACGACGAGATAGATAAGCTCAGGCATTCCGCTACGGCAGCGTTGTCGGAGCGCAGGGATGTTATAATAGTTGCCAGCGTGTCGTGCATATACGGTCTCGGAAGCCCGATTGACTATCAGAATATGGTGGTTTCGCTAAGACCGGGGATGGAGAGAGACCGTGATGATGTTATAAGGCAGCTTGTTGATTTACAATATACCAGAAATGACATGGATTTCAAGCGCGGAACCTTCCGGGTAAGGGGAGATGTGCTGGAGATTTTCCCGGCATCGAGCGGTGACTGCGCGGTCAGAGTGGAATTTTTTGGGGATGAAGTGGACAGAATAACGGAGATTGATACGCTGACGGGAGAGATTAAGGCCGAGCTTAAGCATACCGCAATCTTCCCGGCATCGCATTATGTTGTTCCGAGGGATAAGCTGGTTAAGGCTGCCGAGAATATACGCGCGGAAGCCAAGGAACGGGTGGCCTATTTTAAGAGCGAGGACAGGCTCATTGAGGCACAGAGAATAGGCGAGAGAACGGAATTTGATGTAGAGATGATGCTTGAGACAGGATTCTGCTCCGGTATCGAGAATTATTCGAGACATCTTACAGGACTGGCTCCGGGAACACCTCCGTGGACACTTATGGATTATTTTCCGGATGATTTTATCATAATGGTTGATGAATCACATATTACAATACCACAGATACGCGGAATGTATTTCGGTGACCGTTCCAGAAAGACCACACTTGTGGATTATGGGTTCCGTCTTCCGTCGGCACTTGATAACAGACCGCTGAATTTTGAAGAATTTGAGAGTAAGATCAACCAGATGCTGTTTGTATCCGCGACCCCTTCGACATATGAAGAGGAACATGAGCTGCAGCGCGTTGAACAGATAATCAGGCCGACGGGTCTGCTGGATCCGGAGATTTCGGTAAGACCGGTTGAAGGTCAGATAGACGATCTTATAGCCGAAGTGAATAAGGAGACGGCGGCACATAATAAGGTTCTTATCACGACTCTTACCAAGAGAATGGCGGAAGACCTGACCTCGTATATGAAGGAAGCGGGAATCAGGGTCAGATATCTGCATTCGGATATTGATACGCTTGAACGTGCGCAGATTATCAGGGATATGAGACTGGATGTTTTTGATGTGCTTGTCGGTATCAATCTTCTGCGTGAGGGCCTTGATATTCCGGAAATTACGCTTGTGGCTATTCTTGATGCAGATAAGGAAGGTTTTCTGCGCTCTGAGACATCTCTTATACAGACGGTCGGCAGGGCGGCACGTAATGCAGACGGAAGAGTTATTATGTATGCCGATACGATTACGGATTCGATGCGTAAAGCGATAGATGAGACTGAGAGAAGACGGCGTATCCAGCAGGAATATAATGAAGCGCATAATATAACACCGACGACGATCAAGAAGGCTGTCCGCGACCTTATTGCAATTTCCAAGACAGCATCGGAGAGCGGCAGGGATCTTGAGAAAGATATTGAATCGATGAACCGCCGCGAACTTGAGAAGCTTATCAAAGAACTTACTAAGAAGATGCATAAGGCAGCTGCGGACCTGAATTTTGAGGAAGCGGCACAGATAAGAGACAGAATAACAGAAATCAGAAAGACGATGGATGACAATGAATAAATTTCAAAGACAATATATTAAAATACGAGGTGCAAGAGAACATAATCTTAAGAATATAGATGTTGATATACCGAGAGATTCTTTTACCGTTCTTACGGGACTCAGTGGTTCCGGCAAGTCCTCACTTGCTTTTGATACGATTTATGCCGAAGGTCAGAGAAGGTATATGGAATCGTTGTCTTCATATGCCAGACAATTTCTCGGCCAGATGGAGAAGCCTGATGTTGAGAGCATACAGGGACTTTCGCCGGCTATCTCAATCGACCAGAAGTCAACTAACCGTAATCCGCGTTCCACGGTTGGAACCGTTACTGAGATATATGATTACCTGAGGCTTCTCTATGCCAGAATAGGCATCCCGCATTGTCCGAAATGCGGACGCGAGATTAAGCGTCAGACTATTGACCAGATGGTTGACCAGATAATGATGTTACCTGAGAGAACGAAGTTCCAGCTTCTGGCACCGGTTGTGCGCGGACGTAAGGGCGAGCACAAGAAGGTGTTTGAGAGCGCGCGTAAAAGCGGGTATGTGAGAGTAAGAGTTGACGGTAATGTATATGAATTGTCCGAAGACATTAACCTTGAGAAAAACAATAAGCATAATATAGAAATTGTTGTGGACCGCCTTGCGGTCAAGGAAGGAATGCAAAGACGTCTTGCGGATTCCATAGAGAACGTCATGAAGCTTTCCGACGGACTTATGATAGTGGATGTAATCGGTGGAACGCCGATTAATTTCAGCATGAGTTTTGCCTGCCCTGACTGCGGAATCAGCATTGATGAAATTGAACCGAGAAGCTTCTCGTTTAACAATCCGTACGGTGCGTGTCCGGAATGCTTCGGACTTGGATATAAGATGGAATTTGACGTTGATCTAATGATTCCGGATAAGAGGTTGTCCATCAATGAAGGTGCGATTCAGGCTATGGGATGGCAATCCTGCAATGACCCGAAGAGTTTCACATATGCTATTTTAAACGCTCTATCCAAAGCATATAATTTTTCACTGGATACACCGTTTGGAGAATATCCTGATGAGATTAAGAATGTCCTTATACATGGAACCGGAGGCCGTGAGGTCGAGGTACATTACACAGGACAGAGGGGAAGTGGTGTTTATCCTGTTGCATTTGAGGGATTAATTAAGAACATGGAACGCCGTTATCGTGAGACCGGCTCGGATGTCATGAAGCAGGAATATGAGGAATTTATGCGCATCACACCTTGTAAGGTCTGTAAGGGACAGAGGCTTAAAGTCTCATCGCTGGCGGTTACTGTTGGTGATAAGAATATATACGAAGTGACGGATATGTCGATCGTTAAGCTGGTGGATTATTTTGATAAGCTTGAACTTAATGAGATGCAGCATAAGATTGGCGATCAGATTCTTAAGGAAATCAAATCCCGTATAGGATTTCTCAACAATGTCGGACTTGATTATCTTACATTGTCCAGAGCGACCGGAACGCTTTCCGGCGGAGAAGCGCAGAGAATAAGACTTGCTACGCAGATCGGTTCGGGTCTTGTAGGCGTGGCTTATATACTTGATGAACCGAGCATAGGCCTGCATCAGAGAGATAACGACAAGCTTCTGGCAGCGCTTATGAGACTCAGGGATCTTGGCAATACACTTATCGTGGTTGAACATGATGAAGATACAATGCGGGCGGCAGATTATATAGTTGATATAGGACCTGCAGCCGGAGAACATGGCGGAGAAGTTATAGCAACCGGAACCGCGGAAGATATAATGAAGTGCGATAAATCAATTACGGGTGCTTACCTAAGCGGTCGAATGAAAATTCCGGTACCAAAGGTACGTAAGGAACCTGCCGGATGGATTACAATCAGGGGCGCGAGACAGAATAACCTCAAAAATATCGATGTTGATATCCCATTGGGAATAATGACCTGCGTTACAGGTGTATCAGGCTCAGGTAAGAGTTCACTTGTCAATGAAATCCTTTACAAGACACTTGCAAGAGATTTGAACAGGGCAAGATGTATTCCGGGAGAACATGACGATATAACCGGAATCGATCAGCTTGATAAGGTTATCAATATAGACCAGTCACCGATAGGGCGTACACCGCGTTCTAATCCTGCGACATATACCGGGGTATTTGATTTGATACGTGATCTTTTTGCGGCTACCCCCGATGCCAAGGCCAAAGGCTATAAGAAGGGCAGATTCAGTTTCAATGTCAAAGGCGGAAGATGTGAGGCGTGTTCCGGAGACGGAATACTTAAGATTGAGATGCATTTCCTGCCGGATGTGTATGTCCCGTGCGAAGTATGCGGCGGAAAGCGTTATAACAGGGAAACACTGGATGTCAAATACAAGGGAAAGAGCATATATGATGTCCTTGATATGACTGTTGAAGAAGCAGTGAAATTCTTTGACAATGTTCCTGCTATCAAGCGTAAGATAGAGACACTTAACGACGTTGGTCTGTCATATATAAGACTTGGACAGCCTTCGACAGAACTTTCCGGCGGAGAAGCACAGCGTATCAAACTTGCTGCCGAACTGAGCAAGCGGAGTACCGGAAGGACGATATATATACTGGATGAGCCGACGACCGGATTGCATTTTGCGGACGTCCACAAGCTTGTGGAAATCCTCCATAAGCTGACAGATAGCGGAAATACGGTGGTTGTAATAGAACATAATCTGGACGTGATCAAAACGGCGGATTATATTATAGACATGGGACCTGAGGGCGGAGACCGGGGCGGAACGGTAATTGCCAAAGGCACGCCGGAGGAAGTGGCAGCGGTTCCCGAATCATATACAGGCCAGTATGTCTCCAAGTATCTGTCATAGTAATCCGATTATACTTTTGACATCTGCATCATATAATTAACAGACGATTTTAACTGGACTGATGATTGTATGAAGAAAATTTTACTCGTGATATGTATAATATTATCTATAATATCGGTGATGCCAGAGGTCCGTACTGTGGCCTCGGCATCGCAGGATATTTCCCAACCGCTTGATAACGGTTTCGAAGAAGAACTCTATGCAGCAGCTGCGGTTCTTATTGATGCATCCAATAACAGAATTTTATATGAGCATAATGCGGAAAAAGCATATCCGATGGCAAGCACGACCAAAATAATGACGCTTGTTATTGCACTTGAATACGGAAATCCGGATGATATCGTAACATTTTCCCCTTATGCGGCTGCCCAGCCGGATGTGCAGCTTAATGCAGCGGCGGGAGAACAGTACAGGCTGAAAGACCTGCTGTATATTATGATGCTGCGCTCTTATAATGACGTGGCCGTAGCCGTGGCGGAACATATAGGCGAAGCGCATGGAGGCGGAGGTACGAAGGATGCGGATGCGATTACTGTACGAAAGAAGGAAGAAAGCCGGCTGTATGTGTCAAATTTTGCACACCTTATGAATGAAAAAGCCGGTGAGCTCGGCTGTACGGATACGTATTTTATTACGCCGAACGGACTTGACGCGGAAGACGATAACGGGGTACATTCTGCCTCGGCATATGATATGGCGGTGATTGCGTCATATGCCTTGCATAATACTGATGTTACCGATATATGTACCGCAAGGAAGTATAACTGTAATGAACTCAACGGCAGAAGAAATGTAAGCATAACGACTGCCAATGCATTTCTTTCGATGATGGATGGCGCGATAGGAATGAAAACCGGTTTTACCGGAAAAGCAGGTTACTGTTTTGTCGGAGCAGTCAGACAGGATGGAAGGACTTTTGTCACTGTTGTACTGGGGTGCGGGTGGCCGCCGCATAAAACATATAAATGGAGCGACACCCGTAAACTTATGTCGTATGGAATCAATAATTTTTTTCCACAGAAAATTCTGGTACCGGATCCGGATTTCGGAAAAATATGTGTGATGGGAGGTGTAAGTGATGAGTGTGGTACGGAGATAACGGACTCGTTGGAAATGCTTGTAAGCAGTGCGGAAAATATTGATATCAGTTACGAAATGCCCAAGTATGTTGAGGCTCCGGTGCATAAGGGAGATGTCGCGGGATATGTACACATTAAAATAAATGACCAAAATCAAATATCTTATCCGATTAAAATCAAAGACGACATCGAAGAGGTGGATTACCTCTGGTTTCTTAATAAAATAATTGACGATTATACCTTATGAAAACATCCATATGAAGCAGTGTCCGGATGCTGCAATCAATGCCCGGTTCCACATAATAAAAATAAGCCGATATTGTCAAAAAAATAACAAATTAGCCTTGATTATTTCCAAAATAGATATTACAATATATTTGGTAAAAATTGCGATTTTGATAATATAAATTATGGAGGTCTCAAATATGGGCACTACAACACAGACGTTGGCACTCGGAAGAATTAACAGTCTTCTGGATGACAGCAGTTTTGTCGAAATCGGAGCACTTGTAAAGGCAAGAAGCACAGATTTCAACATGACAGACATTGATACTCCGGCAGATGGTGTTATTACAGGATACGGCACCATTAATGGAAGTCTCGTGTATGTATACAGCCAGGATTCATCGGTTCTCGGAGGATCAGTCGGCGAAATGCATGCTAAGAAAATAGTTAATATATATGATATGGCACTTAATATGGGTGCACCTGTCATAGGACTTATTGACTGTGCCGGATTAAGATTACAGGAGGCGACAGATGCACTTAATGCATTTGGAGAGATTTATCTCAAGCAGACACAGGCATCAGGCGTGATACCGCAGATTACAGCAATCTTTGGTACATGCGGCGGTGGACTTGCACTCGTGCCTTCACTTACTGATTTTACATTCATGGAAGAGAAGAACGGTAAGCTCTTTGTCAACAGCCCTAATGCAATTGAAGGCAACAAGACAGAGAATACCGCAGCAGCTGATTTTCAGGCTGAGCAGGCCGGAATAGTTGATTTTACAGGAGATGAGACATCTATTCTTGCAGGAATCAGAGACCTTGTATCGGTACTCCCGGCTAATTATGAAGATGAGAATGTTACAGACTGCACAGACGATCTTAACAGAGTATGTGAGAATCTTGCAGCAGAGGCAGCAGATCCTGCTTACGCAGCAGCATCAATCGCTGATGATAATGTTTTCATAGAGACCAAGAAGTCATTTGCCAAAGAGATGGTTACGGGATTTATTAAGCTTAACGGTGCAACAGTAGGCGTTGTTGCCAACAGAACAGCACGTTTTGAAGACGGTGCCGTAGCTGAGGAATTCGATAATGTCCTTACAATAGGCGGAAGCTATAAGGCCGCAGAATTCGTTAACTTCTGTGACGCATTTGAAATACCGGTACTCACATTTACCAATGTCAAGGGATTTGCGGCAACAATGGCAGGTGAGCGTACAGTTTCCAAGGCAGCAGCCAAGCTCACATACGCTTTTGCTTCAGCATCGGTTCCTAAGGTTAATGTTATTATCGGAGAAGCATTCGGAAGCGCTTATGCGGTTATGAACTCGAAAGCACTCGGCGCGGATGTGACTTATGCATGGCCTCAGGCATCAATCGGAATGATGAATGCAGAGAGTGCAGCTAAGATTATGTATGCTGACAAGCCGGAACTTTTAGCAGAGAAGGCAGCAGAGTATGCAGCACTTCAGAATAATGTTGTGTCAGCAGCTCAGAGAGGATATGTTGACAGTATTATAGATCCTGAGCAGACACGTAAATACGTTGTTGCAGCTTTCGAGATGCTTTATTCCAAGAAAGCCGGTATTATAGATAAGAAACACGGAACAGTGTAGTGAGGTGAACCTATGATAGTTATGGAATCAATGGGTGAGAAACTCGGAACTGCCGGACTTAATACACTTGTGTGTATCGGCGTTGTTTTCGTGGTTTTGATCTTCATTTCATTTGTAATAAGCCTGTTTCGCTTTATACCTAAGGCAGAGGCAGCCATAGCAGCTAAGAAAGCCGCAAAGAAAGAATCCGGAACGGCATCTGCAGAGGCTATAGATAATACGATTTCACAGATTGAGGCCAAGGAAGAGAAAGAACTTACAGACGACCTTGAGCTTGTAGCGGTTATTGCGGCAGCAATTGCGGCATCGACCGGAGCATCACCGGATGGTTTTGTAGTGAGATCAATCAGAAAAGTTAAGAGATAATAAGCTCAAGGAGGATTTTTAATAATGAAGAATTACACTATTACAGTTAATGGTAATGTATATGATGTAACAGTTGAAGAAGGAGCATCAACAGGCGCTCCTGTTGCAGCACCTAAGGCAGCAGCTCCTGCACCTGCAGCAGCACCTAAGGCAGCAGCTCCTGCTAAGAGCGGCGCAGCAGGCTCAGTTAAAGTTAACGCACCTATGCCGGGCAAGATTCTTGCAGTTAAGGCTAACGTAGGTGATAAAGTTACCAAGGGCCAGGTTATTTTCGTGCTCGAGGCAATGAAGATGGAGAACGATATTGTAGCTCCTCAAGACGGAACAATCGCAAGTGTTGATACTGCAGCAGGTAATTCCGTAGAGTCAGGTGAGACACTGGCAACACTTAATTAGTATTGGAGGTATCAAAATGGTTCTGGATACTTTACAGAATCTGCTGAATCAGACCGGATTTGCCACCCTTGACTGGGGTAACTACGTTATGATTCTGGTAGCATTAGTATTTATGTATCTGGCAATTGCCAAGGGATTTGAACCTCTGTTACTTGTTCCAATTTCTTTTGGTATGTTGTTGGTAAATCTTTTTCCGGACATCATGCAGTCAATCGAAGATGCCAAGGCAGCAGGCAATGCAGCCGGCGGACTTTTCCATTATTTCTACCTGCTTGATGAATGGAGTATTTTGCCGTCACTCATATTCCTGGGTGTCGGAGCGATGACGGACTTTGGCCCGCTTATTGCGAACCCGAAGAGCTTCCTCCTTGGTGCGGCAGCACAGCTTGGTATTTTCTCGGCATATTTCCTTGCAATCATTCTTGGTTTCAACGGAAAGGCAGCCGCTGCGATATCAATCATCGGTGGTGCGGACGGACCTACTTCTATTTTCCTTGCAGGAAAGCTCCAGCAGACGGACCTTATGGGACCGATTGCGGTTGCGGCGTACTCGTACATGTCACTTGTGCCGATTATACAGCCGCCTATTATGAAACTTCTCACAACGAAGAAGGAACGTGCGATCAAGATGGAACAGTTAAGACCTGTATCCAAGCTTGAGAAGATCCTTTTCCCTATAGTTGTAACAATCGTTGTAGTACTTATTCTTCCTACAACAGCTCCGCTTGTCGGAATGCTTATGCTTGGTAACCTCTTTAAGGAGTCAGGCGTTGTTAAACAGCTTTCGGAAACAGCTTCAAACGCACTTATGTATATTGTAGTTATCCTGCTCGGAACATCAGTCGGTGCTTCGACAAGTGCATCGAACTTCCTCAATGCAGATACACTTAAGATAGTTGTACTTGGACTTGTGGCATTT
This sequence comes from uncultured Butyrivibrio sp., assembly GCA_945928575.1. Classification (GTDB taxonomy): domain Bacteria; phylum Bacillota; class Clostridia; order Lachnospirales; family Lachnospiraceae; genus Eshraghiella. The sequence continues at coordinate 88,926 of CAMENP010000007.1, forward strand.
GCAGTCGGTACTGCAGGTGGTGTTCTGTTTGGTAAGATTATGTGTAAAGCTACCAAGGGCAAGGTTAATCCGCTTATCGGATCTGCCGGAGTTTCGGCGGTGCCGATGGCTGCGAGAGTTTCGCAGAAGGTTGGAGCCGAGACGGATCCGACCAACTTCCTTCTCATGCATGCCATGGGACCTAACGTTGCCGGTGTTATCGGTACAGCAGTAGTTGCCGGAACATTCATGGCAATATTTGGTGTTTAATATTAGATAATGGACCCGCAGGGATTCCCTGCGGAGAAAAGGAGATAAACAATGGCAGATACAGTTAAAAAACCGCTTAAAATAACGGAAACTATATTGAGAGATGCCCATCAGTCACTTATCGCCACAAGAATGACGACAGAGCAGATGCTTCCGATAATTGACAAGATGGATAAAGTCGGATATAACGCAGTTGAATGCTGGGGTGGTGCTACATTCGATGCCTGCTTAAGATTCCTTAAGGAAGATCCGTGGGACAGACTCCGTAAGTTAAGAGACGGATTCAAAAATACCAAGCTTCAGATGCTTTTCAGAGGACAGAATATCCTCGGATACCGTCCGTATGCAGATGATGTTGTAGAATATTTTGTACAGAAGTCAATCGCTAACGGAATTGATATCATCCGTATTTTTGACTGCCTCAATGATATCCGTAACCTTGAGACAGCAGTTAAAGCAGCCAACAAGGAAAAAGGACATGCACAGGTAGCTCTTTCATATACACTTGGTGATGCATATACTCTTGAATATTGGGAGAATATGGCAAGACAGGTTGAGGAGATGGGTGCTGATTCCCTTTGCATTAAGGATATGGCAGGACTTCTCGTTCCTAACGAGGCAACCAAGCTTGTTAAGGCTCTTAAGGCAGGAACAAAGCTTCCTATCGAACTTCATACACATTACACATCAGGTGTTGCTTCGATGACATATATGAAGGCAGTAGAAGCAGGTTGCGATATTATTGATACAGCAATGTCACCTCTTTCAATGGGTACAAGCCAGCCGGCAACAGAAGTTATGGTTAAGGCTTTTGAAGGAACAGAATATGACACAGGACTTGATCAGAAACTTCTTGCAGAAATTGCTGATTATTTCAGACCGTTAAGGGAAGAATGGATAAAGAGCGGACGTCTTGATCCGAAGGTAATGGGCGTTAATATCAAGACTCTTCTCTATCAGGTACCGGGCGGAATGCTCAGTAACCTCGTATCACAGCTTAAGGAAATGAAGGCAGAGGACAAGTACGATGCCGTTCTTGAGGAAGTACCAAGAGTTCGTAAGGACTTCGGTGAGCCGCCTCTTGTAACACCTTCAAGCCAGATTGTCGGAACACAGGCAGTTCTTAACGTTGTTCTCGGCGAGAGATACAAGAGCCTTACCAAGGAATCAAGAGATCTTCTCCTTGGCAAATATGGTAAGACGGTTAAGCCTTTCAATCCGGAAGTTCAGAAGAAGGCAATCGAACTTACGGGCGAGCAGCCTATAACATGCAGATTTGCTGATACACTTGAGCCGGAGCTTGATAAGATTGAAGCAGAGATGAAGCAGTGGAAACAGCAGGATGAGGATGTTCTTTCATATGCACTTTTCCCACAGGTTGCAACAGACTTCTTTAAGTACAGAGAGGCCCAGCAGAGTAAAATAGACCCGGCTATGGGCAAGGACGGCGCATATCCGGTATAGAAGGAGCACGCTATGGCAGTTAAAGATTTAAATTCACAGAATTTTGATGAAGCAATCGCTAAAGGTAAATCACTTGTAGATTTCTATGCAGACTGGTGTAATCCATGCAAGATGCTTGCACCGGCTGTTGAGGCTGCATCGGAGAAGCATACCGATGTGAACTTCTACAGACTTAATATTGATAATGCAATGGATATCGCAAGAAAATTCCGCGTTATGAGTATTCCGACACTGATCGTGTTTGAGAACGGCGAGGAAATTAATAAGTCCATCGGACTTATTTCGGGTGATGAACTTGAAGATTTGTTAAAATAATCACAATAAAGCCCCCCGGTAACTGATATTACCGGAGGGCTTTTTGGTTATATCGGTTTGACGTTAATACCGTTGACTTCGACATTGTCGGTAAGCTCAACCATAAGATATGTTTTTCCGTCAATCTGCCTTGTTTCTATAAGGTCGGTGCGGTCCGGCGAAACCTTGATTATCACGTCAGGAGCTTTGACTTCAAATGTACGAGGGTTTACGACATTGGATGCCATAAAACTTGTTCTGCTGCCGGCGGCGTCATCATAATTATCGCTGAATGCCTCTATATGTTTATTCTCAACACCGCTTTGTTCAAGCGCCCGCTTTACATCAGCTTTATCAAAAGCTACAGGATCGGGCTCGTCTTTATGCTCATCAACGTAAGCACTAAGATTTTCATGAAGATTCTTCACTGTCTCAAAATTACATTGTTCGCCGAGTGTCTCTTCAATGATTTCCGAAAAAACATCTTTCTGGCTCTTATATGTAAGCGGAGCGACACATCCGAGCATACCGCCTATAAAATCTGCCTGTATGTTCTCAGAATTCTTAGTATAATATAATAAATTGTGTATGTCGGTGTTGCGGTCGTTGAATGCCGGAAAGAGAAAAGCGTGTTCCGGAGCTTCCACAAGCCAGTCGCGTATGCGGTTTTCGACTCTGCCGGTCTCTGCGTTATAACAAAGTCCTTCTTTGGATAATTTGACCGGGCATATGCTGCATAATATATGTTCATAAACATAATCAGATGAATCGTCCATATCAAGCCCGTCGGATGATTTGCCCGGAACATCATAAGATGCGTGAATGAGTAATATGAGATAATTTTCGCCATATACATAATTATCGATAACTTTATTGTAGAATAGCTCAAGCAATTCGTCGTCCATAAGCTTGCTGGCACGGAGTTTCATAAGAAAATCCTGTGTTCCGCCGTCTGTCTCGGTGTCCGTCGGAAAAGCCATGTTTAACATGTTCTTGCCAAGCGTTCCGGACATTGAATGACGGAAAAGCGAAAAATACTTGAAAATCTCATCTTCGGGGAGAGAAAGAAATGCCTCGCGGAAAGTGGTGACTTTTGTTTTGTTGCCGTCAACATAACAGCCGCATATACGGGAAATGCAGCATTTATCGTTGGTGAAAAGTTTTTTGATTTCGGATATTTCTTTTTTGTTCATTATAATACAACCTCTTGTAAAAATATGCTTATAAAATTATAATCCCAAAAAAGATTTCTGGCAAGAAACAAATCTTCTTGATGTCAGTGTAATGAATGGTGTAAAATTATGGAAAAGGAGGAATATGTATGGGATTTCTGGATGATTTGGCGAATGCATTCGGGGAGGGAATAAAGGCATTCAGTGAGCAGATTGCCAAGAATGACGAGAGACTTCTTACGTCGTATTACGATATGATGACGGAGTGTCTGGACCGTACCGAGCGGAGCGCACTGAGCGAGCGAAGAGGCGTAGATACGGAACAGGTCAGGATTGCGGAAAATTTCGGACGCAGTCTGCCGCCGGAGCAGTATGACAGGCTGCAGCAGCTTCTTAATTCCAAGGAGATACAGGATTATCAGCACAAATTAGAGGAGATGCAGGCTGAGAACAGAAAAAGAGAGAAACCGGATGTGCTGTGTTCGCCGGATTGTTTTGTCGGAACGGAGCATTGTGAGGAGTGCCGCATGAAACAGAAGGCAATTCTGGAAGCGATGTATCAGTTGGAGCAATTGGAAAATGCGATCAATGATCCGTCCGCCAGGCAGGCCAGTATGGCAGATATATCAGGCGGTGTCAAGTGCTGCATGTGCGGTGCGCCGATTACGGCGCTTGCGTCGGAGTGCGCCTATTGCGGAATGCCGTTTGGCCCTGTTTACAGCATGAGCAGGAAAAATCTTCCGGCAACCTCGCTGGAACGTGAGAGACTTATGCTCAATGAAGCTGCCAAAGTCTATAAATTATATATTGAATTCGGAGATTTTCTGGAAGAGGCCGGAAGGGAAAAATCGGATGCGCGCATTGCCATGGCACCGGTATACATGCAGAAATATCTGAGAAGGTTAATGCAGTTTTCTATGAATACGCGTGTGATGGGTCCGATGGAGATAAGTAAGGGCGCAAGGCATTATAATATGTCCGTCAGCGAGTACGTCGGTTCCATTATAGCGAGCGGCGGAGGCGACAATAACGGAGTACTGCCATGGTATTTAATCTGCGCCAAGGAAAACGGCCAGGCCATTGAGGAGCATACGGAAAGGGAGCGGGAAATTGACAGGAAAAATCATGAAATCCGGATGCAGGCAATGCAGAAAAGGCATGAGATACAGATGGAGACCATGAGACGTCAGGAGAAGCTTCTGCTGAGCAAGACACCGAAATACCAGGCCGGCGGCGGAGGCGGCGGATATCTCGGTTCGCGCTGTTGCGGAAACTGCGTAAGTTATATGCCTGAGCATAATAAATGCGCGCGAGATACATATAAGAACATAAGCGGTGCGGCCGATTACTGTGCATATCATGAATACAAATAGGCATGATTGAAAGGAGAAGGACTATATGGGTTTAATTAAGGCAGTCACATCAACGGTAACCTCTACGATAGCGGAGATGTGGGAGGATTATATTTACTGCGATTCGATGAGCAATGATATTCTTATTCAGAAAGGCGTTGCCAGAAAAACGGGCGGAAACAACAATACAAGTGGCAATGTCATAACGGACGGAAGCAGGATAGCGGTCAATGCGGGCCAGTTTATGATTGTCGTGGAGAACGGAAAAATAATTGATTTTACCGCCGAAGAAGGTGGATACATATATGATACAAAGACAGAGCCGTCACTTTTTTGCGGAAGCTTCAAGGATGGGCTTAAGGAAGCCGTGAATACTATTAAAGAACGCTTCAAATTCGGAGGACAGCCGGCCAATGACCAGCGCGTGTATTATATAAATACCAAAGAGATACTTGATAACAAGTTCGGTTTCGGAAATATGCCGTTCCGCGACAATGAATTTAATATAAGCATAATGCTTCAGGGCTTTGGAGTGTACAGCTTTAAGATAATCAATCCTCTTATTTTTTACAGAAACATAGGAGCCAACGTTGCGGACTCGTACAGCAAAAGCACACTGGCCGGACAGATGAGAACGGAGCTGCAGGGCGCACTTATGCCCGTTCTCGGAACAATATCGGAAAGCGACATGAGATATGACAGGCTTCCGCAGGAAAGTCAGAGAATTTTGCAGGAACTTAAATCACAACTTAACGAAGAATGGAACGTCGGACGCGGAATAGAGATGACGGTGATCACATTCCAGTCAATCGCACCGGATGATGAAAGCAGAGATAAAATACGTGAATTTCAGGAATCAAGAGTCTATGCGGGCGACCATAACATGCTTGGCGCGCGTATAGGAGCGGCGCAGGCCAATGCGATGGAGGATGCGGCGAGAAATCCGGGAGGTGCAGTGAGTGCCGTTGCCGGTATGGGAATGATCTCGCAGGCGGGAAATATAAATGCCGATAAGCTTTTAAATAAGCCTGAGAAACCGGCACCGCAGGGAAAATGGACATGTGAGTGCGGAAGTGTCAACGAATATCCGTTCTGCCCTATGTGCGGCCGGCCTAAACCGGAGAGAAATCCGTATGTGTGCGAAAACTGCGGCACGGACTGGTCTTTTATGGAAAAACAGCCAAAGTTCTGCCCTTCGTGCGGCAAGCCAATGGCCTAAATATTAAATGTTTATAAACTGGTTGACAACAATATGAACGCGTTCTATACTATAACATGTAGTAATGAATACTACGTGTTAAGGAGATTGATAATATGAATGCTTCTAAAGTTGCGATACTTGTGGATTCCGGCTGCGATATACCGGAAGAGTTTATAGAACAGAATGATATTAAGGTACTCAGACTTAAGGTTATGTACGGTGATAATATATATTCGGACGGACTTGATCTGGATCCGCTAGAGGTTTACAGACGTTTTCCGAATGAGATTCCGAAGACTTCCACCCCGAATATGCAGGAAGTTATGGATATTGTCGAGGAAATTAAGTCAGAGGGATATGAGAGCGTTATTGCGGTTACGATTTCGAGCGGCTTAAGCGGAACATATAATACTGTGGCAATGACATTTAATAATGTCAAGGGCATTGATACATATGCTTTTGATTCCAAGAATATATCCATCGGCGCCGGACTTTTGGCAATGTGGGCGGCCAACCGTGCTAATGAAGGCATGAGTTTTAAGGATATAACGGAAGGACTTGAACGTAAGATATACGATTCCAAGGTATTTTTCTACATGGATACGTTGGATTATCTCCGCAAAGGCGGAAGAATTAATCCGGCAGTTGCCATTGTCGGTAAGGCGCTGAATCTTAAACCGATAATTTCATGCAACGAGAAGGGTGTGTATTACACCGTGGCGAAGATAAGAGGATCCCATAAGGGACTCAGTAAGCTTATGGAAGTTGCGACGGAATTTGCTAACCGTGGGAAAGCCATGATTGCGCTTATGAATGGGGATGCTAAGGATGTTGCAGCGCAGGTAAAGTCTTTAATTACTGAACAGGTTCATAACAGCGAGATTGTTGTTGATAAACAGATCACTGCGTCAATGGCAGTGCATACCGGACCGGGTCTTATAGGAATCGGGGTCCTGCTTGAGGATTAGTTTTTTAACCCGGATGGTATTTTTAGGAAACTGATAGCGTATGTAACTTTATTTTTTACGGATATCTTTATGATATCCGTTTTTTAAATATAAGAATATTGCGGTAGGTATTTGCAGATGATACAATAATAAATAATACGGATGAGCAGGCAAGGAGGATAATGATGAATAACAGTTACGGACATCAGATGGTTTCAACCAAAGCAAATACGCTGTATGCACTCAGTAAGGTTATTACCAAATCCAAAATCGAGAAGATGTATATTCTTCCGGTGGCTGAATATGAGAAAAACAGTGATGATATTATAGATGATATTGCAAAACGGTTTGGTGGGGATATGATTATTGTCAGAAGTTCATCATCCAAGGAGGACAGTTTCAAAACCTCAAATGCCGGACATTATGAGAGCGTAATGGGAATAAATTCTGCTGATCCGGAACAGGTACGGAAAGCGATTGCCAAAGTTATGCATTCTTATATGCAGGATAGTGAAGATATAGAAAATGAACAGATACTCGTGCAGCGTCAGGCGCAGAATGTGCATTACAGCGGTGTTATATTTACGAGGGATATTCAGGAAAACAGACCCTATTATCTGATCAATTATGATGACCAGGGGTCAACGGATTCCGTCACAAGCGGACGCGGCGGCAAGACCTTGTGGATACTCAAGAATACCGACATAACGGGAGTTGACGCACCGTGGGGTGCATTAATTGCAGCTGTGCAGGAAATAGAGCTTTTTCTTAACGGAATGGCACTTGATATAGAATTTGCGGTTAATTACTCCGGTGAAATAATTATTTTCCAGGTAAGACCGCTTGTCGCAAGTTACAAACACGGCAAGGAAATTGATGACAGAGACTTTTTTGAGCGATGTACTAATATAAGAAATCAATATTTGTCGGATACCAATGTAATTACCGGTACACCGATGATGTTGTCAGATATGGCATTTTGGAATCCGTCTGAGATAATAGGAACAAATCCAAGGGAACTTGAATATTCGCTTTATGATGAGATAATAACCAGCCATGCATGGAATTACGGAATAGCCGGGCTTGGATATAGAAAGCTCGACAGAAAACTTATGTACAGGCTCGGCAACAAGCCGTATATATGTCTTGAGTATTCGTTCTACAGCCTGATACCGCAGTCGGTGAATGAAGACCTTGCAATAAAGCTCGTAAAATATTATTGCAATAAATTAAAACATGATTTAACGTCACATGATAAGATAGAATTTGAAATAGCATTTACAATATATGATTTCTGTACCGAAAAAGGAAGTCTGGAATTGCTTGAATCGGGTTTTTCAGAGAACGAGAGAGAGGAATTTCTTAAGGCATTGTATGAGCTTACCGAGAATGCCTTATATAATCATGAGAAAATTCTCAAAGAAGACCTTATGTCGCTTAAACAGCTTGAGAATGTAAGAAGACCGATAGAATATGCACTTTCATGTGACGCGCTGTCCACAAGTGAAATGCTTAAGGGTGCGCTTGATCTTATTGATGTCATACCGCATTACGGAACCGTGCAGTTTACGAGACAGGCGAGACTTGCCTTCATGGCGAGGACTTTCTGCCGCACCCTTGTGGAGGCGGGATATTTTACCAATGAAGAGATGGATGGATTTATGAAATCCATTAATACCGTTTCATCAAGATTTGACAGCGATTTTGAAAAGTTTTCGGACGGCAGGATGTCAAGGGATGAATTTAACAGCAAATACGGGCATCTGAGAAGTGGTACATATGATATCAGAACGGACAGATATGACAGGATGAGCTTCAGACCGGCTTCGGGCAGAAAAAGGACTGCATCGGCATCGGGAAATGTTGATCTCGATGAGGATAAGCTTAAGAAAGCACTTGCTGATATCGGATTCAGGATTACACCGGCAGACTTTCAGGCATTTTTGCGCAGTGCCATAGAACAGAGAGAGTATTTTAAGTTTGAATTTACCAAAGCATTAAGCCTTGTGCTGGAATTGCTGATAAGCGTTGGCGAGGATCTTGACATAAAGAGACGTGAATTGTCATGGATGAATGTTGATGATATGAGAAAATGCGTCGCAATCGGCAACACCGAAGAGTATAAGCACGTTCTCGAGAACATATTTGAACGCCGTAAGAGTGAGTATATTCTTAACCGCATGATAATACTTCCGGAAGTCATCACCCGCGATTCCGATATTGGTATAGTACCAGTTTCGGAGGCAAGGCCGAACTTTATAACTTCCAAGCATGTTGAGGGAGAACTTATCGTGCTGGAGGATGAGCCGGGAGCTGATCTTGCCGATAAAATAGTGGCGATTCCCAAAGCAGATCCGGGGTATGAATGGATTTTTACCAAGGGAATAAAAGGATTCATAACGCAGTACGGCGGCGTGGCGTCCCATATGGCTATAAGATGCGCGGAGTTTGAAATACCGGCGGCCATCGGATGCGGCGAGAAAATATATAATTATGTGACAGGAATGAGTTATATAGATCTTGACTGCCGTAACGGAAGAATAGAAGAAGGACTCCAGTATAAGAATCTCCGTGCGTTGATAACACAGCGTGAAGGCGTAAACCAGTATGGCGATCCGACTGATGTTCTTGAAGCTGCATATATAAGATTTTACGAACTGCTGGGATTTATCCCGGTGCCCGTGTCAAATCATACCAAGAATTATGAGAAACTTTTTGACGAGAGAGTGGATTTACTGATTGTAGTAGGCGGAGGCTCACTGAATCCGAAACATTATGACAGAATGCATAATGATGAATTACAGCCGCACAGAGATGCAACGGAAGAGAAAATGATAAGATATTGCACCGCGCACGGCATTCCTATTATAGCAACATGCAGGGGAATGCAATATGTGAATGTGCTTTTCGGCGGCAAACTCGCATATCATCCGAAGCTTAAAGTCAAAAGACCGAGAGGAGAGGACCATAAAGTCTATCTTGTGCGTGAAGACAGGGAAATTTATGTGAATAATTATCATCAGGACTGCATATTTGAAAAAGACCTGGCACCGTGCCTTGCTCCGGTTGCGATAGACCGCGATAACGGCGTGGTTGAGGCCTTTGTCTCTGAAGAAATGAAAATCCTCGGTCTCCAGTGGCATCCGGAACGCCGGTTTGAAACGGAAAATGCGCAGGAAGAGACACGTAAGATAGTTTTGGATTTTATAAGAAAATATGTCACGAGGTAAGTGCAATGAAATATGACGGTATTATATTTGATATGGATGGCACAATATGGAATACGGAAAAAGAGGTCTGTCTGGCATGGAACAAGGTACTTGCCGATGCCGGACATCCCAAACGTGTAACTGGTGATGAACTGGCCGGATATATGGGGCTTCCGATGACTGAGATTGCGAAGCGGATGTTTGGCACGGATAATTACGACAGTGTGGCAGAACTTTTTGGACGCTGTATGCAGTATGAAAACGAATATATTGCAAAACATGGAGCAACATTATATCCTGATTTAATAAATACGTTGAAACAGATGTATACAAAAATACCGCTCTTTATAGTCAGCAACTGCCAGTCGGGATATATCGAGGCTTTTTTTAAGGCATATGATACAGCCGGGTATTTTAAGGATTATCTGTGCTTTGGAGACACGGGAGAATTAAAAGACCATAATATAAGGCTGCTTGCCCGTCGCAACAACCTTAATTCCCCGGTATATATAGGGGACACCAAAGGCGATTGCGAAGCGGCACATGCAGCCGGTGTTGATTTCATATGGGCATCATATGGATTCGGCCATTCGGATAATTACGAAGGCAGAATTGATATGTTTGCCGATATATTATCAATATGTGAATAAACTATTTCATTAGATGCAGCTTGCGCGCGATTCTTTCTATTCTCAGCCCCATTGGGAAATCCAGTAAATCTTCGTGCGTAAGCCCTTTCATAAGGAAAATCACGGCAAAATAAATCAATATTCCAATCAGGATACACATTCCGGCGGATACAAAGTTGACTACATAAGAGAGATTTGTTACATCTCCGAACGGAAGCCTGATAAGGGCAATCACACCTCCCATAACAGCCGATGCTGCGAGCGGCAGAAGGAACGATTTTGTTATTTCCTGCTTATATCGTGCATACTTGTTGACTGAAATCCAGTTCAGTATACATACGACCAGCGGGTATGTGACGGTTCCTATCATGAGGACATACACGCCGAGATTTGTGAATTTAAGAAGCACAACCACAAGCACGACATGTATTGCAAGAGATATCGCCGAATGCCTTACCGGAAGATTCATCTTGTCAAGCCCCTGAAGGGCGGCATTGGTTATAGTTGACAGAGCATAGAATATGACTGCTGCGCCCCCGTAGAAAAGCATCCGTCCTGAAATCACATAATCGGTTGAAGGAAAAAGCATTTTCATAATAGGTTTGCCGAGAACCATAAGTCCGACAGCACATGGGATGGCGACAAACATATTTACCTTGACGGAGGTAGCAAGCTTCGCGCGGAAACTGTCATTATTGCCGACGGCACGCAATGATACGAGTGTAGGTATCATAGAAGATGCCATGGCCGACGAAATTGCAACGGGCACATTGATCAGTGTCCGGTATTTGGAAAAAATTCCTACCATTACCGAACGGTCATCACCGGCATAAAGTTTTCCAAAAAGCGTTCCGTCAATTATTCCGCTTGCCTGGTATACGGTCTGGCTTAAAATGATTGGAATTATAGTAATTGCAAGCATGTGGCCTATCTCACGCGGAGTATCATCATGTGTTGCCCTGTCATGTGTGAGATGGACATGCATACGCGGTCTGTATGCGATAAAAAGAAATATAAGGAAAGCAAGTCCGGCAATGGCACCGACCAGTGTTCCGAGCGTTCCTCCGGCTGCACCCATTCCGGCACGGTTGGAATCCGTGGAAACCTTAACGAAAAGCCATGCAGCGAATATGCTCACGGCAGCATTGAATATCTGTTCAACAATCTGTGACACTGCGGTAGGTATCATGGTTTTGCGGCTTTGGAAGAAACCTCGCATGGTTCCCGCAACGGCTACAACGAATATAGTCGGTGAGAGTACACGCAACGGTATGGTAAGCCCTTCATAACCTGTGAACCGTTCTATTGCCGGCGCAGCAAAAAATATTATTGCCATCATGACAAAACCGGCAGTCGAAGCAAAAGCCAGCGCATATTTGAAAATTCTGTATCCGTTGTGATATTCTTTGCGGGCAAATTTACCTGATAAGAGCTTGGATACTGCCAAAGGCATACTGTATGATGACAGAATCAGGGCAAAAGAGTAGATCTCAAAGGCATAACTGTAAAGACCGTTGCTCTTATCGCCGATTATCGCTGTCATCGGGCTTCTGTAAAGAAGTCCGATAACGCGTGAAAGGACAGATGCAGCGGCCAGTATAGAACCCTGTTTTATAAAATTATTGGAATCCGATCGTTTGTTTCCCATAAGAAATTATTTATCCTTATTATCCTTGTGCTTAAGTGCCGCCTCAATAAGTCCTCTGAAAAGAGGATGAGGTCTGTTAGGCCTTGATTTGAGTTCCGGATGTCCCTGTGTTGCGATGTAGAAAGGATGTCCCGGAAGTTCACACATCTCAACTATCCTGTTGTCAGGAGATGTTCCCGAAAGCAGAAGGCCTTTCTCTGTAAGAACAGCACGAAAATCATTATTAACTTCATAGCGGTGTCTGTGACGCTCGGAAATATTATCTGTTCCGTAAAGACTGTGGGCGAGAGAATTTTTGGCAAGTACGCATGGGTATGCACCGAGCCTTAATGTTCCGCCTATGTCTTCAATGCCGTTCTGGTCAGGCATAAGCGCAATCACAGGATGGGTCGTGTTAGGATCCATCTCGATGCTGTGGGCATCACGGAAACCTACAACATTACGTGCATATTCAACAATCGTAAGCTGCATTCCGAGGCACAGACCGAGGAATGGGATTTTATTTTCCCTTGCATATCTGATTGCAGTTATCATGCCTTCGATTCCTCTTGTTCCGAAACCACCCGGTACAAGAATACCATCAACCTCGCCGAGAAGCCCGTCTACATTATCTTCCGTTACGGTCTCGGAGTCAACCCATTTGATATCTATTGTGGCGTGATTGGTTATTCCGCCATGTTTAAGTGCTTCAACAACACTGATGTAAGCATCGTGAAGCTGGACATATTTGCCGACGAGGGCAATGGTTACCTTGCTGGTAGGATGTCTTAAATCATCAACCATCTTATGCCAGTCATCAAGATCCGGTTCAGGGCAGTTAAGGTGCAGGCATTCACATGCGACCTGCGCGAGATGCTCTTTCTCCATTGCAAGAGGAGCCTCGTAGAGGTATTCAACATCAAGGTTCTGCAATACATGGTCACTCGGAACATTACAAAATAAAGCAATTTTGTCCTTGATACCCTGATCGAGAGGATGCTCGCTTCTGCATACTATGATGTCGGGCTGGATACCCATGCTCTGGAGATCCTTGACGCTGGCCTGCGTAGGCTTTGTCTTCAGTTCCTGCGAAGCACTGAGGTATGGGATGAGGGTTACATGAATAAGAATTGCATTCTCATGGCCGACTTCATGCTGGAACTGACGTATTGATTCGAGGAACGGCTGGCTTTCGATATCACCGACTGTACCGCCGACCTCGATAATTGCGATTCTTGTATCGTCATCTGTAAAATTACGATAGAATCTGCTCTTTATTTCATTCGTTATATGAGGAATGACCTGAACGGTTCCGCCGCCGTAGTCTCCGCGGCGCTCTTTCTGCAGGACAGACCAGTATACCTTACCGGTTGTCACATTGGAATTCTTGTCAAGGCTTTCATCTATGAATCTCTCATAATGGCCGAGATCAAGGTCCGTTTCTGCGCCATCATCTGTTACAAATACCTCACCATGCTGGATAGGATTCATTGTACCCGGATCGATGTTGATGTATGGATCGAACTTCTGCATGGTTACCTTGTAACCTCTTGCTTTTAACAGTCTGCCGAGGGAAGCTGCGGTGATTCCTTTACCGAGACCCGAAACAACTCCGCCCGTTACGAAGACATATTTGACTGGCATCTTATTTTCCTCCTGACGTATTATTCAATAATGTTTAATACTAGCACGATTTGATGAATAATTCCATAAGAAATTGCAAAAAAATAGAAAGCATTTATTCAGTTTATATTTATTTAATAAAGGTTATGGAAATTTATCAATTATATTTATTGATTTATAACGCCAAAATAACTATAATGTAGGTAATCTTATATCTATCACGGCACTGCCGTGGTGACAGTGACATATTTTTATAAGGAGCGCTAATGGATAATAACAATTATAACAACAACGGCGGCGGTTATAATAATAACGGCTATAACAACCGTGACAATAATGGTTACAATAACCGTGGCAACAATAACGGAAACAATAATAACAAGCGTGGATTAAGGCCGGGACATATAATCATAGGGCTTATAATCGCCATTGTGATAACATATCTCGGAGTTACATTTTTCAGAAGTATTTTTAACAAATATACGAGCACCGAGATAAGTTATTCCGCATTCCTCGACATGATTGACAATGACGAGATTTCGGCAGTTGAATACAGTTCGTCGAAGATTGTGATCACTCCGAAGAAACAGCCGGTAAGCGGAATTAAGATGACATATTACACCGGATATATTAATGACGAGGATACGTTTAACAAATTAAAGACTCTCGACGATGTGGAAGTATCCGCGGCAATCGAAGATACCGGTTCATCAATATTCGATTTCATATTGGTTTACGTGCTTCCTTTCCTATTAATATACCTTATAATGGGATTTATATTCCGCAAGATGTCAGGCGGAGGCGGCATGCTCGGAGTCGGAAAGAGTAATGCCAAAGTATATATGGAACAGAAGACCGGAGTCACATTCAGGGATGTTGCCGGACAGGATGAGGCAAAAGAGTCCGTCAGGGAGATTGTTGATTTTCTCCATAATCCGGGCAAATACACATCAATCGGAGCCAAGCTCCCTAAGGGCGCATTGCTTGTAGGCCCTCCGGGAACAGGTAAGACTTTGCTTGCCAAGGCGGTTGCGGGAGAAGCGGGAGTTCCGTTTTTCTCACTTTCGGGTTCGGATTTTGTTGAGATGTTTGTCGGAGTCGGAGCATCAAGAGTAAGGGATCTGTTCAAACAGGCACAGCAGTCGGCACCGTGTATCATATTCATAGATGAGATTGATGCTATAGGCAAGAGCCGTGATTCCAGATACGGCGGCGGTAATGATGAGCGTGAGCAGACACTTAACCAGCTTCTTGCGGAGATGGACGGTTTCGATTCATCCAAGGGTGTGCTTATTCTTGCAGCTACCAACAGACCTGAAGTCCTTGATAAAGCGCTGTTACGTCCGGGACGTTTTGACAGACGTATCATAGTTGATAAGCCAGACCTTAAAGGACGTCTTGAGACCCTTAAAGTTCACTCAAAGGATGTTCTTATGGATGATTCCGTAGATCTTGATGCCATAGCTCTTGCAACAGCGGGTGCGGTTGGTTCTGATCTTGCCAATATCATTAACGAAGCTGCCATCAATGCAGTCAAGAACGGAAGACGTGCGGTTACACAGCAGGATCTCTTTGAATCGGTTGAAGTCGTAATAGCAGGTAAAGAAAAGAAAGACCGTATCCTCGGCAAGGAAGAGAAGCGCATGGTTGCCTATCATGAAGTGGGACATGCACTTATCACATGCCTTATGAAGAATGCCGAGCCGGTACAGAAAATAACTATAGTTCCGAGAACAATGGGTTCACTTGGATATACAATGCAGGTTCCGGAGGAAGAGAAATACCTCCTTACGAAGGATGAACTTATTACCAAGATCGTGACACTTCTTGGCGGACGTGCTGCCGAAGAGGTTGTATTCCATACGGTTACCACAGGCGCATCCAATGATATTGAACGTGCAACCAAGCTGGCAAGAACCATGGTTTCACAGTACGGAATGTCAGAGACTTTCGGACTCATGGGACTTGAGAGCGTTGAAAGCCAGTATCTTGACGGCCGCCCGGTACTTAACTGCTCCGATCAGACGGCAGCCAAGCTTGATGATGAAGTCAATAAAATGCTTAAAGAGTACTATGCCAAGGCTAAGGAACTTCTCAGCGAGAATATGGAATGTCTTGACAGTGTAGCAGAATATCTTATAGAGAAAGAGACAATAACAGGTAAGGAATTTATGAATATTGTCAACAGAGTAAAAGGTGTGGGTGAATTAGGCTGACATGATTGATTTACATTTGCATCTCGACGGCTCGATGAGACCGGAGACGGTAAGGGAGCTGCTTGAGCAGAAGGGGATTTCCCCGTGGGACAGCGATGATGCTGCTGCCCGAGCGTTAATGGTCGGCGATGACTGCGCTGACCTTAATGATTATCTTACAAAGTTTGAGTATCCGTGTATGGTATTACAGACTTCAGGAGCGATTGAGAGAGCAGTTTATGAGCTTGCGGAAGATCTGGTACATCAGGATGTGACATATGCAGAGATTCGTTTTGCACCACAGTTGTCTACGAGAGACGGCCTCACGCAGGAGGATGTGGTTAAAGCGGCAATCGAGGGCGCAAAGGAAGCCGAGATGGAATTTGATGATATCAGGATAGGATTGATATTATGCTGCATGAGAGGTGAAGACCATGAAGCTAATATTGAAACCGTAAGAGTGGCATCAAAATATTACGGAAATTATGTATGTGCGCTTGATCTGGCGGGGGCCGAAGCATTATACCCGACAGAACTTTTCAATGAAGAATTTGAACTTGCAAAAGCAGAAGGAATACCGTTTACAATACATGCCGGAGAAGCGGCCGGACCTGAGAGCATCTGGCAGGCCCTTGAGTTTGGTGCATCCAGAATAGGGCACGGAATAAGATGTCTTGAGGATGGGGCGCTCGTGGATTATCTTGCAAGACATAAGATACCTCTTGAGATATGCCCTACAAGTAACATACAGACGAAAGTATATCAGGATTATGATGAATACCCGGTTAAGGAATTGCTTTTGCGCGGTGTTCATGTGACGCTTAACACCGATAATATGACCGTAAGCGGTACGAATCTTAGGAAAGAACGCAAGAAACTGCTTAAATACTGCGATTTAACCAAGGATGATATTGCTTTGATGGAAGAATATTCATACGAGGCGCGTTTCCTGCAATCCAGATAACAGAATACATGTAACGGCAGGAGGAAAAAGTGTACGAGGGATTTTTTGATATTGAAGAAGAATTGAAGAAACTCCCCGGCAAGCCGGGTGTATATATAATGCACGATAAGACCGATGAGATTATATATGTCGGCAAGGCAATCAGCCTTAAGAACCGTGTGCGCCAGTATTTCCAGTCATCGAGGAATTTAAGTTCCAAGATAAGACAGATGGTTTCCAATGTACAGCGGTTTGAATATATTATAACGGATTCGGAACTTGAGGCACTTGTCCTTGAATGTAATCTGATAAAGCTTCATAAGCCGCGTTATAATACTATGCTTAAGGATGACAAGACTTATCCTTTTATCAAAATTACAACTAATGAGACATTCCCGAGGATTCTTTCCACAAGGGAACTTAAGAAAGATAAATGCAGGTATTTCGGACCGTTTACAAGCGGCAAAGCGGTCAATGATATTATAGAATTACTTAATAAAACATATGGTCTCAGGACATGCCGCAAAAGCTTTCCCAAAGATACCGGCAGGGACAGGCCGTGCCTTAATTATCATATAGGACAATGCACGGCGCCGTGCCAGGGCTTTATAAGTGCCGAAGAATATAATGGACTGGTTGAGAAAGCAATTGATTTCCTTGAAGGAAGATATAACGGCATAACGGCAAAGCTTAAAGAACAGATGAAAGAGGCATCGGACAGACTTGATTTTGAGCATGCGGCGCAATACCGCGATATGCTTGAGAGCGTCAGATATATCTCACAGAAGCAGAAAATAACCAACAGCGATATGCAGGACAAGGATATTGTGGCGGCTGCCATAGATGATACCGACTGCGTCGTACAGGTGTTTTTTATAAGAGGCGGCAAGCTTATCGGAAGGGAACATTACCATATGGCCCTTGCGGGCGATGAGACGCGTGCCGATGTAATTAATGATTTTGTAAAACAATACTATGTGGGAACACCGTATATCCCGCCCACAATTATGCTTCAGGAACCGCTTGCCGAGGAAGAGCTGATATCCGGGTGGCTTACAAAGCATTCGGGTCATACCGTACGTTTCGTTACACCGAAGCGCGGAACCAAAGAGAAATTAGTTGAACTTGCGGAGAAGAACGCACTCAATGTACTTACACAGGATAAAGACAAAATAATGCGTGAGGAAGCAAGGACAATCGGAGCCGTGAAATCGATCAGTGAGAAAATCGGAGTGCCGGATATACACCGCATGGAAGCTTTTGATATATCCAACATAAGCGGTGTGCAGTCGGTAGGATCGATGGTTGTGTTTTATGACGGGCTTCCGAGACGTAACGATTACCGTAAATTCCGGATAAAGACGGTTGTCGGTCCCGATGATTACGCATCCATGCGGGAAGTGCTGACAAGGAGACTGACACATACATCGGACGGGTTCGATGTCATGCCGGATCTGATAATGATGGACGGCGGACGCGGACAGGTGAACATAGCATTGTCCGTAGTTAAAGAATTGGGACTTTCCATTCCTGTATGCGGAATGGTTAAAGATGATAACCACAGAACACGCGCATTATGGTATAATGACCATGAGATTGATATAAGTAAGAACGGTGAGGAATTTAAGCTTGTTACCAGAATACAGGATGAAGCACACCGGTTTGCCATAGAATATCACCGCAGCCTCAGAGGCAAGGCACAGATACACTCGGTTCTTGATGATATTGAAGGAATAGGACCGGCCAGACGTAAAGGCCTTATGAAACAGTTCAAGGATGTGGAAGGAATACGCGCTGCGGGCGTGGATGAACTTGCGAAGGCACCTGCCATGAACAGGATTGCCGCAGAGAAAGTATATGATTTTTTTCATACAACAAATAACAACCTGAAAGGGGAATGATCATGCCGGAAGAATTGAAAATTGACAAGATTATTGAGAAAATGGAGCTTAAGCTTCTCACACCGGATATTGAGACCGGAGACAAGGTAGTAACAGTACCTGACATCAACAGACCTGCATTGCAGCTGACTGGTTTTTTTGACCATTTTGACAGCGAACGTGTCCAGGTAATAGGACATGTAGAGGCAGCGTATATGGAGACACTTGACGAGGAGACGCGTAAAGACAGGTATGAACAACTTATGTCATATAATATACCATGCATAGTGTTCTGCCGCAGTATGATGCCGGATGCGCAGATGATCGAGGCCGCGAGAGAATATCAGATACCGCTTCTGCAGACAGATAAAGCCACATCATCTTTTGAAGCCGAGATAATCAGATGGATGAAAGTTATGCTGGCACCGACGATATCGATTCACGGAGTGCTTGTCGATGTATACGGCGAAGGCGTTCTTATTACGGGTGAAAGCGGAATCGGTAAGAGTGAAGCGGCACTTGAACTTATAAAGAGAGGCCACCGTCTTGTAACGGACGACGTAGTAGAGATCCGCAAAGTAAGCGATGAGACACTTATCGGAACAGCACCTGAAATTACGAGACATTTTATAGAACTTCGAGGAATAGGTATTATAGATGTCAAGACGCTTTTCGGTGTTGAGAGTGTCAAAGAGACGCAGGGCATAGATATGGTTATTCACCTTGAGGACTGGGATAAGGACAAAGAATATGACAGATTCGGACTTGAGGAAGAATATACCGAAATTCTCGGCAATAAAGTCGTATGCCATAATCTTCCGGTAAGACCGGGACGTAACCTGGCGGTTATAGTTGAGTCGGCAGCAGTCAACTGGAGACAGAAAAAGATGGGTTACAATGCGGCAAGAGAGCTTTATAACAGAGTTCAGAATAATATTAATCATAAATTCTAAGGAGACAGACAAGAATGGGAAAGTTATGTTTTGGTGTTGATCTTGGCGGAACTACCGTCAAAATGGGTATTTTTACTGTGGAAGGTTCACTTCTCGAGGATTGGGAAATTCCAACCCGTAAGGAAGATAAAGGAGCATATATATTAGATGATATAGCAGCTTCCATTAATAAGAAAGTTAATGATGAAAATATCGATCCGGATGATGTGGTCGGTGTCGGAATCGGCGTTCCGGGACCTGTTACCCCATCGGGAATAGTTAAAGGATGTGTTAATATCGGCTGGGGTGATACTCCTGTTGAAGAGACACTTAAGGATAAGACCGGATTTATTGTTAAAGCCGGTAATGACGCAAATGTGGCAGCACTCGGAGAATTATGGCAGGGCGGCGGCAAAGGCAATAACAGCCTCGTCATGGTAACGCTCGGAACAGGCGTTGGCGGAGGAATCGTACTTGACGGCAAGATCGTAAAGGGAACACACGGCGCGGCCGGAGAAATAGGACATATGTCGGTCGTATATGATGAGACGGAAACATGCAACTGCGGTAAGAAAGGATGCCTTGAGCAGGTTGCATCGGCAACCGGAATTGTCAAGGAAGCCAGAAAATTCCTTGCAGCTGATGACACTCCGTCAACATTAAGAAATATTGACGGTTTCACAGCCAAGGATGTTTTTGACGAGGCCAAGAAAGGCGACGGGATATCTCTTAAGACAGTTAATAAACTCGGTGAGTATCTTGGAATAGCACTCGGACATATCGCATGCGTTATCGATCCGGATGTATTTATAATCGGCGGAGGCGTATCCAAAGCAGGAGATTTCCTTATTGACACGATTGAGAAATATTATGTTGAGAAAACATATCATCAGTGCAAGAAGACACCTATCAAGTTAGCAACACTCGGAAACAGTGCGGGAATTTACGGAGCGGCAAAGCTTGTAATTCCAGAGTAATGCGAGGTAAGTATGGATTTTTTGGCTGCTATACAGGCGATTACAGGTAAAAACAATGCAGTGGCAGATGAGCCGATGGCAAAGCATACAACATTCAGGACAGGCGGAGCGGCAAAATATGCCGCTTTCGTCTCAAATGCATCCGAAATAGAATCACTTATCAGACTGTGCAACAGCAATAGTGTACAATATTACATCATCGGCAACGGAAGTAATGTCCTTATATCAGACAAAGGATATGACGGACTGATGATCATAATCGGACGCAATATGTCGGACATATCTGTTGAAGGTGAAATGATTAATGCCAAAGCCGGAGCGCTGCTTTCGACAATCGGAAGTAAAGCACTTAATGCCGGTCTTACAGGCTTTGAGTTTGCATGCGGCATACCGGGAACTCTCGGAGGAGCATGCTTTATGAACGCGGGCGCATACGGCGGAGAGATGAAAGATATTCTGGTAAGTGTCGATGCGGTTACGCCGGACGGAACGGTCAGGACTTTTGGAGCGGATGAGTTGGGATTGGGATACAGAACAAGTATGTTCACACAGGGCGGATATGTGATCGTCGGCGCGCTGATGAGACTGCACCGCGGAAGTTATGATGATATCAAAGCCTGTATGGATGAACTTGCTTATAAGAGACGGCTTAAGCAGCCGCTTGAATATCCAAGCGCCGGAAGTACATTTAAACGGCCTGAGGGAATGTTTGCGGGACAGCTTATCGAAGAGAGCGGACTTAAAGGCCGCGGGGTCGGAGATGCATGTGTGTCAGATAAACACGCCGGATTTGTAATTAACAAAGGCACGGCGTCCGCCAGAGATATATATGATACGATACAGCTTGTAATATCTGAAGTTAAGAGGCAGAAAGGTGTAATTCTGGAG
Organism: uncultured Butyrivibrio sp.; assembly: GCA_945928575.1. Taxonomy (GTDB): domain Bacteria; phylum Bacillota; class Clostridia; order Lachnospirales; family Lachnospiraceae; genus Eshraghiella. The sequence goes on from CAMENP010000007.1 coordinate 110,508, forward strand.
CCGGAAGTAAGGATAATCGGTGAATTTTAGCAGATTTACTTGACGGAAACCGGATTGTGTAGTATTAATAGACTTTGTACCGGGATGATGAGAAAGGCAGTAAGTCGATGAGAATTGTTTTTGTAACCGGCATGTCCGGCGCAGGTAAAAGAACGGCACTCAAGGTTTTTGAGGACGCCGGATATTATTGTGTTGATAACCTTCCGGTGGCGTTAGTCATGAAGTTTGTGGAACTTGCGGCATCAAGTTCGGGACAGAAGAAGGACGGCAAGGCCATAGATAACATAGCAATGGGTGTTGATGTCAGAAGCGGAGAGTCATTTGCGGGCCTTGAGGCAGTACTTGATAATATGACAGCCATGAATTATAAGTATGAGATACTTTTTCTTGAAGCTGAGGACGAGACACTTGTAAAGCGTTATAAGGAGACCAGACGTAATCATCCGCTTGCCGGAGATAACAGGATCATGGAAGGAATTGCGCGCGAACGCGAGGAAATATCATTCCTTAAGAAACGTGCGGATTATATTATAGATACCACAACACTGCTTACCAGGGAACTTAAGCAGGAGATTGAGAAAATATTTATGGATGACGAGAATTTCAATAATCTTGTTGTAACCATTCTCTCATTCGGATTTAAATACGGAATACCGGAAGATGCAGATCTTGTATTTGACGTACGATTTCTGCCGAATCCATATTATATAGATGAACTTAAGCCGCTTACCGGAAATGACGCACCTATTAAGGAATTTGTTATGAAATGGCCGCAGTCGGGAATTTTTCTGGACAAGCTTACGGACATGATTGAATTTCTTATACCGAATTACATAATTGAAGGTAAGAACAGACTGGTGATCGCAATTGGATGTACGGGAGGAAAACACCGTTCCGTTACATTAGCCAATGAATTGTATGCCAGACTTTCCGGCAATGATTACGGTCTTAAGATCGAGCACAGGGATATAGACCTTGATGCCAGAACCAAGAAATAGGCGGTAGTGATATGTCTTTTTCACTTAAAGTTAAAGAAGAGCTCGCATCTGTACTTCCGCCGGCAAGGCATTGCAGACTGGCGGAGCTTGCCGCGATAATAAGCGCGGGCGGGCATATATATACTACGGATGACGGGCGGCATTATATCAGACTTCATTCTGAAACACCGTATGCGGTGTCCAAATGCCAACATATAATATATAAGACGTTCGGATATGAACCGGATGTAGCAGTAAGGTATAATAAAGATACCAGAAACAGAACATATATAATGTCAGTGATGGATTCAGACATGGCAATCAAAATACTGCTTGCCACCAGACTCATGGAACCGGACGGAAGCATTAACCGTGATATGTCACTTGTGAGCACAGTCGGTATAAGCAACATGTGCTGCAAGAGAGCTTTTTTGCGTGGTGCATTCTTAGCCGGCGGTTCGATAAGTGACCCCGAGAAATCATATCATTTTGAAATTGTTTCATCAGGTGAGCCGAAAGCCATTCAGGTCATGGATGCCATGAAAGCATTTGAACTGGATGCGAGAATGGTTGAGAGAAGACGCTGCCATGTCGTGTATCTGAAAGAAGGCGCACAGATTGTGGATATCCTGAATGTCATGGGCGCGCACCGTTCGCTGATGGAACTTGAGAATGTGCGCGTTGTCAAGGAAGTCCGTAATTCGGTAAACCGTAAGGTCAACTGCGAGACAGCCAATTTAAGCAAAACGGTCAATGCGGCCGTTAAACAGATAGAAGATATAGAGTATATCCGTGAGAACGCCGGGCTTAACACACTTAGTGAAGGTCTGGAAGAAATAGCCGAACTCAGGGTAAAATATCCTGATACGCCCCTTGCACAGCTCGGGCAGATGCTTTCCCCACCTGTGGGCAAGTCAGGAGTTAACCATAGATTGAGAAAAATAAGCCGGATAGCCGAAGAGCTTCGCGGCGAAAAAGGATGATTGTACAGCAATTAGCGGAGGAAGAATTATGATTCAGAAAAAGATGACCATTAACATTTCAACGGGCCTGGAGGCCAGACCGGTAGCAGTATTTGTCCAGGTAGCAAGTCAGTTTGACAGTTCGATTTATGTTGAAGTCGGAACGAAGAAAGTCAATGCCAAGAGTATAATGGGAATGATGACGCTCGGACTCGATGTAGGCGAAGAAGTAGTAGTCAGTGCGGACGGCGCCGACGAAGAAAATGCGATTGCGGAAATCGAAAAATATCTTGCAACAGGTAAATAATTTATCTGAAACGGACAGCACTGCGGACGCGTAACCGCAGTGCTGTTACTGAATTAAACCGGAGGAAATTCAATGGCATTTACTCATCTTCATGTGCATACTGAATACAGTCTGCTTGACGGCTCAAGCAAAATAGGTGAAATAACGGCGAGAGCCAAGGAACTCGGAATGGACAGCATAGCAATTACCGACCACGGAGTTATGTATGGTGTTATTGATTTCTACAGGGCGGCTAAGAATGTAGGAATTAAGCCGATTCTCGGATGCGAGGTGTATGTGGCACCGGGCTCCAGGTTCGATAAGGAAGCCGGGATGAGCGAGGACAGATACTATCATCTGGTACTTCTGGCCGAGAACAATACAGGGTATGCCAACCTTATGAAAATAGTATCCAAAGGCTTTGTCGATGGATTTTATTATAAACCGCGTGTGGATTACGAGGTGTTGACAGAATATCACGAGGGAATCATATGCCTTAGTGCATGTCTGGCGGGAGAAGTCCAGAAATATCTTCAGAGAGGTCTTTACGAAGAGGCCTGCAAGTCTGCATTGCACTATCAAGATATATTCGGAAAGGGAAATTTTTTCCTTGAATTACAGGATCACGGGATACCGGAGCAAGGCTTTGTAAACCAGCAGCTCTTAAGGATGAGTAAGGAACTCGGAATTGAACTCGTGGCAACCAATGATATACATTACACATATGCGGATGATGCGGCTGCGCATGATGTCTTATTGTGCATACAGACAGGAAAGAAAGTGTCCGATACTGATAGAATGAGATATGAAGGCGGACAGTATTACTGCAAATCCGAGGAAGAGATGCGTGCTCTTTTCCCATATGCGCCGCAGGCACTGGACAATACCCACAAAATAGCCGAGAGATGCAACGTCGAAATAGAATTCGGAGTAACCAAACTTCCACATTATGAAGTGCCGGAAGGATATGATTCATGGACATATCTTAATCATTTGTGCGATGAAGGCCTTGTTAAGCGTTACGCGGACAGGGCGGATGAACTCAGGGAAAGACTTGATTATGAGCTCGGTGTTATTAAGAAAATGGGATATGTCGATTATTTCCTCATAGTCTGGGATTTTATAAATTATGCCAAGAAAAACGGTATTGCGGTCGGACCGGGACGAGGTTCGGCGGCAGGAGCCATTGTTTCATATGTTCTGGAAATAACGGATATCGATCCGATAAGATATAATCTTCTTTTTGAGCGTTTCCTTAATCCGGAACGTGTATCGATGCCCGATATAGACGTCGATTTCTGCTATGAGAGGCGGCCGGAAGTAATTGATTATGTAATGCGTAAATATGGCAAGGACAGAGTGGTACAGATAGTAACATTCGGTACGCTTGCCGCAAAAGGTGTAATAAAAGATGTCGGAAGGGTTATGGATATTCCTTATGCCAAGACGGACTCTATATCCAAAATGATACCTAATGACATCGGAATGACGATAGACAAAGCGCTTGAAGCCAATAATGAATTTAAAGCGCTTTATGAGTGCGACCCGGAAGTTAAGACACTTATCGATACATGTAAGAGGCTTGAAGGCCTTCCGAGACATACATCCATGCATGCAGCCGGAGTAGTTATCGGCTCCAGGCCGATTGACGAGTTTGTGCCTTTATCAAGGGCATCCGACGGTACTCTGGTTACACAGTTTACGATGACGACTATAGAAGAACTGGGCCTTCTCAAGATGGATTTTCTCGGTCTTCGTACACTTACTGTTATACAGAATGCAGAGAAATTAATACGTCGTAAGGTTAATGACTTCGACATTAATAAAATAGATTACAATGACAGAGGCGTACTCGACATGATAGGCCTCGGAAGAACGGAAGGCGTATTCCAGCTTGAAAGCGGCGGAATGAAGAACTTCATGAAGGAACTCAAGCCTGACAGCTTAGAGGATATGATAGCCGGAATATCACTTTACAGACCGGGTCCGATGGATTTCATACCCAAATACATCAAGGGTAAGAATAATCCGGATTCAATCACTTACGCATGCCCGCAGTTAGAGCATATCCTCGCGCCGACTTACGGATGTATAGTGTACCAGGAGCAGGTCATGCAGATAGTCCGTGATCTTGCGGGATATACACTGGGACGAAGCGACCTTGTCCGCCGTGCCATGTCCAAGAAAAAACAGTACGTCATGGAGAAAGAACGTCAGAATTTCATATACGGCAATGAGGAAGAAAATGTTCCGGGATGTGTGGCCAACGGAATACCTGCGGAGACCGCATCTACAATATATGACACAATGATGGATTTTGCCAAATACGCTTTCAATAAATCACATGCCGCATGTTATGCGTATGTTGCTTTCCAGACAGCATATCTTAAGAAATACTATCCTGTGGAATTTATGGCTGCGCTTATGACGAGTGTAATGGATAACGTAGGCAAGGTATCACAATATATATTTGCCAGCAGGCAGATGGGAATAGAAATCCTGTCACCCGACATTAATCTTGGCGAAGGAAATTTCACGGCCGGCGATAATGCGATACGCTACGGACTCTCAGCAATCAAAAGTCTCGGAAGACCTGTGATAGAGGCTGTTGTCGCGGAGCGTGAGGCGCACGGCGTGTATAAGGATCTGAGGGATTTCATCACAAGACTTTCGGGACGTGAGGTTAACAAACGTACGATAGAAAGCCTCATTAAATCAGGGGCCTTTGACAGCTTCGGATTGAACAGAAGACAGATGATGTTAGTGTATTCGGATGTTATGGACAATGTTGCACATGAGCGCAAGGAATCCGTATCGGGTCAGATGTCGCTGTTTGATATGTTTGAACCGGAGGACAAACCGAATGACATAATTGTGCCGGATGTGCCGGAATACAGCCGCGATGAACTGCTTATGATGGAAAAAGAAGTCCTCGGTGTCTATATAAGCGGACATCCGCTTGATGAATATAAGACTCTCTGGGAGAAAAATATCACCAATATGTGCTCGGATTTTGAACGTGATGATGAAACGGGACAGGCGAAGGTAAATGATGCCGAGAAGGTTATTGCGGGCGGAATCATATCCGGAATTAAGGTCAAGATGACCAAGAATGGCAAGAGCATGGCATATTTTGACCTGGATGACCTTGGAGGACATGTGGAAGTCGTTGTATTTCCGCGTCCGTATATGGATTACCGTAAGGATATAACAGAAGACAACAAAGTGTTTATCTGCGGAACGGTAGACCTGCGTGATGAAGAGAACGGAAAACTTTTGTGCAATAAAATAATTCCTTTTTCATCAATCCCGCGCGACTGCTGGATAAAATTTCCTGACAAACAGGCGTATCTGGACTCTGAAAAGCAGCTTTATAACATAATAAAAGATTCCGACGGCAATGATATGGTCATAGTGTACTGCGAAGCCGAGAAAGCAAGAAAAATTCTTCCGGCATCCATGTCCATAAACGCCGATGCCGATACACTGGCGAAATTAAGACAGGCGTTCGGAGAGAAAAATGTCAAAGTGGTAGAGAAAGCTATTGAAAAATAGTAATAATTATCATAAAATGTAAATGAGTAGTGTATTTTTTTGTATTTTGGAGGATTATTTTAATGGCGGAAATGAAAACTATCGGTGTGCTCACAAGCGGAGGAGACGCGCCGGGAATGAACGCGGCAATCAGAGCTGTTGTGAGAACGGCGATTGCCAGAGGACTTAATGTAAAGGGCATTTTAAAAGGTTATAACGGTCTTCTCAATGAAGAGATAATTGATATGACTGCCTCAAGCGTTTCCGATACGATCGACAGGGGCGGAACGATTCTTTATACGGCAAGATGCCTTGAATTTATCGACCCTGAATACCAGAAAAAGGGTGCCGACATCTGTCGCAAGCACGGAATCGACGGCCTGGTGGTGATCGGTGGAGACGGTTCGTTTAAGGGCGCGCAGAAACTTTCTGCTCTCGGAATCAATACGATCGGTGTTCCGGGAACAATCGACCTTGATATTGCATGTACTGATTATACTATCGGATTTGATACAGCAATTAATACGGCAATGAGTGCAATCGATAAAATAAGAGACACATCAACATCTCATGAGAGATGTTCGATAATAGAAGTTATGGGACGTAATGCCGGACATATCGCATTGTGGTGCGGTATTGCCAACGGAGCGGAAGACATTCTTCTCCCGGGTAAATACGATTATGATATGAAGAAGCTTATCGGCAAGATAATTGATAATAAACGACGCGGAAAGAAGCACTATATTATAGTAAATGCCGAAGGAATCGGCCATTCCGCGGAGATGGCGGCCGAGATTGAGGACGCAACCGGAATCGAGACCAGAGCTACCATACTCGGACATATGCAAAGGGGCGGAAGCCCTTCGTGTAAGGACCGTGTGTATGCGTCAATGATGGGTTCATATGCTGTCGATCTGCTTTGCGACGGTAAGTCCAACAGAGTAGTGGCATATAAGGACGGAAAGTTCGTTGATTATGATATAGATGAAGCACTTGCAATGCAGAAAGATGTTGATGCACATATGTATGAAGTCAGCAAGCTTCTGTGCAGATAGGAGATATTTTGATTACAAGCACATCCAACATACAGGTTAAGACAGTGATCAATCTTCTCAAAAAGTCCGGTGAACGTAGGAAATCCGGGCTTTTTGTGATAGAAGGATTAAGAATATTTATGGAGGCTCCGGCGAATCTGGTGCATAAAATATACGCATCCGAGAGTTTTGTCACAACGCACGGAAAGATACTTGACGGATTTGAATACGAAACAGTATCGGATAATGTATTCAGACAGATGTCGGATACCAGGACACCGCAGGGAATATTGGCAGTAATGAAGATGCCGGCATATAATATACCGGATATTACTTCAGCCAAGAACCCTATGGTAATAGTATTGGAAAACATACAGGATCCGGGCAACCTGGGTACGATAATGCGGAGTGCCGAGGGAGCCGGCGCAGCGGGCGTTATTATGTCGCGCGATACGGTTGATATATATAATCCCAAAACAATCCGCTCTACGATGGGTTCACTTTTCAGGGTACCTTTTATCATAGCTGATGATATATGTAAGACAGTGTGCAGACTGAAGGACGACGGCGTTAAAATATACGCAGCCCGTCTTGACGGAAGTAATGAATATTACAGGGAGAATTATTGCGGTCCGTGTGCGGTGCTGATAGGCAATGAAGGCAACGGACTTACGGATAAGCTGTCATCATACGCCGATAAGTATATCAGAATACCAATGGAAGGCAGACTTGAATCATTGAATGCCGCAGTAAGTGCGTCTGTGATCATGTATGAAGCGGCAAGACAAAGACATGAAAATATGCTTTAAAACAAGGCTTTTAAAGAGCAACGGGCACCCTTTGCGGGTGCCCGATTTGACAAAGAGGGGTATATGTGCTAGAATTGCCTTTAGCAAATGTAACAATTTCGTAACAATTTGTTTCTGACGAAGAAAAATGGAGGTTAATATGAGATTCAAAAGCAGGAAAGCTTCTGTTGCTGTCGTTATGTTACTCTTAATGGTAGTACAGATAGTTTTTGCCGGTATAGGATCTTCGAAGACCCGTACGACTGTTGCGGCAGGGAACAGTGAACCTGTGCAGGAACAGAAGTTGGCAGCATCCGATACAACGGACGCGGCAGTGGCTGCGGAGAGCAGTACCGCTCCAATCACCGAAGAAGAAGTTGTTTCAGCAGACCTAAACGTTGTGTACAGAAGTACACTGACTTCGACAGCGGTTGTCGATGAATTTGAAAGCAGTATTGACAACAGTGATTACAGTAATAAGATTGTATCTTATACTAATGAAAGACTTTGCATGTATGCAGAGCCGGAATATACATCCGATGTAGTCGGTGTTATGTATTCCGGAACTGAAGCGGACATTGTTAAGCTTGGTTCAGAATGGACAGAGGTTACATCGGGCGGTGTTACCGGTTACATTAAGAATACAGATGTGCTTTTTGGCAAAGAAGCGCAGAAAATAGCAGAGACTATCGGAGACAAGGAAGCTGTGGTTAAAGCAGACGGACTTGTGGTATATTCTGAAGCATCTGCATCCTCATCGCAGGTGGCTGTACTTTCCAAGGGAGAGTCAGCGGATGCATATGAGGAGTGCGACGGCTATGTCATGATTTCGTACGATGGCGGCTACGGATATGTTAAAGCAGACGGAGTGGACGTTTCATACGGACTTGACAGTGCAATATCAATAGAAGAAGAGAAGAAGCGACAGGCGGAAGAGGCGGCAGCGGCAGCCAAGAAAGCAGCGGAAGAAGCAGCGGCAAAGGCAGCGGCAGCAGCGAAAGAGAAGTACGCAAGCGTATCGACGACTGCAAGGTCATCATACAATGCTTCGGCGGACGAGGTACATCTTCTGGCAGCGATTGTATATTGGGAATCAGGCTGGGAACCGGCCAACGGTCAGTTAGCGGTAGCTAATGTTGTTCTCAACAGAGTGCTTTCATCAAGATTTTCACAGAATACAATAGCAAGTGTAATATATGCACCGGGTCAGTTCAGCGGAGTGGCAGAGAATGGCGCACCGTCGGCAAGATTCCAGGCAGTGCTCAATATGAGCAATGAACAGCTCAACCAGAGAGGCTGTTATGACGCAGCGGTAACGGCGTTGTCAGGACAGAATAATATCGGTGATTTGTTATTCTTCATCAGCGTGCGTAAAGCTAATTACAATAAGTATACACGTTATACAATAATAAATAATCATTGCTTTTATATATACTAGCAATTAAATTAAGAACCCTGTTCCGATACGGAAACAAGGTTCTTTTTTTGAATATGTAAATATGAATTTATGCATTTTCATCATTGAAAAACATTATTACAAAGCTTATCAGAAGCAATGCGCACGAGATCCAGATTGAACGGATGCCGACATATGATGTAACAAGACTTCCGATTCCGGCGCCGATCGCGAATACAAGGATTACGCCGAAATAAGTTCCGGCTTTGCGTAAAATAACTTTGTCATGTGTGTGTATGTATGCACACAATGCCTCGGTACCGCTTCTCATATTGCCGATGCACATCGTGCTGGCATATGCGTGTCCGTGAATTTTATGGAATGTCTGGACCTGCATTGCGCATACAAATGAAACAAGGGCATTGGCTGCCGTATTGATACCGGACGGCATGAATCCGACGCCGAACAGGATAACTATCTCAGCGATAAGTATCAGCTGACGCCAGTGGATTTTCTCATACATCTTCAGATGATAGTGAATATTTTCAGCCACAAATGTTCCAAGGATAAAGGCTGCTACAGGAATCAGATATTTCAGGCAGGCGCTCCAGTCACCGTTAAACATATGCGAACTCATCAGCACGATATTTCCGGTCTGTGCATTCGCAAAGACCGCATCACGGCATCTGTACGTGTAAGCGTCCTGAAAACCTCCGGACAATACGATGAATAACGCAGTCCTGAATGAATCTGACATCTGGCGTCCGTTGTGTATTTTGAATGCCATATTAATCATCACCTTTGGTATTTTTTTGCGGTTGTATTGTAATATATATACTGGTATTAGTAAAATATATAAATAATATGATATTGATATAAAAATCATATAATAATAATCTGATTGAAAAAGAATCTGCAATATAGTACAATATAGGAAATCTTAGCAATTATGAATAATTGCGGACAGGAGGAGGCACAATGGATTTTATCGTATGGATCTGGCTGGGATTGCTGGTATTATTTATAGTTTTTGAACTTATCACGACAAGCCTTACGACTATATGGTTTGCGGGCGGTGCGCTTGTGGCGTTTGTGATGGCTTTGGCAGGACTGCCGGTATGGGCACAGATTACCGCATTTTTTGTTGTGTCAATCGTGCTGCTTATTTTTACGAGACCTTTTCTTACGAAGTTTCTTAAAGTCGGCGGCGAGAAGACCAATGTTGACAGTCTTATAGGACAGACTGCAAGAGTTATTGTGGATATCAATAATAATGACTCAATAGGATATGCTCTTGTCGGGGGACAGGAATGGACCGCAAGAGCCGAGAATGACGATGATATAATTCCCAAGGATACCATGGTAGAAATAGTCGGGGTTTCCGGAGTTAAGCTCATTGTCAGAAGAAAGGAAGAGAAGAAATGATAGTTATGGCATCAACACCTGCTTATACGGTAGGTATAGTAATCGTGGTTGTTATTGCACTTTTGATTGTGGTATCGTGTATTAAAATAGTTCCACAGGCAAGTGCGGTTATACTTGAAAGACTTGGAGCATATAAGGCTACATGGTCAGTCGGTATACATTTTAAAGCACCGTTCATTGATAAGGTTGCCAGAAGGGTAAGCCTTAAGGAACAGGTTGTGGATTTTGCACCGCAGCCGGTTATCACGAAAGATAATGTAACGATGAGAATCGATACGGTTGTGTTTTTCCAGATAACGGATCCTAAGCTTTATGCTTACGGCGTTGAGAAACCTCTTATGGCAATTGAGAATCTTACGGCAACAACACTTCGTAATATAATCGGTGAACTTGAACTTGACCAGACACTTACTTCAAGGGAAATTATTAATACCAAGATGAGAGTTTCTCTCGATCAGGCAACGGACCCTTGGGGAATCAAAGTTAACCGTGTTGAACTTAAGAATATCATACCGCCGGCAGAAATCCAGAATGCAATGGAGCGCCAGATGAAGGCTGAGCGTGAACGCCGTGAGGCCGTTACAAGGGCGGAAGGTGAGAAGAAAGCCAACATTACTGTTGCGGAAGGTAAGAAACAGTCGGCAATTCTTGAAGCTGAGGCCGAGAAAGAGGCAGCAATACTCCGTGCAGAAGCTAAGAAGGAAGCGACTATCCGTGAAGCGGAAGGCCAGGCAGAGGCTATCAGGGCCGTACAGATGGCCAATGCAGAAGGTATCAAATATATTAAAGAAGCCGGAGCCGATGAAGCGGTTATAACACTTAAGAGCCTTGAGGCTTTTGCCAAGGCAGCGGACGGCAAGGCCACCAAGATCATTATTCCTTCGGAAATACAGGGGATCGCAGGACTTGTCAAGTCGGTAACGGAAGTTGCGGCTGATACTAAAACAGAATGATATCATACAGGAAGGACAAAAAGATGAATTTAAAGGGACGTAATTTTTTAACACTTAAGGATTTTACCCCGGACGAGATTATGTATATGATAGATCTCGCTGCGGATTTGAAAGATAAGAAGAAAAAAGGCGTTGTCATGACCGATAAATACGCCGGAAAGAATATCGCACTTATTTTTGAAAAGACAAGTACCAGAACAAGATGTTCTTTTGAAGTTGCAGCTCATGATCTCGGAATGGGAACGACATATCTTGATCCGTCAGGTTCACAGATCGGCAAGAAAGAGAGCATTGCCGATACGGCAAGAGTACTCGGAAGAATGTTTGACGGTATCGAATACAGAGGATACGGACAGGAGATCGTTGAAGAACTTGCGAAATATGCAGGAGTTCCTGTCTGGAACGGACTGACGAACGAATATCACCCTACACAGATGCTTGCCGACGTTCTCACGATAAGAGAGAAACTCGGAAGGATCAAAGGCGTTAATCTTACTTATATGGGTGATGCCAGATATAATATGGGTAACTCGCTTATGATAGTAAGTGCCAAGCTCGGTATGAATTTTACCGCATGTACTTCCAAGGACTATTTCCCTAATGAGGCATTGGTTAATGAATGCCGTGAGATCGCCAAAGAGACGGGCGCTACAATAACACTTACAGAGGACGTTAAAGCGGGAACGGCAGGAGCCGACGTTATATATACGGATGTGTGGGTATCGATGGGCGAACCTACGGAAGTATGGGCAGAGCGGATCAAGAAACTTTCTCCGTATCAGGTCAATAAAGCGGTTATGGACAATGCGGGCAGCCAGGCAATATTCATGCATTGCCTCCCGGCATTCCACGATCTCAAGACCAAGGTCGGAAAGGACGTATATGAGAAGTTCGGCATGTCGGAACTTGAGGTTACCGATGAAGTGTTTGAATCGGAACAGTCGGTCGTATTTGACGAAGCCGAGAACAGAATGCACACAATTAAGGCAGTGATGGTTGCAACATTGGGTGATTTATAGTATTATTACGGGGTAGACTTTTAGTTTGTAATTAAACAGAAAGGTGTGCCCCGTATGTTTGCTTCAGAGAATAAATTTCAGAAAATAATAAGAACAATTCTTGATATTCTTAATGTACTTCTTGGCGTAGGTGTAGTTGTCCTTGCCGTTATGGCATTTATCAGTACTGACAATAATAAATGGCTGTTTCCGATTATATTTATGATGGGCGGTGTTATGAACTTATTCACCGGAATCAAGGCTATGATGACGGACAGAAAGGTTACCGGCATTGTATCTGTGGTTGCTGCGGCCGTGCTTGCGGTTATCAGTATCATGAGTTATATTGCAATCGGAGGCAGATAATATGAAAGATAAGGTTTTGGCAGTTCTTAAGAAGACTGACGGATATGTGTCCGGGCAGGAGTTATGTGAAGAACTCGGAGTGTCAAGGACAGCGGTATGGAAAGCGGTCAATGCGCTCAAAGAGGCCGGATATGAGATTGAATCCATCCGCAACAGAGGATATAAGCTCAAGTCGTGTCCGGATGTGTTATTGTCCGAAGAGATTAAGAGTGTACTTGATACAAAATGGTTTGCAAGGAAGATATTGTATTTTGATAAAATAGATTCCACCAACAGCGAAATAAAGAGACAGGCTGAACAGGGAGCATCCGAAGGAACTCTTGCGATAGCGGAATACCAGAGTGCCGGACGCGGCAGGCGCGGACGAAGCTGGGATTCTCCGGCAGGGAGTGGAATATGGATGTCTTTTCTTATTAAGCCGGACATAAGACCGGAGCATGCACCTATGATAACGCTGCTCGCCGCTATGGCATGTGCGTCGGCGGTGCGTGATGTTACAGGACTTGATGCGATGATCAAATGGCCGAACGATATCGTAATCAACGGCCGCAAGATAACAGGTATTCTGACGGAAATGAGTACAGAAATGGAGACCATAAGTTATGTCGTGGTCGGAATAGGAATTAATGCCAATATGACGGAATTTCCGGAAGAAATAAGTAAGACGGCTACATCGCTTGCGATTGAATGCAAGGGACCGGTGTCAAGAAGTCTTATTGTGGCTTCGTTCGGACATTATTTTGAGCAGTATTATGAGATTTTTATCGAAGACCTGAATATGTCAAGACTCAAGGGCATATATGAATCAATGCTTGTCAATAAGGGTGCAGAGGTTGCGATAATCAGCAAGGATGACACCATCAGACGCAGGGCGGTCGGAATTAATGATGAAGGCGAACTTCTGGTGGAAGACGATGAGCATAATATTACGGCGGTCCGCGCCGGTGAAGTTTCGGTCCGCGGAATATACGGATACGTCTAGAATACAGAATTTGGAGATTGATATGGATAACCAGGTATTGTGCGCAGCAAGCGCTTATGATAAAAAATTTTATCTTGATGAGGCTTTTGACGGACTTCCGGGACGCATTAAGGACGAGCTTAAGATCATGGCTGTTCTTTTTACGGAAGATGTCGGAGGCATATTTATAATGGAATTTGATGAAGACGGCACACTCATCCTTAAGACGGAGGCCGACGAAGGCGACCTTCTGTATGATGAAATCGGCGCGGCACTTAAGATAAGAAGCCTGCAGCGCGATAAGGAAGAATTTTTCCGCTCACTTGAAATGTATTATAAAGTGTTCATTCTCGGGGAGAAAATACAGGGGAGTGAAACCTGATGCGGATCGGTAATGTAACGCTTGACAACAATGTGGCACTTGCACCGATGGCGGGTGTTACGGATCTCTCGTTCCGATTGCTATGCAAAGAGCAGGGATGCGGTTATGTTGTCAGTGAAATGGTAAGTGCCAAGGCAATTTTTTACAATAATAAGAATACGGATGTTCTGTTAAAGACTGTTCCGGATGAAGCGCCGGCGGCAATCCAGCTTTTTGGCTCGGATCCGGATATAATGGCTGATATTGCGGTCAGGCTTGAAGATCGTAACCTTGGTTTTGCGGTCATTGATGTAAATATGGGCTGTCCCGTTCCGAAGATAGTCAATAACAAAGAGGGCTCGGCACTTATGAAGAATCCTGTTCTTGCGGGCCGTATAATAGAGAAGATGGCATCGAGACTTCACTGTCCGGTTACGGTTAAATTCCGCAAAGGTTTTGATGACGAACATGTAAATGCCGTGGAGTTCGCGCATGTTATGGAAGAAAGCGGTGCAGCGGCGGTCACGGTTCATGCGAGAACAAGGGAGCAGTATTATTCCGGCAGTGCAGACTGGGACATAATCCGTCAGGTCAAGGAACGTGTATCCATACCGGTTATCGGAAACGGCGATATTTTCAAGGCGCAGGATGCCGTTGATATGATAAATGCCACCGGCTGCGACGGAATTGCCGTAGGACGGGGTGCCAAGGGCAATCCATGGATATTCCGTGAAATCAATGCGGCGCTCGCCGGCAGACCGATTCCCGCGAGACCTTCCATGGAGGAAATCAAACAGACGATCAAACGCCAGGCTGAGTATATGCTTGAATATAAGCCGGAATATATCGTGGTTCGCGAGCTTCGCAAGCATGTATCATGGTATACAACAGGGCTGCATGACTGTGCGGCATTACGGGCTGAGGTGAATATGACGGAGACGATGGATGAACTCTTTCGCCTTCTGGATAAAAGAATGATTGACAAATAGTCAGATACTATTTTATTATATAAGGTAGACAAATTTTAAGCACAAGGAAAGGTGTATGTGAAATGGCTGAGAAGAAGAATCTTATGACCTATGAAGGTCTTAAAAAGCTTGAGAACGAACTTCAGGAGTTGAAGGTAGTTAAGCGTAAAGAAGTTGCACAGAAGATTAAGGAAGCAAGAGAGCAGGGAGACTTATCTGAGAACGCCGAGTATGATGCTGCCAAGGATGAGCAGAGAGACATCGAGGCGAGAATTGAGGAAATTGAGAAAATCCTTAAGAATGCAGAGGTTGCCGATGATGACAGCGCCAAGAAAGGTCTTATCAATCTCGGATGCACAGTTAAGCTTCTCGATACAGAATATAATGAGGAACTTGAATTCATGCTTGTAGGTTCAACAGAAGCAAAGAGTCTTGAAAACAAGATTTCCAACGAATCTCCGCTTGGCAAAGCCATGATTGGCAAGAAAGCGGGAGATGAGCTTGAGGTAGAGACCCCTTCAGGCGGAATCGTTAAGTATAAAGTACTGAACGTCAGCAGAAACTAAAGCACGAAAGGTTGTGAATAAAGTGGCCGGACAGAATAACGGACAGCAGGTGCAGGATACCAATGCACTGTTACAGGTAAGAAGAGATAAATTAAAGGATCTCGTGGAGAGAGGTAAGAATCCTTTTGAAATAACTAAGTTTGATGTGACACATCACAGTCAGGAGATAAAGGATAATTTTGAACAGCTTAATGACAAGGACGTTACGATAGCAGGACGTCTTATGTCAAAGCGTGTTATGGGTAAGGCATCTTTCTGCCATATTCAGGATTTACAGGGAACGATTCAGTCATATGTAGCAAGGGACTGCATCGGTGAAGAAGAATATGCTGATTTCAAGAAGCTTGATATTGGTGACATTGTAGGCGTCACAGGTAAGGTATTTGAGACTAAGACCGGTGAGATCTCAATTCACGCCGAGAAGGTAACTCTTCTTTCAAAGAGCCTTCAGATTCTTCCAGAGAAATATCACGGACTCACCAATACTGACTTAAGATACCGTCAGAGATATGTGGACCTTATCATGAATCCGGAGGTTAAGGATACTTTTGTAAAGCGTTCCAAAATCATCGCTGCGATCAGAAGATATCTTGACGGACAGGGATTTATGGAAGTTGAGACCCCTATGCTTGTAAGCAATGCCGGCGGCGCTGCTGCAAGACCTTTTGAAACTCATTACAATGCACTTGACGAGGACGTAAAGCTTCGTATTTCTCTTGAGTTGTATTTAAAGAGACTTATTGTCGGCGGACTTGAGAAAGTATACGAAATCGGCCGTGTATTCCGTAACGAAGGTGTTGATACAAGACATAACCCTGAATTTACACTCATGGAATTATATCAGGCTTACACTGATTATAACGGAATGATGGATCTCACAGAGAACCTGTTCAGATATATTGCCAAAGAGGTTCTCGGAACCACGACTATCACTTATAATGGAATTGAAATGGATCTCGGCAAGCCTTTTGAGCGTATCACCATGGTAGATGCGGTTAAGAAATATGCCGGAGTTGATTTTACCAAGGTTGAGACTTTGGAAGAGGCGCGTGCCCTTGCCAAGGAACATAATATAGAATTTGAAGAGAGACATAAGAAGGGTGATATCCTCAATCTTTTCTTTGAGGAATATGTAGAGGAGCACCTTGTACAGCCTACATTTGTAATGGATCATCCGGTTGACATTTCCCCTCTTACCAAGAGAAAACCGAGCGACCCTGAATATGTAGAGCGTTTTGAGATGTTTATGAACGGCTGGGAAATGTGTAACGCATATTCAGAGCTTAACGACCCTATTGACCAGAGAGAGCGTTTTAAAGCCCAGGATGCACTTGCGGCAGCAGGCGATGAGGAAGCCAACCACACTGATGAGGACTTCTTAAATGCCCTTGAAATCGGTATGCCGCCTACAGGTGGTATCGGATACGGTATTGACAGACTTGTAATGCTCATGACTGACTCCGCAGCGATAAGAGATGTTCTTCTCTTCCCGACGATGCGAAGCACAACCTAAAAAATCCAGTATTTATGCGGGTTTGAAGGGTGTGGGATGGTCATTTGACCATTATTTTGACCATCAAAAGCAATAGTCATAACAAAGAGTGTACAAGGATTTACAATCTTATTGAAAAGCAAAATTAAAAGATAAGCACTACTTAGAGGATATTTTCTAAAGAAATTTAGAAAGTATCCTCTTTTTGCGTTATGGAGGAAAAACATGGAAAGGAGACATGGGTATGACAGGTAAAGAAGCACCTAACAAAAGAAATGTGCAGAAGTTTGTGAGATATGCGGAAGGAGCCAAAATGTATAGTATGGGTTTAAGCAAATTTCAAGAGTTGGCTAAAGATGCAAAAGCATGTTATAAGGTCGGTCAGTTGGTTTTGGTAAATACCGAAATTCTTGACGAGTATTTGGAGACATTCAGAATCGTAGAAGATGATTTTTATAAGTAGGTGAGTATATGTCAGTTATATTATCGCCTCGTGGAAATGAGGCATCCAACATGATGAAACGATTTGTAAGATATGAAGAGGCAGCACAGTATTTTGGAATAGATGAAACGCTTATTGTTGCATACGCAAAGGCAGCAGGTGCGGTGTACCAATTATCCAAAATACGATTAATTAAGATTGAACCATTGGAGGACTATATGAAGCACTTAACGAAAGTAGGAAGATCATCAAAGCTAATTCAACGTAAATTTGTGAGGGTAGGTGAAGGAACACTTATTTATAATATTGGACGCAATCGGTTTATTGAAATGGCAAGAGCAGCGGGAGCAGTATATAAGGTAGGTGATAGTAAGGGAAGTAAAGTACTTATTAGACTAGATGTGTTTGATGAGTATATGGAGCAATTCAGAGAAAAGCCTGTGGAAATGAAGCATCCGTTATGGAAGGAGGATTAAGGTATGGGATATTCTTATAAATCATATTCAGACACAAAAGAAGTGTTTAAAAAGTTTGTGAATGCAGCTGAAGGGCAGGCAGTGTATGGAATAAGCAGAAGTCATATTATGGAAATGGCAAAGAAAGCAGGGGCTGTTTATAAGGTTGGAAATACTGCACTGATAAATACAGAAATATTTGAGGCATACCTGGAGCAGTTCAAAGAGAATCCGGTGCCATTGCCTAAGTACATAGTAGATAAAACTAAGCTAAAAAAATAAAAACACCAGTTTTTGGTGTGATATTGAGAAAATACACCAAACCAGTTCATATCCAAATATTTTCTTCTGGTTTATGATATGTGTGTCCGAAGCAAACGGACAAAAACTGAATATCAATTGCAGGTTCGCAGTAATGCGGTACTCGAGAGAGTAAAGTGGAAATTCCGGGGCATTCACCTTGAGGATATACAAACACAACTTTCACATTAGTAGTTCGATGGACTGAGAAGTGAAGAACGAGGAGTTGGTTATGAATCTGGTAAGAGGAACAAGGATGTTGCGGAAGGATAATAACCCATATGGGGCATAGCCCTAATCCTCACAAAGGCAGAAGAGGAGATAGTTCTTATTTGAAAGAGCGTCGTGAACACGAAAGTGGCTTGCCTGCAATTCCCATGTGTACGGGCGATAGAGGGGTTCAGATGAACCAGAGTACACCTACATGCTTCTAAGAAGCTGTCCTGACTGAACTTGTTTTAGCAGGAAATATAAGGAGGATGTAGACATGATAGAAATTATTTCAATAGCATTTGCTTTATTAGGTTTACTGATGACATGGTCTCTTGCTAAAGCTGCAGGTGATGCAGATAAACGGATTGAGGAATTCTATCAGACTTTTCTT
>CAMENP010000008.1 GCA_945928575.1 uncultured Butyrivibrio sp.
TTCACAGGGCAGATCTTTTGATTATTTCGGGACATTTTCATTTTTGCTTGACACTGTTTATTTTTTATAGTTGGCCGGTCAGTAATCCCTAAATAATCAATTATGATTTATTTATGGCGCATGTGTATATATTTGCGGTCCCAGGCAGGGTCGTAAGACATCATGCATCCATAGCACAAATCGTCGGCCATTTCAATGATAACATCGTACAATTCGAGATTGGTCTTCCATTTATCATCAATAGCATCAAAACCATTTATTGCGCCCAGAATGTTACCCGCGACAGCGCCGGTGGAATCGCTGTCGCCGTCATGGTTGACCGCAGCCGTTACACCTTTGGCAAAATCATGCTCATACCGGAGCGCGCAATACAGAGCAATAGCCAGCGTCTCTTCCGCAACCCAGCCTTCGCCCAACTGCTCAATGTTGACGGTGTCGGGTTCACTATTTCCGGCCAGAATAACAGCTTTGTTTATTATATCGTATAGTTCGCCGACATGTTCTTTATTCTTAAAAATACCGCATACCGTATCCCTCGCCTCGCAGATTATTTCGATCAGATTGCGGTTTGATTTTTTATCATATATTATCCGATTGATAATATGCACCAACACCGCCGACGACATATAACCAAGGGGATGGCCATGCGTGATTGCGGACAGATACGCCGTCTCCTTGTCCAGTTCGGTTATCGGAACGTGCGAATAATACAACGCAAGCGGTGCCACACGCATTATGCCGCCACAGCCCTTACTGTCATTGCAGGGATTTTTAATGTAATCACCAAGCGGCTTCCTGTCTTTGGCATCATACAAAGCCGATAGGCATGTATTGCCGGGCGCGCGCCTGCTGTACAATTCCGGGACATCCAGAAGCCATGAGATTGCGCCGCCATCGAAACGCCTTGGCATATTGCGGCCTGTTTCAAAATCACAGTCCTGCGTTATGAGCCAGTCCTGATATGAACGCGGCACATACATATGCGGCACACCCTTGATTCCGTTCACTCGCCAGCGTGTATCTCCGACAATGATTCCGTCCGCCGTAAATAACGCCATCTGGGTATCATCGGATATCAGTGCTTTGCCGGTTACGGCATCTGGAACATATCCGGTCAGACCGACCGGTCCGTATTTATCGTATATCATTCCGGCTGTCAAAAATTCGACCGGATATCCCAATGCGTCACCTATCGCACCGCCTAACAGAGAGCCCCTTATTTTATCAAGGTTTGCTCTTTTGGCTTCTCTTTTGACTTTCTTTATGATTTCAATCGGTACACTCCTTGCTCGATCTTCCTCACGATAAAAGTTACCGAAATTTCTTTGAAACTCATTATAATTATATTGATCTGCACTACCATCCAGCACAGCAAAGTCAATTCGCGAAAAATAAGCTTTGAGTTCTCCCCCCATGTAACGAAACTCTTTTAAAGCCTTATAAAATAAATCTGAAACAACCCCGGCATCATTACCAAACGCACCACACCCGAACGCGCCGAGTACCAAACCGTCATAGTGCCATTCTGCCGCACACATAAGCATAGTACATATACGTTTATAAAATATGTCACGATATTGTTGCTCTGACAGTCCCTCTTTACCTTCTCTGACCATAGGTGCTGCACACGTCATCACAGACACAACTAACGGTTCTTCCAGCAGGTCTCCATCCGATGCTTTAATTATCTCCACATGCGGTGTCAAAATAATTGCATCAGAACTAAGCCAGCTATCCAATGCCAGATTATATCGATAGTACTTACCAGCCGCATCACTTTCAAGTGATAAAAGCAAAGAACTTCTTCTACATAAATCTTCTTCCTGTGCCGTTGCTCCGGCTCGTACACCACCACCCGGCTTGAACGGGTTGGCAAAATTCAGTACTAATATTTTGTTTACCCTGCTGTCCCTGTACAACTCCTCGGCTGCGCTAAATGAATCAATATTACGACATGATACTAGCGTCCTCCGTCTGCTGCAATTTATAACCAGTGGGAATTCTATGTTTTTTTTAATATCTTCCGGCAAATATACATGGCATTCTTTCATTTGCTTTCGTGAAAGTTTGATGCGGATTGTTTTGCCATCTTTCTCATATTTTCTTTTCTTAAAAATATCTAATGTGTCTTCAAGTATATGAATATTTCTATCCGCACGATTAGCGAATTGGTTAGAAAAAAACATAATGGTTACCTCTTTACAGTTAAGATAATAATTCACTATCGAATTTTTATACTACATTTCAATAAAACATAAGGATTACAAACACAGTACTTATGTCTGTAATCCTTAGTAGTATTTATTTTATCTCTTTGCACTCTTGGTTGAATTAAAGCTGCTCATAGTACTTCCGTTGTATGCGCGTACTGTGTATGTATAGGTCACACCTTTGGATGCCTTGGTATCGGTGTAGCTTGTGGTTGAACCGCTCTTTATATTTGCGATTCTGCTCCAGCTTCCGTTAGCAGTCTTGCGATATACTACATAGCCTGTTGCTCCGGTTACTTTAGACCATTTGACATTAATACCGTTTGATGTCTTTGAAGCCGAGGTTACTGCCGGATTAGACAGGCGCTTAACTGTTTTATAATTATGCCAGTCACTCATGGTACTACCATTGCAGGCGCGAACAGTGTAACTGTAGTTTGTTCCTGACTTGGCGCTCTTATCTGTGTAGCTTGTGGTTGAACCACTCTTTATTGTTGCAAGCCTGCTCCAACTTCCGTTTCCAGTCTTGCGATATACTATGTAACCTGTAGCGCCGGCAGTTTTGGCCCACTTAACCTGTACTCCGGCGGTGATGTTGGATGCAGCGGAGACTGTCGGGTCGGCAAGACGCTTGATCGTGATTCCGTTTTTAACAAAACCGCTGATAGTTTTTCCTAAATATGAACGTACTGTGTATGTATATGTTGTTCCGGACTTAGCTGTCTTGTCCACATATGATGACGATTTGGTAGTAGCAATCCTTGTCCAGTTACCATTACCGGATTTACGATATATATAGTATCCTGTATTTCCCTTAGAATAGTATGTTATTTTCACACCGTTGGTTGTATTCTCAATCCTATTAAGCGATGGTGTGGTTGGCGTGAGATAAGCATATGATATTCCATAATTCTTAAGGTAATTTACTAATGATGAATAAGCATAAAGATGAACTTTCAGTCTGTAATCATTGCCAAAAGCATAATCACCTGCAACCGCTTTCGTTGAATTACATGTTACTTTGGTAAGATTATAGCAATTATAAAAAGCATATTCACCTATAGTTTGTACATTTGCTCCGATTATTACATTCTTTACATTGGCATAGACTTCAGATTTTTCATCCTGTCTTGTAGCAAATAAATATGCCGGTATACATTTTACCGTATTTCCGAATGTCACTGTCATTCCATCCGTATTAGTTCCTGCGTTATAGAAAACTGATTCCTGGTAGTCAGAGTAATAACCAGAACTTCCGCTTGAACAATCATTTATTGACCCTGCATTTATCGTTACATTTTTAAGATTAACACAATTTTTAAATACAATTCCCCCAAGAGTCTTGGTACTCTGTGGTATTGTCGCTGTTGTCAATGCTGTACATCCTGCAAAACTTCCATCTCCAAAAGTTTTTATTCCGTTGGCACATTTAAGAGTCTTTATTCCTGTACAATCTTTAAATGCGTACATACCTATTGTCCTCATAGATGATGGTATGGATATTTCTGTCAGATCATAACAACTATAAAATGCATATTCGCCTATCTCCTGCACCGAATTCCCAAATATCACTTTACTGATATGACAATACAATTCGCTTTCTTTTGTACGTTCCGTTGCAAACAAATATCCGGGGATATATTTTACCGTATTTCCGAATGTTACTGTCATTCCGTCCGTATTAGTTCCTGCGTTATAGAAAACTGATTCCTGGTAGTCAGAGTAATAACCAGAACTTCCACTTGAACAATCATTTATTGACTCTGCGTTTATCGTTACATTTTTAAGATTTACACAATTCTTAAATACACAATCCTCCAATGTCTTGGTACTCTGCGGTATTGTAACTGTTGCCAATGCTGTACATCCTGCAAAACTTTCATCTCCAAAGGTTTCTATTCCGTTGGCACATTTAAGCGTTTTTATGGATGTACAGTTTGCAAATGCATAATCATTTATAGTTTCCATAGATGATGGTATGGATATTTCTGTCAGATCATAACAACTATAAAATGCATATTCGCCTATCTCCTGCACCGAATTCCCAAATATCACTTTACTGATATGACAATACAATTCGCTTTCTTTTGTACGTTCCGTTGCAAACAAATATCCGGGGATATATTTTACCGTATTTCCGAATGTTACTGTCATTCCGTCCGTATTAGTTCCTGCGTTATAGAAAACTGATTCCTGGTAGTCAGAGTAATAACCAGAACTTCCACTTGAACAATCATTTATTGACTCTGCGTTTATCGTTACATTTTTAAGATTCACACAATTCTTAAATGCACAGTCTCCTATTCCTGTTATTTTCTTAGGTATTGTGACTGATGTAAGTCTTGTATTCCCTTCAAACACCGAATCACCAATATACTTGACTGTATATCCACCAAGCGTCTCCGGAATGCTTACATTTGATGCACTGCCATAATAGGCGGTAATTTCAGCCTGAAGATTTCCGTCTACAGTGTATTCCCAATCACCCTGGGTCGCTGCTTTTGTGGTTTTCATTCCTATCGTCACTGCCGATATTACCACTGCTATCGCCAGCAACATTCTAATGAGTTGTTTTTTCATAGAACCTCACTCCTTTTATTTTGATAGCGTAATGTTAGCAGATTCTGCGATAAGATTGGGGCAAATGTAACTTTTGGTATGATTTTGTGTAACTTTTGGTAATTCAGATATTGACTATCAACGTTTTGGAGATTCCCGGATAATCAGATCAGCAATTGTTTTCATTCCGGCGACGGTTGGGTGCGAGCCATCAATACTATCATATGGTACACTGTGCTTGTATGTATCCATATAGCATATATTTACATGATTCTTATGATTTAATTTAACGCATTTTTTGATAATGTTATTATATTCTTTCATATGTATGCCACCGTAATAATACGGGAAAACAAAATCATCCTTGCTCTGCATGCATGTCGGCATAAGGCTGCAACACCAGATCTCTGCACTTGGATAATTTATATGGATTGCCGCCAGCATTTTCTGATAAGCTTCTGCAAAACCTTGTACTCCCGGTTCTGACTTAAGCGGTGTTCCAAATCCCCAGTCATTCGTACCAATATAAATGATTATTATATCCGGATTCGTCCGGATACCTGACTGACTTGTTGAATGAAGTCCGGCTGTCCGTTCTTCACTGCACGCTGACGGAAAAATCTCCTTACTGCCCGGAATTGCCGCTACACGGCTTCCGGACCATGAGTTATTAACAAGCAGCTTCCCGCTGAAATGTTTTATCACCATTCCCCACCATGTATCTTCCCATGAAAGTACACCTGCCTGCTTCTGTTTAACTTTGTCGTAAAATACATTATATCCATGTGGGTTATACCCTTCTAACGTACTTATTGAGTCTCCCAATATGGAAAAATTTTTATTGTTGTGATTTCGTGGTCGTTTTATGATTTTCATTTTACTTTTATAACCCCCCAAAGGCCGTTATATTTAACCCATGCTTTTCCATCATAACAGTTTCTGGTCTCTTCAAATATAAACGGTACAACCGTCTCGCCTTTTGAATTTATAAAACCGGCTTTTCCATTTTTCTTAACGGCCGCCATACCATCACGGAATTGATAGGCCTCCTCATATTCGCCCGGAACAATGGATTTGGCATTAGCATCAATGTAGGTATATTTCTTTCCGTTACGGACAATAGCATACCACTTTCCGTCATATTTATCTGCACGAAAAACTTCATCAACATATGCAATAAATCTACCGGTTGTCCTCTCAATCAAGGCTACCTTATCATCTTTATATATGATTCTCGATTGGTCAGCAACTCCATCGTAAGCTCCGGTATATTTTCCATCATAATATACTGTTCTTACTCCCACCAAATCATCCTTACAATAAGTAAACGGCAAATCTTGTACATATATATTTGAAAGATCGAAATACAGGAACTTGCCATCATATGTATTATAATAACTTATGCCATCAGACCCATATCCACAATACATAATTCCGGCATTATTACCCTTGTCATCTATTCGTATGTAACCATTTTGATCTTGAGGATTCTTCATATAAATACTAAGTGGATCAAAATATTGATCAATCTGAATATCGGATGACGTAGGTAAAAATATATTTCCAGCATAATCAGCCAAACCCATATATAAATCTGAATTATTTCCATTCATATGGTCTGCCGGAAATACTCTATTCCACCAATCCCCACCCTTATTTTTATATTCCTCTTTTATAATATCGTTCCCGGCCACAATATCAGCGGCTTTGACACTCGGCCGGCATACCCATTCCACAAGCTGGTCCGGTGTCGTAGGTGCCTCGGTCGGTGCTTCTGTCGGTGGATCCGTCGGTTTTTCAGTTGGTTTCTCGGTTGCTTTTTCAGTTGTTGGTTCTTCTGTCTTCTGCTCTGTTGTGACAGGTTCCGTGGCTTCATTCGTCTCTTCTACCGATTCCGTTGTTTCATCTGCATATGCTTCCTTACTCACAGGTTTATCCGAATCAGACGATTTAATTATGTTGCACACAATCAATGTCGCTGCAGCAATCACGGCTGCTGTTATGCATCCTAATGACACCCTTATAATATTTTTTAGTTTATATGTATCGTCATGCAGAAATTTCAAATCATTCCCACAGATGCAGCATGTATCTGCATCATGTCGCTGCACTGTACCGCAATGCGGACATACAATCCGGGTTTTATGAAAAATATTTTTAAATGCATTCTTGAACATTTCTTTAGTCATGGCTGTATCCTCCTTTTTGATGTTTCATATTACATATACACTACATATTAATAAATGAGTATGTCAAAACGAATGCCGCAAATACTATAAAAATTACTGAGAGGACAATAAACGGAATACTTGTTTTTTTCTTTGGTTTATCATATTTTTCATGAAAAGAAACTTCTTCACTCAGTAATTCCTGACTGATTTCTACTCCCGGATATCCTAAAACGCCTGGATTCAGAACAAGATTAACATCCGGCATATTAGTGATTATTGGAATAAAATCTTCCGGATAAAGCCTTACCATAGAACCTGCACTACCTGCATAGGCACTATTAGTATACATTGGCATAACAATCTGTTCTCTGTTTACATCGTAATATTTTTTTAATCCTACTTTGCATGGTTCTTTCAATGATATCTCGTCTCCGGGTTGACAATCCAGAATATCTTTATTGAATACGGGATTTGAATTCAATTCAATGAGAAAAAACATAGGTGTAAAATGTAATGCGTGAACGATTAAATCTTCAGTCGTTTCAAGAAATTTTTTCGTTTTCTTTGTCTGTTTTCTATCACGTACCAACATATATTTGATTATTAATTTTTCCATTATATTGACAAACTGCTTATTGTTTTCATCTTCTGTCATACTTTTTATCCTCTTTCTTGCGCAATACATTATATCCATGTGGGTTATACCCTTCTAACGTACTTATTGAGTCACCTAATATGGAAAAATTCTTATCGTTATAATTTTGTGGTCGTCTTAGGATTTTCATTTTACTTTTATAACTCCCCATAGACCGTTATACTTAACCCATGCCTTTCCATCATAACAGTTTCTGGTCTCTTCAAATATAAATGGTACAACCGTCTCGCCTTTTGAATTTATAAAACCGGCTTTTCCATTTTTCTTAACGGCCGCCATACCATCACGGAATTGATAGGCTTCCTCATATTCGCCCGGAACAATTGATTTGGCATTAGCATCAATATAGGTATATTTCTTTCCATTGCGGACGATATAGTAATTTTTACCATCGAGTGTGTCATATCTAAACACATCATCCACCGTTGCCACAGCCTTACCACTTCCGCAATTCAACATAGTATATGTATCCAAACCCTTTTCCTTTTCCGGTGACACCATAATGGATCCATAATCATTTTTTTCATATTTTCCATCATAATAAACATTGTAGTACCAAACAGCCTGTCCGGCATCTCCACCGGCCTCAAATTCATGTTCCTCTGCATTCATCATGAATTCGCCTATCAGCTTTCCATTATACGTATTATATACAACACCTCCCCCTTCATCTCCCAATCCTCCGGTAAAATCTCCTGTCGGATTTCCATTAACATCATATATAGCTCCCCACTGTTCTGATTTTTCTGAGAAAACCGCGCCATGATCTTCACTTACTTTTAGTTCGTATGATGGTGACAGTAACACATTACCGTTATAATCTGCTATTCCAAAATCTGTTTCGTAATACCCTCCATTACCATTATACTCAAGTTTATCCGTTGGGAATACACGGCTCCACCAGTCTCCTTTACCAGTTTCCCTCATCCATGAATTCTCTTTTATAATATCATTACCTGCCACAATATCAGCGGTTTTAACACTCGGCCGGCACACCCATTCGACCAGCTGATCCGGAGTAGTAGGTGCCTCGGTCGGTGCTTCCGTCGGTTTTTCAGTTGGTTTCTCGGTTGCTTTTTCAGTTGTTGTCTCTTCTGTCTTCTGCTCTGTTGTGACAGGTTCCGTGACTTCATTCGTCTCTTCTACCGATTCCGGTGTTTCATCTGCATATGCTTCCTTACTCACATGTTTATCCGAATCAGACGATTTAATTATGTTGCACACAATCAATGTTGCTGCAGCAATCACGGCTGCTGTTATACATCCTAATGACACCCTTATAATATTTTTTAGTTTATATGTATCGTCATGCAGAAATTTCAAATCATTCCCACAGATGCAGCATGTATCTGCATCATGTCGCTGCACTGTACCGCAATGCGGACATACAATCCGGGTTTTATGAAAAATATTTTTAAATGCATTCTTGAACATTTCTTTAGTCATGGTTGTATCCTCCTTTTTGATGTTTCATATTACATATATTCTTCAAAATAATGTTCTGCCACCTTCCAGGCGCCATCTTCAATAACCAATTCCAATGTAACCCATTCTTCGGATGAATCAGCATATTTATATGGTCCTCCCGCATAAATAGCATCTTCATATACATTAATGTTCTCAATATATTGAAATCCATCGTTTGAATACATATCTTGATGAAGGTAATCACATATTAACTTAGTAAACATTTTTCTTGTGTAATACATTGATATATATTCATTAAGACCTCCTGAATTCATCCACAGTTCATCAACGTAATCTGCATCATCCGGTTCATGTCTCGTATATATAACATTATCATTTTGTCCAGTGCAATACACTAATGAAAAATCCGATGCAGTATCGCAAATCATATTCAAATCTTCTGTTTGAAAATTGTATATGTATATACTTCCATTATTTTGCGTAATGCTTTCACGCATGCACAAAATTATCTTATCCGAGTCTGTCTGGTCCATCCCATTATCCATTCTATGTTGTGAAACTTCCGAATCAAGCTCTTTAATTTCACCTGTACTGATTTTACATATATAAGTTCTCCAGACTCTATTACTTTCCAATACTTCTATAGCAGCAAACTTTGAACCTATTTTACTAAGTTTGCTGATTACCGTATCAAATGTTACCGGTATTTCCCTTTCAAAGGTTATATCCTTATCCAGATTGGCAAACCATATTCTATCTGTATCGTCCTTCCACACTATATGCTTTCCGGATATAATAAACTGATTTCCTTCTAATATTACCTCACCTGAGCATCCCAATTCTGCTTTTACCAATTTGCTATGTGTGCCAACTTTTGTATCCATTATTGATATGCATAAGTCATTTATATCCTCTTCACTGCATCTGTCAAGTGGTTTACCATTGGCATAAAAATCGCAACATTTCCCGTAAATTTCACCCAACATTAAGTTGTCACCATTCTCATAAAAAGTAATATAATCAGAATCACCGTATTGATAGATAACCTTGTTGTCGCTCTCACATACAAACAAATATCCATCCTCCGATATACACCATGCATCATTATAATTATCCTGTGTAAGTTTGCTTGCACCGGTTTTTACAATCTGTATATCATTATTTTTGTACACCGCTACATATGAGCCATCATTTGTTTCATATGACCAAATCGCATGGTCATACCGGCTGTTAATATATAACGCTTCCAAATTATCAAAATAATCCGCTTCGTTCGTCGACATATTTTCCGGTAGTTCACTAAGAAATATCATTTGTCCTGAGTATTCCGGCAAAATATAAACTCCTTTTTCCGTTATAAAAAGCATATTAAGCGAGTCTTTTCCTATAAGTTTTGAATATACTGATACATTTTCTGTTTCATATACAACATACTCATCGTCATCCCAGAAATACCTGTTAACATAGTTTTGACCATATGGCATTTCATCCATTATCACCCCATTATCTCTTATTTCAATATAACAGGACAAACATATTTCACCTTTTGAATTCATCATGACTCTTGGTGTATCAGAATCTATAATATTGCTGCTTATATCCTGTGTGTCTACATAATAAGCATTTTTGTTCTTATACAATACAATGTGCCGTCTGTCAGCTGTTATCCATGCCTCGTCGGCCTGGGCTTTTTCGATTTCTATTAATCCTGTATCTTCCGTCAATATATACATTGTATCAAGATTATATGTCTCAATAGCTTCGACGACTTCTCTTTCCGGTTCCATTACATAATCATCTGCTATCACCCATGCATCCGGTTCGTAATATATGCCTGCATTATTTATATGCATTGATATAACTCTAAATATCACCCCGGACACAAGTACTGCCAGTACCACCGCTATAGGAGCAATAATAGCTTTCAGCAATGGTACCTTCTGTTCATGTTTTTGTTCACTTGCCGCTTCCTTAGCTATCCGGCTTTCAAACACTCCCTCTAATTTATGTCCGCAGGTTACACAATACTTGATATTGTGCGGTACAATATTTCCACAATATGGACAGATTTCTTTTTCTATTGCCAAAGTTAATCCTCCTTCCTTGCGCAATACATTGATTCATATAATTTTCCACTTGTAAAATAGTTATATGACCGGCATCCTCCGCCACAGTATTTTCCGTATATACATTGCGCACATTTGCCGGTCAGCATTTCTGCATTGAATTTTCTGTTATATGTAAACGAATCAGGCGATTCCCATATTTCTTTCAAAGTACTATGCCTTAAATCACCCTCTACAAACCTGTCATCATACATAGACTCACAACCTCTGACTCGCCCTACACTGTCTATTCCTACTGTGTCCAAACCGGCTCTGCAACCTGTGAAACCATGTGCTCCACCACGAATCCTGTCGTCACTTCCGGTAAAATAACCAATATTATCCGCCAGCCCGATAGCAAATGGTGCATTCATAACATGCTGGTCTAAAAAATCTATTACCTTAAGAAAATCAAACGTATATTCAACTCCGGACCTGACTGCATTTCCCATCGGAGAACAAGCCTGTATCTGCCACGCTTTAATGTTCTTGGTCATCAGATATTCATAGAACTCCTCCAATCTTTGTGCATTTTCATGATTGAGTGTACTAATTACAGACACTCTGATATCATGTTCCGAAAGTGCATCTATTGCTTTATCGGCACGGTCAAAACTGCCATTCTGGCGATATCTATCATGCACATCCTTGGGACCATCAAGCGATACCGCCATGGATTCAATGCCAAGTGTACGTATCTTATCTATCAGGGATGCTGTAAATATATAACCGTTTGTTATAATCGCAACTCTTATTCCGTGGTTTATCAGGCTATTAACTATATCATACCAATCCGGTCTCAGAAATACTTCTCCGCCAATCAGAGATACTCTCCTGCATCCCAGACCGGCCAGCTGCCTTATTACATCCATGCATTCCATTGTCGTTAATTCTTCCGGTCTTGCTTTTCCTCCGCCGGATCCGCAATACTTACATTCAAAACAGCATTTCAAAGTTATTTCCCAGACACATGACTTAAGTGTGAAATTCAAATTTTTCATCTCCAAATATTATTATGTCACCATCGTACAACGGTCTGATATCTTCATGATTAAGTTTCTTTCCATTCAGGTATGTTCCATTCGTCGAATTATTGTCTCTGATACACAGTCGTTCGCCATAAAAAACAATACATGCATGGATTCTGGAAACCATTATATTATGTCGTATACAACAATTTGTTTTATCCGGTGCCCTTCCTATGAAATACGGTGTTTTCGTAATCTTATATTGCTGTCCGTCTGAATTGCTGATCAGATACCCCAAATCACCGGTTTCATTTACATCAAAACTGTATGGATACGGCCTGTCTAATTTATATAATATGTCTGTCTCTCCGGGTGCGGCATATACTGTTGTTGTTTCGTATTGTAATTTATTATATGTTACTTTGGGGGCAATGTACAAATCATCCATGAATTTTTGCATGTCCTTATATCGTTTTGCTGCCTTCGGCTGCATAGCTTTCATTATCGCCCTATCAATGTATTCCGGCACATCAGGTCTAATTATTTTCGGATGTGTCAACATATCACTTTTCAGTCTTTCAAAGCTGTCCTGCGGTCTAATTCCTGTTAGCATTTTATACATTACGGCACCAACAGAATATATATCTGATTGCACACATGCTCTTTGATAATATTCTTCGGGTGCAGAATATGCCTGTTCAAATATAGGAGATATTTTTTTCTTTTCGGTTATTCGCCGTATTTTGTCGTAACATGTAAGCTTGATGATTCCGTTATCACAAATAAATATCCCTGACGGCCTACAGTCAAGATACAAATATCCCTCTCTATGAATGCTTGCAATCGCATTTCCAACAGTTTTGATAATATGAACCGTATTATCAAGAGACCATAGTCCTTTATGTTCGGATATATACTTGCCATTAAGTATTGGTTTAACACTATATGCCGTATTATTTTCCGTAAAAAAATCAATTAAATTGATTATTCCCTCAACATCATTAAACCGGTTAAACCATTTCTGATGTTCATAAAATTTCCGAAGGCCTTCCTTGAAATCCTCTAATCGTTTTCCTTTAAAAACCTCAACATTACCATTATTAATTCGGAAATTCCAGCCTTTCAGGAAAAATTCTTCTACCAGAACAATATTATTTGTCGTTATGTCAAGTGCTTCATATGTAATATAGTATCCACTTTCCTGCACATGTTTCAGAATTCTGTAACGACTATTTAATATAGTATCCGGTTTCAGAAATACGGTTTCGTCCATAAGGTGCCTCCATTTTCAAAGCCTCCGGCATACCCGGAGGCTTTACTTTTTACTGAAAATTCTTTTTCAACTCCTCAAAGCTGATTTCTCCGGATAAATCCTGTATCTGAATAATTCCGTCAAGAATATCAAAAAAGAATTTTGATATATTAGCAACCGTCAAATCTTCTGATTTGTTTCCATCTTCCTTGGTCAATGAATATGTCTTTAATACCTGGCTTCCCAGTGCGCCCGCACCTATGAGGAAATGGTTTTCGAGTTTATCAAGATCTATAACATCGGCAGCTAATACTCTCGCCGATACCGAGTAACTGTTTACTATTGTTGTAGATTGGTCATCACCAACGAGAACAGTTCTTTGACTGTCCTTATCGATATCCATCTTAATTTTACCGGTTCTTGCATCTTCTTTTTCGCCTTTATAAAGCGCCCCCAGATGGGCAAGCGATATATTATAAAGCTCTGTCTGAGGAAGACTTGTTAAAGGCTCTACAGAAAATCCTGCCGGATATAAAAGGTAGTTTGTTCCGGCAAGTTCAACTGACGGAGCATTAAATGTACCCACAATACAGTTGTCTATCGAAGCCTGTTTAGTTGCAAATACGCCGCCCAATACAACGCAGTTTTCCAAATAGACTTCTGAACCAAATACGCTTCCTCCAACGTAACAAT
Source organism: uncultured Butyrivibrio sp. (assembly GCA_945928575.1). Classification (GTDB taxonomy): domain Bacteria; phylum Bacillota; class Clostridia; order Lachnospirales; family Lachnospiraceae; genus Eshraghiella. The sequence continues at coordinate 14,042 of CAMENP010000008.1, forward strand.
TCTTAAGCCTTACACCAGACGCATTTATATCAGATCCGAATATTACTCTCTGACTTGTCATCAAAGCCACAATACTGTCAGCACTTGCAACAGCTTTTTTAAAAACGATATCACCAGTAATATCGCTATTGATATGTAATTCCGTTGCTGCATACACAGCTCCTTCAAAGGCTACATTACCACCCTCTACATTAATATTATTACCAAATACCGCACTTTCAAAGGTTACATTGTTCTGTACTTTGACATTTCTTGACAACTCTTTTGATGTCTGAGGTAAAATACTGGTCTTAACCAGATTATCATTAAGTGTAATTTCGTTGTCTCCAACTCGCATTTCATCTAATTCTACCATCGCGCTCTCCTATCCATTTTAATATGTATTTATACTGGTCATTTGATTTTTGTTTTTCTGCCACATCTTAAGGATTTCCTCATATACACGCTTGTTGTATTGGTCAGATGAATTCTCTGTCTGTGATTCTGAATCTTTCTCAACCATTGACATGAATGCCTGATCAATAAATCTCATATCCTCATCAGATATTTTATTCCAGCCTTCGCGCGGTACTGATTTTACAAATCCACTTACGCCATCACTCACCTGATCTGATTTTGGCATTTCCGGTGTTATATAATTATCATTGAATTTATATGTATCAATATTTCTTGATATCGTATATATCACCGGAATATACTCTGATCCTGATGAACAGTCTTCATTTATCCAAAGAATATCTTCCATCGTTCTTTTGTAAATCATTGACTTACGTAATGATGAAGCCATCGTCGTGAGAACATCTGATATCTTACGTCTCATTCGGGCTATTGATAACATCCCCAGACTTTTATTTGATGCCCTGACTCCGTCTGCCGTGGCTGCTCCAACCGTACAATAAGGTTCAACAAGCATTCCCTTCCTGATACCTGTATCAAGTTCAAAGGCATACCGATCGAGTTTAGCAATCCTGTTATGCATATCCTCATCAAGTCCATCAAAAATTTTCTTGTAATGTGTTCTTAATCGGGATATGTCACTTTCCATTCTTTCGTGTTTTTCATGTACATCCTGGGCCAACTGTAAAACCAATGCTGCTTTTGACTGCAACTGGCTGCTGTTTTCTGACTTTTTCATAGTCAGGTCAGACTTCATCATATTATAAAAACCTTTGATAAGACTTGATGAAATCTTCTTGGCATTTGCCCTAATGGTCTCACACTGTGCTGCCTGCATAGTGGTCACAGCTCCGGTAAGGCCATTAACACATGCCCCTGCGTTTGCCACACTTAAATCAAATGGATCAGTATCCACATACATGTTTATGGTAACCGGAACCTCTTCCCTATATGTTACCAGATGAGTTCCTCCGTTCTCACTGGCCGGATAACTGGCACTCACTGATCCGGATACTACTATTGAGCCGGAATAAGATCTCGTATAACTCATCTGCAGCCTCCATTCTGAAACAGTGTATTAACAACTTCAGCAGTCCTTTCGTCAAGATTTGAGGTTGCTAACAGTCTCTTAAATTCTTTATATATCTCTTGTCTTTCATTATCCTTTTTATCGATTTCCGACAACGGTTCAATAATGTTAACGACTTCCATATTAATTGTATTTTTGGTTTCTTCACTCATCCAGTCAGGAAAATACATCTGTATAACATTGGCATCCCGGCTTACCATACTCTGCTCATTAACATATATTACCGGTATACATTCCATATACTGTTTCTCAACCGGCTTTTTTTCAAGCAGATTATTAAGCTGAGTAACATATTTCTGGTTTTCACCAACCTTACCGCCGATTCTTTCAAGTGCTACGCCTGTTTTTTTCTTGGTTCTTGCCATTACTGCCAATTGTACTGTATTGTTAATATCTTTAGCAGATGTTATCGTTCCTGTTACATCCCTTCTTATCTTGGATGTAATAAGATTCTTTCTGACTTCTGCAAGTCTCATTGCATCCCTGTCAAGCTGAAAAATCCTATTTTCCAAGGCCTTGTCCAAGCCTTTAAATATCTTGCGATATTCACGTTTAAGTCTGTTGACATCTGATTCCATCCGACTTTTCATTGCTAACAATGCTTTGGTAAAATCAAGAAGTAACGCTGTTTTGGCGTTGATTTCCGTATAATACTTGGCCACTTTAAGACTGACCTGAGACCTTATAAGACTGTAAAATCCTCTGTCAACATTATCACAAATATCCTTCGATGCCCTGTTATTTTCTTCAATAACCGCAGCCTGCATGGTTGTAACCGCAGCGGTTGTCGCATTCACACACATCGACACTCCGTCAACCGACTGCGCCATCGGATTGGTATCTACAACAAAATCAAATTGTGCCATACACTACACCTCTTGTTCTATAACTTCGGATTTACTGTTTTCTTCATCCAATTGCTCAATTGCATTTCTGACCTGTCTGTCCAGATCTATGCGGACATCTTCCTCCATCTCTTCGCTTTCAAACGGAGCCGGTGGAAGTTCACCGTAACTTGCGATATATGGACTTACATTTATTAACTGTTTATGTCTCTCATCAACATTCATTACATTGGCCATTGCCACAGCAATATCCTTCGGCATCGTATCTCTGAGTGAACCTTCATAGTACTCAATATGTGCGAATTCATTCGTGCTTTCGCTTATATCCTCCTGTATCCTGTCCATGAAATCACTGAATGCCTGCTGTTCGTCATTACACTGCTTAGCCTGAATTGCAAATGCCGCTACCATTTCTTCTTCAGACTGTACTTCCTTAACCTCAGCATCTTCAATATTTTTGGTTTCCTTCATCAGGGTACTTGTATCCTGTAATGATTTGTACATATTATAAGCACTCATATAATCCGCATATGCTTCTCTCATATGTGTTATTAATTCATCGGCCGATTTTCTGTTATCTCTGAAATAGTTACCGGTTTCAGAAGACCATCTTTCAAGATATCCTCTCTTCTGATCTTCAATGTTATTATAAATACGGAGTCTTTCTATTCTGTTTTCCTCCATAAGGGAAGTTATCACCGGCATAAGTATTTCTTCATCAATCTGATGCATTCCGAACGGCAATGATGTTCTTGAACCGTCTTCTGCAACCCAGTTGTTTGAGAAAATATCGTATTTCACACGTGAACTCGCCTTCATAGTAAATGGTGAATAATCATTTACTGCCGTCTGATAATTAAAATCTGTTGAACGGATTCGCTCTATTTCTTCTGCTTCAAGCGATGGTGAATATTCTGTGTATGCAGATTTCAAGACATTGGCAAATATATCTGATGTGTATTGAACAAGTTTGCTTGAGCTTGCATTCTTGATCTTGGTAAAAATCTGTACCGACTCAGCAACCTTACGCATCAATTTCTTCATATACTCATTACTGTCGTTCTCATCCGAGTTCTTAATCTGATCTTTAAGAGCATTAAGTGATGTAAATTTATTAATTTTGTCCTGAAAATCAACATTAAATACATTTACTACCGGTATGCCGCCGGTGCTGTCTGCTGCATATTCGCGGATAAAATCAGCATCCTTACTGTCAGGCATTATAATCGGCATATTAACTGATACATCATCACTGTCACTCAGAAGGTAACTTATATCATTAACCTGTTTATCAATATTTCCGACATAATCATTAAGTTTTACACGTTGTACAGATGTTGAATAATCTGATGTATCTGTCTCGGTCGTATTGTTATTCGTTTCAACAATAGGCAGTGAATCCATTGCATCCGTAAGCCCCTGTATTGCCTGCTGAAATTCTTCCGGTTTATGAAGAACATTAAGATTAAATCCCGTATCATTGACAACACCGGTGTTGTCAATGAGAAAACTTTTATCTTCAAAAGGAACCCTTGTTGCTACCGGTACATATACGACGCCGATCTTATCAACCTTATATTCCCGTCGAATATTCTTATATCTGCTGTCACTCTCACTGATTTCTTTATCGTAGTATGCAGTTTCCTTAGCCATCTTGGAATAATTAACAAAAAAGATTATTCCCGCAACCATGCCCGCGACCGCAAATATACATAATGCCGGAGCGACTGCAAATGTCAGTACAAGTCCCACCAATGCCATACCAAAGCATATCGGAAAAACTATTTTATATGTCTTCTGTTTGCTCTGGGCTCTTGCCTGTCCTCTTACCAGATCGGTCATATTCTGCTCTTCCGCCATTTCGGCCGATACAATCGCCTGAGCTGCTGATTTATAATAATCAAACAATACCCTGGCCTGATCCTGATATATATTGGCCGATTTACTAAACACTTTTCCTGTTCCTGTCATAATTCTACCCTTCCTAATATATTTTCTTTCTTTGTGCTATCAACATTTTCAAATCTGATAACTGCTTATCAATGAACTGTCCCGAAACATTTTCTTTCATAATCCATATATCATTTCCTGATATTTCATCTATGGCATTTTCTATCTTCTTTTCAAGATCAAACGCTGCCGGATCGTCAGAAGGTGAGAGATATCTTATATCATCCTTTATTCCGGCAATGTCCTCTTTGATTGTCCTATATGCATCATCCAGTGTATCTGCTTTAATCGCAAGATTTTCGCTTTTACGTCTAAGTACCTGAAGCACTGCCATTTTGGATCGTTCCTGTCTGTTTACCGTAACTATATGGTCATCCGTAAAACAAGCCACAAAGAAATAAACCATAAAAACAAATATCATTACGCACTGGGCTACCACTGCATATGCAGCAGGAATTCTCAGCAGCTCAACTAAAAATATAATTCCCAAAGAAACTATTGCATATACAATTACGCCTCTATAATATACGATTCCGCCGATAAAAACATGTGTACTGTCTCCATCCCGCGTACCATTGTGTAAAACCAATGGTAATGCAAATGCTGTATATATCAGCGCAATTGATATCCAGCTATATACCATTCTCCAGGTGTCTCTTTCCCATAACGGACCAATAAGAAATGCTGCAAGCGCAATGATTGCCAGTCCGAGCATAAAAATCAACAATTTAAAAATTGAAAAATCTTTCTTCATGGCGCTCCTCCTATTCTAATCTGCTGCCGCATTGCGGACAAAATTTAATTCCCGGCTGCACCGGCGCATGGCAACTCGGGCACACATTCCCGGATGCCTGATTATTAGCCGGTAATGCCGCTCCACATACCACACATCTTGATGCCTTGGATGAGTTATCAGCTCCACACACAGGACATGGGTTATACGGGTCACCGCAAAACGGACAGAACTGAGATGTTGTTGGGAACTTCTTACCACAATTTGAACAAAATACTTCCGCTCTTGCATGCCCTTGCGCACGTCCCGGCATTTCCATTCCACCTGCCGGCTGTGCTCCGCCTCCTACCTGATACTGGTTCTGGGATGGGGGCTGCATCATCGCTCCTCCAATATTATTATTGGAGGAGAATGCACCTGTCATCATTGCAATACCAAACATGCCCATTGAGGAACCTTTTTCAACAGCATTATTGGCAACACCAAATGACTGTTTCTGCTGCCATGTGTAACCTGCTATACCCTGTGCAGAACGATCCGAAAGTGCTTCTGCTATCTTCTGTCCCTCAGGCGATGATGTATCGAGATTAACCTCCGTTATATAGAATCCGGCAAGTTTGAAACCGTATTGCTCCCAAAATTCAGACATCGGCTGTTTAATAAACTGTGACAAGTCGTCCAGATATGCCGAAATCTGATTAATTCCAACTCTGTTGGCATTCATAAATGCCATAATTGAACTGTTGGTCTTTGCAATAAGGGCACCCATAAAATGATCTGTCAATTCTGCCGATGTGAAATATTCCAATGTACCTACAAGTTGTACAAGGAACCTTTCAGCATCCTGTACCTTGAGTCCGTACCTTCCCTTAGCTATGAGCGGAACCATCTGTCCATAATCCGGATCCAGAAATCTCATAGTTGTAGTCCGCCAGTTAATATTAAGCGGTGCTGTCTTATTAACGAACCATACCTCAGCCGTAAACGGATTTTTTCCGCCAAACGGTATTCCAAACAAATTTCTTAACAGCGGAAGATTCTCCGTATTGAGAACGTGCCGCCCAGGTCCGAATTTACCTAAAATCTGTCCCTTTGAAAAAAACACGGCTTCCTGCGATTCATGAACAATCAACTGGGTTGCCGTACTTAAATTAGAATGCGGATACCTATATGCAAAAATATCATTACTCTGTGGTTCCCATTCAACAACGTCAATTAATGCCATTTTGTACCTCTTTTTCTCCAGTCCCGAAGACTTGTATTTGTTTTAAAAATAGCATAATTTGAACCTGTAAAGTGCTAAATGTAAGTTTTGGTATATTTAATGTAATTTTTGGTAGATTTATGTCGAAATATTACATTTCTTCCGGCAATATTTTTTCTTCCAGACGACCTAATACATCCTGCTTTTTTCCCTGCGTAATCTCTGCATATATGTTCATTGTAATACTGATATCGCTATGACCCATCAGCTCCTGTATTACCTTAATGTTACATTCGTTTTCACACAATCTGGCGCAGAACGTATGTCGAAGATTGTGTACTGAAAACATCCTTATAGGCTTCAACTCAAATTCATTATTATATGATTGCAAAATTCTCTTAATCGCACGATTAACTGATATTTTCCACTGCTCAAGTAAAGCATTCCTGACTGCTTTCACCATTGGTACATAACGTATTCCTGCATCTGTCTTGGTATCATTAATATGCATCCCACATTTTCCATCCAGGCTCTTATACACGAGATTATGGTTTATCGATATCGTATTGTTTTCAAAATCACAATCTGCTCTTGTCAATCCAAGCAACTCGCCTATCCTAAAAAGTATCGCCACCTGATAGAGGTGGCGATACTTTTTGGGGTAGGCGAGTTATTTACCTGATACTATCAATCATCCTGCTTTCTTTTCAATTATACGTTAGTAGTATAATATAAACAGAACAAATGTTTAATCAAAAATATAATGATTGCCTTGTAAACAAAGGTCCAAAGCCATAATGGTTCGGACCTTTAGTTGTATTTTAGAGGCTCCAAGTTTATCTAATATTCCAAATAAATTTTTTTAATCGCTGAGTAATTATTAATAATTCCTTTTCCTGAAGCAGAGTTTACTATCCCATTTCCATTAAATGTGGATGTAACCTTCACTTGATTATAGGAGGACTTACCTGCAGTTATAAATATTGAATAAATGTATGTAAGATATACATTAGCAGATCCCTTATATGGTGCATAACATCCATCATGTCCGGGGAGATATGTTCCTCCAGTATAACTGTGAAATTTATTTACTGCACCTGAAACCCCTTGACTTATTATCGATTTACCATTTTCAAGCAGATTGTATACAAGGCCACGGTTATTCCATGTACTTGAAGGGGTAATAAGCAACGTATATTCAGTATTTGCTTTTAGTGTCTTATCTATAGTATAATATTTTGTGGCTTGATCAGTAGAACTTTTATCGTAACTTCTGATAACCAGTTTACTATTTTCGATATAAATGAATATATGTCCATCATTACCTGAATTGCTTCCGAATAATTGTCCATCGGAAACTGTATCTTTGGTTATGAATCCTATATGCAAATCTGCATCTTGACCCTCACCTATATACGGAGTATACATTATATTTTCAAATCGGACCTCTCCTTTGCTTAAGTCATAACCATACTTGACATTTTTCACTGTAACAGTAAATGACCTTCTTATTCCACCGCATTCGGCAGTTATGGTTGCAGACCCCCTTGCCTTACCGGATACATATCCATTTCTGTCAACCTGTGCAACACTGTTGTTACTGCTTGACCAACTAATACGTCTGTTTGTGGCATTTCCAGGATATACACTTGCATAAGTATCGAGTCCTTCACCTACACCGATGGTTTTATTTCCTGGAATTCCATGTATTTCTTCCACAGGAATTTCATTCCAATGAGCATATAATGTTATATCCTTTGTGTCCTTATATATCGTTGCTGTCGAAACATATTCACCGCCACTTGCACTGGTATACCATCCGACAAATCTGTAACAAGTTTTGGATGCTGTTGGTAGTGTTCCGTATGCAGAGCCATAAGTAACACTCATGCTTCCTGTTGAACAACTTCCACCATTACCATTGAAATAAACGGTGTATTTTGAACTGCTCCAATGTGCATACAATGTAGAGTTAGAGGTTTCATTGTATGTGGAGTTATCGTTTATTCTTGTACCACCACTGATTTCTGTATACCATCCTTCAAAATTATGTCCCGTTTTATTTGGTGTTGGCAATGTACCATAATTTTTAACATATGCAACTGTTTTGCTTGTTGTTGAGCAGCTACCACCATTAGCATCAAAGGTAACGGTATATTTCGTATTTTCCCATCTCGCATACACAGTTACATCCTTGGTACTGTTGCATACCGTTTTCTCTGTTACCTTGCTTCCGCCGTTAGCACTGGTATACCAGCCCTCGAAAGTGTATCCTTTTCTGACCGGAGTAGGCAGTGTACCATATTCCTTGTCATATGTAACCTTAATGGATGTTACTTCCACGTTTCCGCCATTGGCATCAAATTTAACGTTACTTGCTGTATTAGACCAGTATGCATACAGAGTATGATCTGAATCACTGGTTACCGTAGTACTCTCAAGTATCTTAGTACCATTGCCATCTTTCTTGGTATACCAGCCCATAAATATATATCCGGTTCGTGATGCGGTTTTGTTTCCATATTCTGAGCCAAGATTATACTTAACGCTTGAACTGCCGTTTACTTCACCGGCACCGGCATCATATGTTACATTGACTGTTTTGACCGTCCAATGTGCATACAATGTATGACGTTCTTTGTTTGTAAGCGTATCATCTTCCGTGACTTCCGAGCCGCCGTCCTTCTTAGTGTACCAGCCATCAAAGATGTAATATTTTCTTGTAGGAGTCGGTAATGAATACTTTTCTCCCATAGCAATATTAGCCGATGATGTTCCGACTGAACCTCCGTTCGCATCAAAGCCTACTCTTACATATATCCTTTCCCATCTTGCATACAGCGTCTGCGTTGCAGTATTTACAACTTCCGTATTGCTTTCCACTTTAGTACCTGATTTTTCAGCGGTATACCATCCAAGGAAAGTGTGATAATCCATACTTGGTGTCGGTAATTCGCCGTATGTCTCAGTGTAATATACTGTCTTCTCCGAATCTGAACAGTCTCCTCCCAAAGCATCAAATTTAACGGTTACCGGCTGTTTTCCAAGGCTTACCGTAAGAAGGATCTTAGTTCCATCCTTCTGGGAGCTTCCTGCCTGAGGTGTCTGGGAGATTACAATATTTTTTTCTACTGTATTATCATATATCTCATTTTTCTCCACCTTAAGTCCGGCTTCTTTAAGTATATCTGATGCCTCACTGTAAGATTTACCTGTTACATTAGGAACCTCTATAAGCTCTTTATCCGAAGCAACAGTTATTACAATTTCGTAGCCTTTGTATACTTTTGCTCCTTCCTTCTCACTCTGTTCAATTACGGTTCCCACCTCATAATCGCTGTCGTATACATAATCTACCGTTACAACAAGACCAAGTTCTTGCAGTTTTTCCTCAGCATCTTTGTGTTTGTCTCCCACCACATCTATCATTTCAAATTTAGGTGGACCTGAAGAAACCACAAGTTCTATTACATCACCTTCTTTAGCCTGAGTTCCTGCATCAATACTCTGACTGATTACACATCCTTCTGCTAAATTTTCACTTTCTTCATAACTGATATTGTAATCAAGTCCTCTGCCCTTTATCTTGGATATTGCTTCCTCTTCTGTGAAATAGACTACATCCGGTACAATATAGGACTGTTTTCCCTTAGAAAGAACCACCTCAACTGTAGCATCTTCCTGAATATTTTCGCCTGCCTTTACTCCCTGAACGAGAACATACATTGCATCATAGTCAGAACTGAAATCATACTCCGTAACTATAAGTTTTATGCCCTGTTTTTCACAAAGTTCCTTGGCATCATCAAGATGCTTGCCTACAATTTCAGGCATAACATCTTCTGTAAAGTCATATTTTGCATTCGGATCCCTTCCGAGAGATACAGTAAGCGTTACTATTGTTCCTACACTTACCTCTGTTCCTCCATCTATGCTCTGAAACGCAACATATCCTTCCGGAATTACACTATCATAGTCTTCGACTATTTCATAAGACAGTTCAGACTCTTCTATGTATTTGATAGCTGATTCCTTCTCAAATCCCGTTACAAAAGGTGCTTCAACAGTCCTCTCGCCGGCACTTATTACAACCCCAAGATTGTAATTGATTGGCACTACCGAACCAACTGTCATTTCTTGTGTAAGCACGCAGCCATCACCAATCTGTTCGTCATACTGCTTACCGCTTATAACGAGCTGCAACTGCTTTTCTTCTAGGGTAGACTGAGCCTCTGTTTCCTCCATACTGACAATACGCGGAACCCTTGTCATTCCATCCGGAATATAAATATCTCTCGGCGAGAAGATGTCAAATCCTATAACTCCGGTCAAGAAAAGCACTATCAGAGTAACTATTGCTACAAAAGCAGTCGGTACTGCTATTTTTACACCAAGCGGCCATTTGAGAATATCTATTTTCTTAATCTTACCATTGTGTCTTACAACCTCATCCTCTGTTGTAAGTTCATGGATAAGTGTTTCCATATCCGGCGTTCTGTCTTCGATTCTTACATTCATGGCATTAAGAATGGCATTTTCCGTATTCGATGACAAATTTTTGACATACTTGCTTGGCGGTTCCAGCATATCTTTTTTACCGTTTTCAAAATATGCTCTTCGTTCCATAGCATCCGGCGGCGTTTTGCCCGTTATCATTTTGTAAAGTACCGCTCCCATGGCATATACATCCGTATGCGAGCCCTGATCTCCACGGCTTCTGTACTGTTCTTCCGGAGAATATCCAGGTTTTATAATTACAGTCAGGCTTCGGCTATGACTTGTCGTGGCATATCTGGCCGCACCAAAATCAATTAACTTAATCTGGCTGTCCGTAGATATCATAATATTATCCGGTGCAATGTCTCTGTGGATTATTCCTTCTGCGTGTACGGTTTTAAGTGAACGCATAATCGGCATAAGCATCTGGATTGCTACTTTTTCGGGAATTGTTCCGTTCTCTTTAAGGTACTCTCCCAAAGTAACACCCTCAAGGTACTCCATGATTATATATGCAGTACTGTTTTCTTCAAAACAATCATATATCTTAACAATTCCGGGCTCGTCTTGGAATTTGGCCAATCTTCTGGCTTCGTCCAGAAATTTTTTCATTCCGTCATCAAACTGTTGTGCCTTATCACCGTTAAATATTGTTAACTGCGGTTTACCCGGCATTCTTGTTGAAAATTCACTCGGAAGATATTCTTTAATGGCAACTCTTTTCTCAAGGACGGTATCCCATGCAATATATGTTACACCAAATCCACCATATCCAACTACTTTGCCAACAATATACTGCCCATGCAAAACTGTTCCCGGCACCATATGAATTGCTTCTTCCGGCATAGAATTCTCAACATAGCCGCAATGCGGACATACACTAAGTTCATCACTGTATGTTTCCATACAACCTAAGCATCTCTTCATTCTCATTCTCCTTTATAACTAAAGCTGTCAGCGTCTTTCAATATCTTTTTATAGAATTGCGCATCATCGCTTATCAACGTCTCAATTGCAGCCTTATTAATCGGCAGCTTGGTCTTATCGCCATAATCTCCCTGCATATACAGAAAATCCTGCGCTGTCGGGTCTTCAATAAGATATGCGAGAAATCTCTCTGCTACCTGTGTATTATCTTTGCTTAAAGAATCCGGTATACTCCAATCACTTCCGGCGCGACACTCAACTTTGTCAGCCTCAAATGTTACATGAGTACATTTTCCGGTCATTGTATCGTATATTTTTTCCATGTCTTTGCTGCTTCCAAGATACACCGTCGCCTCTCCGGACAGAAATGAATTTATTCCATCGGTTGACATATCATAATTCTCAGGATTAAGCTGTTCATCATAATAACTTTGCCAACTTTCATCCACAGAATATGTCACATTCCCATCATGTGCTTTGATATCATCCATATTGTTTATTACGTCTTTATCAAAATCGGCCAACGTCGTATTTATATATACCACGGGCATTATAAATGATGACGGTGCGCTCTTCTGATCCGGATAATATTTCTCATAATCCTGCAAAAAATACTCTTTTTCCGGTGATATCAAAGAAATTACTTTCTCAAGGCTTTCCACATCGCCTGCCACTTCCGATTCAAGTCCGGTACTTTCAAATATATCCGGAAGTTCTCCGTCTTTAGCTGCCTGAGTTATTTTTGCTTCATATTCATCAGCAGGTATTGCCGTGTACTCTATGGTCACATTATCATATGCTTCCATGAAATCAGCTATTGCCTGTGATATTCCTTTTACTTTATGGCTTTCTGTCTCATCTGCATCTTCAAGAACATACCACATCTTAATATCTGCATCAGGAAGTGTTGCTTCATCCTTCTGCTTGTTCCAGTTACGCGAGAAATACAGTCCTAATCCAGCAACTACTATTACAGATCCGGCAATACCAATCCATCTTAAACTTTTCTTCCTCTTACGGACAGTTTCAACTGACCTTACCTTTTTCTCAGTAGTAATGTCTGCCATAAATTCATCAACCGTCTGGTATCTCAGATGTATCTGGATTGACATTGCACGCATAATTGCATTACTAAGGTTGATAGATATATTCGGATCCATTTCATGTGGCGAAGGTGTAGTGTCCTGTGTTTTACGATTGGTTGACTCGTCAGGTTTAACACCAACAACCATACGATACATAGTCGCTCCCAACGCATACACATCTGTCCATGGACCTTGTTTATTAACTGAATCATACTGTTCCGCCGGAGCATATCCGGGTTTTAAAACAATTGAAAGTGTTTCATTGGCGGAAAATCTGGCTGCTCCAAAATCAATTAACTTAATTTTACCATTATCACATATGAAAATATTATCAGGTGCAACATCTCTGTGTATGTATCCCACCTTATGAATATCCTTTAATGCCTTACCGATTGCAAGAGTGATTGTTATAGCCTCATCTGTATCAATCTTGCCGCCCCTTTCTTTAAGGAAATCTCCCAACGATAATCCTACCAGAAGTTCCATCACATAATACGCCGTTCCGTTTTCCTCAAAAAATTCCATTACATCTATTATGTTCGGATTATTGATGAACTTCGTAGCGTTACGCGCTTCATCAAGGAAACGTTTAAGTCCGTCCGAATAATCCTTATACCTCTTTCCTTTGAAAACGACGACATCTTTGGTTCCGGGTGTCCTGTATACCAAACCTGCAGGATAATATTCCTTTATAGCGACTTTGCGTTCAAGTTTGGTATCATATGCCATATATGTTATACCAAACCCTCCAAATCCAAGCACTTTACCCACAATGTACCTTGACTGGAGTACTGTGCCGGCATACAACATGTACGCTTCCTTAGGAGGCTGACCATCTATATAACCACAATGCGGACATACACCGAGTTCCTCATCATATTCTTCAAAACAATTATTACATCTCATCATGCACCTCTGTAAAAAGTCTATTTACTTATATAATCATCCCATGTAAAATCTTCTCCACAGAATGGATAAAACATAAATAATGCCTCTCCAAGCTGAATTATATCTCTGGATTTAATCTCCGAAAATGTCATCATTAATTCATCATTCAGATAAACCATTCCGCTTCCGTCTCCGGGTTGAATAAGGAATATTCTTTTCTTCGGTTCATACGTTATAATTGCATGTCTTTCTCTTGAAACCGTAGGTTCCGGTATCTGTACATCCATTCCGGCGCCACGGCCGATCATATTTTTCCCTGCTTTCAGATTAAAAGATTCGCCTTGGCATTCATCTCCTTTTATGCATACAAGCCATCCAACAACCGGCTCTGTCTCTGCATCCGCATATATTCCAACAGTCTTTGCTGAATCATAGCTGTTATTCACCACAGGCGTTCTTATTGGTGCCGGTTCCGATTGCGGCATAAGCTGCGGTATAACTGCATCCTGCTGTGGCTGAAATTGTTGCTTAACCTGAACCGGTTCCTGATGTATCTGCTGACTTGTTTCCGGTTGAGGAACCTCATGTATTCTTCTTACCTGATGAGAAAGACTTTCATCAACCGGCTTAAATGCCTCCATCGCTATTGTTTCAACACCGGTCGATGTCTTAACCCCGGTAGTTACATTATCATCAACAATGTTCCCTGTTGTCACGTCTGTCATCGCCTGTGTCGGATTGTCAAGTTTTATTTCATATCCGTCTGTTATTTCCTGTTCTTCTTTCTTATGAATACCAAAAGGCCATTTTTTCTTTTCTTTCTCTTTATGTGATTTCTTAACCACCTGTTCCTGTGCAGGTGTTTCAGAATTTTCTTCTTTGCCTGCTGCAGGGAATCCGCATACCGGACATACTTTATACTTTTCTCCATCAAAAAAATGGAATTCCGGTCCTGAACATCTTGTCATTTTCATAATTTTTTTCTCCTTTACTTAATTTTGCATACCGCAACTGTTGTATTATCCTGATTATGACCTCTTGCATAATCCGCCGCGGACATTAGTAATCTGCGTGCTATTATTTCTGCCTCTGAATATTTTTCAATTATCTTCTTAATAGCATTTATATCAAGAGATTTGTACAAACCATCAGAAGATATGATTAAAATATCTCCCTTTTGTAATTTGTATATCTCATTATTAACATCATATATTTCTATGCCTCCGATTCCCAGATAACTGCATAGTGTACTTTTATCTTTTGCGGCATTTATGTACTCGTCATATGTCACATTTCCGTTTTGATAATCATTTTGTGCTTTCAATGCAACTGTATGATCCCTCGTAAGCTGTGCCATGCTTCCTTTTCTGTATATGTAAAGTCTGCTATCTCCTACAGATAAACAATACATTCCTCTTTTCTTAAGAATTACAGTCACACAGGTAGCCCCGGCATGCATTTTCTGTCCTTTACTGTTCTGCAGATTGGAAATCTTAGCATCCGCTACATCCATAGCATATGTAAGTGCATTACCATAATTGTGTTCGCTGTCCTTTATATGTGAGCACAGCCTTAACATCTCACTGACTGCCAGTTGTCCGGCTGTTTTTCCACCTTCAAACCCGCCCATGCCGTCACATACGACTATCACCGCGTCATGTTCCGATATGTCTATGCCGTATGCATCCTGATTTTCACTTCGTTCCCCAATATCACTTCCAGCTGCGATATCGCAGTATTTGTTATGCCAATGCTCCATATCAATTCATCCATATTCCGATAGCTGAATTATTGTCCATATTTTTGCCCTTACCATGTTCCTTAACAATCGAGGCCATCGTATCTATCCATTCCTGTACGTTGGTACTTTTTTTAAGAACCTTGCACATTTCTTTCTCAGTTATAAGTTCCCAGAAACCATCTGAGCACATAAGAATTGCCTGGCACTCTTCAACCCGAATATTCTCCTCTATCTTATAAGCCGGCTCCTCCCAATCTATACCCATGACTTTCAAAAGTCTGTTTCTGTCCGGATGATTTCTTATATCTTTCTCTTTGATTTCTCTTGCCATAACCAACATCTGAGGAACGCTATGATCCAGTGTATGCTCTCTGACTTTATTCTTTGCAAACACATATATGCGGGAATCTCCAATATACCCCCTATGTATTACATTATTTTCAATTAAGACTGCAGTTGCAGTTGTTTTCATTTCATCCTGTGCCTTTTGAGCAATCTGTTCTGATATGAGCATTCCCTGCGCTGCCATTAAAGTATCTGCAATAAATGTCTCCGGATTATTTATTCCGTTCTCATAGCACTGTGTGAAAACCTCAGTTACCATTCCGGAGGCAACTTCGCCTCTTCCATGTCCACCCAGTCCGTCACACAACACATAGCACTTCTCCTCTCTGTTATCAAGAACCACACAGGAGTCTTCGTTTATCTCTCTTCCGCCTACATCAGTATACATATAACTGGTTATCATTTTTCTGCCTCTTTCTTTTTAAGTTTCTGTTGCTCATAAGCATCTTTTATTTCAAACAATTTCTCTATTCCTTCAAATTCTTCGGTTCTGTAACCTTCAAAAAGCACCTGCTCAATGTCATCTCTCTGAAATCCGAAATGAGCACGTAAATCAATATTTCCTTCCGGATATGGTACACCTACATAATCGAAACAAATATCCGGCTGCGCACCGTGACTTTGAAGAAATCCAAAAATCATCATAAGTTTTTTAAGATTTCTGACTTTAACGACTGAACCTATCGGTAATATTGTTTTCATTAATCTTCACCTGCTCTTTCTCAATTATTTATGAAATATGGATTTAAATCCATTGACCACACTGTTATACCCTGACACAGCCTTATCTTTAATGCCGTCTATCATAAGTTCGACACCTTCCATATAGAAGTTTCCAAAACCTCCGCTTTGTTCTGAGCCTTCCTTGACCGCATCCACTATTTGAGAACCGGCATCATAAAATGCTTCCGCACCTGTTTTCCCGCCTGTATTTTCTCTATAATAATCAGTAATCATATTACCGCCCGGCACTTTATCAATGATATTAAATCCTGAATCAAATGCCATATCAGATGTTGCTTTGATTGTTGAATTAAACGCCATTTTTCCAAATGTCTCAAGCGACGGATTGTTCCAATAATCTTCGTAACCTTCAGCCAGATTGGTACCAATGTTGTTTCCAAGATCCTTTACCATTCCTGCTCCCGGAATTCCCGAACCTATAACATCAATTAATGCATCCTCTCCTATTCCTATGGCCTTAGCTGCAGCATCACTGTATTCACCGTTTTCAATCGATTGCACATATTCCGATATAGAGTTGATATATTTGACAGTTGATCTCAACGGTTTATTTATACCGATTGCGTCTACGAGTTGTACGAGCGCACCATCATCTTTGGTTATTCCCAGCAATTGTGCTATGTCGGACACATCACCATATGCACTTACATAATCTAGCCAATTCTCTTTAAGATACCCTGCTCCCGTACCAATTGCTGCGGGAATTGCTGCAAATGGAAAGATTTTATTATTAAGCATTTCATCTGCAAGCTCCAAACTTAATCCATCAATCGAACGTCCTTTGCCGCCATGGGTCGTTTCTTCAAAAGATCTTCCATTTCCTTCGTGTGTCACTCCCGATGATGAGAATTGCATATCATTCAATGATATTTTTCCAGCCATACCGGCGCCCGCCAAGATTGTTGTATCTGATAAGTATCTTTTCAGTGAGTCTTCTATCTTTTTCTCAGCTTCGTTAACATTATTTTCAACTGAATCTATGTATGTCTTAAGCCCTTCCATTGAAGATGCCAACCTGGACATTCTTGTCAATACATTTAATATTCTGGAGTGTATATTATATTTACTTAATATACGGGAATCTAATCCTGTTATCTTTTGTGATATTGTCAAGTTATGTTGTTCAAAATAGTCTCTTTTTACTTTATCCGCTTTTTTTAATGCCTCATCAAGCGAACTTAAATCAATTTCAATACCAGCCATGCAAATTCCCCTTTCTTAGATTTTTCTTATTGCAATAAGGACATTTTCCCAATGCAACATCATATTTATTATCACACCTAGCACAAAAAACAATGCCTCTCAACTGTATGCTACTCTTATCCGCCATTTTCTTTCTTATCACAATGATTGCAAAAAACACTAAGGCCGCTATAATAACAAACGCAACTATACCTATTACAATATATACAGCTATCGGCTCTACACCGGTTTTCGCCGCTTCTCCTGATGCTTCAGTTACATAATCATAATCAAAATTCATTAGTCAACAGCTCCTTTCACAGCAAGAAAGAATCTATATGGTCTGTCTGCAAATTTAACCTGCATACCATTATGAAGTTCTGTAGGGATTCCCTTTACAATCGGAACGTCATCAATAAATGTCTTATTTGTTGAGCCCATATCAACCACATAATAAGTTCCTTCCGAATACATAATATAAGCGTGCTGTCTGCTGACGTGTGAACTGTTTATAACCAAATCACAATCTTCGTTTTTTCCTATAACATACTTTGACTTCGAAATAAGAATTTTCTCACCGGTTGTTAAATCTAACAGATTACCATATTTCTTTCTGACTGTATCATCATTGGATTGTTTTAAAATATTACTTTGGACACCTCGCGCAGAAATTTTCTGCACCATTTCTTTAAAATCATACATTGAAAATGTAATATTATCTCTGAAGAATCTAATATATTCCGCTACATAATCCACATCTTCCGATGGTGAGAACACGGTATAATATGGCAATATCTTCAAGAAGTCTATTGTTTCATCCTGCTTATCCAGATGAATTAACGGAAGATATATGTATTTCATCATCCCTGTCTTAAGATTGAAAAATACATATTTCATATCCAATATAAGGTTATTTTTCTGCATATATTGAGTTTCAAGCTTGTCCAGTAATACCGGTAATGCCATAACTGTTTTGACAAATTCTTTTTTCTTAACCGAATTTTCTATAGCATCAACAAACGGTACATATCCTGTCAGATCATAAAAAAGCTTTATTTTATTACCAACCATCGAAACTGTCGGAACAATCAGTTCCTGTATTGAATTTTTCTTGAGCACTTCTATTTCTCTGGTGTTGATTTTGATATTTTTCTGACATATGATTATTATTCTGTTGTCTTTACTATGTATCTTAATCTTCCCTGCCATACAATTGCCTTTCTTAGCTATTTACGACTTTTTCTGCTTGAATTTTTTCCTGATTTGGATTTACCCGACTTATTCGAGTTTTTCATACGTTCAAGTTCTTCCCGTTCGCGTTCTTCCTGCTCTGCACGTTCACGCTCTTCTTGTTCTTTTCTGACCTTTTCAGCCGCTTCCCTGCGTTTTTGTTCAGCTGTTTCCTGCGCTTTTATTTCAGATGCCGTATTCTCAATAAGCTCAGCTATATTGTTCAGTTCCTCATATATGCCGGATATTTCCCGATTAACTCCATCCAGCATTGTATTAACGCCAGGTATCGATGGGAACTTAATCCCATCGATAAGATTGCCTTTTATCTGGTTTATCATACCTTGCGAGTCTCTGAAATCGGCTGCTTCCCTGCGGATTACTGATGCGATTTCTCTTGCTGATGCCTGATCAAAACTCATAAAATCACCTTCTTATTTACTCGCTTACACTAATAACACATGAAGCACCATATTTGCCGTCAGAAGTTGAAACCGTTACATTGGTTGTTCCTTCTGCTACACCTTTTACCTTACCATTCTTTACGGTTGCTATAGATGTGTCATCAGAACTCCAAATTATATCTGATTCTTTATATCCTGACGGAATATTTTCGATCTTGAGTTCCACCGTTGCTCCAGTTTTAACTTCCTGCGCCAGATGATCAAGTGACAAATAGTCTCCTAAACCCGTTTCTTCCTCGGTTTCATCCGGTTTATGAACTCTGAATTTGATTGTATAAAGTGTAAAATCTTCACTAAAAAGTTCCTGTTTTAAACATAGGTTACCAAAACCACTGCCGTTTTCCTTACCTTTATCAATACTATCCTTATCAGAAATAATATATTCTCCCGATATAAATTTACCCAGTAAACATTTCTTGGTCTTATTAAACTCTATCTTTATTACCGGTGCATAAAGATTCACTCCTATATCAACGTCGGCCTTCTGCTCATAGACAAGATCATCCCCATCCATGTATGCCTTATTATCAAATGTTTCTTTTACAGAAGCATCAAGGAGTAATCCAGCTTTTAATCTAATGGAAATTATATCTATACCAAAAGCTTTTACCGCTGCTGCTACTGCTGCACCTGCTTCCACTGAAGCCTTTACCTCTGCCTCAGGTGTTACCTGACAATCTGTGCTTTTCTTTACATTTTTTCCGTTGTATTCAACTTTGGTATCTACTGTTATTGTTGTCTTTACCGATACTTCTCCATTAAGATCCAGATATAAGTACATATCAAGATCAACTGACGCGATTCCCACTGTTACAATCGGAATTGTTGCTATTTTTATGTCTGAACTTATTGTTCCGGATACTGAAAGTGTATTGACTATTTTTCCTGTAACTGAGACAGAAGCATGCTTTACTTTTAAAATATTATCAATCTTAATATCAGGTGTTACCTGCATATCCTTTACAGCTATACTGCCTTTTATCTTATATCCTTTTTTATATTTTTTAGCCGGAGTTATTGTATTACTTTTTGTATTATTCAATTTATCTGTTATTGACTTATCTGTTATAAGTCCATCCGAGAAATTTTTAAGCATATCGATAGCATTATTATTTATTAAATCATTTCCCGATATGTTCATATCTTCAAATGATTCCGCTACCTTACCACTCACATCAGCCATATCAAATTCAGCTTCTATTCTCGGATCGCCCGTTATCGCTTCTTTATTAGTAAATATAGGATATCCGTCTTCTCCAATTTTAATTCCGAAACTGTCTCCGTTCTCATTTTCCACAGATGCAGAGGTACTTGCTTTTACACCTTCCGAGCCTAACTCTACTTCAAATTTAAAACCGCCTTTTAAAGGATTTTTACTTACTCCTGTTGTTATGGGATTACCGCTTTCATCATACTGTGTTATACAATTTGCAAATGAAGGCTGTCCGATGATATCATAAGCTGTTTCCGATGCAAAATCATTTTCATCCAAAGGTACAACCTTAACGCCTTCTTCCGGCTGTATAAGTGTATAATCCGGATAATATGTTCCCTCTATATCTACAGCTTCAAAAACCTCCTCCGCCTCAGGTACTTCTGTTGTAACTGTATACGTTCCGTCTCCATTATCTTTTGAAGATACTACCTTTAAAGCCTCCTGACCACTGATATCAGTTTCCGAAGGTGCTATAAACACATCTGCTGCCTTAAGTTCTGAAGCAATGCTTTCATCAACAGTATATGTGCCATCTGATACTTGCACGATTTTTCCTGTATCTTTACTGTAATCTTTTATACCATCAACAATATCTATATCACAAATCTGATTTTTATTTTCCGCAAAATATGCTGCTTTAGTAAGCGATATAATATTATCCGCCTGTTCTGAAGTAATTCCCTGTCTAAGACCTTCCTGTGTATTATCAGCCTCATCCAATATTTTATATTCAACTGCCTTTTGCAATAACTCTTCATTGGTAATGTCAACGTCAGCCGCACTTAATATCATAGTTGCCGAGCTTACTGCAAATCCAAGTGTTGCGACATCATCCTTTTTAAATTCTTTAGTATCAGTAGATATAACATTCCATTCATAACAGGACTGGACATATGGAAAAATTTCAGAATCCGAAGGTACATCTGTAAAATAAGGCACTTTTTCATTGTACTCATCCATTCCCCATATAGTTCCTATTGCTTCTACCCATGCACCTCTTGTTATATATTTATCTGTATCACTATCTGTAGCCGTATTTTTCTTCCCGCATCCTGATAATGATGATAACATCATTATTGATGTCATTATCACAGATACAATTCTTCTTATCTTTCTCATAATGTACCTCCTGTTTATTTTCTATCTCTTTGACGCAAGTTTCCCTGCTGCATTCTTTGACGCGCTTTGTGCAACATCATAAGCCTCTGCTGCCTTACCAAGATAATTGGCATATGTTAAAAAAGTTTTATATAAATCCTGAAAATCGTTTTTAAATCCCATGAGTCTTTCATTATATTTTCTTGCATCTTCACCAAGCCATTGTTCATATGTAAAAATTTCACCTACAATGGTATATATTTTTTCATAAATGGTCTTATAATTATCTGCCTCTCTGCGTACATAATCTTTTACTCTGTTAATTGACTCAGAATCGGTTTTTATTATAGTTTTAGACATATCTAATCCTTTCCTATCTCATATGTTCCACCCCGGCTGGGATGGAACATATGTAATATAATTTACTTAAACTCAAGACTGTTAGAAGCCTTTGTAATGTTTCCTTCAGTCTCTGAATACGTATGGGCTGTTTCTTTAAGGAACTTAGCGTATTCCCTTACAACCTCTTCAAATCGGTTAAATGTTGTTGTCATTGCATTCATTTTCGCAAGCATATTGTCTGATGCATCGCTCTGCCATGTTTCTTTCAAATTACGAACCTCTTTCTGGATGCTATCCACTGAAGTTCTGAGATTTGTAGCTTGTTTTTCAATGTCTGTACCCTTAGTTTCCAGTACACTCCAATCAACGTTAATATTAGCTGCCATAGTTTTCTATCTCCTTTCTATCTGTCAACCGCAAGTTTTTCCGCATCTTTTGTGATTTTTTCCTGAGCTGCATCATATTGTGTCTTCGCATCTTCAAGAAATTTTATGTAATCACTAAATTTGCTGTCCAAATCCTGAAAATCATTCTTAAATCCCTGCAGTTGCTCTGAAAATTTGTTACTGTCCACGCCCTGCCATGTCTCATTGATTTCTCCGTCAATCTCGTACAATCTGCCATAGGCACTTTGGTAATCCTGCTGAAAATTCTGAATTTTGCTTTTGGCACTCTCAATCTGAGTCGTGTCAACCATAATTTTTGTTGCCATAATGTATTCTCCTTCCAAAAAATATATTTTATTATATTAATAGCAGTTCAGTGCCGTTAACAATTCCGGCCTGTTTAACTGTTAAATTAATATCAACCACTTCTCCTGTTGCACCATAGCACAACACTGCACCCGAAGGATTAAAATCCTCATCCACCAATGAATCAAATGCTTTAATGAGCAAGTTTGTCAATTTATATATATAAATTTTCTCCGGTATACGTACTTCGTAATGGGTGCCGGCACCGGGAACATTCACATCAACCAATATTCTCTGCATTACTCTTCACCATCCTCTTTAACACTCCGGGTAACAGGCTTAATAACTGTATAATTATCTTTGTTGATAACTAATGAACAATCTCTTCGAAGATTTTGTGTATCCCGATATGACAGACTATGTCTCAATGTCACCTGGTCACTTATCCCACTACCTACCCATATGTAATTATTCTTATCAGCCTTGTTTGCAAACCAACTCTCAGAGCTATATATTTTAATTGCATCTATGGTATCGCATAAGATAAAATTAACACTATATTCATGTTCACAGTGTTGTATCAAGACCTTAAGTTTGTCCTGTCCATCTTCGCTCAGTTTATTCAATACACTCTGCCACTGCATAATGAAATAGAATTTCTGGCCGAATGTAAGTGTACTGTCGTCCTTGTAACTGTTATTTCTCTCAACCATCATACGGAAGATTTGGACGATTATCTCTTCATCGGTATCTTTGTCCAGAATATATACATCACAGTTGTCTAATCTGCTTATCAACTCGCACTGTGCCATTCCTACCGCAGCAATCTCGTCCATTGAATTTCCCGAAATTATATTTACGGCAGATGTCCTATAGTTGAAATAAACCGGCTTTACGAATTCCAAATCGACTCCAATCTGAATTTTATCGATTGTTCCCATTGCTGTTATATCATCCGGTATGAGATTTTCAGGAACAACAGGGACTTTTATTATCTCTGCACCACTGTAATCCCTGTTCAATTCGTCTATCAAACCTGATATATACGCCTGCATCTCCTCATCCCTGCATACATGCGCTGTCTGGAATTCATATGCTCTGTCAGTCATGAATAAACCTCGACCATGTATTTTGGATGGATATACACCTTTTACACTGCCGAGCACAGAAGTGTAATCTGACTTATCATTCATCTGAAGAACATACTGTTGTCCAAAATTCTGCAGGACTTTGTATTTAACTTCATTTACAGAGGTGGCTGTCACCACGAAATAAATTCTATATTTGGAACCCTCTCTCGTAATATATGCAATATCTTCTATTATATCTTCATACAATTCATTAACTGCTGCATAATTATCTATTATCGTAATGATCGAACTGATTGTGTCACCAGTTGATTTCTCATACAGTTCCGGATTTCCGCCATACTCCGCAAGCAGTTTTTTCCTCTCATTTATCTGCTCTTTCAGAATACGCATTAATCTCGTAAGCTGTTCTTCATCCGTTGACAATATTACATTACCTACCTGTGGAGCTTTAGAATACATCTGCAATGCCTCAGAACCGAAATCAACTATGAATATATTTACCTGCTCCGGCGAATAGTTTTCCAACAGCCCACATATAAATGTATTTAAGAAAAGTTCCTTACCGCTTCCGGCACTGCCATATACAATGGTATTTCCGGCTTCCGATATATTCAGCGATAAAATATCCTGCTCCTGATTAAAAGGATCGTCATATTCACCAATAATGACTTCAATAGTCCTGTCTTCATGTACATAAGAATATTTTTCCGTCAATCCGCTCACCGTTATATATGCCGGTATTTCATCCAGCCATAATTTTCTTACTGAAATATGGTCTTCGTCTGCAATCTCAGACAAATAATTAACTATTCCGACTATCTGTTTAATATGTTTCTTATTTTTGACATCTTCCGTTGCTGCCGTTTTAACCTCTTTAACAATTCTTCCGACATTATCGATAATCTGAATATCTTCTTCATCCTTTTTGACAATATTATCAGAAGGAACATATGGAGCTCCACACCACGCCGACTGTCCCATATCAAAAAATTCATTGTATCCTACCTGAAGATAGAACCTTCCGGTTGCAGATAACTCGGCTGCATCAGGTCTCTTAATCATATCCATACTATCGGATTTCTCCTGAACTTTAAGACATACTCTGAAACGACTGTTGCTCCAAATCTGATCATTAACAACTCCGTTAGGTTTCTGCGTGGCAAGAATAAGATGCACTCCAAGACTTCGTCCGATTCTGGCTGTACTTATAAGCTGTTCCATGAACTCCGGCTGTTGTGTCTTAAGTTCTGCAAACTCATCTGATATTATGAATAAATGCGGTACCGGTTCACTTACAATTCCTTCTCTGTACAATTTCTGATATTTGTATATATCCATTGTACCTTCGTTGGATATCTGTCTGGCTTCATTAAATATTGCCTGTCTTTTCCTAAGCTCACTCTGAATGGAGACAAGCGAACGATTAATGGCTGCGCCATCAAGATTTGTAATTGTTCCGGCAAGATGCGGCAGTTTTATTCCTTTATCCTTATTTTCAAAAGCTCCGGCAAGTCCGCCTCCCTTATAATCGATCAATATAAATGCCACTTCATCGGGATGATAGTTAACAGCCATTGATAATATGTATGTTATAATAAATTCACTTTTTCCGGATCCTGTCATTCCCGCAACAAGGCCATGCGGACCCTGGAACTTTTCATGCAGATCCAGATAAAACATGTTTCCGAGTGAATCAACACCAACCGGCGCTTTAAGTGTCAAAGTCGGATTATTTTCTTTCCATCTTGTTCTTATATTCAAATGCTCTATCTTGCTTATTTTATACATTTCCAAAAAAGTAAGCATTGAAGGAAGCTCTTCACTTGATGATGACAAATCCAATTTTATTCCGCTAAGACGTCTTGCAAGATTATCGGCACTATGTATAAGTTTGCTGTCTGCCTTAAACATCTGACACTGTCCGCTTATGTCTCTTTTGTCGTATACTTTGGAATTATCTCCTGCAATCTCAATTATCTCACTGCATTCTTTAGGAAGATTTCTCAACTCATCTGTTATATTTATTATTGAGAATCCATATTCTGCACCGTTTTCATACAGTTTTCTCATTGTCTCACTCTTCTTGGTGAGTTCCTTACTTGCGTTAAAGATAATATAATATTGGTTAATTTCCTTTTTATCATCATTCTCATTGTAATTTTCTATAATTTTATCAATTACAGAGAATAATTCATTAGCATCATTTTCATTAGAAGCAAAAAAACGGATATTTCCGGCATTGTCCCATATATGTGGAATCCACTTAATGTAACTCCAGTTAAAAGCCTCTTCCTCATCCGTTATTACCATAACTTTTACTTCATCATAACTGTAGTCTGATGCTATTCTGATTACCAGGCTTCGTATAAAATCATAGACTTCCTCTGAATTTTCCCCAACAATCCCGCTGACCCAGTTTTCAATAAGTGAATATGTAATAGGTACATCTTTTAAAACTCTTGGTGCCTTTGACAATGCCTGTAAATCATCCCATAAATTGTCTTCTTCTATAGTAAATCCTCTTCCCGGGAAATCTATATCAGCATTCAGTTCAGTATTTCCCGTTCCAATTCTTAAAGTAAGAAAATCCTCCTGTCCTATTGAACGTTCCCAAAGGCTTCTCTTAGCAAGCATTATTGTATCTTCACATTCGGACAGTGATATATTATTGTTCTTAAGTATGTCTGACTGTTCTTTAATTGCTTTTGTTATCAAATCACGAGTCTCAGTAAGATATTCCTTATATTTATTCTGACGTTTACTTTCTAACTTTATTTTCTGTTTTTTTTCGTATTTTCTTGTTATTGTAGGCCAAAGTATCATTCCACTCATCATCGCTAACGACATGATCAAAGTTGGAGCAACCGATACCAATGATACATTTCTTCCGATAGCATTTATTACTGAAAAAACTGCCGTACTCGCCGATCCCATTCCCATGGTTAGTGACGGACCTATCATCATTGCCATCGGTGTTTTCTCCGTATCCTGAGGTGCAATTGGTGGAGATACTTTAAGTTTTAAAGGCTCCGCCCTGCTGGTTAACCTGGGTGAACGATAAAAGAATATTTCTTTTCCCTCTTCATCATCTTCTGATGTTATAACTGATTCACACTCGGATATATGCATAATTTTTAAAATTGAATTATCATATTCAACTTGCTTATTGGGATTATTAATGCTTATGAAATCACTACCTATAATAATCCTAAGGCCCATAATATAAATGATATCTCCGGCCACCAAGGTAGACAGACCTACCCTTTCATTATTCACATATGTACCATTAGTGCTTCCATTGTCCTGGATTGTCCACACATCATTGTTTCTCCTAAGAACCGCATGAAATCCTGACACAAATTTATTGTTGTATTTTATAATATTATTATCTTCACGGCCAATCGTTATATCCATATTAACCGGCACATAAACCCTCACAAATTCTTTACCGGACGATGTATACGTGTCTGCAAAAAGAAGTGTTTTCTCGTCGTCATCTGTTCTAAGCATATAAGCCATTCCATTAACAAGTTCAACATCTTTAACACTTTCATTATCATAATTATAAAATCCGGCATGCCTGTTGCTCTTAGCTATCCATCTATTATCAGATGCTTCAACACAAACAAGATTACGAATCTTACCGTTTACTTCATCCTTTAACCAATACCTTCCTGCAATTTTCTCCGGGAGGACTGTTTTATACATATATTTATTATTACTCAACACTACTATCATAAATTATTCCTCCGTAAACACAACAACTTTATAGTCGCTTCTTCCTATTCTAAAAGTGTCATTTTCTCTGATTATTTTTTTTCGTTTAAGCAACTCATTATTAAGATACGTAACCGTTCCGGCAGAAGGCACTATTGAGAAACGTTTCTTATTATCATCAAATATGAGTGAGCAATGATTATCGTGTGTTACCAACAAATCATTCTCAATCCTAACATCCATCTGGTAACTATTTCCAATACGATTAATCCCTTTATGTAAAATGTATTTTTTTCCTTTATTATCGCCAAATATACATTCAATAATTCCTACACATTCCTGAAGATCCAGTTCTTTAGGAAACTCGCCGTTACAGAAAGGACATTCATTATATATATCTTCATCATAAAAATGCTTGTTCGGGCACTGTTTTAATCTCATTTCAAACCTCCGACTAGTTCAATTGCAAATAATCATTAACAATTTGAATAACTTCTTTACTCTTGCTTCTGCTTATTGGTACAAACTTATCATTAAACAATACCATTCCCTGTTTGATTAACTTTTTGATCTTATCTTTGTTTACAATGAAACTTCTATGACACCTTAAGAAATTGCTTTTTAACTTTGCCTGAATCTCATCCAATGTCATATATGTTGTATATTTAGCATCAACAGTATAAATATGTATAACCCGTAATTCGCTCTCTATATAATATATATCTCTTGCCTTTATAGATATTTTCTTACCTTTATTCTCCGCACTTTTAAATGAAATCAAATCTGTCTGTTCTTCTTGGATAATATTCATTAATTTATATATAGAATCTCTGACGTAATCCTCTGAATAGGGTTTTATCAGAAAATACATTGGATCTATTGTGAATATATCAATTGCGTCTTTCAAATCTGATGATGTAAATATTATCTTAATATTCGCAAACTCCTCCAGAACACTATTGGCGATTCTGATCCCATTATGTTTTCCCATATCAACGTTAATATATACCGCGTCTACCTCTCCCTTTGCCTCATCAACAACATATGTGATTAAAGAAAAAGGATTGGTATGTTTAGATATAATGACCCGCCCATTAAGAATTCTGTTTATTGTATTTTCAAGGACGGACATCTCTTGCACATCTTTATCGCATATTGCTATATGTAACATAACCCATACCTTATCCTATCTTTTGATGATATGAATATAGCAGAATTAAATTTATTTTTGGCTAAAATGTAATTTTTGGTCATTTTTATGTAATAATTGGTAAATTTAGGTAATAAAATAAGAGCTGAAAACATTTTTGCTTTCAGCTCTTAAATATTTAACATTTATATCATTCTGGTTTAACTTGGTATAGTTATTTCTCCTCATCCTGCAGCGCGTCGAATCCGTGCTCGCCGGTGCGGACCTTGACGACATCGCGTACATCGTAGATGAATATCTTGCCGTCGCCAATGTTGCCGGTGTAGAGAACCTTCTGAACCGTGGTTACAAGAGTGTTGACCGGAATCTTGGAGATTACGACATCAATCTTGATTTTCGGCAGGAGGCGGGTCTCGATAGGTGCGCCACGGAAGAATGCCTTGTGGCCTTTCTGGACGCCGTAACCGAAGACATTGGTTACCGTCATACCGGTTATTCCGATTGATTCAAGTGCATCCTGCAGCTGC
Organism: uncultured Butyrivibrio sp.; assembly: GCA_945928575.1. Classification (GTDB taxonomy): domain Bacteria; phylum Bacillota; class Clostridia; order Lachnospirales; family Lachnospiraceae; genus Eshraghiella. The sequence goes on from CAMENP010000008.1 coordinate 43,196, forward strand.
GAGAATTTCGACTGGTTCATGATGATCGTTGCCTTGCTTATGCCGCTGTCGATTGCTTCGTGATGTTCGACCACGACGGCCTCATTAACAGGAACTTTGGCAGGTGCGTCGGACGCCTCGGTCGGAGCCTCATCATCATAGTCGGACATCTCGGTTACAAGGGCAAAATCAGGATATGCGATGTTGCCGTGCTCACCGATGTCAAGACCTGCGATTTCTTCCTTGGCCGTAACACGGATGCCGATGGTTTTCTTGAGGATGAACCATGTGAGGGAAGCTGCCGCAAATACAAATGCGCCGACTGCCACGATTCCGAGAAGCTCCGTGCCGAGGAGTTTTGCTCCGCCGCCATAGAAAAGACCGTTTACGGTAGAAAGGCTTGTCGCACCCTCTTTGGCAAAAAGACCAACACAGATTGTACCGAATACGCCACAGCCGAGATGGACTGAAGTTGCGCCGACAGGGTCATCAATTCCGAGGCGGTCGAAGAAACCGACAAGAAGAACTACAATTACGCCGGCAACGGCTCCGATAAGGAGTGAAACCGGTATGCTTACATAAGCGCAGCTTGCTGTGATTCCGACGAGACCTGCGAGACAGCCGTTGACTGTCATGCCAAGGTCGGGCTTGCCGATAACTATCCATGAAGCTATCGTAGATGTAAGAACAGCCGCTACAGCTGAAGCATTGGTTGTAAAAAGTATGTGCATTACATCGGACGGGTTCTGGAAACTCATTGTTGAGCCCGGATTGAAACCGAACCATCCAAGCCACAGAACAAAAAGACCGATAACGGCGAGTGACATATTGTGACCCGGAATTGCACGAGGTTTGCCGTCCTTGCCGTATTTGCCGATACGAGGTCCAAGGATGAGTGCTCCGGAGAGAGCTGCCCAGCCGCCGACCGAATGGACTACGGTGTCACCTGCGAAATCCTGGAAACCGAGTTTTGCAAGCCAGCCGCCGCCCCAGATCCAGTGGCCGATGATAGGATATATTATAATTGTGAGCACGAACGAGAAAATAATGAATGAAACATATTTAATTCGCTCGGCAACCGCTCCGGAAACAATGGTTGCTGCGGTTCCGCAGAATACCATCTGGAAAAATACCTTGCCCCAGAACGGAACACTTGATGTCAGTGTGTTGTCATAAAATGAATTGTCGGACGAGCCAAGAATAAATAATGACTTTGTTCCGATGAACGGATTATCGCCTCCGAACATAAGGCCCCAGCCGAGAAGCAGATAACCTATTGATGATACAGCAAATACGATAAAGTTCTTTGAAAGAATATTTACCGTATTTTTGGATCTGGCAAATCCGGCTTCAACTGCCGCAAAACCAAGATTCATGAAGAATACAAGGATTGCTGCCAGAAATACCCAGAATGTGTCGATGATTGAAAAATCTCCCATTTTTCTTCCTCCTTTTCCTAAATAAAAAAAGACAAAGGTGACCTTTATCAGGCACCTTTGCCTCTTCATTTAATGACTACGTTATATCACTTTAAAATAATAAAGTCAATACCCTGATTGAATTTATTTTACAAAAGTCGGAAGCAATGTGGCATTATTTTATTATCCACGCCTCAGATTATCAATGGAATTATATAGATTTAAGGTTCCGTAACCCCATTCCCTGTTGGGGTATATAATGCCCTGTTTTCTGCCGCATCCGGATATCAATATGTTCTTAATTACCGGCGTTGTCATGATACGCATGTTGCCGCCTCTGCTGCCATACTCCTGCAAAAGTGCTGCTGCGCCGGCGGTAAATGCCGTAGCGATGCTGCTGCCGCTGCGCCGCACAAAGCCTGTAGCACCGGAATTGTCCGGGACAAGAATGTCTACGCCCGGAGCGGCAAAATCCGGTTTGATTATACCGTCGGAATTATATCCTCGACCGTTTCGTAAATAGAGCGAATTGTCTTTATGGTCATAGGCCGCCACCGCAATACATTCCAGCACGTTGGCAGGGTTGGTTACCGTTATATACGGATCCGATATCACGAAATATGTGTCATTGTTTATAAATTCACGGTTGTCAATCCATATGTCATACTGTCCCGTGGTAAGATTACGCCCATATACATTTATCGTCCATATGCCTTCGGACGGACTGTCAAAACGCATAGCGACCACATTCATTCCGGAACTTTTTTCAAACAGCTGGTAATAGATTTCAACCACCGTATTTTCAAAAAGAAAACTGAGTACAGTGCTCGTTCCGGTCCTGCTCGGCAGCCTGTTTATGATCTGTCCGCCCGGAGAGATTATTTCCACTGTGTATATCTCCGGAGCCCTCGACCACAATTCGCATACGAAACCTTTCTCTCCGCGCCCCACCCTTATCTCAACACTCTGCACCTCGTCACCTGTTATGCGGCCCGCAAAATGCAGCCGCTCATTTCCTTCATTACCGGCCGACAATGTAACGCAATGCCCCGGTTTCTCGGCCTCATCTCCAAGATAGTCGGCAAGCGGCGATATACCCGCGTGGGAACCGAGATTGCTGCCCATTCCTATAGCATAAGATACCGTTATTCCTTTGCGCTCTGCGTAATCCGACACAAACGCAGCCGCACGCATTATATCAGCCTCTGAATAAGCCGGCACATTATCACGCACAAAATACACATTGCGCAGGAAAGGCTTGGCTTGCTGTAATCTGACAACAATCAGCCGGCTGTATGGCGCAACCCCTGAGAAACCCGCCTGCCTGTTGATATTTCCCGCTGCCGCACCCGCCATATATGTTCCGTGTCCTATATCATCACCCGGAATGTCACCGCCTCCGGCAAGCGCATCATTAATGTCATCGTTAAAATATATTTTGTTGGTCTTCTGGTCCCACAATACTTCGATTTTGCTGGTCCCGTCACTGTTTATGAAAGCCTCATGCCTCCAGTTTATCCCCGTATCAATTATAGCAATATATGTTCCGCTGCCATACAGTTCAAGCGCGGGCTGCTGCCTGACAGCCGTAACACCCGCCGCATTCACTGCCGTCACATCAGACAGTCCGTATAATTTGGGCAAAAAAGAGTACCCCAGACTTTCAAAGGTACTCTCTTGTGTCATATTGATATTAAAAGATACTATCGCCCATTTATCGTTAATTCCCGCAATGCAATAATCTGCAAACGGTTCCAACGATTTTCTGGTATAATATCCGTCTCTCAGAATGAATTCAGTATATTCATCGGATGTAAATACGTCGCTGCAAAAATCCATTTTTATTTTAGTATATGGAGCATGCCGTAAAATAATGCCTAATGTTCCTCAAGAACAGCGACACCTCTCGGCTCAATGACCGGGCCGCCCTTCTTCTCGATGTAATCCTTAGTGATGATCACACGTCCGATATTCTTATCTTTCGGTGTCTCATACATGATATCAAGCATAAAATCTTCAATAATGGAACGTAATGCTCTGGCACCCGTATCTTTCTCAAGCGCTTTCTTAGCGATGGCCTCATAAGCGCCTTCCTCAAACTGGAGATCCACCTCGTCCAGCTCAAGTAATTTATGATACTGCTTCAGGATAGCATTCTTCGGCTCTTTAAGGATCTTCACAAGCATTTCCTCGGTAAGCTTCTTAAGGGTAAATACAACCGGAAGACGGCCTAAGAACTCAGGTATCATCCCGAATTCACGAAGATCCTCCAATGTAACTTTCTCAAGAATGTCCGGATCTTCATCGTATTTATCCTTCAGATCAGCCTTAAAACCAATTGATGACTGCTTATTGAGTCTCGCCTTAATAATGGCATCGAGATCCGGGAATGCACCACCGCATATAAAGAGGATATTTCTTGTATTTACGGTTGTAAGCGGTACCATGGCGTTCTTGGAATTGGCTCCGACCGGCACTTCAACATCGCTTCCCTCAAGTATTCTTAAAAGGCCCTGCTGCACCGATTCGCCGCTGACATCACGGTTACGTGTTTCTTTTTTCTTGGCTATCTTATCTATCTCATCGATAAAAATAATACCGCGTTCTGCCTTGTCGACATCATTATCTGCTGCCGCGAGAAGCTTAGATACAACGCTCTCAATATCATCGCCGATATATCCCGCCTCAGTAAGAGATGTGGCATCCGTGATTGCAAGAGGCACGTCAAGGAGTCTTGCAAGTGTCTGTACAAGATATGTCTTACCTGAACCTGTAGGTCCAATCATAAGCATATTGGACTTCTGGATCTCAATGGAGTCCATCGTATTCGTGGCAACCCTCTTGTAATGATTGTAAACGGCAACAGAAATAACCTTCTTGGCATATTCCTGCCCGATCACATATTCATCAAGCATCGCCTTGATCTCATGAGGCGCAGGAACCGACTTAAGGTCAATAGGCGGAATCTGCTTGTCGCCTTTCTTTCTCTTCTTGATCTTCTGGCGCTCCGGCATATCACCGAAATCCGAAAGATTCATAAAATGTATTCCGGGCATACCGCTCATCTTCATCAGATCATCGTATCCGCCCGGTCCATTCATACTGTCGAATGTCTTCTGCATGCAATCTGCACAAATATATATATTCTGCGGAAGTTCAATCATCTTACCGGCCTTGCTCTCCGGTCTGTGGCAAAGATAACATATTTTCTCAAATTCTTCGAAATCTTTATCTTCGTTCTGAGTATTGTCCTTCTGCTCATCATCGTTATTATTGATAATCTCGTCCATTAGTTATTCCTCCATACATAATCGTGTTAATTCTAACATATTCCCGCTTATAATTCAACGCCGCCATAACAAAAAAAACGCCGGACACCAATATGGTATGGCATCCGGTGTTATATTCACTATGGATTATTTCTCAGGATTAGAGGTAAGTGTCACTGAAGTTGATGTCTTCTCATATTCTCCCGAAGAGTTCATATGATAATATTCAACCTTGACTGTCTCTCCCGCTGCATAGTATTTCATAAGCTCAACAAGTGAATCGATAGTCTCAACCGTCTCTCCGTCAAACGAACATATGATATCATTCTTGATAAGTCCTGCCTTATCCGCTGCTCCGTCTTTGGTAATGCTTCTGATGGCAACACCTACAGGATATCCGTATGTCTGTGAAATCTGGCTTGTAATGCTTACACCTGTAATTCCCAAATAACCTCTCTCATCATCATCAAGCTGTTTTCTTGAATCTGTTGTTGAAAGTTCATTGATAATATCCTTGACAGATGAAATTGAAATAGCATATCCCATTCCTTCAACACCTGTTGTACTCATCTTGACCGAGTTGATACCGATTACTTCGCCCTGTGCATTGAAAAGTGCACCACCACTGTTGCCCGGGTTAATGGCTGCATCTGTCTGGATGAGGTTGTTATATTCTGTGCTGTCAACTGTTACCGTCTTATCAAGTGCACTGATGCATCCTGTTGTAACCGAAATACCGTAACCCATTGAGTTACCTACTGCTATAGCTGCTTCACCGACTTTAATCTGTGATGAATCACCGAGTGTTGCTATTGTATAAATGGCATCCTTAGGAATGTCGGAAAGTTTTGCTGAAATTACCGCAAGGTCATAACTGCTCTTCTTATTCTTAACTTCTACAGAAACCTTGCTTCCGTCATAGAATGTTACCGCAAGATTCTCAACCCCGTCGATTACATGTGCGTTGGTTACCATAAGAAGTTCATCATCAGTTGAACCGATTATGATACCGGAACCGCTTACAGTTGCCTTCTGAGTCTGGCTTCCGAACCAGCCGTAGTTAACTTCCTGTGTATATTCACCGTTAATTGCTACTACTGATGATATGACCGAATCAACTATGTCCGATACGTCATATACTGTAGCCGTGATGTCTTTATTGGCATTTACATTACCAAGCTGTGCCGCTGTAGTTGTTGTCTTTGCGGAACTTTCGGTCTGGCTGTCATTCTTAATAGGAAATAGGCTGTATCCGGCATAACTTACACCATAGCAGGCAACTCCGGCAACGCCGCCCAGAAGCACTGCACAGACAACCATCGCTATACCTCTTACAAACCAGTTCTTTTTCTTAGGCTGTGAAGCCTTACGTTCAATTCTCTGGGCCTTTCTCATAGCCCTTAAACCCTTCTTGGTAAGCTGCGGCTGCGGCTGTGGCTGCGGCTCACTGTTATATGCTGTGTAATTAGTTTCATCATTATACATATCAATACATCTCCTTTGGTGTAATCTTTATCGCTTTCTATGTCTATGAGTATAGAGGGAATTTGTGTACTTTTTGTGTAGCAAATAAGGAAAATAAGTGATATTTTCATATATCGGATATAAAAATCCCGTCCATACTGTCATCCGGCGTATGAACGGGATAATAATCACGAATTATATTGAATTATTCAACGAGGCTCATCATGCTGTCCTTGAGACATGCAAGCTTCTTATCCGCATCCTCAAAGCTGATTCCCTTAACGCCCATATAGAACTTAACCTTAGGTTCGGTTCCTGACGGTCTTGCACAGCACCATGCATTGTCTTCAAGGTCAAAATAGAGAACATTGGATTTAGGAAGACCCGTTGTTCCTGTACTTCCGTCCGCACGTTTAACAGTGTCTTTTTCGTAATCCCTGAACTCAAGAACCTTATATCCACCGATTTCGGCAGGTGGGTTATTACGGAGCTTTTCGAGCATTGCCTGAATCTCGGCAACACCTTCAACACCCTTTCTCTCAAGAGATACAAGTGTCTCTCTGAAATATCCGTATTTCTCGTAGATCTTAAGCATCTGATCCCAGAGTGTAAGTCCCTGCTTCTTATAATATGCGGCAGCCTCACAAAGCATAAGAACAGCAACAATGGCATCCTTATCTCTTGCATGTGTTCCTACGAGGCAGCCGTAGCTCTCCTCGAAACCGAACATATACTCATAAGTATGATTCTGCTCAAACCACTTAATCTGCTCACCGATATATTTGAAACCGGTAAGTACTTCGATAAGCTTAAGATTATATTCCTTGGCAATAACATCTGCAAGATTGGTTGAAACGATTGTCTTGACCAATGCACCGTTAGCCGGAATAAGTCCTTTTTCCTTCTTCTGGGAAAGAATATATTCTGCAATAAGCATTCCGGACATATTACCTGTGAATGACATATATTCACCTGTCTTGGAATCCTTGGCATATACGCCGAGTCTGTCGGCGTCCGGGTCTGTTGCAAGAACAACGTCCGCATTCTTCTCCTTGGCAAGTGCAAGCGCAAGTGTGAATGCCTTAGGATCTTCAGGATTAGGATATCCTACGGTAGGAAAATTACCGTCCGGCTTCTCCTGCTCCGGAACTACGTATATTTTATTAAATCCAACTTCCTTAAGAACTCTTCTTGCCGGAATATTACCTGTTCCGTGAAGCGGTGTATATACAGCAACAAGATCATCTCCCATTTCCTTAATAACATCCGCATTGATAATCTGTTTCTTAAGTGCTGCGATATATCTGTCATCGAGGTCAGAACCGATTACATTATATAATCCTGCTTTAACTGCCTCGTCCTTGTCCATTGTCTTTACGACATTATAATCTTTGATAGCTTTGACTTCATCAATGATCATAACATCCTTAGGTGATGTAACCTGCGCACCATCTTCCCAATATACCTTATATCCGTTATATTCAGGAGGATTATGGCTGGCTGTTACAACGATTCCTGCTATACATCCGAGATCTCTTACCGCAAATGATAATTCTGGTGTAGGTCTGAGTGATGGGAAAACATATGCCTTGATGCCGTTCGCATTCAGGCAGAGTGCAGCCTCATCAGCAAATTCAGGTGACATTCTTCTGCAGTCATATGCAATGGCAACACCCTTTGACTGACCGCCTTCTTTAATAATAAAATTAGCGAGTCCCTGTGTAGCCTTTCTGACTGTATACACATTCATTCTGTTGGTTCCGTTACCGATAACTCCTCTGAGTCCGCCGGTACCGAATTCAAGTTCCTTATAGAATCTGTCTTCGATTTCCTTATCATTGCCTTCAATTGACTTTAATTCTGCTCTTGTTTCTTCCGAAAAATACGGATTAACGCACCATTCTTTATAAGTATCCTGGTATGACATATATTTTTCCTTTCTTCCTAAAAAATAATATTTCCCCGACTTTACCTCGTATATATTACCACTGTATTTACAAAAAGTCATTATTTTTTTTATCAATTAAGCCTTAATCTTAATAAATAAAGCGATCAGATAGTTCCGAAGACGTCTCCATGTGATTGAGATCCACCTTTCAAAACCGTTCATCTTAAACGTATGCGCCGCAATGTGCTTATCAAGAAGCCTTACATGTTCCGCAGTGTAATCTCTGCCTTTGCTGCCTATGAGCACACCCGTGTTGGAATCCTTACGCACACGGAATGAACTTAATTTATCCTTGATAACCGCTGTATCGCCAAGTCTTGACAGCCCGAGCCACAAGTCAAAATCAAGTATATACGGTATGTCATCATCAAAACCGCCCGTCGCAATATAGTCTTCTTTACGAAACAGGGCACATACCGGATTACCCCAGAAATTGTTCAGCATCACAGATGTCTTGGCTATTCTGGCGCCCTTTACTATTCCGTTTCCCGGCCAGTGCATATATGAACCGGTTATCTTATCATCGTTATCCACAAGATCTGTTCCGACAACAACAAGTGACACTTCCGGATGTTTCTCAAGAATTACCACACTCCTGCTTATGCAGTCAGGATATATACAGTCATCCGCCGGTATAAGCTTTACATACCTGCCGGTACAGCTGCGGATACATTTATCCCAGTTACGGCTCATTCCGAGATTGGACTCATTGACAATGAGCTTTATTCTGTCATCTTTGATATTCTTCACTTTATCAACCGTATCATCCGATGAACAGTCATCTACAACCACTATTTCTATGTTCTTATATGTCTGGTTAAGTATCGACTCTATCGTCCTTACTATAAACCGGCCGCTGTTATATGCCGGAATGCACACGCTTACAAGTTCTTCGCCCACTGTGAACACCTCGTTATTTGTGTTTTATCTGAAGAATTCCGAGGAAGAAACTTGAGAGAATCATCTGGATTCCGACAACGATTGCCGTAAACGCCGGTATCGTCAGTCTCATCATCTTATCAGCCTCAAGAATTCCGTATGAATTCTTTGCCCATACATTCACTGCCATAATCGAACATACAAGTCCGATTATAAAAAGGATCACGCCAAGAAGGATTCCTTTTTCAACGGTAAAGAATTTGCCCAGCTTTCCTACCGGTTTGACCGGAATAAATCCCGTTGAACGCGCATATCCTTCCGTAAATCTGGAAAACATAACCATGTTGACACCCAACAGTATCATTGCCGATGAATAAAGCATGGTATGTACTCCGAGACCGGCACCTCCGATTGATACGTGTCCCACAAGTATTGCAATCATAAGTCCGAGTCCGAGCACAAGAAGGAATATTCCCGGATAGAGGAACAACCACTTAGGACTGTGCATGAGAAGGAACTTGAGATGTCTCCAGCCGTCCCTCCATGTATGAAGATGCGGTGCATGGCTTCTTCCGTCTTTCTTAAGTGTCGTAGGAACCTCCGCAATCTTAAAGCCGTAAAGTGTGGACTTTACAACCATTTCACTTGCATATTCCATTCCCGTTGTCTTAAGGTCTATACTTCTCATTCTCGCGGTATTATATCCGCGGAGTCCGCAATGAAAGTCGCCTATCTTGCTTGAATAGAAAAATCTTCCTATAAATGAGAGCACCGGATTTCCGATATATCTGTGTGAAAACGGCATGGCGCCTTTCTCAATTCCGCCTTTGAATCGGTTTCCCATTACAAGGTCGTATCCCTCCCTTAATTTCTCAACAAAAGGCATAAGGTGCAGGAAATCATAACTGTCGTCAGAGTCTCCCATTATTACATACTTACCGAGTGCTGCATTGCACCCTGCGATAAGTGCTGCGCCGTAACCTTTGGTCTCAACGTTGACAACCCTGGCGCCGTTGCGCTTTGCTATATCTATTGAACCGTCTGTACTTCCGTTGTCGGCAATAAGTATCTCACCGTCAACATTATTTTCGTACAGGAACGTCTGCGCTTTCTTAATACATGTCTCCAGCGTTTCCGCCTCGTTAAGACAAGGCATGAGTATGGTAAGTTCATATTTAAATTCATTTTCAGCCATAATAAAACCCTCCTTAGACTGCCATTCTTATATATATTTCCCAAAAAGTCAATGCGTGAAACATAACCGTGGCAAAAATAATTCCGCCGCCGATATCCTTTTTGATAATACATCTGCTGTTCTTAAGCGGATACAACGCACAAAACAGAAGAGGTATAAAATATCTTCCCTGAAGTCCGACTATATGTGTCGAGCCGGCCGGCGTCCAGAATATCCACATCGATATAACTATTATAAATATGCTCACTGCCGCCGCGGACAATGAAATGATCCTCTGTTTCTTATTAAAACAGATCTCACTGCCCCCGCAGTTAAGAAGTGTGAGCAGCATAAGCACGGTAAATCCGGCTGTCAGGAAACCCGATGTGTATATCTGCAGCCATCCGAAACCGCTTGCAAACATCTCCGCATAATGCGTCCCTCCCATAAGGAAAAACGTATTGAAAAGCATGCAAAGTGCTTCTTTCGGGTGAGTGAACATCCGTCTTAACGTAAAACCTTCGCTCTCGGTCCACATAAGCTCATTCTCACCGCCTGCGGTAGATGATGCCACATCCGTAAAAATATTGGAATTGACCGCAGCAAACATTACAAGCGTCAGTAATATCGCACTTGCTACCACTACCGGGTACTTGACTTTCTCTCCGAAATTACGTTTCGGGATCATAAACAATAATAACAGAAGTGGTATATAAATTCCACCCTTAAATGCCGACATAAACACTCCGGCACATACCATTATCACGGTCTCCGCCGGCCTGATCGTCCTGTCTGAATAAACGGCATTCATAACATATGCTATATATAAGAAAATAACCGCATACAAAACACAGTCTTCCGATATACATACCACTCTCGACGTCATCATAGGCAGTAACATGATAAGTGCAAGCAGATTTTTGCCGACCGGTATTTTCTTAAGAGCCGTATATGTTATCACTGAATACACCGCAAGCATCAGAAGTCTGGCAAGCGTATATGTCATGACTCCGCCAAGGCCCGTAATCCTGCCGATCAGTATTCCTATGATTGCCGGCAGATAAAGTATCACAGCTGCCGGACTGTAATTATACACATCACTGGTAACTTCAACCAGTTCGCTTCCGTCCGCTCCCGCAGTTTTAAAGAAGTTTTTGGCGGTTTTGATGTAATTAGCCACACTTATATTCTTATCAAGTTCCAGATCGGCAAAAGTCCGTCTTGCATAATATGTACCTTCACTTCCCGTATCTTTGACACCTGTTATTTTATTGACTGTACCCATTACATGATACAGATGATTGGTCTCATCCGCACCCGCATTCGGCGTGATTATGAGTGTAAACGCCATTCCGAGACATATACATGCGGCAAGATATATTTTATGGATAGGTGATTTTCTGACAAATACAAGGTAAAAAACCACAACGGCCGACACTATAAGAAGCAGCGCGATTACATTGTAGTACTTGTAAAAATATACAACGTCCTGTCCGTATTTTCCCGCTATATCGCCGTATCTGTACCATTTTACCAGATATGCCGTAACTGCCATTACGGCCACCATGATAAGGCACGGAATTATTTTATATTTTTTGATACAAGATTTGATTTTGTCCATTCTATATTCCTAATCTTCTGAGTGTGTTGCGCAAAAGTTCTTTTTCAATCGCAAGCGTGTTCTTAGTTAAATTTAATGTTCTGCGGACATCCTTCATTTTAAAGAATGAACTGAAAATTCCTTTAAGATATGCGCCGGCAAGTCCCTTTCGTGCAAAATACACCGTCTTTATGAGTATTCCTGCACATACCGGTACAAAATTCAATATTTTCTGCCACGGTGCGAAATTCTTATACATAAGGAGCATGGAATTGCGTGCCGAAAGGCTTACTTTAAATGCATTATGCCTTGAACCGCTGACTGCGCTTCCGATGTGAAGTGCTTTTGCCGCCGGCTCATATACATTACGCCATCCGTATATCTTAGCTCTGTATCCTATATCAACATCTTCCAGATATGCAAAAAAATTCTCATCGAAATATCCTATTTCATCAAACACGCTCCGCCTGTAAATTGCGGCTCCGGCACATGTGCTGAATATATCGCATTCTTTGGTATACCGCAAAGCGGCTTCATCACGGCCTCTGGCAAAACCCCAGCCAAGCGCGCAGAAATAATCACCCGCGCTGTCAATAAGTTTTCTGTTATTGTATTGGAGCATCATAGCCTGTGCCGAGAACACATCGGATTCTCTCTCAAGCCTGTTTACAAGCGCCCCGACCATGTGATGTCCGGCAACCGCGTCATTGTTAAAAAGTATCACATACTCGGATTCGGATGCCTTGATCCCGTCATTTACGGCTTTGGCAAATCCGTAATTATTATCAAGCGGAATTACCTCAAGCGGCAGTTCACCTTCGCTTTCTTCTATCACCTGAAGACTGGCATCCTCGGAACAATTATCCACAATAATAACATCAAAATCCTTATAATCCTGCTTTTTTAATGATGCGAGACATTCCCTCAGGCATTTTTCTCCATTATAATTAGGTATTACAATTGATACTTTACTCATAAATACCTCCTACATCTTAACGGTAATCTCCGGTGCATATACCATTTTCAGGCCCTTTGTACTTCCTTTGTGTGCATATAAATTCCTGTCTTTGGAATCAAGTACCTTATCAAGCGCACTTTTCTTAACCATAATTCCATATCTCGGCACAACAGCAGCTTCCATATCAACTGCCGCCATGTTAAAATCGCCCTTAAACCATGACGGGCTGCCCTTAAGCGATCTCGTATATCCGTGTCCCGTACGGGCAATTCCGTTATAAAGATATCTGCCTCCGGCCACAATCTTCGGAACGATAATATCGGCATCCGTAAGAACTGCGCGGCTTACCGCAAGTCTTGCAAAATCCTCCGATAGTTTCATATCCGTGCGCAAAAGTATTACATAATCTGCCTGCACGGCTCTTATATCGTCATCTTTTCCATCATAGGACGGGTATGATGTTACGCATTGCACATCCGGAACATCAATAAGGTTTACCCTGTAATATCCGGGATCATCAAGCTCGCATACGACAGTGCAATTACCTGTATAATCATTGAGTGCCCTGCGTCCTGCATCAAAAGCATATTGTTTATTGAAAGGATTTCCGGAAGTCGAATTTTCCCCGGATTTCCAGTGATAGAGAATTTTATCAACGTGTTCTATCACTTTACACTTATCGACACATCTTAAGAACAGATCATAATCCTGCGCGCCATCATATTTACTTCTGAATCCGCCTGCTTCCGTTACTATCTCTCTGTCGATCACACAGAAGTGGCAGATATAATTATTGGATAAAAGAAGTGTTTTATTGTAATCCGGCTTCCGGTACGGTTTAAAATAATGTTTAAGGTCCGGACTCACTTTATCCTCATCCGTATATACCATATCCGCACCGTAATTTACTATACGGTTTACCGTCTCATATAAAGCATCAGGCTCAAGTAAATCGTCATGGTCAAGAAAAGCAACATATTCACCTGTCGCCACATCAAGCGCCTGATTGGAATTACCCGATATCCCAAGATTTTCTTCAAGGCTTACATATCTGACTCTGCTGTCATCGCCCATAACCTCATCTATCACGGCATCAACTTTATTCTCTCCGCCGTCGGCTATGCATAATTCCCAATTTCCGTAAGTCTGTGCGAGCACACTCTCCAGTGTCGCTTTAAATGCTTCATGCTCAGTATTATATACAGGCACAATAATGCTTATGAGCGGATTACGCGCAAGTGTATATTCTTCATGAGTACGTTCCTGTTCTTCGTTTTTTCCGATATTGCGCACATAATCGGTACCTTTTTCCACAACCTTACCGCACAATTTTGCTATGCCGTAACGGTCCGTATATGCTTTTATTCTGTCAATTATTCCACTCAATCCAAAACACCTCTTGTTCTGTTATATCATACCCTGATTGAAAAATCGGAACGCTTAAGCGAAAGATTCGGATTATAATACGGATCACCGGTCTCCATAATATCAGCCCAGCGTTCCATCATATTATTGGTTTCACCCCTGAATCTCGCCGCTTTCTCAGGCGTATCCTCAACACCACGGCTCTTTGATTCGTAGTGGTGTAATTCTGCCTCAGGATTATATACTATAAGATATCCTTTCTGTCTCACTCTGAGGCAGAAATCAACATCGTTAAATGCTACTTTAAAAATCTCATCAAGTCCGCCGACCTCGTCATATACAGATTTGCGTACGAGCAGGCAGGCAGCCGTAACGGCGCTGTAATTCTGCGGAATGACAGCTCTTGCAAAATAACCCGGGTCATCACCTTTAATTCCCGTGAACGCATGACCGGCAACACCTCCAAGACCGATTATTACTCCGGCATGCTGTACAGTGCCATCCTCATAAAGAAGTCTGGCACCCACTATACCGACTTCCGGTCTTGTTCCAAAGCTTACAAGTTCACGCAGACAGTCTTTATTGATCATCTCCGTATCGTTGTTAAGAAGCAGCAGATACTCACCCGATGCTTTTGAAGCTCCGAAATTATTTATTCTTGAATAATTAAAATCTCCGTCATAGTAAATTACTTTGGCACAGTCATATTCGGATTCAATCTGTTTATAATAATCAAAAGTAGACTGTTCCGTACTGTTATTCTCAATTATGATAATCTCATAATTAGTATAATCCTGTACACCTATGATCGATTCAAGACACTGTCTGAGATCATCAATATGATCCTTGTTAGGTATAAGAATTGAAACCTTAGGATTACCGGTAACTTCATATCTGACCCTGTTATATCCGGGTCTGTCGCCTTCGGATACATGCGCTTTGATTCCCAGTCTGTCAAAATGCGCCTGAGCAGCCCTGATTCCGGCATCATATGCATATTTCTTGCTTTCCGGATTCATCGCAGTTGAATTCATATGGCATCTCCATGTGTACAACACCTTCGGAATATGCTTGATATTAACCGCATTCTCCGTACAGCGCAATATCATATCATAGTCCTGTGAACCATCATATTCACTGTTAAATCCACCGACTTTCTCGTATAATCCTCTCGAGAATACAAAAAGATGGCAGATATAATTGTTATTATTAAGCATATCCGGTGAAAAATCAGGTTTAAAATGCGGCATAAATCTCTTACGCGTACCACAGTCGTATTTGTCCTCATCGGAATATATTACATCAATAGTCTTATCTTCGTTTATTGCAGATGCGCACTCAAAGAGCGCATTCGGTCTTATTATATCATCATGATCCCCGAGCACTATATAATCGCCTGTAGACATATCAAGCGCTGCGTTGGTGTTTCCCGAAATTCCAAGATTGTCCTTAAGAACGGTATACTTAACACGGCTGTCTCCTTTACATACCTTACGGACTGTTTCCTGCATTTCATGCCCGCTTCCGCTTCCGTCGGCAAGGCATAATTCCCAGTTGGAATATGTCTGGTTCATAACAGACTTCAGCATTTCGGCAAAATAATTTTCATCCGGTCTGTATACAGGCACTACTATTGAAAATTTCGGATTTAGAGAAAATTTGTGACCGCGCTGCATCATAAGGACAGATTTCTTAGGATCCTGCTGTTTGATCCATTTATCGTAATCCATGGATGTTTTCTCGCGGGAAAGTTTACGCAATACCTTCTTGGCTGTTTCCCACACGCCACGCTGTTTCATATATGACATAGCAATTGATGCGAGTTTGCGAAAACTCTTATCTGTGCTGTCTGTCTTCTTCGACAAATCAACATGGTGTACAACTTTTTCTTTCCCCGATGTAAGTACAATATCTATTCCGTAATCCGAACCCAAAGGAAAAGTTATCTTAAATCCCGGATTTTCGATCAATTCGTCATCCTGATAATAATCCGATATATCCGAGCGCGAAACTCTTTCTATAACACAATCGGCAGGCTTTCCGTCCTTTAATACACTGACCTTTACCGGATCCTTATATGCACACCAGCCTATAACATTGACCTGTGAATCTTTTTCAATTACAGCATCCACCGCACTTGAAATCGTATAACCGGCTTTTCTGAAACTTTTGCCAGACACTGTGTATTTCTGTATATATACTTCATCCTGCCATGCAAATGTGACAACAACCTTCGCTTTTCTGAATTCTTTCGGAACATCAAGAACAAACTGATATTCACACGAAAACATAAGGTTATCCCATTTATAGCAGAATCTTGACCTTGTGTTGTCACGCAGAACAGCTTTAACCGGTACATTCTCGCCGTCAATATATGCTTTTATCTTAGCGTGTTCCATATATGTCTCATTCGTTCCGGCATGTATAACAAGCTGATCCGGATTATCGAGTCTTGCCCTGTATTCGGCAAAATATATCATTCTGACCTTGTCGCTCATCTCAATTCCTACTTTCTGAATATTCTAAGAAGTATTGTCATAAATGCTATTAAATATGCAGCAAAAAGCACGAAAATAACCATTGTCTGCAAATCCCATTTAACATAAGTATAGCAGATTGCAGGTGTCAGATCGTCCGGCTGTCCGGATATTGTAACACCCTCTCCTTTATCATTGCCGCACTTTATAACCAAAGTATATTTTTTCCCCTTAGTATATTCAACCTTATCCATATTAAGGAAGGTGAATTTACCGCTTTTGAGCCTGGAAATTTTCAATGTTTCCTGACCTGAAACATTGTTCCCGTCTTCATCCGTAAGCTCATAACTTATCTTACCTGATACTTTGCCGGCGTCGGCCGGAGCCATAAGTACCTTCATTCCGGTAATGTTAGCGGCATCACATATAAATGAATATCTGAATTCATTACCGTCGCTTATTTCCGTTACCGGTATCATCCGGTTTCTCGTATAATCTGTATTATATAACGCACAGTCTCTTTTGACATAAGCGTAAAAATATCCGCCGACCATCACAGCCACCACGGCAAATATTAACAAAATTATTTTCTTCCTGTTCATAACTGCCCTTTCTATCTGGTCTGCATGTATACGTCACATATTTCCCCGGCATCGCCTTTCATTCTGACTTTGCCGCCTTCAAGCCAGACTACCTTGTTACATATCTCTCTGACCTGATCTATACTGTGTGATACGAAAAGAACCGTCGTTCCGTTATCCATCATTCTGTGTATACGTTCCTGGCATTTCTCCTGGAACCTGAAATCGCCGACCGAAAGTACTTCATCAACTATAAGTATATCGGCCTCTCCCGATGTCGCTATTGAAAAAGCAAGTCTTGAAAGCATACCGGAGGAGTAATTTTTCACCGGAACATCCATAAATTCATGCAGCTCCGAAAATTCAACAATATCATCAAATACATCCTGCATCATCTTACGCGAACGTCCGAGAAGCGCACCGTTAAGGAATACATTTTCCCTTCCTGTAAGATCTATGTCAAAACCGGCTCCCAGCTCTATGAGCGGGGCAACACTTCCTCTGATCGAGACACTTCCTTTGGTAGGCTTAAGCACTCCGGCAATACATTTGAGCATCGTACTCTTACCGCTTCCGTTAAGCCCGATAAGTCCGACGGAATCGCCTTTTTTCACATCAAAACTCACATCATTCAACGCCCAGAATTCATCGTATTGTAATTTGCCTCTTAAGGCTCTTATAATATATTCTTTGAGGCTGTCAACTTTCTCCCTGGCGAGATTAAAGCGCATGGAGACATCTTTTACCGAGATTATTGTATCATCTGTCATAACGTCTCCTTCCTACACATACAGGATAAATTCATCCTGTTTTTTATAAAAAACTCTGAAACCAAGTACAAGCACAAGCGCACTCGGGATTATTGTCATCAATGTTGTAAACAAGTCAGGCATAGTGCCGTAAATCATAAATCCACGGAACATCTCAAGAATACTCGTAAGCGGATTAATGCGCACTATCATTCTGATCGCACGCGGAAGGCTTGACATCGGGTATATTACCGGTGTCAGGTACATAAGTACCGTGGTAAGTACCGAATATAAGTGGATTATGTCCCTGAATTTAACTGCAAATGCCGCAAGTATAAGACCGATTCCGAGTGAAAATGCCACCAGTGCAATTATCGGAAGTATGCCGAGCAATGACATATAATGTAATTCCGCTCTCATGCACAACATAACAATTATAAGCGCGGCAAACGATGCCATCAGGTTAATGGCACTCGAAATAGTCCTTGAGAGGACAAACATGTATTTGGGTACATACACCTTCTTAATGAGAGGTGCATTATCAATAATTGCCGTCATATCCATTGTGGTTGCGGCCGAAAAGAAATTAAAAACAACCTGGCCCGCAAGAAGATATAGCGGATAATTATCTATATCGAACTTAAACAGATGTGAAAATACCACTGACAGCACGACCATCATAAGCAGCGGGTTAAGCAATGTCCATAACACGCCAAGCACCGAACGGCGGTATTTAGTCTTAACATCTCTTGTCACAAGCTCATTTAACAGCGGCTTGTATTTATTAAAATTGACAATAATCGACTTCATCAAAATTAGCAACCTTTTTTGTAATCTTTAAACTGCGGCCATTTCTGGTCTTTGTCTGAGAATATGAGCTTTGACTCATCTTCTATAGGCCAGTCAATGCCTATATCCGGATCGTTCCAGATAATTCCGCCTTCATCGTCCGGATGATAAAAATCAGTACATTTGTATGCGAATTCAGCATAATCCGAAAGAACCACAAATCCGTGTGCAAAGTTTTTCGGAATAAAGAACTGTTTCTTATTCTCTGCCGAAAGAACTACACCGAACCATTTGCCGTATGTCTTTGAACCTTCCCTTAAATCCACCGCAACATCAAAGACCTCACCGTTAATAACACGGACAAGCTTATCCTGCGGGAAGTTTTTCTGAAAATGAAGGCCTCTTAAAACACCTTTCTTGGATGCGGACTGGTTATCCTGTACAAATTCCTGTGTGATTCCCGCTGCCGCGTAATCATTATAATTATATGACTCGAAAAAATATCCTCTTGAATCCCCGAAAACCTTCGGCTCGATAACTTTAAGTCCTTCTATATCACATGTTGTCACTTTAATCTGACCCATAATATGCCTCCTATAATCCGTTAGCGATATCTATAAGATATCTGCCGTATTCAGTCTTAAGCAATGGCTGTGCAAGATTTACAAGCTGTTCTCTGGTAATGAAGCCTCTCTTGTATGCAATCTCTTCTATGCATGAGATATATAATCCCTGTCTTTTCTGGAATGCAGCCACAAAATCCGCCGCATCGAGAAGTGCGTCATGATTACCCGTATCCAGCCATGCAAATCCGCGGCCCAATGTCTCAACATATAAATCACCGCGTCTTAAATATTCATTATTGACACTTGTGATCTCTATTTCACCACGCTTGGACGGTTTGACATTCTTAGCAATCTCAACGACATCATTATCATAGAAATACAATCCCGGTACCGCATAATTTGACTTAGGTACCTGCGGTTTCTCCTCTATGGAAACTGCTTTTCCGTTCTCATCGAACTCTACAACTCCGTATTCTCTCGGATCCTTAACATAATATCCGAATATTGTGGCACCGCTTTCTCTTGCTGCAGCGCGCGCAAGAACCTTCGAAAAACTCTGTCCGTAAAAAATATTATCTCCGAGCACAAGCGCCACATTATCATTGCCGATAAACTGCTCTCCGACTATGAAAGCATCCGCAAGTCCTCTCGGTGTCTCCTGTATGGCATATGAGAAACTCATTCCTAACTGGCTTCCGTCTCCTAAAAGTTCCTCAAATACTCCTATGTCCCTTCTGGTCGATATTATGAGTATTTCTCTTATTCCCGCAAGCATAAGTGTAGAAAGCGGGTAGTATATCATCGGCTTATCGTAAACCGGCATAATCTGTTTGGAAATTGCTTTGGTAAGTGGATAGAGTCTCGTTCCTGAGCCTCCTGCTAAAATAATACCTTTCATTCTGCCTCCTGATTATATCATATTAAACACAATCAGACAGCACCGGGATCATCCCTGCGCTGCCTTTGGTCTGATTATATTCTATACATTTCTTCGTAGTACTTCTGGTAATTGCCGCTTGTGACATTCTTCATCCAGTCCTCATGCTCAAAATACCATTTGATCGTAAGTCTGATGCCGTCCTTGAACATCGTTTCCGGATACCATCCTACTTCTTTCTTGATCTTATCCGGTGCTATCGCATATCTTCTGTCATGTCCCTTACGGTCTGCGACATATGTTATAAGACTTTCGTTGATAGCCGGCTTCCTCGGATCATCATCCGGAAGCATCTCGTTAAGTGTCTCAAGAATTATCTTAATGATCTCTATATTCTGCTTCTCGTTATGTCCGCCGATATTGTATCTTTCTCCGAGACGTCCTTTTTCCTGAACCATGTCAATGGCCTTGGCATGATCATCGACATAAAGCCAGTCACGCACATTAAGTCCGTCACCGTATACCGGAAGCTTCTTACCGTTAAGCGCATTGTTAATGATAAGCGGAATCAGTTTCTCCGGGAACTGGTAAGGTCCGTAATTATTACTGCAGTTGGTAATATTTGCCGGAAAATGATACGTGTCTATATAAGCCTTTACAAGCATATCTGACGATGCCTTGCTCGCTGAATACGGGCTGTGCGGATCAATAGGCGATGTCTCATAGAAAAAAGCGGTATCATCATCCGGAAGTGAACCGTACACCTCATCGGTAGACACATGAAGGAATTTCTTGTCCGGCTTAAATGTTCCGTCCTCATTCTCCCATGCTTTCTTCGCTGCATTAAGCATTACCGCTGTCCCGAGAACATTCGTCTGAACGAACACCTCAGGATTACGGATACTTCTGTCAACATGGCTTTCCGCCGCAAAATGTACGACCCTGTCTATGTCATTTTCAGCAAAAATCTTCTCTATAGCTTCTTTATCACAAATGTCGGCTTTTACAAATGTATAATTATCTCTTTTCTCAATATCCTTAAGATTCTCGAGATTTCCTGCATATGTAAGGCAGTCAACATTAATTATCCTTATCTCATTATCATATTTACGAAACATATAATGAATGTAATTAGAACCGATGAAACCGGCTCCTCCTGTTACAAGATAGGTTCTCATCCCTTTTATCTCCTTTCAGATAAGTACATACTGATATATTTTACCATATATATACAATTTATTCAACTAGATAAAATCTCTCACATACGCTGCGATTGCATCTTTCCAGTCGGCAAATTTATATCCGCCCGTAAGTCTTAACATATAATTGTCAAGCACCGAATATGCCGGTCTGTCTGCAGACTGCGGGAACATTTTCTTGTATTCCTCACTTGTTATGTGGTTAACTTTACAGTTTCTGCCTGTAAGTCTGAATATTTCCTCCGTAAAATCGGCCCATGAGCATACACCCTCACAGGTTCCGTGAAATGTGCCGTAATTATTGGTCGGTACAAGTGACACTATGGCTCTGGCAAGTTCGGTCGCACTTGTCGGTGAACCAACCTGATCCATTACAACATTAACTTCGGAATTCTTCTCCGAGAGAGCAAGCATCGTCTTGACGAAATTCTTTCCCTCACCGTAAAGCCATGCGGTTCTTACGATGAAATAATCTTTCGCAAACATCTTTACGAACTCTTCGCCGGCAAGTTTGGTTCTTCCGTATGCGCTCTTAGGTGCCGGCGCATCAAATTCGGTATAAGGTCTTACGCCGTCTCCGCCGAACACATAATCTGTTGATACATGAACAAGCTTTGCGCCGTATTTCGCTGCAGCTATCGCAAGATTACGCGGGCCGATCGCATTGATCCTGTACGCATTATCTTCATCTGTCTCGCATTTATCGACCGCGGTATATGCCGCACAGTTGATAATTGCATAAGGTCTTACCTTATCTGTAAGTTCAAGGACAGCTTCCACATCCGTTATATCAAGCTCTCCGACATCCGTATTGACAAGCTCGTATTCCGTGCTTTTCTCATATTCTCTGTTGATTGCTCTTCCAAGCTGTCCGTTGCAGCCCGTCACGATTATTTTCTTCATATTTCAAAGCCTCCGTATTTAAAATGAGCATACTGTAAGTATCTGTCTGTATATTTCCCAGAAGAGAATTACCCCCTCCATCATAAGTACAAAAAGATTATACCACTGTCTGTTAAAATGTGCAGTGATTTTTTCGGCCGGTACAAGCATAAAAAGCGGAAACAGAAGCGGGATAAAATATCTTCCCTGAACTCCGGCAATACCTGATGCAACACCTACCGGTGTATATGCAAGGTACAGCGCTGTCCATATAAGTGCCGTTGTCGCAAACAATGTAAATGCAACACCCGACTTTCTTCCGGCCGACAGACATTTGTCATCATCAGAATGTGTAAACATTGTAAATGTCAGCAATGCATCTATCGCAAATACCGCGTTTCCCGTGCCAAGATATGCCATCATATCCACAATTTCACTTCCCATTGTGTAATACAACAGCTTGCTCCATATGGACTTAAGAAGAAGTCCGGCATATGAAACAGGATGTGAGAGTATCATCTGAAGCTGTCCGGCATTGCTTGTATCACCACCGCGTGAATCTCCTCCGCCACCGCCTATAAGAAGCGGGAGAACGAATGTAAGTATCAGCAGCACCATTGCCGCTATAAAACCGCTTTTAACGATTCTTCTCGTCCTGTCATCCCTGAAATGATTTTTGGGAATAAAAAGAACCATAAGTAACAGCGGAGCATAAACCGCCTTGGCCAGGCATCCGTAACCCATAGCGCATGCCGCCAGGGCAAACTGCCACCACCTGCCGTTGCAGTCATCGTATATGAGATTGTTTATTATATATGACATTCCAAGCATTATAAAAGATGTAACAACCGGGTCATACGATACCGTTGATGCCGTAAAAAGTGCTGTCGGCAAAAGGCCTATGAGCGCCATAAGGATTTTGCCCTTGCGGAGTATTCTGATCGCAAAATACATCACTGTCACATAAACAATAAGGTTGGTCAGCCTTGCAATTATATATATACATCCGAATCCGAGTTTAAACGCCTTGGATATGTTAATTGCGAGTGCCATAAAAATATATGCAAATGTCGATATGCTGCTTGTATGCCTCGGCGTAACCGTATAATGTTCGACACTTTCCGTGCCGTAATAATTGCAGTTTTCATTAAGATATTTCAAAAATTCGTGGTATTCCTGTGCAGTATCCGTATATTTAAGCGGATGGTTTGCCTCGCTCGCATTCAGCATTTCCCATACTTCGTCGTCATTTTCCGTCTGCGATGCTACCGACAAAAGGTAGGTGTTCCTAAGGTGTGTTTCCTCGTCGAATCCGACCCTGACTAACGGAAGTGCAATAACCATCGCCAGTCCGGCGGCAAGTGCGATGATTGCAAAACCTATTTCAACTTTCTTCGCAATTATATGCCTTAAAAGTATCAACATTGATATTGCCGCAAATCCCAATGTAAAAAACATAAAGCGATGGATATTGAAATATGGCCTGCTGTCAATTGTTATGTTTTTTATTCTTAACGATGCATCATAATCATAACTCAGTGTAATATACGATGTATTTTTGCGGATATTATGCGATGATCGTTTAAGCCAGAGCGGCGCTCTGTCAGAAATGTTTTCGCTTTCTTTTTCTCCGTAGGCATTGATATATTCGATACCAATATTTTGTGAGAAATATGTTTCGTCCTTATCATATTCTACAATCAGTAATCCGGTATACCCGGCGGCATTAAATTCAAGGCTTCCGGAATCATTTCCGTCAAACACATATGCTCCGTCCGCATCGCGGTGCATATTGACGGCCGTGATTTCTTCCATGGGGATATTCTTTACATAATTATTATTGAATTCCCTGACATTAAAAAATAATTCAATAAGCAGTGCCAGTACAACTGACACTGCTATAAGAATTGCGCCCCTGAGGGCAATATGAATTTTACTCCACTTGCCGTATATTTTTTTTAACATTAATATGCTCCTGAGAGTTCGGATATTGTTTTATTTATATCTTTGACGGTAGGTGTCGGATCATAATTGTCGACATCGAAAAGCACCTTATGAAGTACGGTTACATTGGCCGCAAGATCCTTCGCAAGCACAAAATCCTTATCGCTTGTATTGCCTTTTAATGTCTCAACATATGTCACTTCCGTCGGGAATCCTGACGACTCGGTAATCGTGTAACTTGCAAGTGATTTGGCAAGGTTAAGTATCGTACCGACGTCAAGGCTTGTCGATATATTACCGAATACACTGTTGATTGCACTGTTTAATTTGGTTATATCCATGTTCTTGGCTTTTTCAACAACAAGATTAATTACCGTACGCTGTCTTTCGGTTCTTCTGAAGTCACTTCCGCCGCCATATCTTATACGGCAATATGCCGTGGCCTGGATTCCGTCGAGGTGTACCATTCCGGTATTCTCTACATTGGTATAACTTCTTCCCGTATTCTTGCCGGTGTCTCTTAAATATTCGTTAATCCAGTAAAGTTCATTATCATCTATTTCGATATCGATTCCGCCTACGGCATCCACAATATCAATCAATGCGTTCCAGTTTACCATGACATAGTCTTTGATATCAAGGTCAAGGTTGGTATTTATCATACTTATGGCAGACTCAACACCATAATAAAACATCGCATCGGTTGCCTTATTGTATTTGACTTCCTGTGTATTCGCCGTATCCACAAACTTAAGAACCGT
Organism: uncultured Butyrivibrio sp.; assembly: GCA_945928575.1. Classification (GTDB taxonomy): domain Bacteria; phylum Bacillota; class Clostridia; order Lachnospirales; family Lachnospiraceae; genus Eshraghiella. The sequence goes on from CAMENP010000008.1 coordinate 68,075, forward strand.
ATCACGGTATACTGACACAAGTCTTACTTCTTTGGTTTTATTATTGATACTGGCTATGATTATGGAATCGGTGTGGTTCTCACCGAGTTTGTTAAGTCCTTCAACCGTATTATCTCTGGCATCACTTCCAAGGAGAAGGATGTTGGTATATCCGTCCAGGACCTCAATAGTATCATCATCGAGTTCCCTGTTTATGACTATCGCATCCCTGTCTATTGCAGGTCTTTCGATCATCTCAAGTTTGCCTACCACATACCATACTATAATAAGAACCAGCAGCAGGACAATTTCTATGGCAAATATAAGTATCATTACCCAACGCTTGCGTTTTTTCTTCTTATGCGGACGTACGGGTTTTCGATCTGCTTCTTCTTCATCGGCATAATCATTCACGCTCCTGTGTCTTGGCGCCCTTTCATCCTCATATATATATTTGTCATCTTCATACTCATAATCATCATCGAAATCTCTGTATTTTGCCATGGTAGTAATCCTTTCGTTCTCTGCCCCTAATATGCATTTTTGTTAACAAATCCTTTGAAAACCGTCCTGAACAGAATCATTATATCAAAATGCAGGCTCCAGTTCTCTATATAATACAAATCGCAGTCAATGCGCTTTCTTATTGAAGTATCGCCGCGGTATCCGTTTACCTGGGCCCATCCGGTCATTCCCGGACGTACCTGGTGTTTAATCATATAACGCGGTATTTCTTCCTTAAATTTCTCTACGAAGAACGGTCTTTCCGGTCTCGGTCCGACGAGGCTCATATCTCCTTTAAGGACATTGATAAGCTGCGGCAGTTCATCAAGGCTCGTCTTACGGATAAATTTACCGACCGGTGTCACCCTTGAATCCGTACTTGTTGTCCATTTCTTCGCATCCTGTCCGTCGGTCTGTACGCACATTGAGCGGAACTTGTACATCTCAAATTCCTTATTGTGCAATCCGACCCTGACCTGTTTGTAAATAACCGGTCCCCTGGACGATATTTTAACCGCAATCGCGGTCACCAGCATGACCGGCGAAAAAATAATTAACGCAACTGTTCCCAACACCAGATCCATTGCACGTTTGGCAAATTTGTTAGGCATTGTACTTAAAGGAACCCTTCTTATATTAATGACAGGAAGTCCCTGTACATCTTCCGTATAAGGTCTGGTAGGAATTATGTTATTATAGTCCGGTATCAGCTTGGTATGAACGCCTGATTTCTCGCATACCGCAACAACATCTTCCAGCTTGGCATATTCGCTTAACCCAAGTGTTATGACCATTTCATCCAGATCGTTGGTCTGTATCGTCTTCTCAATATCGGCTACACGTCCTATTACTTTGGCTCCGCGGTAACAGGTATCGGCCGGTACATTATCATCTAATATACCCACTATATGATATCCCCATTGCGGGAAACTTCGTATTCTGTCAATATATGACTCCGCCGCACGGCTGTATCCGACAAGCACAATATGCTTCTGATTAAAGCCTTCACGTCTTAGGTGTCTTAAGAACATTCTGAGTGCTGCTCTTATCGCAATCTCATATACTATATTAAGAACATAGAATATGAAAATCATTACTCGCGAAAAATCTATCTGTTTAAGCAGATAGAGCATCAATATAAAAATAAGTAGCCCGAATGAATTGGCCTTTATTATATTAAGGACCTCATAGCGCTGGCCATGCATGCGCTTAGGCGTATACAGGCTGCACAATGCGTACAGGATAATATATCCCGGTATGATGAATATCAATGCCTTAAAATATATATCCATACCGATTTTGCCGATATTTTCCTTACCAAGGTCCAGACCAAACTTAATTGCCCACGCGGACAGATATGCAATTGCTATGATAAACGCGTCCAATATAACATGAAGCGTATTAAATTTCTTCTGATTTCTTCTAATCAACGTTCTAAACCCCCTGGTTTATCAGATGCCAGTTATTATAATACATCAAGCCACTTTAAAGAGCAATAATTTTATTGTTACAAATTTGTTACGAAATAATTCTAAGTCAATCTGTTCCAGTATTCCTTGTCCGAAGTGTGTTTCAGACATGATTTAAGAGATAATTTATGATAGTTTTTACCTTTTCTGAATCCAAGATATTTCATCCCGCTATAATATATCAGTCTGATAATATCTGCCGGAGTTCCTTTACGGCAGATCTGCACCAGGGATTTTCTGACAAGCTGTATTCCTGTTCCCTTGACATTAAAACGCTCAAATATCTCCGGATGGTCCGCCTGTGATACGCCGAGATCAAAATTACGTCTGTAATATTGCCTGCCCGTATAATTATGGGAATGATACACAAGCGCATCTGCGCAATAGAAAACGGCATATCCCGCATCCAATGCTCCGGCTGCATAAACCATATCTTCATTGAATATCGCAGGGGCCTTAAATCCGCCGAGTCTGCGATAAATTGACGTATCGTACATTGCACATACATCCGAGCAGAAATATGCTTTTATCCCAAGAGTCTCTGTATCATCCGATGTCTGCACCCTGCTTTGCGCCGGATAATTAAATTCCCGCGTAATCTGCTCTATCCGGTTGCAGTCTTTTTTCGGAAGCTGTCTTGCATAACTGACTGCAATATTATCTGCGCGTCCGAATCCGGATAGCAGTTTCTCAATAAGATATTTGTCTTTGGGTATTGCGTCCATTGTCATAAAAAGCACATAATCGGCGTCTGACATTCTAAGACCCATATCCCTTGTTCCGGCATGATCAAATTCATGCTTGGTTATATGAACGACCTCAACCACAGATGCAATAAGATATTCTTTCTCGTCGAAAAACTCTTTGTCAGTATTGATTATTATAATTCGTCCCAACTCCACGGTCTGTTCCAGAAGTTTTTCTATCAGTTCCCGCAGATCGTGTCCCGGTTTATATGCCGGAATTACCGCATCGACTCTCACCAGTGATTATTCTCCTATATTCTGTTCAATAATTTCGGCAAGTTTCTTTGCCTCTTTTTCAATGAGTTCCTGATCGTCGCCCTCTATCATTACACGCACGAGTGGCTCCGTTCCCGAAGGTCTTATAAGAACTCTTCCGGCTCCTGCGAATCTGGCCTCAAGTTCTGCGACCGCATCCGCAACTACCTTATTGTCCATATAATATTCTTTCTTGATATTTGAAACCCTGGCATTTACAAGAGCCTGCGGAAGCACACGCATTACCGATGCAAGTTCCGAAAGTTTCTTACCTGATTTAACGATAACCTCAAGAAGATGAAGAGCGCTTATAAGCCCGTCACCTGTGGTATTTTCGTCAAGGAAAATCACATGTCCCGACTGCTCGCCTCCGAGATTACATCCGTTGGCCAGCATATATTCAAGAACATATCTGTCCCCGACTTTGGTTCTCACTATGTTAATGCCCTCTTTTTCTCCCATTCTGAAAAATCCGAGGTTACTCATAACCGTTGCAACAACCGTATCTTTCTTAAGTCTGCCCTGATTACGCATATATAATCCGCAGATTGCCATTATCTGATCGCCGTCAACCATATTGCCTTTCTCATCCACTGCAAGCATTCTGTCCGCATCACCGTCGAAAGCAATTCCCAGGTCGGCGCCTTCTTCAACCACGCGTTTCTTAAGTTCTTCCATATGGGTCGATCCGCATGCAAGGTTTATGTTGACACCGTCCGGATGATTGTGTATCACAACCGGCTTTGCGCCAAGATTCTCAAGCGTCTTCGGTGCTGTATAATATGATGCACCCTCCGCCGTATCAACGACAATCTTAAGACCGGACAGATCCAGGTCGATCAATGATCCGGCAAATTTGACATAATCATCTTTTGCATCATATCTGTATGTAATATGTCCAACTTCGCCTCCGACAGGCATCGGAAGTTCCGCCGAATTCATTCTCATTACTTCCTCAATCTCATCCTCGAGAAGATCCGAAAGCTTATATCCGTCACCGTTAAAAAACTTGATTCCGTTATATTCAGCCGGATTATGTGATGCTGAGATCACAACGCCCGCATCATATCCGTAATGCCTTGTCAGATAGGCTATCGCCGGTGTAGGAACAACTCCCACATAAACTGCATCAGCGCCGACAGAGCAAATTCCCGCCATAAGTGCGTTTGCAAGCATTTCTCCTGATATTCTTGTATCTCCGCCGACCAATATTGTCGGTTTATGTGCTTTTTCCTTAGTGAGCACATATGCTCCCGCTTTACCGAGATTCATTGCCAGCTCAACTGTGAGCTCTTTATTGGCAACGCCCCTTACTCCGTCTGTTCCAAATATTCTGGCCATAATTATTCTCCATTTTATTGTTATATATTATTCAGTCGTATCAGATTCCGTCTCCGCTTCGGTAGTCTCCTCCGGCTTCGTCGGATTATCCGGAAGCGTCATATCCGTAACGATCACTTTCACGTAATATGAACCTGATATGCTGTAATCATCGCTCTGGTTAAGATTAACCCTGACAGTATAACTGCCTTCTCCCTTGCCGCTCATATCAATATGCGCACCAAGGTCATCTGCCGTGAGTGTTCCTATGTCATCCTCACTGCCGTTTACTGTTACATTAAGGTACCCCGCACCATTATCGGCAAGTACCTGATATCTGTAATCGGACTCCGTTCCGCTGAGCGTAATCTGCGACATCGGAATCTGTATTGTCCTCTCTGATATTTTCTCTATAGTCACATCCACCGTAAGATTACTTTCGGATGATACTATTTTACATCCGTTTGGCAGATATGTCTTAAGTGCTATATCGAAATGTCTGTCATCGTCCGCATTATCTATATCTATAATGCCGGCAGGAATATCAATTGAAGTTATCTTATCGAGAACATCCTTTGATGCTGCAAGTTTTACGTTTTTCATATTGACTTTCTCGTCAACTATATGATATCCTTCAGCAACCTCTCCGGAAAGTGCATAATTAATATCAACAACTTTCGTAGGCAATATTTCGATCTGGATCGAAGCGCTGCTGCGGCTTAACTCCAGCTTATCCGAGCTTATTTCCACTCCGTTTTCATCATAAAATACCGGCGTAACCGAATCATTAATTGTTGCGGTCATGCTTGACACGCTGTAATTGAGTCTTGCCGTGGATATACGGCTTACCGTACTCTCAGCGCCGGTAACATTGATGGTTGTCGGTGATATACTGTAATCTCCGATAACATATCCGTCTGCGGGACTGCCTGTTATATTCAGTTCCAGCGGAACCTCTTTATCTACTTTATTATCTATTGCCAGCTGTACATATTCTGTTCTCAGGCTGACTATATCCACCGTGTTCTCCATGCCTTCCTTGGTGCATCTTACATAAATCTGCGCCCTGTCAGCGTCCGGAGTACGTTCACTCAGATCCGCATATGCGTAAAAATCAGTCGGTTTAAGTTCATCAACGATTGTCTGCGGTGCTTTAACAACTATGGAAATACTCGCACCCGATTCAATCTGATATATATATCCCTTACTGGTGAGTGTATCTCCGTTGATCATATTAACCGTTATGCCCGATATCGTCTTGCGCTGCGACGGATTATCAACATTAACTATCACGATCCAGCTCACAATGGCAATTACAATGGCAAGTATCTTCAATCCGAAATTATGGAGAATAAGTTCTTTTATCTTGATTTCTTTAAAGCTTTTCATTTCTTACTTCCCCCTTTTCTCCAGAGTTTATACCTCGTTACATCAATCGTCTTCTTCTGAAGGAATGTAAGCTTACTCTTAAGATAATCCGCATCGATATTTCTGAAAAGTTCTCCCGCTATGGCAATTGACACGCCTCCGGTCTCTTCCGACACAACAAGTGTCATTGTATCCGTTACTTCAGAAATACCGAGTGCCGCCCTGTGTCTCGTTCCGAGTTCCTTGCTTATGGACATATTGTCGGAAAGCGGCAGATAACACGTTGCTGCCACAATGCGATCGCCGCGGATGATAACCGCGCCGTCATGCAACGGTGTATTATGTTCAAAAATATTGATCAGGAGCTGGCTTGAAATAACTGCATCAATAGGAATACCCGTCTTCTCATAATCAGTCAGAAGAATCTCCTGTTCGATAACGATAAGCGCTCCTGTCTTGGTCTTGGAAAGTTCAAAGCATGTCTTGACAAGCTCATTTACGGTCTTGTCGCTGAATCGTTCACCCTTATCTTTTTTCTCAGCAAACGGAAGTATCTTGGAGAAAAATCTTTTCTGTCCAAGCTGTTCAAGCGCTTTTCTGAGTTCCGGCTGGAATATGACAACCAGTGCTATTATTGCAAAGTTGATTATTTTACCGCCGAGCCACAGTATCGTCGTAAAATTGAATATATAAGCCAACAACCAGAAAATAAGCAGTACAATAATACCCTTAAGCAGGGTAAATGCCCTTGTAGTCTTAACCCATGCTATAAATTCATAGATAAGCACCGCAAGTATGATTATCTCAAACACATTAGAGACATGCAGAGATTTCGGTATATAAAAATTAGAAAGATATTCATCAAAAAAATTCTTTATTGACTGCATAACAATCGCCTTTCCTCACATTAACCGGCTGTTCTATTCATCATCTTCGTCTATTTCATAACTTTCGGTGTGTATCGCACCTCGGTTATCTTTACTTGAATTAAATTTCTTGATTGTGACATTCTTTCTGGCAACCGACATTTTCGGAACCGCTTTGACATAATAGTAATAATCGTCATCCTCAAACTGGACATATTCCGTTGCCGTGTAATCAACACTCATGATAAAGAAATTAATCACCAGTCCGACGATTATGGCTGCTATATGTCCGGCAATCATTCCAATTATGCTGAAATTAACAGAAAGAACCGCAAATGCAATTATCTGTATGAGCGCATCGGTAACGCATCCCGCAATAACCGCAATTATCGCTGAATAATTCACCGACAGTCTCTTTATAAAATATATCATCGTAATGACCACGGCAAACGATACCACGATCGTCACAAGTTCTTTGTTGGTCAGTATATTGTTGAAAATAAAATTAATATTCTGCAATGCATTATTAACGTCGAGCGTAGATATCGCCGTTGAATAATCCGCAGCAAACGTAATTATATAATATATGAAAACTCCCGAAACGGCCGGAACAATTCCGGTCATTCCGACGGTGAGAGCTGCGACAACAGGTACAACATACGGAAGCTTCAGGAAAAACAAAATCGGCGTCAATATCATAATGAAACCGGTCTTAGGCGCAAACCTGAAATACAGAAGATAAATAACTATCATCACTCCAAGTGCTATAAGTGCAAGTTCCAATGACAATGTAAACAGATTAACTATCATGTAAATCGTCACAACAACCACAATAACATTAACCGGCAGAAATGCACATATTATCGACAACGCGATGCATATAAGCGGATTGGATATTATTCCGCTGCCACCTATTTTACGCGACATTGCGAACATTGACAGAAAAGCAAGCACAAAATTACATATATGTCTGATATATATTCCGCCCTTTGCATAAAAGGCTTTAAGTTTCTCTTTAAATTCAAGAAGTCCCGTGAGCATCAGTCAATTCCTCCCTTGCGCTTTCTTTCCGCTTTATTCATAAGATATATTTTATGAAGCCTGTTTCTGTAAATACGGATGCCGTTCTCCGATTCCACATACCTGTACGAATATATAAAATACGCTATTATCATAAAAACCGTCATCATTGCCGCATATATCATTATCAGCATAACTGTAAGAACCGTATAATTCATCTTGGTAAGATTATTTATTATAAATTCAAAATTACATGACATAACGAGCATAAGAATTATAACATATGCCACTGTTACCGCTATCGCTGTGGTCCACATATGAAGTCCGACGTAATCCGATTTATAATATTTGGCCTTGTTAATGTCATTGGAACACTCATGTTTCTCATACATGGCAGTTCTGGTCATAAGTCTGACCTTACGCTTGTTAATCATTACGTTCCTCCGTTAATTAATAATATATTATAAGCTGCATATGACCGCCGTTAACCGGTGCCACAATTCTTACCTTTACACCGTCGGCACTGAATGTTTCATCTTCAGATGCACTTATGAATCTTGCAAAAACATCTTCATACGAATTCGGAATTACCGATTGGACAACCTGTTTAAAAGCATTATCCATTGCCGTTGTTCTGGTCATAACATATATCTGCGTCATGTTCTCCTGGACAATCACTTCTCCGAGGTAATTTCCGTCTTCACGATATATGTAAGTATTATCAAGATATGTCTGGAATCCGGAATTCTTTACAGCCTCGCTTATCGTGGCATAAGTCTTTGCGGCTTCCGATTCCTTAATGCTGTCTCTGTCTGTCTTATCCTGTGACGGCTTGTTATTATCCGGAGTGCCGCCGTTATTATCAGGCTTGGCATTATTGCCGGATGTCTGCTCTGTTCCATCTGGATTCTTGTCATTTCCGGATGTTGCCGGTTCTCCGTCTGCATTGCCGTCATCCGTCTGTGCTTCCCTCACAACTATCACCTTATTATCCTTGACATCATATACGGGCAGATCGTCCGAAATTCCTTCATTATCCCGATTAATGCCCCTGATAACAACCGAGTCTGCCAGCACATCATATGTCGCCGTTATCGCTGCCGCGCCGGTTCCGACGACCTTGATATGTCCCTTACCGTCAACAGTGACAACATCTTCATCCGATGATGTCCAGATAACTTTGGATGCATATTCCTCCGGCTCGGAAGTGCATTTGAGGTCCAGTTCACTTCCGACGTACATATTGCAATCCTCAAGTTCAACTTTTACAAACTGTCCTTTCGGTACCACCTCGTTATAATCAACAGTCTCCTGCGGTCCGCTATTATTATGATGTTTCATACCGGCTCTGATACAAACAAAAACAATAAGTCCTATTATCAAAACAAGTACTCCGGCAGCCATTGCAACCCTGCCCTTGCGTATACGGTATTTCTTTCTGCCCTTTGATGTACTCATATGGCACCTCTTTACACTTATCGCATTATTATAATTATCTTATCATTATTTGTCGTGTCCGTAAAGATAGAATTTGAATTATAAAGTTCACAGTGTTAGAATATTTTTAATATTTTTTACTAAAACTATTATTCGGAGGATTGTATTATGTACAAAAATATTGACAAAAAGACGAAACTTGAATTAAAAAATCTCGTTGACTATCAGGATGGACAGGTAGTAAGCAAAACCCTTGTCCAGAATAATTATGTAAGTATGACTATTTTCTCTTTTGATAAAGGCGAAGAAATCTCAACCCATGCCGCCGGCGGCGATGCAATGGTCACTGTCCTTGAAGGAACCGGCCGTTTCACAGTAGGTGGGGATGTATTTATACTGAATGCCGGTGAGACATTAATTATGCCTAAGGATATTCCGCATGCCGTATATGGTGAGGAAAAATTCAAAATGCAGCTCGTGGTATCTTTCTGATATTCCGCAAGAATCAACAAACCCCCGCGGTGTTTAATTCCGCGGGGGTAATTTTATCCGGTTATTTCCGTTTATACCATTGCTTTCTTAATGGCTGCAAGAAGCTCATCATAAGTCTCATATGCAGGAAGGTCAGGGTTATCTGCCTTGATCTGATCCGTGCTCTTGAATAAGAATCCTGCTTTGCTGGCTCTTATCATGCCAAGATCGTTATGGCTGTCACCGCTTGCAATCGTATCATATCCGATTGACTGAAGTGCTTTAACCGTTGTAAGCTTTGACTGTTCGCAACGCATCTTGAATCCGGTAATTTCACCGTCAGGAGCAACCTCAAGCGAATTACAGAAAATTGTCGGCCAGCCAAGTTTCTTCATAAGAGGACTTGCAAACTGCGTAAATGTATCGCTGATGATAATTACCTGGCATATTGAACGAAGCTCGTCCAAGAACTCCTTGGCACCCGGCATCGGATCGATTTTGGCAATCGTGTTCTGGATTTCTTTAAGTCCGAGTCCGTGCTCCTTAAGTATTCCGAGTCTCCATTTCATAAGCTTATCGTAATCCGGTTCATCCCTTGTCGTCCTCTTAAGCTCCGGAATTTTGCTCTCCTTTGCGAAAGCAATCCAGATTTCCGGTACAAGAACTCCTTCGAGATCCAAACAAGTAATATACATCACGTTATCCTCCTAAATTCTGTGTGTAATACCGCAGTCAGATTTTACTGCAGTTTGTCAAAATTCTTTAATACATCTTCCTTATCGAATGGTTTCATAATGAATGCCTTGGCTCCAAGTTTAAGAGCTTCCACAACCTTCTGTTTCTGTCCGGCTGCCGTAATCATAAGTGCTTTGGCATTCTTATCATATTCCATGATCTGTGCAAGAGCGCCTACTCCGTCAAGACGTGGCATTGTAATATCAAGAGTTACTATGTCAGGCTTAAGCTTCTTATATTCTTCAACAGCTTCTTCCCCGTCTGCCGCTTCGCCGACAACAGCATATCCGTTATCCTCAAGAAGTGCACGAAGCATTTTACGGATAAGCATGGAATCATCAACTATAAGCACGCCTGCTTTGGCCGAAGATGTATCAACATTGGACTGTGTCTTGCCGGTCATGACATGGTATTCATTATCGCCGAGATCAATATCGGAATCAATTGCAATGCACATATTGAAATGCTTTCCGGCAACATATACAGGCATTATGTAAAATGTACCCTTCGCATGTCCGTCAACATATACAACAGGTGGTTCCATATCTATCTCAACACCCTTGTCACTGAGTTCGGAAGCAAAAAGGCCGTCATTCATATTGGCGAATTCGCATATGGCATCCATAGCCGCATCATCAAGCTTAACAAAATCATCATCTGCAAAGCCTTTAGCAAGCTCAAGAATTCCCGATGTATCCTTATCTGCGGCAAATCCAAGATATACCTTATGGTCTCCGACAGTATGCTGTCCCATAATATATGAATAATCAAAGCCATCTGCCTTATATGCCTTATCCATATAGAAATCGCTTGTAACGAAACGAACTATATTACGAAGCGCCAGTCCGGCAATTCCGGTCACATATTCAGGCGCATCATCAGGGACAAAATATTTGACCGAAGCTTCGATATCATCATTCTTAAGTGCCTTCATCTCTTCTGCGGCGAATCCCATCTCTGCTCCGAAACCCGTAAGATATTTATCAAGTTCCGATATATCAACATACTTCTTCTCTGTGAGGATCTGTATGAATTTCATTGCTGCATTTCCCTGCTTATCGAGGAGTTCCTTAAGCTGGGCACCCGTAAGATATCCCTGCTCAATGGCGATATCTCCGAATCTCTTATCCATCTGTGTCTGAAGATGATTAATCTCTTCTGCCTGCTTCTCTGTAAGAAGCTTCTCTGCAACCGCAATGGTGCCTAATTTAACCCTTGCCTGTGCCTGCTCGTTAAGAACTTCACGAAGCTGCACATCCGTAAGCACCTTCTTATCTACAAGGTACTTTCCCAATAACTGACTGAACATAACGTACACACTCCTTGCATTCCGCCCCATGCGGAAAAATATTTTCAATTCATAAAAAATTATAACATAAAGACCGCATTAATTCAACAAAAAATGCGGTCTTCTGACAATATGCAATTATCTCAATGCGTCTTTCATTTTCCTGACATATTCCGCAACATGGGCCGGGCTGTCACTGCCATATGTTCCGCAGATCTTTACTATTGCGGAACCGACAATTACGCCATCGGCATTCCTCGCCATCTGCGATGCCTGCTCAGGCGTTGATATTCCGAATCCCACAGCACACGGAATATCTTTATTGGCTTTTACAAGCGAAGTCATTTCGCCTATATCGGTTGTGATCTCTTTACGCACGCCGGTAACTCCGAGTGATGATACGCAATAAACGAATCCTTCAGCCTCTTTGGCGATCATCGCAATACGCTCATGTGACGTCGGTGCGATAAGAGATATCATATCCATGCCGTGTTTTCTGAACGTCGGGGCAAACTCTTCTTTTTCTTCATACGGGACATCCGGAAGAATTATTCCGTCCATTCCGGCTTCCGATGCATTCGCGGCGAATCTTTCGGTTCCGTACGAAAAAACAACATTGGCATATGTCATAAATACCAGCGGTACTTTGACAACTTTGCGCACTCTCTTAACCATCTCAAACACTTTGTCGGTTGTTACTCCGCCCGAAAGCGCACGGATATTGGCCGCCTGTATAACCGGGCCCTCCGCTGTAGGATCCGAAAAAGGTATTCCCAGCTCAATAAGATCCGCACCTGCTTTTTCCATTTCGATTATGATCTGCTCGGTGACCTCCAATGACGGGTCTCCGCATGTGATAAAAGGTATGAATGCTTTGCCGTGTGCAAAAGCTTCTTTAATTCTGTTATTCATGGATATCCTCCCCTCTGTAACGTGCGATTGCGGCGCAGTCTTTATCGCCGCGTCCTGATACGTTTACTACGATTATTTTATCTTTGTCCATTGTCGGCGCCAGCTTCATGGCATAAGCAACGGCATGTGCGCTTTCTATTGCAGGGATTATGCCCTCTGTTCTTGACAGGAATTCAAAAGCATCAACCGCTTCGTCATCTGTTATCGCAACATATTCCGCACGTCCCGTATCATACAGATAAGCATGTTCCGGTCCGACTCCCGGATAGTCAAGTCCGGCAGAAATCGAATAAACCGGTGCAATCTGTCCATACTCATCCTGGCAGAAATATGATTTCATTCCGTGGAAAATTCCAAGTCTGCCGGTTGAAATGGTTGCTGCCGTGTCTGCGGTATCTATTCCTCTTCCGGCAGCCTCACATCCTATAAGCCTTACATCTTTATCTTCAATAAAATTATAAAACGCTCCTATAGCATTCGAGCCCCCGCCCACGCATGCGATCACCGCATCGGGAAGTCTGCCCTCAGCTTTAAGGATCTGCTCTTTGATTTCCTTGGAGATTACCGCCTGAAAATCTCTTACAATTGTCGGGAACGGATGCGGACCCATTACGGATCCGAGGACATAATGTGTATCCTCAATACGATTGGTCCATTCACGCATAGCTTCCGAAACCGCATCCTTAAGTGTGGCTGTTCCGGTAGTTACAGCATGCACTTTGGCGCCGAGGAGTCTCATTCTGTACACATTAAGTGCCTGACGTTTCGTATCCTCTTCGCCCATATAAATCTCACACTCCATACCCATAAGCGCTGCAACGGTAGCTGTTGCAACTCCGTGCTGTCCGGCACCGGTCTCTGCGATAACTCTTGTCTTACCCATTTTCTTGGCAAGAAGGATCTGTCCGATAACATTATTTATCTTATGTGCACCTGTATGATTAAGGTCTTCTCTTTTAAGATAAATCTTTGCGCCTCCGAGTTTCTCCGTCATATGTGATGCATAATAAAGTCTTGACGGTCTGCCCGCATAATTGTTAAGCAGGTCTGTAAGCTCCCTGTTAAATTCAGGGTCATCTTTATAATGGTTGTAAGCTTCCTCAAGCTCAATGATTGCGTTCATAAGTGTTTCCGGTATGTACTGCCCGCCGTGAACGCCGAATCTTCCTTTTGACATATCATTTTCTCCTAACTATATCTATTATTTTATGAATTTTATCCGGATCTTTATAACCGTCTGTCTCAACGCCGCTTGATACATCAACACAGTACGGATTGAATTTAAGTGCCTCTTCAATATTGGAAATGTTTATTCCTCCGGCAATAAAAAAATCTCTTTCTATGTCGTGTACATGCGTCCAGTCAAATTTTTCTCCGCTTCCTCCTGCACCATTATCCAAAAGCAGGTAATCCGCCGGGTTATGTCTGTAACCCTCTATATCATCGGACGTCCTTACCGACACCGATTTGATTACGGGTACGCCCGTCCTTTCGCTGATCCATGTAACATCCTCATCACTTTCATGACCATGAAGCTGCACTACGTTAATTATACCCGATTCTGTTATTTTGGCAATCTTTTCGCGGTTCTCATCAACAAACACGCCGACTCTCTGTATTCCGTCATCAAGCCTTCCCGCCATATTTTCTGCCGTCTCTACGGTTATACGGCGTCTGCTCGGTGCAAATATGAATCCGATATAATCCGGCCTGTAAAGATTGACCGCTTCGACATCTTCCATGCGCATAAGTCCGCATATCTTGATCCTGACCATATTACACCGCCCTGCCTTTAAGTTCATCAAGTGCTTTTTTCTTGTCCGGGGCGCGCATCAGGGTTTCGCCTATAAGAACCGCATCCGTATGATTCTCATACAAAGCTGCAATATCTTTCGCATCGCGTATTCCGCTTTCCGACACATATATGATATCATCCGGGACAAGTTTTCTAAGTCTTGTGCTGGTATTTATGTCAACTTTAAAAGTCTTAAGATCACGGTTATTGACACCTATTATTCTCGCGCCTGCTGCTATCGCCCGTCTTACTTCCTCCTCGGTGTGGGCCTCAACAAGTGTTGACAAGCCCAACGAATCCGCGATTTTATGAAATCTTACAAGTTCCTCATCCGTAAGTATCGCACATATCAGCAGGACTGCAGATGCACCGAGCACCTTAGCTTCATATATCATGTACTCGTCAACGGTAAAATCCTTTCTCAACACCGGAATCTGTACATGCGCCGCGATTTCCTTAAGATAATCATCGCTGCCCTTAAAATAATACGGTTCGGTAAGGCATGATATTGCGGCCGCTCCGGCTTTTTCATATTCTTTGGCAATCTGCAGATACGGAAAATCCTCCGCAATGATTCCCTTGGAAGGTGATGCTTTCTTAACCTCGCATATAAAACTCATTTCTTCTTTCTTTAACGCTTCTTCAAACGGGAATCCTGTGTTGCATTCCATCGCGTATGCTTTTTGTTTCAATTCTTCAGCCGGTACCAGCGATGCGTTTTTTGCTGTTCTTTCTCTTGTTTTTGCCGCTATCTCATCAAGTATCATTCTTTATACCTCATTTGAATATCTGATAAAATCGTCCAGCTTGGCTTTGGCTGCGCCGTTATCGATAAGCTCGCCCGCCAGTCTTATTCCGTCCTCTAGTGAAGCTGCCGCGCCGCCGATATAAAGCCCCGCTCCGGCATTGAGCATAACGGCATTTCTCTTCGCACCCGCAGCTCCGTCAAGGATTTCTCTTGTTATCGCCGCATTTTCCTCCGGTGTTCCTCCGACAAGTTCTGATTTGTCACAGGATTTAAGTCCGAATTGTTCCGGTGTTATCGTGTATGATGTAAATTCTCCGTCTTTAACCTCGCATACCTTGGTCGGTGCGCTTGCGGAAATCTCGTCAAGTCCGTCGGTTCCGTATACAACCATCGCTCTTTTTACTCCGAGGTTTGCCAGAACTCTCGCAAGCGGTTCAACAAGCGCTTCATCATACACGCCCATAACCTGCATATTGGCTGCCGCCGGATTGGTAAGCGGTCCGAGAATATTGAACACGGTCCTGATTCCAAGTTCTTTTCTTACGGGTCCTACATATCTCATTGCCGTATGATATTTCTGTGCAAAAAGGAAACATATATTTGCCTTTGTGAGCACCTTAAGGCTCTGTTCCGGTTCAATATCTATCTTAACGCCGAGTGCTTCAAGTACATCGGCAGCACCGCTTTTACTGGATGCCGCGCGGTTACCGTGTTTGGCAACAGGTATTCCTCCTGCGGCAATGACCATTGCCGATGTTGTTGAGATATTGAATGAATTTGATTTATCTCCTCCGGTTCCGACAATTTCAAGTACATCCATATCATGTTCAAGTCTGGTTCCGTGTTCTCTCATTCCGACTGCCGACGCGGTGATTTCTTCGATTGACTCGCCCTTCATGGCAAGTGCTGTGAGGTATGCGCTCATCTGCACCTGTGATGCCTCTCCGCTCATGATTTCATCCATTACCGCTTTTGCCGTATCATATGTAAGATTTTTCTTATTGGTAAGTTCAATTATTGCTTCTTTTATCATTTTATCTGTCTCCTTTTATTTTAATCTTAAGAAAATTATCTATAATCTTATATCCGTCCGGTGTGAGCACCGATTCCGGATGGAACTGAAGTCCGTACACCGGATAATCCCTGTGTTCAACCGCCATTATTTCGCCGTCATCCGTAACCGCCGTAACTTTCAGGCAGTCCGGCATCGTATCTGCCATCGCGGCAAGCGAATGGTATCTGGCGACCTTAATCTTATGATCCATTCCCTTGAAAATCATGCTTTCGTTATCAAGCGTCGCTATTGACGTTTTACCGTGCATAAGCTGTTTGGCATACGAAACTTTGGCTCCAAACGCCGTGCATATAGCCTGATGTCCGAGGCACACGCCCATAACAGGTATCTTACCCGCAAAATATTTCGCTGCCTCAATGCAGATTCCGGCATCTTCAGGTCTCTTCGGGCCGGGTGAAAGAAAAATATATTCCGGCGCCAGTTCTTCGATTTTGCTTATTCCCATTTCATCATTTCTTATCACTTTAATATCATCTCTGATACTTCCTATCAGCTGATACAGATTATATGAGAAACTGTCGTAGTTATCGATTAAAAGTATCATTATTCCAAACCTCCCTGTGCCATATCAAGTGCGTTCATGACCGCTTTCGCTTTATTAATGCACTCCTGATATTCGTTTTCCGGAACGCTGTCAGCAACAATCCCCGCGCCCGACCTTACAAAGACTTTGCCGTTCTTGGCAAAGGCAAGCCTTATTGCAATACATGTATCAAGATTGCCCGTAAAATCTATATATCCTATCGCACCGCCGTAAATTCCGCGCTTGTTGTTTTCAAGTTCGCATATAAGTTCACATGCCCTTAACTTCGGTGCCCCGGAAAGTGTTCCTGCCGGAAGTATTGAATCCACGGCATCGAGTGCATCTTTATCATCTCTGATAATTCCGCGCACGGTCGAACCGATATGCATTACATGTGAATATCTTTCGATATTCATATATTTTTCCACCTCGACCGAACCTATCTTACTAATCCTTCCTATATCATTGCGGCCAAGATCCACTAACATATTGTGCTCGGCAAGTTCCTTCTCATCGGCAAGCAGTTCTTTTTCCAGTGCAAGATCCTCTTCATCGGTATTGCCTCTCGGTCTTGTACCGGCAAGCGGAAATGTATGAAGGACTCCGTTTTCAAGTTTTACAAGCGTCTCAGGTGACGCTCCGGCAATCTCGATATCGTCGCTTGAAAAATAAAACATATACGGCGATGGGTTCGTCATTCTGAGCGCCCTGTAAGTGTCAAGCAGGCTTCCCTCGATATCAGCCTCAATTCTGTTGGAAAGCACGATCTGGAATATATCGCCCTCGTGGATGTAATGTTTTGCTTTGTTAACCATGTTGCAATACTCGTCTTTACTAAAAAGGTAACGGTAACCGCTTCTGAATCTGAGCGGCTTATCCTCCGCCATCTCTCCGTGTGTGAGCAGTGTCTTCATCGTCCGGAGTTCAAGTTCCCCCTTATGGTAAGCTGTTGCAATATCATCCGTTTTAACGTTGACGATCAATATCAGTTTCTGTCTGTAATTATCAAAGACTACAACCTTATCAAAAAGCATCAGGTCCACATCTTTAAAAGACTCTTCATCGTTGGCATTAAGATTAAGTGTTGTCTCACTGTATTTTATATAATCGTATGAAAAATATCCGACAAGGCCTCCGGCAAAAGGCGGCATGCCTTCAATGACCGGGCTCTTGTTATCTGCGATTATTCCTCGTATGGTATCACCCGGATGCATGGTTCCTTCCTTTATTTCCATTCCGCTTTTTATTCTCATCACGCCATTCTGACATGTAAATTCCAGTGTCGGATCGTAGCCCAGAAATGTATATCTTCCCCACTTCTTGTCTGCCTCAGCGCTCTCCAGCAAGAAAACGTGTCTGCTTACTTTCTTAAGTCTCTTCATTGCTATCAACGGTGTGATCATGTCCGCACAAAGTTCGATTTTCAACGGGATTCTCTTGTAATCTCCGCCTTTTATAATCTGTACGGCTTCTTCGTATGATGGATATACCATTTTGTGTGCCTCCTTTTTACTTGGTTTATGTAATAAAAAAAGTCCCTGATAATATCTTCCGATATTATCAAGGACGAATATACTTATCGCGGTGCCACCTTGTTTCACTTATGTTATACTTATAATCTGGTATAAAAAAAGTGCGCTTAGCGAGATACCAACATATCTCCGACAGGTAACGTGTGTCCATACGTCGCAGAATACTCAGCAGATGCCTTTGACTGCGCCCTCAGTGGTCCATTTGGTAATCTGCGTTCAATCCGGCTCTCAGCTTCCCGGACTCTCTGTGTGTGCACAACTATCGTTATCTCCACTTCAACGGTTTAAATTGTTCAACTGAATCTATTAAATCATATATATAACCGATTGTCAAGCTTTTTTACAAAAAACACCGCAGTTCTTACACAGAACTGCGGTGAATCGCATAGCGGAGTGTGTGGGATTCGAACCCACGTGCCCAAAAAGGACAACCGCATTTCGAGTGCGGCTCGTTATGACCACTTCGATAACACTCCATATACTCTTATAAAATAAAACGCACCACTTATGTGGTGCGAGCTGGGCTAACAGGACTCGAACCTGTAGATGCTGGAGTCAGAGTCCAGTGCCTTACCATTTGGCGATAGCCCATCAATCATGTTCTTTCGTTCTCACGAACAAGCATTATTATATATAGTGACCATATAAAAGTCAAGCACTTTTTTAAAAAAAATCTAAAAATTTACGAAAGTCCCGTAAATCCCTTATTATCAGCCAAAAATTCTTCTGACTGCGCCATCCGCATCTTCATAATGTGAAGTCGGCACGAAAAATCTGTACTTATCAAGCACATCACTGTTATAACGGCTACCTGCATTATCGGTTTCATTATCTTCCGATGTTGTCGAGAAACTTGTCGGTGCGTAATCCGTTGCGGTATCAGCCGCATTCACTGCTGCGCGTCCGGCCTGATAAGCTTCCTTTGAAATATTCAGTTCCGTATCCTGTTCGCCGGAATTATTATTCTGTACAGGATTAACCGGTCCATTCTGTGTGACGCCATGCGTCATACCTGCCGTAAGTTCCTGCATTCTGGCTGTATATCTGCCACTCTGTTCCTGCCATAATCCATATCCCGTTATCTGCATCGCGTCTCACCCCGCTTTCTTCCTGTAATAAAAATTATATTAATGCATTCCGCATTTTATTTCAATACTTATATCGACATTTTTCGTCCTTTCTTCACATGTTTTTATAAATTTTTTAAAAATTTTTCCAGACTATTTAATTAGCGCAGTGACTATGGTAAAATATGTTTAATCAGATCGTACAGGAGGTTTTTACATGAAGAAACTTGAAATGGTTATCAAGCCGGAGAAGCTCGATGATTTAAAGGTTATTCTGGACGAATGCCAGGCTAACGGTATTATGATCACCAATATTATGGGATACGGAGCGCAGAAAGGATTCAAGCGCATCTACAGGGGTAATGAGTATTTTGTAAATCTGCTTCCGAAGGTCAAGGTTGAAACTGTAGTTAATGATGATACAGCCGAAATAATAATCGATAAAGTTACCAAAGAAATTTCGACCGGCAACATCGGCGACGGCAAGATTTTCGTATATAACGTCGAAGATGCCATAAGAGTCCGCACCGGCGAGCGCGGTGATGAAGCTCTTTAGTCAAGCTCACATTCCATTATCATGTATTTCGAACCGGCAGAGCGCCCGGTGTTATGTGCACCGAGTTTCTCTGCCAGTTTTATTGACGGAATGTTATCCCGGTCAACAATTATATTAAGCCTGTCCTTTTCGAGAACATCATGCGCATAATTCATGATTGCCTTGCACACCTCCAAGGCATACCCTTTACGTCTGTATTGTTTTCCTATTATATATCCCATTTCCATTTCTTCTTTTCCATCTATAAGGCGGAGTTCAAGTCCTGCCCTGCCGATCAATTCATCGGTATCACGGTCTTTTACAAGCCACATTCCGAAGCCGTACATTCCGTACATATTCTTTATATAGTTTTCGGTGAATTCTTTTTCTTCCTCATAATCATATAAAGGTTCGGTGTATCTGCGGATCGTTTCATCATCGTACAGTTCATATAACTTTGGAAGGTCGTCAACCGTTATTTCCTTAATATATGTACGTTCAGTATACATAACCGTCATCGGTATTCCTTTTATGCGGCAGTACGCCTCATTGCAATATTGCGGAGTACATGCGCCGGCGCTTTCCACTATATACGATATTCCCTGTATATAACTGTTCCCGTCATAAACATAGATAACCGCATATCCTGCTTTTTTATCATCCAGCGCCGTTTCGATATCATCTGTTACAACAATGCTGTCATCCGGTGATACCGGATTTAAATCTGTAAAAATATTGTATGTTCCGTCGTACATTGACGGATTGATTTTTTCTTCTTTATTTAAGATAAATATAATGTTTTTTAACATTGACTTGACCTCATATTACGGATATTATAATAATTGTCCGGGATTGATAATCCCGCAATATAACGGAAAGGATTAATAACAATGGCACAGAATCCAATTGTCAGATTTGAAATGGAAGGCGGCAAAGTATTTGAAGCCGAATTATATCCGGACGTTGCGCCTAACACAGTAAATAATTTTATCAGCCTTGTCAAAAAAGGCTTCTATGACGGTCTTATTTTTCACAGAGTCATCGAAGGCTTTATGATACAGGGTGGGGATCCTGAAGGAACCGGCGCCGGCGGACCGGGTTATTCCATTAAGGGCGAATTCAATCTTAATGGTTTCACCAATAATTTAAAGCATACGCCGGGCGTATTGTCAATGGCAAGAACGATGGTACCTGATTCTGCGGGATCACAGTTTTTCATTATGCATGAGACATCACCGCATCTTGACGGCTCATATGCAGCATTCGGCAAGGTCATAAACGGTATGGATGTCGTGAATGAAATTGCCACAGTCCGCACAGACTGGAACGACCGTCCTATGGAAGATCAGAAGATGTCCAAAGTAACGGTTGACACATTCGGAGTAGATTATCCGGAACCTGAAACAGTATAACCGGTCATTTTGTTTAAGATGAGCGCACAAAATATTTGTTAAATGGATATTTATGTGTTATAATGACCGCAAAAGAATCTTTTTGGAGGTAATATTATGTTAGTAACAGCAGAAGAAATGCTCAAGAAAGCTGAAGCCGGCAAATATGCAGTCGGACAGTTCAACATCAATAACCTTGAGTGGACAAAGGCTATTCTTCTTACAGCACAGGAGCTTAACTCCCCTGTAATCCTCGGTGTATCAGAGGGTGCCGGTAAGTATATGGCCGGATACAAGACAGTTGTAGGAATGGTTAAAGGAATGATCGAGGAGCAGGGAATCACAGTTCCTGTTGCACTTCACCTTGATCACGGAACATACGAAGGATGCCTTAAGTGCGTAGAAGCAGGTTTTTCTTCAATTATGTTCGATGGTTCACATTATCCAATCGAAGAGAACATTGCCAAGACTAAGGAACTCGTTGAAATCTGCGCTAAGAACAACATGTCTCTTGAGGCAGAAGTTGGTTCAATCGGCGGCGAAGAAGACGGCGTTATCGGAATGGGCGAATGTGCTGATCCTAAGGAATGCAAGCAGATCGCTGACCTTGGCGTAACAATGTTAGCAGCCGGAATCGGTAATATTCACGGTAAATATCCTGCTAACTGGAAGGGCTTAAGCTTTGAGACTCTTGCAGCAGTTAAGGAACTTACAGGTGATATGCCACTCGTTCTTCACGGCGGCACAGGTATTCCTGCTGATATGATCAAGAAGGCTATTTCTCTCGGCGTTGCTAAGATTAACGTTAATACAGAGTGCCAGCTCGCATTTGCTGATGCTACACGTAAATACATCGAGGCCGGCAAGGATCTTGAAGGTAAGGGATTTGACCCACGTAAACTTCTTGCTCCTGGCTTCGAAGCTATCAAGGCTACTGTTAAAGAGAAAATGGAATTATTCGGTTCAGTAGACAAAGCCTGAATCGCGGAGATAATTTATGGGTGATTCTAATAAAGAGGAATCCGGATTGGATTCCGAACTCAGACACGAACCGGAAACGGTTCACACTGAGCCTGAAGTAACGGATGTTACAGAGAATACACCGACAACAGAAGACAGCAATATTGAGGAACCGGCAGATATTACATCTGCTGATTCTTCAGTTATAAAGAAAAAATTACGCAAAGGTGACTTGATACGTTACATAATCATGGGCGTAGCCATCTGTGTATTCATCTTCGCTGCCATTCAGATTGTCCGTATTGTACGCAGTTACAAAAAGGCCCAGAACATATACAGCGACATCGACAATAAAGTTTATTCCACAGAAGATAACTCCGGTGCGATATCTCCTTCCGATTCGGAGATCAACGACAAATACCCGGGAATCAACGCATACGCGCATGTTGACTTTGATAAGCTTAAAGCTATCAATGAACGTATTGTCGGATGGGTCGATGTTCCTTCCGTCGGTATAAGCTATCCTGTTGTCCAGGGCGACGATAACGATTATTATCTCAATCATACGGTAACCGGTGAAGAGAACTGGTCAGGTGCTATTTTTCTTGACCACAGAAATTCTCCTTTGATGGATGATGTGCACTCTTTCATATACGGACACCACATGCAGGATAATTCCATGTTTGCATCGCTTCTCGAATATGACAGCAAAGATTTCTTTGACAAGCAGGCTGCTGACAATAATAATTATTTCTATATCTATCTCGAGAATAAAGTTCAGGTATATCAGATTTTCAACGTATGTGATGTGACATACGATTCTAATCCTGAATCTTTTATGATAGCTTCCGAAGAAAATATGGAAACTTATCTCGCAGATATCGATAAGCTCAAGTTATACGACACAGGCGTGACAGCCGAGGCTTCGGACCATATCGTCACACTTTACACATGCCAGAACGGGTCAGCGAATCCGGAAAGACATATGGTACACGGAAAGCTTATCGCAACGATCGACCAATAATTTTAATTTTTTTTAAAAAAGTACTTGATTTTTTTAATTTAGTATTGTATTTTAATTACAAGGTGAACAAAGGCGTTCCTACTTAGGTAGTGGACGCCTTTTTTTCGTGTTTTATATTATATAAAGCACAGAATAAATCTGAAAGGAAGATATAATATGAGTGAAGCATTTAAAATCGAGGATGTGTTTGCAGAAAACGTATTTACTGTAAGCAAAATGAAGGAACGCCTTCCTAAGCAGGTGTTCAAAAATCTCAAAAAAGTTATGGATGAAGGCGGCGACCTCTCAATTGAAGACGCAGATGTAATCGCCAAAGCTATGAAAGACTGGGCTGAGGAAAAGGGTGCAACCCATTTCACTCACTGGTTCCAGCCTCTTATCGTAAGCCTTACGGCCGAGAAACACGATTCATTCGTAACACATCCGGATGAGGATGGCAATGTAATTACTGCTTTTACCGGTAAACAGCTTATTATGGGTGAGCCGGATGCCTCTTCTTTCCCTTCGGGCGGATTAAGAGCAACATGTGCAGCCAGAGGTTATACAGTATGGGATGTTGCCTCCCCTGCTTTTATCAGAGAGGGTGCCCTCGGTGCGGTATTATGCATACCTACAGTATTCTGTTCATACACCGGAGAGTCTC
Organism: uncultured Butyrivibrio sp.; assembly: GCA_945928575.1. GTDB lineage: Bacteria > Bacillota > Clostridia > Lachnospirales > Lachnospiraceae > Eshraghiella. The sequence continues at coordinate 91,738 of CAMENP010000008.1, forward strand.
TTGACAAGAAAACTCCTCTTTTACGTTCAATGGATGCATTGAGCAATGAGGCACTCAGAGTTGTTAAACTTTTTGACCCTGAGACAAAGGCTACAAGAGTTACCGCTTCCGTAGGTCCTGAGCAGGAATATTTCCTTGTAAGCAAGGACAGTTACGAGGCCCGTAAAGACCTTAAGTATACCGGAAGAACACTTTTCGGCGCACCTGCTCCAAAAGGACAGGAGCTTGAAGATCAGTATTTTGGCGCTATTAAAGAAAATGTAGGCGCTTATATGAAGGATCTCAACAGAGAACTTTGGAAACTCGGCATCACAGCCACAACACAGCATAACGAGGTTGCCCCTGGACAGCACGAAATGGCTCCTATTTACACAGAAGCGGATACAGCTATCGATAACAACCTCATTGCCATGGAAACAATGAAGAAAGTCGCTGAACGTCACAACCTCGAATGTCTCCTTCACGAGAAGCCGTTTGCAGGTGTTAACGGTTCAGGTAAACATAATAACTGGTCAATCGGAACCAACACCGGTGTAAACCTTCTTGATCCGGGTAAAACGCCTAATGAGAACAAACAGTTTTTACTTGTTCTCGCATGTATCATGAAAGCTGTTGATACTCATGCAGATTTGTTACGTCAGTCTGCTTCAGATGTAGGTAACGATCACAGACTTGGCGCCAACGAGGCACCTCCTGCTATTATCTCCATGTATCTCGGAGACCAGCTTGAGGATGTTGTTAATCAGATCGTGGCAAACGGAACTGCCGCTACATGCAAAAAAGGAGGGGTTCTTGATCTTGGCATCAGTTCAATTCCTGTTGTTACCAAGGATGCAACCGACCGTAACAGAACTTCGCCGTTCGCATTCACAGGTAATAAATTTGAGTTCCGTATGGTAGGTTCCAACGATTCAATCGCAATGCCTAATACCACCCTCAATGCAATAGTTGCTGAAGCTTTTAAGGAAGCTGCTGATACACTTGAAGGTGCTGCTGATTTCGATAAGGCTTGTGATGAATTTATCGCTAAGACAATGAGAGAACATCAGAGAATCGTATTTAACGGTAACGGATACTCAGATGAATGGGTTGCAGAGGCAGAAAGAAGAGGACTTCCAAACCTCAAATCAATGGTAGCCGCTACAGAAGCTCTCACAACCGACAAGGCTGTTAAACTTTTTGGCGATTTCAATATAATGAGCAAGGCAGAGCTTGAGCTCAGAGCCGAGGTTCTTTACGAAACATACAGCCTTTCAATCAACATTGAGGCTCTCACAATGATCGATATGGCAGCCAAGGATATCCTTCCTGCTGTTGTCAAATACACTACCGAGCTCGCAGCTTCAATCAATGAAGTCACCGCAGCCGGCGCTGATGCAAGCGTACAGAAAGAAATGCTTGACGAAATCAGCAAATATCTCAAAGAAGCCAACACTGCTTTGAAGAAACTCAAAGCTGACCAGGCTGATGCCGAGAAAGCTGACGCAAAAGCAACAGCCGAATATTACAGAGATGTAATCAAAGCTGATATGGAGGCACTCAGAACTCCTGTTGATACACTTGAGACTCTGGTTGACTCAGAATATTGGCCGATTCCTACATACGGCGATCTGCTTTTTGAGGCTTAATAACGCTTCCTCATATTTATCCTAACATAAAGGGCCCGCACATATTTAAGTGCGGGCCCGCTTTATTTATACTATTAAATCATTCCGGATAGTTAAGCCGCTCAGGTCTCAAATCATCCAGCACATCGTGACGGTATTTTCTTGCATAGAACTTAGCAAGATTAAGATTATTATCAAGATAATTTCCACAGTCACGAGCTGTTGCTCCCGGTATTTCGCCTTCAAAATTCTCGATAAAGCCAATCATTTCATCGACTAACGGCACAACGTCGGATGAATTAAGTTCTCCGGCAAGTATCATATAAAAACCGGTTCTGCATCCCATCGGTCCAAAATAGATTACTCTGTCCTTCCACTGCGGATGATTTCTTAAAAAAGTAGCTCCGAGATGTTCTATTGTATGAACACCCGGCGTATCCATAACCGGTTCACGGTTAGGCATTGTAAATCTTAAGTCAAATGTTGTAAGTACACATGAACCTATTGCGTCCCTGCGTGAAACATAAATACCTGCAAGTAAATCAATATGATTCACCGTAAAGCTTGCAATCTTTTCCATTATTTTCTCCTTACAATTTATTTTCTTTCTTTTTGTTTTCTTTTTTATCCTCATACATGAGATCATCGGCGTTTCTGATATATCCGTCAAGCGTATCTGTTTTCTCGGCAATCTTAGTATATATGCCGATACTGATGTTCAGGTAATACGGTTTGTTGCCAAAAGCGTTAAAATATTCTATCTCGCCTTTGATATCATTAACTATCTCTTCTGCTCTTTTTGATGCATTTTCGCCGCAGAAAGCAATAAGAAATTCATCTCCGCCAAATCTTGCGCATATTTCGCCTTTATTGGTAGCTTTGCGCATCAATTCACCTATTTTCTTAAGTGCATAATCACCTTCTGCATGGCCATATGTATCATTTATACTCTTGAGGCCATCCATGTCCATGGAAATTACTGTAAACGGATTACCTGTTTTCTGGCTCCGTCTCATGACTTCTCCGATGTTGCGATAGAATCCGTGCCTGTTGTATATTCCCGTCAGGACATCGGTTACGTACAAACGCTCTGTGGTTGAACGGTTGACATAAACCTCAAGGATATGTCTGAAATCCAGCAGGAATGTCTGATAATATGCGAAAAAGAATTTCTCGGGTTTAAATGAAGCTGCCATATATCCCACAGATATTCCCTGTAAATGTATAGGAACGACTATAATCGAATCGGTATATTCAATAACTTTCTCGATGTCCGGTATTAAATCGCTCTGCTCATATTCGCCGTTACCGTTCTTGCATATTTCAATGCCTTTAAGATGAAGCGGCACTTTCATTATTGATGTATATCCGGCATTGGACTGGTTATTTCTGTTAAATTCAATGTTTACATCCATATTTTCATCAAGGAAATCATTGTTGAAGCACATCCACAACTCTTCATATCCTATTCTGCCGATATGCTCCGGTATCATTCTGAAAATATAATGAAGTTCCGGATAATTGCTGAGTTGAGCTATCATGTTATACATAAACTGTATAAATTCTTCTCTATCGTCGGTAATAAATTTTTCCTTATAAAGACGTTCCTCAACATTCTCGGCCTTGGTCATTTTGCATCCGCATGATCCGCCGAGCCTGTTGATATAATTGACGATTCTGGTCTCCATATCGCGACGTCCGTCAATATTATCCGAAACGGCATCAATGATTGAATCCACCAGATCTTCTATTCTGTATTCAGCTGTCGTCAGTCTCGGTGAATAATATTGTTCAAGATCTATGCCGTCAAAACCTGTAACAAGTATATCTTCCGGTATCCTGTATCCATGTTCCTTAAGTGTCCTCATGCACTCTATTGCCATAATATCGTTGGCGCAGACAAATGCTTTAGGAATATGATTACCGTCATTGATATATTTTTCAAGCGCTGCTCTCGTAGGATCCGCCCAGAAATCACCATGCAGTACAAGCTTCCGGTCAAAGGCAATTCCGTTTGCCTCCAAAACTTCTTTAAAGCATTCAACTCGTTCCTCAGAGAAGGAATTGTCTTTATTACCCGCGATCATCATCACATCGCTGACATGATGATACTCCACGATATGCCTGACCAGTTGTTCAAAAGCATTGCTGTAATCGAATTCAATGTTAATGCAGCCTTCTATTTCCCTGTCTATTGAAATTACCGGAACATCCGCGCGTTTGGATTTGGATATAAGCTTTCCGAGCACTTCCGAATTTTTAAAAGTCTCTGATAATACAACAACAGCATCGAATCTTTCAGGTTCAAACGACGAAAAAATCTGTGCCTCACCAATGTCATTGATTCCACCATTGTATAAATCCGTTACCGAAGCAAAAACAATAACCTTAATCCCGGTTTTGTCGCATCTCTTACACAATTCCTTAATCAGTCTGACCTGGTCATATGACTTAAACCTGGTCAGGCACAGTGCTATTACATTATATGGTTTACCTTCTGAAAATTTGTGTAACATTCTACCCTTCCTTACTCAAACTTAAACCAGTCAAAGTCAAAATTACTTCCCGGCAGAAATACAAATGTAACTTTATTTTTTCCTTTTACCGGCTTTATGTTAAATGTTTTCTCTTCTACAATATCCGTGTGAGTAAATTCTATCATCTGTCGTGTCTGGCTTCCGTCTTCTCCGGCAAAAATGATATTAAGCGTATTAACTTCCGTATAAGACGTTCCTTTTATTGTAATTTTGGAAACTCCGCCTTTAAAATCCATGTCATCAAAATCAAGTGAGACATTATTGCCTATTCCCGTTACGCTGCTGTTTGAAATCTTAAAATCATCTCCGTAAATTTTATCATTGTCGGCAGCGTCAATTCTGGCAAATCCCTTATCGGGTCTCGTAAACACAAGATCCCTTATATTCATAAACTCGCGTGTAAGCAGGCAGAGCGTATGCGTGCCTTTTATCCTGTGTTTAAGTTTGTATTTTTCAGGCTGATATACATCCCATATTACAGGCTTGTTATAGATACCGTCAAGAATAAGTTCGCTTCCTTCTTCTCCCGGTATTCCAAGCCAGAGCTGTACAACAAAATCCGCCCTGTCATGTGTAAAGATATTTATCTCGACTTCATCGGTTCCGTAACTTCCGAAGTCCACATTCTCGAATCCGATATAGCTTTCCTTATGTCTCGGCGTCGCAATACCGTGTTCTCCGGCATTACCCATTTCATCGCTTGCTATTGTATATAATGCCGCTGCAATTGTTTCATAAGGATTGATTGACGCACTTCCGAGGCCGATTGCCTTAAAACCAAGCATCGAAATTACATTTACACGGTCTCCGCCGTTACGTGAGTAACACTTAACATTAAATTCACCGTCGCCCATGGCCTTAAGCACGGTCTGTCCGTTAACGGTCTCTATTTTGGCAAGATTGCTTTCAACTCCTGCATCATTGAGAACACACCATTCAATTTCATCATATGTACTGCATAACGGATAACATTTTGCTGTCAATACGGTTTCCGGATGTTCTTTATCGAGCACCGTTCCCTCTGAGCTTGTTATCTCAATCTTACGAATCGGGATCTCGTTATCATCTGCGTCCACATGGTAATTGGAGGTATGGGCACTTATTCCTTCCTTAACAACGGCTTCCTTACATTCTATTTCTATTTCGGCACTTTCCAAAGAAGGTGAAGTAACTTTAATAACCGCCTTGCCTGACTCGGTTCCGGCTGCTGCCATTATAAGAAGTCTTCCCATAAAAAGTTTACGTGAATCACCCTTATACTGATCGTAATCCGTGCTGTCACCATTGTCAAGTCCCACAAGCCTTGCCGCGCCGCTTACTTCGACCCTGACTCTGTTATTGGCATTGGCAACATAATTGCCGTCTGCATCCAATACATTGACTTCAATAAATGCCATATCCTCGCCATCGGCATCAAGTGTCAGCTTGTCCGGCTTAAGTACGAGTCTGCTTCCGTCTCCAAATGACGTCCTTATATCTCTTGCTATCTCTCTTCCGTTCTCATCATAAGCAACCGCTTCTATTCGTCCTTTGGCATACGGAATACGCCAATGTCCGAGCAGTTCTTTGCCTGCCTTGTGGTCTATTTCGAAGCGTCCTTTCGATTCACCGTTAAAGAAAAGTTCAATCACCGGTGCATTGGACGTTGCCATGACATCAATAATCTGTCCTTCGTTAAAATCCCAATACGGGAATATATGAACCATTGGATTGGTCTTATAATCAGTCCACTCCGCCCGGTATATATAATATGTATCTTTTGGGAAACCTGCAGTATCTACCTGTCCGAAATAAGAATTCTTGGTCTGATACGGCGTTGGCTCTCCTATATAATCAAATCCTGTCCACAAAAACTGTCCTGCGGAATATTTATTATCACGTTCCGTTGTTATGCAGAACTCACTGTTCGGCGCTCCCCAGCTGCATGTACTGTTACCGAGTGATGAACACTGTTCATCAACGTCAGTAAGTATAGGCTCACTGTATGGAAAATGATATACGCCCCGGCTTTGCAATGTTGAACCCGTCTCGCTTCCGTATATGCACCAGTCCGGATGTGCTTTATGATGTGCATCGTAAAGTCTCTCAGAATAATTATATCCAACAAGTTTAAGAACATCCGCGCATCTCTGTGTCGGGTCACCTTCCAGGAAATTAGAGCCGAATGTAGCATATGCATTGCGGTCCGGATCGTTTTCAATAACAGCTTCATATAAAAGTTTCGTGGATTTCATTCCGCTTTCTTCATCTGCGTGGGTATCGAAAATTTCATTACCGATACTCCACATTATGACACATGGATGATTGCGGTCTCTTCTTACGAAATTACGCATATCCTTAGCTGCCCATTCTTCGAAAAACCTTGCAAAATCATATCTGTTCTTAGGCATCTTCCACATATCAAAAGCTTCATCATCCACAAGAAGTCCTATTTCATCAGCTATATCTAGCAGTTCAACAGCCGGCATATTATGCGATGTCCTTATGGCATTTACGCCCATATCCTTCATCATTTTAAGCTGGCGGTATAATGCTGTCTTGTTAACCGCTGCTCCGAGTGCGCCAAGGTCATGATGCATACACACTCCATTAAGCTTTACATGCCTTCCGTTAAGATAAAATCCGCTGTCACTGTTGAATTCTATCGTTCTGAATCCAAACCGTGTATTAACGCAATCCACCGCCTGTCCGTTGTACAAAAGTTCTGCGCGAAGCACATAGCACACAGGATTATCTATATCCCACTCCTTTGGAGATTCAACCTCAATTTCGACTGTATCTGCCGCTGCATCGGTTGTTTTGGATACGATGGCTGTCCCTTCCATATCAAATACTGTGTATGCTACAGCATCAAATCCACTGCCGCTTATCTCGGATGAAGCTTTAAGTATATATCCGCCATCCTTACGCTCAGTTCTTATATATATCCCATCTGACACAAAATGCGTGTCAGGCATAGTCTTAAACCATATATTTCTGAAAATTCCTGCTCCGGAATACCATCTTGAATTAGGAAATCTGTGCAACACCTGCACACGGATTTCATTGGCTCCGTTAATGAGATAATCCGTTATGTCTATTTCAAAAGTATTATATCCGTATTTCCACTCTCCGGCTTTCTGTCCGTTAACATAAACTGCCGGTTCCATATATACGCCATCGAATCTGAGTGCATATTTTACACCCGTCTGTATTTTCAAATCAAATGTCTTACGATACCAGCCTTCACTGTCTTCATATAAATTATTTGTATCATAAATAAGCCAGTCATGCGGTATGTCCACATTAACCCAGCTGTCAGAATTCTCATATCCGGTTGTTCCCGGTTCTATTTTTATAAATTTCCAATTATCATTAAAAAGTCTGGTTTCTCTCATATTAATTCCTTTCAGGAAGTGGTATTTCCTTGGCTCAAATGCGAGCCTTGGCTTGGAGCGGCATCAACGTACCGCTCCGGCCTCCTCTCGTCAGGCATGCCCGGTCTTATTTGAACGGGTTTTCTGTAGGATACATCATACCCTTTGGCTGGTTGAAGTTAATTTCATCAGCCGGAACCCCAAGATATTTAAATACTTCATAGAGTGCTTTTCCGAAATGTCCGAAAGCAACTGCTCCGTGATGCGGATAATTCTTCTCAATAAGTACATGACGATAGAATCTGTCCATCTCAGGAATTGCAAAAATTCCGATTGCTCCGAATGAACGTGTTGCTACCGGAAGAACTTCTCCCTGTGCGATGTATGCTCTGATCTGTGCATCAGATGTGCTCTGAAGACGGAAGAATGTGATATCTCCAGGAATGATATCTCCCTCAAGAGTACCGTTGGTAACTTCTACAGGAAGTGATCTTGCCATGATCATCTGGTTACGCATCTCACAGAATGTAAGCTTTGTGGATGCTGTATTTCCGCAATGGAATCCCATGAATACTTCATTGGATGTGTAATTGAATTTGCCCTTGATATCCTCACCGTAAATATCGGCCGGTACTGTGTTATTAATATCAAGAAGTGTTACAGTATCGTTACTTACAACAGTTCCGATAAATTCACTGAGTGCACCGTAAATATCAACCTCACATGCAACAGGAATACCCATCTTGGTAAGACGGCTGTTTACATAGCAAGGAACGAATCCGAACTGTGTCTGGAATGCCGGCCAGCACTTACCTGCGATAGTAACGTATTTCTTATATCCTTTATGAGCCTCAACCCAATCAAGGAGTGTTATCTCATACTGTGCAAGTTTCTCAAGAACCTCAGGTTTCTTATTGCCCGCTCCGAGTTCCTCAGCCATATCTTTGGCTACATCAGGGATTCTAGGATCTCCTGCATGTTTGTTGTATGCTTCGAAAAGATCAAGCTCTGAGTTCTCTTCAATCTCAACTCCGAGGTTGTAAAGCTGCTTAATCGGTGCATTACATGCAAGGAAGTTCTGTGGTCTAGGTCCGAATGATATAATCTTTAAATCTCTTACTGCAATGATCGCTCTTGCGATAGGTGCAAATTCATGTATCATATCTGCACATTCATCAGCTGTTCCGATAGGATATTCCGGAATATAAGCTCTTACATTACGAAGCTTTAAGTTATAGCTTGCATTAAGCATACCGCAATATGCATCACCACGGCCCTGTACAAGTCCACCGTTAGCTGAAGTCTCCTCTGCTGCTGCGATGAACATTGACGGTCCGTCAAAATGTTTTGCAAGAAGTGTCTCTGAAATCTCAGGACCGAAGTTTCCAAGGTATACAACAAGTGCGTTACATCCGGCCTTCTTGATATCCTCAAGAGCCTGTACCATATGAATTTCGCTCTCTACGATACAGATAGGGCACTCATAGATGTTATCGCTGCCGTATTTCTTTGTATAAGCCTCTACAAGAGCCTTTCTTCTGTTAACTGATAATGATTCAGGGAAGCAGTCTCTGCTGACTGCAACGATGCCGATTTTTTCCTGTGGCATATTTGACATTTTAATTTCCTCCATTCTTCCGGGCTCACTTATACCCGGTATTATTCATTAATATTTAAATTCTTACCTACAAGGCCGATATGCTCGGATCCTGTGAAACCGCCTTCAGCATGTCCGATGAGCCATTTATTGACCGCTGTGATCAGGCTGTCCTCTCCGCCTTTATGCTCTGCCTTAAGAGGAAAGTTAGTTCCTCTCGGAAGAATTACAGACACTTTAAATCCTTCACCGTCAACTCCGCACGGAGCATAATGAAGTGTGGTAGCATATACTTCAACAGCTGTTCCCTTTGGCACAAGGAATGCTTTCATCAATGAAGTATCATATGTGAAATCAGCAGTAATGTCCTGCTGCTTGCCGAGAATAAGTATCGCATCCGTAGCAGCCACATTAATCTCACTGTCTCTGTGATATTCGACTGCGTTGAGCAGTTCGTTATGTCCGTTGCAATATCCTATCTGAACAGGCATCTCTCCGTATACCTTGTCAGAAATTTCCTTCATAACCGGAAGCGCCTCAAGGATATCCACTGACGGCTCATAAGCCACTCCGTCCGGGAGCGGTGTCTCCTGCATCTTGTCTACAAGCGGTCCAAAATCAACGCCTTCAACAACTCTTCCATACGGTACAAATTCAGGATCGGTCACTTTATATATTTTCATAGGTCTTTCCTTTCCGGACCGGCATACATAATCCTCACATCCATGTATGCGGCCATGATTGATTACTGTATAATATCGAACAATTCTTTACATGCCGGATAAATCTGTCTGAACTGATTATATCTGGCATCATATCTGGCCGTAAGTTCAGGGTCAGGCTCAACTGTGTCAACAACCTTAACAATCTTATCGGCTATTTCCTCAACACTTGCGTATTCGCCATTGGCGACAGCCGCTAACATTGCACCTCCCATTGAAGGTCCCTGTTCGCTTTCAATGACATCGACCTTAATTCCAAGGACGTTGGCTATTATTTTCTTCCAGAGAGGGCTCTTGGCTCCGCCGCCGCAGATCTTGGTTCTCTCGATCTTAATTCCGAGAGACTTGGCTACTTCGAATGAATCCCTGAGCGCAAAAGCCACACCTTCAAGTACAGCCTGTGTCATATCGGCTCTTGTGGTATCCATCGTCATTCCGATAAATGTACCTCTCGCATTCGGATTATTGTGCGGAGAACGTTCTCCCATAAGATAAGGAAGAAAATATACATGGTTAAGTCCAAGTTCTCCTATCTCTTTCTGCTCTGCTGCATAATCCTTGGTGCCGATGATCTCATCCATCCACCACTTATTGCATGATGCCGCTGAAAGCATGCATCCCATAAGATGATAATGACCGTCTGCATGGTCAAATGAATGCAATGCATTGTTCTTGTCCACTCCGAACTTATCCGATGAGATAAAAATAGTTCCGCTTGTTCCGAGTGATATATTGCATTTGCCGTCTCCTACTGTTCCGGTTCCGACTGCCGCTGCCGCGTTATCTCCTGCGCCTGCCGCAACTATACATGTGTGCGGGATTCCAAGCTCATCCGCTATTTCAGGAAGCACACAGCCCACCTTCTCATAGCTCTCATATACCGTTGCGAGCTGTTCCGGCTTCACTCCGCATATATCACACATTTCCTTGGACCAGCATCTGTTCTTAACGTCAAAAATAAGCATTCCCGATGCATCCGATACATCCGTACAGAATACCCCCGAAAGCTTATATGCTATATAATCTTTAGGAAGCATTATTTTCCTGATCCTTGCGAAATTCTCAGGTTCATTATTCTTAACCCAGAGAATCTTAGGTGCGGTAAATCCTGTAAATGCTATATTTGCTGTATATTGTGAAAGTTTGTCCTTACCGATCACATTATTAAGGTAATTCGTCTCTTCAACGGTTCTTCCGTCATTCCAGAGAATAGCCGGTCTGATAACTTCGTCATTCTCATCAAGAATAACCAGTCCGTGCATCTGACCGCCGAAGCTGATTCCGGCGACTTTGCTCTTATCCACGTCCGCAATAAGTTCCTTAATTCCTTCCATGGTGTTGCTAAACCAGTCTTCCGGTTTCTGCTCAGACCATCCCGGATGCGGAAAATATAATGGGTATTCTCTCGAAACAATATTAACGATTGTTCCGGCAGAGTCCATCAAAAGCAGCTTAACTGCCGATGTACCCAGGTCAACGCCTATATAAAACATCTCATTCCTCCTTGCGCTTTTTAAGCGTACTATATCACTCTTATGATATTATAAAAACGTGAGAACTTCAACGATAGAATGCCATAATAATTTGACACAAATACCGTCAAAAATTAATGAATTTAATTAGTAGGGCATTTTTATCTAAAATTTATTGTAAAACCGTACTAATACTTTCATTGTAAAGATATTATAGTCTCTGATATAATGTGTCCATACAAATAAAGGAGGTTTTCTTATGAGAAAGATTACTAAAAAAATTATTACTTTTATGCTTATGGCTCTTATGCTTCTTGCAATGCCTTTAACAGCATTTGCAGAAGACGAGACAGCAAAGGCCCCGTTTGATGCCAACGGCAAATATAACGCAAGACTCGGTATCCAGGCAACTACAGCCGACAGCCAGATTTGGTTATCAAGAATTGGTTATTATTCATCCAGAGATGACGGAGACAAGATTGTTTCGGATAAAGATGCTGATTTTGATGCAGGTACATTTACAGACGCAGTTATCGAAGGCAACGGTACATATTCAGTATCATACAAGACATCCAATTTCGGTGGAGCCGTAAATCTCCAGCAGCTTCAAGTTGCAACAGATATACCTATGGAAAATGAACTCACTTTTTCAGACCTCAAAGTTGAGATTAACGGAAATGTCGTAGCAACATATAAGGAAGTATACATCGACGAGGATGCTTATGCAATTCCTTACACATGTCTTCTCGCATACAATAACTGGAGAAATGACCTTAAGAGCCGCGATGACTGCATGACCGCGGAGAATGCTCTTCCTGAGTCAGGTGATGTAGAAGTTAAACTTACATTCACGGTAAACGGATTTGCATATGACGCTCCTACAGAAGCTCCAACAGAGGCTGAGACAACAGCTGCTGCCGCTACGAAGGCTGCCGCAAGCACAACTTCAGATTCTTCTTCAACAGGCTTGCCAATCGGTGCTATCATCGGTATCATCGCAGGTGTTGTAGTTGTAGTAGTAATCGTAATTGTAGCAGTAAGCGCATCCAAGAAAAAGAAAGCATAATAACTACCCCCCCCCATATAAATCATAAGGCTGTAAGAATCCCAAAGTTCTTACAGCCGTTTTTATTTTATAAAGCGGACCTGTTGTGGTCCGCTTTGTTTATTATTTATTCTTATTGTGCTCCGGCAAATTTATATTCAAAATCAGCCAGTGACATAGGCTTGCCGAAATAGTATCCCTGAATATAATCCGGTTTGATATTCTTGATACGTTCAAGTTCATCTTCGGTTTCTATTCCTTCTATGCAGAATTTGGAATTAATACTGTGAGCCATCTGGGCCATATACTTAAGCAGATTATATTCGTAATCATTCTTGAGTGCTTTCAGCGTAAATGACCTGTCAATCTTAATAATATCCGGTGTCAGATTAAACAGATAATGGAAGTTGGAATATCCTGTTCCAAAATCGTCCAGCGCTATCGAAATTCCGTATTTACGAAGGCCTTCGCAGAAACTTATGAAGTTCTCATTTGATTCCACAAAACCGCTTTCGGTAAGTTCCACCACGAGGTTACCCATTTTAAGTCCGGCTTCTTTCATGACTTTAATAATCTCCGAAAGCACATTGCTCTTAAGCACCTGTACATATGAAAGATTAAATGATACATGAAAATCCGGCAGGAACTTCTGCATATATGTACATGCATATATAGCCTGCGACAAAACCCACTTTCCAACCGGGATTATCAGGCCGCTTTCTTCAAGAATCGGTATAAATTCCATAGGTGACAGCGGACCGGTCTCAGGATTATTAAATCTGAGGAGTGTCTCGGCATGTGAAAGCCTGCCGCTTTCAATATCTATAATAGGCTGGAAGAATGTGGAAAAGCCTTCAAATCCATCGTCCACGCTCTTTCTCAGCACGCGGAGTATCTTGCGTTTTCTGATAAATTCTCTGTAATCCTTATCCTTATATACATAAAACGCAGTTCCCGATACTTCTCTGGTTCTGCCAAGTGCGAATTCCGAAAATTTCATCAGCTCGTTATAGTTCATTCCGTCTGATTCTTCAACATCGACTGCTCCTGCCGATACCGTGAAAAAAACCTCATAATGGCTTTCCTCTATAAATGCCGCAACCTTATTCGCAACCATTTCGTACAACGCATGTGCCGAGTCGACATTATATCCGTTATAATCAAGAACCATAAACTCTTCCGTGGCGTCAAGCTTATATAATTTCTGATTCTTGCCTATGCATTCTGATATACATTCCGAGGTTTTCTTAAGAACCTTCTCGCTGTAGTCAGGTCCGAAATTCTCGACAATCTCGCGGAATTCATCAATTCCGAATCTGATAAGAAACGCACCCCGGTCCCTGTTGACATATTTCGCAATGTCTTCTTTCAGAAATGCTTCGCCTCTGAGACCACTGATATTATCTGCCCGCTGTTTCTTTCCGATTTCATTAATGCATCCGACCAATGCAACAGGCCGTCCGTCATCATCCCTGATAACCTGGCCTCTGCAGCTTATCCACACTGCATCGCCCATCCTGTCAGTCCACCGGTATTGGAGATTATGAAAACTGTAATTAGGATCGGTATACATTCTTGATATATCATGCGACAACATATACCAGTCATCCGGATGTGTTAATTCTTCAAGATGTTTATTTACATCCGTAAATCTGCATGCCGGCAGTTTAAACCGTTCTACAGCTGTCGGTGATATACAATACACATCATTCGTCAGATCATAGACATACAGATAGTCATCCATGCATGGACTTAATGCCTGGATGATTTTCTGATATTGTTCCATTGATACTTTCCCTTCCCGTGAGTCTGACATTCTTCCTCCTCAATGATTATTCCAACGCATCTCCAAGACGCTTAATCGATTCAGATATGTTATTTGACACGTCTTTAATTCCTTTATATATGGCAGCTGAATGTTTTGAAAGATCACCCATCTGCTTGGCAACTACCGCAAATCCTACTCCGGCATCACCTGATCTTGCTGCTTCTATTGAGGCATTAAGCGTAAGCATATTCTGACGCGATGCTATTGTCTCGAGTTCCCTTGTCTTGTCGGAAATCGATTTGACATCTGTCTTAAGGTTTTCAATTTCATCATTGACACATCCGATACTCTCGCGCGCTTTCTGCTGCATATAAGCAAGATTAGCCATTTCATTGACCGTATCCGCAAGGAGCTGTGCTGCTGCCCTGATCGCACTTTCTTCCCTTACAGGAACTTTCTTAAGTGCTTCTATGTAATCTTCCCTGGCAATTCCAAGTTCATCCGCTATATGCTCAAATTCCTCAATATCAGGTTCTTTCGGAAGGACCTGTCCGCCGATTATAGCGCCGACTTTCTCACCGTTAACTATAATGTCCGATGCGAAATCCATTAATCCTGCATGGCAGAAATAAACGCCTTTGCATTCATTGTCACATTTCACACATCTTCTGTTTCCTTCAGGCGACCTGCGGGTATATTTCATGCAAAAATCGGTAAAATTACTTCCTTCTGTTATATAATTGCCGTCCTGGTCAACCGCAATCGCTGCCAGACCGGTTGCATTTGAAAACATATCCTGTATTTTCTGAAGTTTGTCCAAATCCATAAAATCTTTTAAGTACATAATAAACCCTCCAAATACAATTTATATGATTCATTTTATCACTTATTCTGACAAAAGTCCATAGCGCCTAATGTCATATTACGTCACCTGCTGACGATTTTCTGGCTTTTTTAAATAATTCTCCGGCTTTCTTAGTAATCGTAATATTTCTGATACCCTGCGAATCGCACACCCGCAGTCCTATATTGCCTTTTCTTATATCAGGATGTCTTAAGACTCTCATTCCGTCAGATGTCATGCCATCCCTGACTATGGCTATGTAACTGAATTTCTCATCCTCATACGGGACATCCGCTTCTTTAATAAGCTTATGTATCCGGCTTCTGGCCACTCTCACCGAAAAATGGCACCAGTCATCCTCATCAAGTCTGCACTTATTCTCATGTGTGCAAGGAGCCGCTATATGCAGGCCTTTAGAAAGAAAATATTCCCTCGCATGTGATATAACTTCAAAGCCTTCCATGGTACCCGGTTCCACTATAAGCAACATTTTATCCGTCATGTTCCAAAGTCTGTCAAATACGGCCTCCCGATCCTGTAATTTTATTTCATTAATCATATATGATGACATAACCAGATCAGCATGCCGGTCCGTATTGCCGTTGAGAATATCTTCACTATACCACTCCGCCTCTTCAAGAACTTTTGACTGCATTGACGCAAATATCTCCGTTCCGCATTTTCTCATACAGTCTTCCCGCTCTATAAGGCTTATATGTCCGGGTTCAAACACATCGGCTGCCGCCAATGATGCGGCCCCGGTTCCCGCTCCGACATCAATCACCGTATCTATAATCACATCGTTATACATGATGGAATTTTCCAATGCATTTCTGACTGCCGCATATGTCGCCGGCATTCTTACCGCAGCATATACCAGGGCCTGTATTTCATCGGATATAAGCCTTCTGGATGTCTTATCCGCCGAATGGTAATTATCTGTTATTGTCTTTGATACCGTAACCAGCTTCCCGGACGGTATTTTACAGAGTCTCTGCTCCGTTATTTCTCTTGCAGTATCTATGCTGCCCATTATTCCATATCATCCTTTCTCAATTTACCGATACTCATTCTCCATAATGATCAAAGCTTCCTCATCTGCATCCTTTATAGCCCTGTCATAGCCCTTAAGCGCCGCAAACGAAGCAAACTGTGCCGCTCTTGCTTCCATCGTCATCTGCGGTCTCTTCGCTGAGACGTGATGCGGCATATTGATAATGTCTGTATAATCTTCTTTTGCCGTACTGTTGCATGCGGCATGCATCGTATACTCGATAATATCCTGTTCCATTATGCCTTATGACCTCCAATCTGGCCGTTGCGTTCTATTGCCGTAGCACCTTCCTCGAAGTTCATTCCCCGAAGCAGTGCATTCTTTCCGTAACGCTTCTTGATATCGAGAATGGCATGCTGCATTCTTTTTTCTTTCTCGGTATCATGCCTGTCATCATCCTGCTTCACGTCAAGTTCATTATCGTCGGCAAAAAATTCCAGCTGGCCCTGTCTTATATCATTATGGGCTTCCGACTCGGGAACAACATGGCACGCCACAACATTAAGGCGTCTTATAAGAAGACTCCGGTTAGTTATCCCATCATATAATCCGGTCACGGCTTCCGTTATAATTCTTGTGGAAGAAGTTCTTGTATCAAGGTTAACCGTTCCGTGCGCATGCTTGGGTATCCGCCTTCCGTAACGGTCAATTACCGTATCTCCGGAATATGAACCTGTCACATTCTCCACATCATATCCCACCGTTATCACCATCTGATCTGTCACAAGTCGCTTATCAACCAGATCGAGCACCAGACTATCCGTCATCTCTTTAATGACTGTGCGCGCTTTATCAAATGTATACGGTTCCTTAAGAACCTGTCCGAGACTAAGACTGTTAGCCGATGGCGTATAAGCCTTGGCATCAGCTATTGTGCACGGTTCCCATCCCCAGGCATGATCTATCAGGAGTTCCGCATTCACTCCGAAAAGCTTATACAAAAGATCCTCGTTATAATAATCGCCATCCTTTCCAACGGAACACCTGGCAATATCCCCCATCGTGTAAATTCCCTTGGAAGCCAGCTTATTAGCGTATCCTCTGCCAACCCGCCAGAAATCCGTGATAGGCTTATGATTCCACAAAAGCTTTCTGTAGCTCATCTCATCAAGTCCCGCAATTCTTACGCCATTCTCATCCGGCGGCATATGCTTGGCAACAATATCCATTGCAACCTTACACAGATACATATTCGTTCCTATTCCCGCCGTTGCCGTAATTCCCGTAGTATTATAAACATCTCTTATCATACGCATGGCGAGTTCACGCACCCCGGTTCCATATGTATTAAGATACGATGTTACATCCATAAACACCTCATCTATCGAATATACCAGAATATCCTCCGGTGCGATATATTTAAGATATATACCGTATATCCGCTTGCTGTATTCAATGTACTTCGCCATCTGTGGTCTGGCAGCTATATATGATACCTTCATATCAGGATTATTCTTCAGTTCATCATCGTCATATGATTCTCCGGCAAAATGCCGGCCCGGCGCTCTGTACAACCGCTCTTCATTAACTTCCTTAAGTCTCTCTATAACCTCAAACAATCTCGCCCTTCCCGGAATTCCGTATGCTTTAAGCGACGGTGACACGGCAAGGCATATCGTCTTCTCGGTACGCGTAACATCCGCCACCACCAGGTTCGTGCCAAGTGGATCAAGACCGCGCAGAACGCATTCAACCGATGCAAAAAAAGATTTCAGATCTATTGCTATATACCAATGCTCCGGCATATGTCATACCTCCAATAAAGTAAGTATAACACATGCCGGAGCGCATTGCAAACATATGTTCTGTTATGTTAAAAATTACTAAACAATTATTCCGCCGCACAATATGCTGTCATCCACATAAAATACGGCTGACTGTCCCGGTGTCGCAGCACGCATCGGCTCATCAAATTCCGCCATTATTCCGCCATTCCCGTCAGGCATTACCGTACACGGAGCCGCTACCTGTGAATATCTGAGCTTGCCCATCGCCCGCACAGGTCCGGTAATCTCCGGCACAGCCATGTAATTGACATCGCAGACATTGACACGGCTCTTCATAAGTTCTTTGGCAGTACCAAGCACAACCGTATTGTCAGCCGGATTGATCCTGAGTACAAATCTCGGCTCGCCAAAAGCTATTCCAAGTCCTTTTCTCTGTCCTACTGTATAATGGATAATACCTTTATGCTGTCCCAGCACGTTACCCTGTGTATCCACAAAATCACCCGGCACATCCTGAAGTCCTGTCTCAGATCTGATAAATGCCGCGTAATCTCCGTCAGGCACAAAACAGATATCCTGACTGTCTTTCTTATGGGCTACCGGAAGATTATTCTGCTCCGCGATGCGGCGCACTTCTTCTTTCTCATAACCGTAAATAGGGAACAAAGTATGCTTAAGTTCCTCCTGGGTGAGATTATATAACACATATGACTGGTCTTTATTAAGCGAAACCGATTTGGCAACACTATAACGGCCGTTAGGTAATGTGACAATCCTGCCATAATGACCGGTTGCTATATAATCTGCGCCTATCTCTATCGAGCGGTGCAGCAAAGACTCCCATTTGATGTATCTGTTACATGCGATACATGGGTTAGGGGTTCTTCCTTTGTAATATTCATCTATGAAATAATCTATAACCTTATGTCTGAATTCATCCCTGAAATTCATTACATAATACGGTATTCCTATAACATCCGCAACACGTCTGGCATCGTCAACCGCAGACAACCCGCAGCATCCTCCGTTCTCAGCCATATCGAGCGGATTCTCTTCCTGCCATATCTGCATGGTCACACCGATTACATCATATCCCTGTTCTTTTAAAAGAAGGGCTGCCACGGAGGAATCAACTCCTCCGGACATCCCTACAACAACCTTGCCTTTATTCATTAATATTCTTCTCCGGGTGCTTCTTCTTTCTCACTGATATCATTAACCGGTCTCTGAAGTCCTTCTATCTTAATGTGATGTTTCTCAGCATAATCCCAAAGTGCTGCGTGTATTGCTTCCTCAGCAAGCAGCGAACAGTGTACTTTCACAGGCGGAAGTCCGTCGAGCGCCTCCATAACCGCTTTATTGGTTATCTGAAGTGCTTCATAAATTGTCTTTCCCTTAACAAGCTCAGTAGCCATACTGCTTGTGGCAACAGCAGCGCCGCAGCCGAATGTCTTGAACTTGCAGTCCCTGATAACCTGATTCTCATCAATATCAAGGTACATTCTCATTATATCTCCGCATTTGGCATTGCCGACTGTGCCGACACCGGATGCGTTCTCTATCTCACCCACATTACGCGGATGATTAAAATGATCCATTACTTTCTCGCTATACATATGTCAAAATCCTTTCTATTATTTGTTCTTGGCAACAAAATCAGCATAGAGCGGTGACATGCTTCTGAGTCTCTCGATAATTTCCTTAAGCTTGTCAACCGTAAAATCAATGTCTTTCATTGTGGTCTTCTCTGAAAGTGTAAGTCTTAATGAACCATGTGCGATTTCATGAGGCAGTCCGATCGCAAGAAGTACATGTGACGGATCAAGCGATCCCGATGTACATGCCGAACCGCTTGAACCGCATATTCCGTTCTGATCAAGCAGAATGAGCATTGACTCACCCTCGATGAATCTGAAACAGAAATTAGCGTTATTCGGGAGTCTGTTAGTTCTGTGACCGTTAAGTCTTACATACGGGATCTCATTAAGCACACGCTCAATAAGGTGATCTCTAAGCTTAGTCTCGTATGCCATTCTCTCGTTCATCTGTTCAACCGCAAGTGAAGCTGCCTTAGCCATTCCGACTATTCCCGGTACATTATGTGTTCCGGCTCTTCTGCTTCTCTCCTGTGAACCTCCGTGTATAAACGAACGTATCTTAACGCCCTTGCGGATATACATAAATCCGATGCCCTTAGGGCCATTAAACTTATGTCCGCTTGCGCTTAACATATCAATATTCATCTCATCAACATTAATCGGAATGTGTCCGAATGCCTGAACCGCATCCGTGTGGAAAAGAGCGCCTGCTTCATGTGCGATCTTACCAAGTTCTGCGATAGGCTCTATTGTTCCGATCTCGTTATTGGCAGTCATAATGGATACAAGGATGGTATCCGGTCTTATCGCCGCCTTAAGTGCCTCCGGTGAAACAAGTCCGTTCTCATCGACATCAAGGTATGTTACCTCTATACCGTATTTGGCAAGCCACTCACATGTATGAAGAATGGCATGATGCTCAATCTTACTGGTTATGATGTGCTTACCTTTGGATGCGTAAGCTTCCGCTGTGGCCTTAAGTGCCCAGTTATCCGACTCACTTCCTCCGCCGGTAAAATATATCTCTGATGAATCCGCTCCTATAGCAGATGCGATTGTCCTTCTGGCCTCATCAACGGCCTTACCTGCCTCTCCGGCAAATGAATATATACTTGAAGGGTTACCGTAATGCTCGGTAAAAAACGGCAGCATAGCATCCAGTACCTCAGGATAGGTCTGGGTAGTAGCTGCATTATCTAAATAAATAGTCTTCATATCGCCACTTCCTTATAAGTCTCTTAATCTGTAATGATTATAACACAATATTCCACACGGTCAAGCCGGGTAAAATATAATATTTCTCATTATTATACGCGAAAAATCGCTTTAAATACTGTAGTTCTCAGGATTATTGTTCTGCCATTCCACAAGATCCGCAAGTGTTATATGGTCAACCACTCCGTTGATGGCATCATTAAGACGGCTCCACAATTCCTTGGTCGCACAGGTTTCCATCTTATTACACGCCACGGCATCCTCTCCCACACAAGCCACCGGCGAAAGCGAACCTTCCGTAAGTCTGAGTATCATTCCCACAGTATATTCATCCGGACGCTTTGTCAAAGTATATCCTCCCTGGGCGCCTCTTACACTCCTTACAAAATGTGCACTGTTTAGTATAGAAATAATCTGTTCGAGATATTTATCCGATATATCCTGTCTCTTGGCTATGTCTTTAATACTTACCGGCTTAGTCGCACTGTTTACCGCAATGTCAAGCATAAGCCTTAACGCATATCTGCCTCTGGTAGAAATTTTCATGATTAATTCCTCCTTCTAACAGTATAGTATAACCGATAATTCATAGTATTTCAATATGATTTTTATTAATCTTCGTCCTCTGTTATCCGAAGTCCCGCCGTGTCCGTCACCGGCATGGAAAAAACTATCGTTCCGGCTTTGGTATCCACACCCGCCTTTTCCATGATTGCTTTCATGATGGCATTTTTCTGCTGTGAACGCGCCACAATAAGGATTATTTCCTTCTCCGATACAAGCGAAACACCGAGAAACTGCTTTGCACGTTTCATTCCGACACCCTTGCCGTGAAGAACCGTTCCGCCCGTCGCACCGCCTTCCTCCGCTGCGCGCATGACCTGTGTATTATATCCGTAATTGGCTATCGCCACTATAAGTTCATGTTTCGTATCTTTCAATTCGCTCTCATCTCCTTTTTCAAACTGCTGGTCCGCCACCAGAAATCCCAGTTCACGCTTGCCGCCTATGCTGCTAAGCGGCACCGTAAATACTATTCCCGTTCCCGGAACATCTATCCTGAATTCCTTTTGGAGCCCTTTTTTGACCCGGCTCCATGTGTCCGCCGTCACTACCGCCAGATGTATTCCTTTTTCCTCATCCTCAAGTCCGAAATAATCCAGAACGTCACTGGATGCGGTTCCCATTCCGAGGGAAATATTTCCGACCTCGGCTTTGGCATCGGCATAAAATTTTACAAAGCGCGGTATATTTTTACGATTGCATATGGTTGCCATCATATAAAGTTCACTCATATTACAGTCTCCTTCGTCTATAATTCAATAATCGCATCATCGGCAAGCTCCGGATAAGCTTCGGCCGCCGTTATATTCTGCGCCTGTGGCAGGGCTTCGGTGCGATTGCTCTTGATCCGGTATATAAGACCCAGTATCTGTAATGTGATAAGCGGAGTCATCGCAACCATTGCAACGACACCGAACGCATCCGTGACCACACTGCCGCCGACAGCCGTACAGGCGCCCTGCGCCAGCGTAAGCAGGAAAGTTGCTGTCATCGGTCCGGAGGCAACACCTCCCGAATCAAATGCTATAGCCGTAAATATTTTGGGTACAAAAAACGTCAGTATCAGCGCTATGGCATATCCAGGTATCAGAAAATATATTATAGATATTCCGGTAAGCACGCGAAGCATCGATATTCCGACCGAAACCGCCACGCCGATTGAAAGGCTTATCTGCATTGCTTTTCCGGATATCTCCCCGTCTGTCAGCTCTTCAACCTGCTTCATAAGTACATACACTGCCGGTTCGGCTTTCACTATAAAATATCCTATGATCATTCCTATCGGAATGATTATCCACTTGTACGAAAGCGATGCCAGCACCGTTCCGAGGTAATGGCCCGCAGGAATAAAACCGACATTCGCACCGGTAAGGAACAGAACCAGTCCTATATATGTATACACAAGGCCCACGCATATTTTTATAAGGGATTTACGGTGGAGTTTTAGTGAAACCGCCTGGAAAATGCCGAAAAACACCACTATCGGAAGCAGGGATAACGCTATTTCCTTAAGATATTCCGGTATGGCATACAGAAAAAGTCTGCCAAGTTCAACCGAGTTATTCACGGAGCCTGCGCTCTCCTCCAGAAAATTTCCTCCTGTGTTATATATGAGTCCAAGCACCAGAACCGCAAGTATCGGTCCTATTGAGCATAACGCCACCAGACCGAAGCTGTCGTTTTCGGCATGCTTGTCATTACGGATTGACGCGATACCGACACCTAACGCCATGATAAAAGGAACCGTCATCGGCCCGGTCGTCACGCCGCCCGAATCAAACGCCACCGCGAGAAAATCGCCCGGAACAAACATCGAAATAACAAAAACCACCACATAGCATCCTGCAAGCAGAGGCGCCAACGGTATTCCAAAAAGTATACGTAAAAGCGCTGCCACCAGAAACACTCCGACACCCACGGCCACCGATAAGATGAGCACCATATTCGGTACCGCCGCCACCTGGCCCGCAAGTACCTGTAGATCCGGCTCTGACACCGTTATTATCAGTCCGAGTACAAAGCCCAGAATAATTATCACCGGTAATCTGCGCGTTTTCAACATGCTTGTGCCGACACGCTCTCCCATGGGCGTCATGGAAAGCTCCGCACCCATTGAAAAGAAAATCATTCCGATAATTACAAGAAACGCACCTGTTATGAATCTGGCCATAATGTCAGTTGATAAAGGTGCGATGGTAAAGCCGAGAAGCAGGACGATAAGCACTATCGGGACAACCGCGCTCACGGCTTCCTTGGTCTTAGCTCCTGCTTTCTCTTTCAATATTGATTTCTGATTAAAGTATTCTTTCCTGATAGATCTTATTCTCACCCAAATCCTCCTATATCATAATATATATCCTATGCTATAACAAGATTATCATATTAAAGGGAAAAATACTAATAAATTTTTTATAAACCAAACAGTTTTAAGAATTTCTGCCAGAAATTAAGTTTTTCTGTTTTTTCCTCAACAACCGGTTCCACCTCGGTTTTCTTGACTGCTTCGGTTTTGATAACGAACTGGACAGATTTTATGTCCGTATTTTTGTCTGACACAAATGAGCTTACCTCTCCGGCTCCGGAAATGGAATCAAGCATATCGTCTATCTCGCTGCTTACCTGCTCATCCATATCGGCGGTCTGTTCCCTGAATTCACCTGTTCCGTCCGCAAGGCTTACCGTTCCGTCATACAGCTCATCTATACCGTTGCATAATTCCAAGGTTCCGGATTTCAGGTCTCCGGCTCCGTCCTTCAGATCACTGCTTCCGTCGGCAATTGTTCCTACTCCGTCACAAAGGAGACTGTATGCGGCCAATACCTGCGCAACTCCGTCCGTGTAATCTGATACACCTGTATCGAGCTGTTCATATTTAACTACCATCTCTGTGATCGCTGTTTTTAATGCGGCCATATTGACTGTGACATTTCCGAGCTCCGCCGACATTTCAGTAATCGCCTTATCGAATTCCGAATATTTGTTCTTAAGCTCCTTAAGACCGTTTAAAAGTGAATCCGCACCGGCTGAAACGGCATCAAAATAATTCTGTGTTCCGTATATCACCGCATTTAATACCGGATCGTTTTTCAACGCGAGCATATCAAGGTCAAGACCTCCGGCCTTCATGGTGTCTTTATATGCCTGATATGATATTTTTGCGTCAAGGTCGGCGCATCCGGCACAGAGGTTATCAATGGCTGTCCTGATAGCCGCAGAACTGTCCGTCAGGGTTTTAAGTCTGTCCGTCGAAAGCGAAACCTTGTCAAGCTCCGTTTGCACGCTCTGTAATGCCGCAAGCATCTCTTTTGAGCCGCCCGTAAGTCCCGATGAGCTTTCATTGAGTTTTTCTATTGCTGTTTTAAGTTCTGCCGCTTTATCGTTAAGTTCCGACGCACCGGAATTAAGCTTGACAATACCGCTGTACAGTTTGTCGCTGCCGTCCGCAAGCTCCCCTGCTCCGTCCCCAAGCTGTCCCGCTCCGTCTTTGACCTCAACGGCACCGTCATCTATTTTGGCCGCTGCGTCGGTTATTTCTCGTACCTTATCCATAAGTTCCTCGTCATCTATTTCGATATCCAGATTAAGTTTTACACCGTTTACAGCTATGGCATCCATCTCAAAATCATGTACGTCCGCCGTGATGTGGGCGTCAAGATTTTTGCCCGGAAGCACAGTATAGGTTATCTGCTTATCAGAGCCGACATTAGCCACCGTTGCATTATCGGCTGTAATATTGCCGCACAACTCTGTATCAAGTGTGACAGATGCCTGAAGCGCGTAATTATCGAAGAAATTTCCGGCACAATCCGGGTTGGCCTTGGTCGTTATGTGTATATCAAGAGCACCGTCCCGGCCTGCCAGTTCTCCCGCGCTGATTTCTTTGCCGTCAAGCGAATATGTTATTCCGATGATCCACGGAATGTCCGCATCTGTCATGGTTCCCTGATAATACACACGGTCGTTTGAAGTCGTGAAATCAACTTTTCCGTCCTTATATTCTATGGCATCCGCGGATGTGAGCATTTTGACAGAGCTGTAATTGCCGTAATCAGTTACCTGACCGCTGCCGAATATATTTACGACATTGACCGAGCTTACATTTCCGGCCGCATCCGTCATAACATACACAACCTCTTCTTTTCCCGTATCGGCAGCCATTGCCGCACAGGTCATTATGCTTCCGGCAGTCATAACCGCTGCCATTCCGATTGCAATCAATCTATATCTTTTCATATTATTTTTTCTCCTTCTTCACAATAAATCTGTCAAACATCCATAAAAGACCCGGCAATACAAAAAGCACTATCGCCAGTGAACACAGGGTTCCTTTGCCTAGGAAATATCCAAGCTGCGACAGCAGACCGTGTGTTGATATAGCTCCCAGAAGAAATCCGACCACCGTAAGGACGCTTCCCGATGTAAGAATCGATGTGGTTACCGCGGACACCGTATTGATGACGGCATCCTTTTTGTCGTATTTCCTTCGGTTCTCCCTGTATCTGTCCGTGAACAATATCGCATAATCAACCGTAGCACCGAGCTGGATGGAACTGATTATCAGATATGCTATATAGAAAATTGTCGAACCGCTAAAATACGGTATCGAAAGATTTATCCATATAGCCGTCTCTATTCCAAGAACAAGTATGACCGGAACCGATAAAGACTTCATCGTTACAAGAAGCACTATAAATACCGCCGCAATCGCTACGAGATTTACCTTAACCATATCTGCGGTAATTGTATCCATCAGATCGTATGTGGACACGCCTTCACCCGCAAGATACCATTCATCCAGGTAATATTCGTCTGCGGTGTCACGGATATTTTTTACAAGGTCAAAAGCATCCTCGCCTTCGTAATCCGCATCCACGGAAATTACCATACGCGTGTACTTATCCGAACACAGCTTTGAATATGTCTCTTCATCGAGATAGCTTTCCGGTATCTGTGCGCCGACAGTGTCAACATATGAGAGTATCGAGCTTACCTGCGGTATCTCATGCAGCGCATCGGACAATTCCTGCTGCAAGGCTTTGTCATCCTTCGGAACCATCAGGACATATGTATCGCTTTTGCCGAACTCATCTTCAATCGCCTGTGTGTCCGCACCCAGCTTGGTATTGGCACCGAATATATGTGACGCACCGTAGTAAAAGCTGTTGGAATTGGATGCCAGGTAGGAAGGTACTATCACAATGAAAAATACGATACACATAGGCACCATTATTTTGGTCACAAACTTGCCGAAGCGTTTAAACTGCGGTACAAGCGGTCTGTGCTCCGTCTTATCGATCAGCTTGTATGTGCCGAGAATAAACACCGGCATAAATACAAATACCGTAATAAGGCTTATCGCAACACCTTTGGCAAGCGCTCTTCCGAGATCCGGGCCAATTCTAAACTGCATAAGACAGAGCGCCAGAAATCCTATGACCGTTGTCAGTCCGCTTGAGAGTATTGACGATGTAGACATGCTAAGTGCCTCCACCATTGCCTTTCGTGCCCCTTCCCTGCTGTTCTCGTAATGCGCGCGGCATTCCGTAAAACGGTGAAGCAGAAATACCGAATAATCCAGTGAAACCGCCAACTTGAGTATGTTGCCCGCCGCATTGGTCACAAATGATATTTCCCCGAATATTATGTTGGAACCTGCATTTATAACTATCGCAACACCCAGTCCTGCCATTACAATAAATGGTTCGATCCATGACGTCGTGGTGATCATGAGAACTACGATAACAAAAATTACCGCTATAACGGCAATTTTACTTATTTCCGAAACCGTACTCTGTGTGGCCGTTGCCGTCGATACGGCGCTTCCCGTCATTGCATTGTCATCGCCGATTATCTTTCTGATATCGTTGACGGCGCTTATTCTCTTATCCTCGGCTATTGTCACTGAATACAGGGCATTTCCGTCCTTATAGTAATTTTCGACGGTATCCTTATCCTGCATTTCAAGCGGAACCGTTACGGATGCCGCATCATCAAGCCATGTTACATCTGCCACTCCGTCAACAGCCTCGATCTCTGCCTTATACTGCAACGCCTGACCGATGCTTACATCACGGATCATCACTCTTGCATTTGGTATTCCTCCGTCAAACTCTTCATCCATCTTGTCTAATGCCACAGTGGATGCACTGTCTTCCGGCAGATAGTCGTTCATATCATAATTGACTTTTATCTGTCTCTGGAACAAAAGACATACCACAAATAAAACAGCGAAAACCGCGAAAATCAATTTGGGATGTTTTATCAACCCTGTATAAAATTTTTTCATTTATCTGTCACCTCCGAATTCACTCGAATTATATTCGTTCGCGCATATCCGTTCTACGGACACTTTTCACTCACCTGTGTAAATACGGACAGTTATGGGACATTTGGGTAACAAATTAATCTTGATGATTTACCGGATAACTGTATAATAAATTTATATTTGGAAAAATATTGCGTGGAGGAATCTTTTATGACACATGAAGAAATCTCAATGAACACAAAAAAAGCCCTGTGTTCCACACTCAAAGAGTTAATGAAACACAAAGCCTTTTCTAAAATCACCGTAAGCGAGCTTATAAGAGAATGTAATGTGAACCGTAAAACTTTCTATTATCATTTTGAAGATATATATGCGCTTTTACGATGGACTCTCGAACAGGAGGCCTTCGATGTTGTGCGCAGCTTTGATTTTACGGATGATTACAAGAATATGTTTTTGTTCGTAATCGATTATGTTGAAAAAAATTCTTTTTTCCTGAACTGTATATATGACTCAATCGGAAGGGATGAAATGAAAAGATTCTTCTGCAAGGATTTCTTCAGTATCATAGAAAATATCATCCGTGACATTGAGGACAAGGGAAATATTACCATTGATGATGATTACCGTTCATTCCTGTGTACTTTTTACACAGAGGGTGTTGCCGGTATGTTGATCAATCTTTTCCAGAATCCCGGCGTCCACAAAAAAGAGACGATCATAGAATATCTCACAATAATGATACAAAGTTCCCTGCCGGCCTCGATCAATGCTTTCCAAGCTGCCAGAACGCCACAGCGCTCGCAGCCGCAACATTGAGCGAATCGACGCCGTGTGCCATAGGTATTTTGACGGTATAATCACAGTCCGCTATCGTCGCATCAGCAAGGCCGTCTCCTTCGGTTCCGAGGATGATGACAAGCTTCTCTTCCGACATAAGACCTTTATCATCTATGCTTACCGAATCATCATGCAGCGCAAAAGCAGCCGTCTTAAATCCCATATCGTGCAGATATGCCATGCCGTCTTCGGGCCACTTCAATGACTTATCGATATACGTCCACGGTATCTGGAATACCGTTCCCATGCTGACCCTTGCCGCTCTTCGATAAAGCGGGTCGGCACAACCCGGTGTGAGCAGTATACCGTCAATTCCGAGCGCCGCCGCAGAGCGGAATATCGCCCCGATATTGGTCGGGTTGACCACATTCTCCAGTAACGCCAGTCTGGCCGCCCCGTCACATATCTCATCCGGGCATGGAAGTGCATGACGCCTCATCGCACACAGGATTCCCCTTGTGAGCTTAAATCCCGTAATCTTTGTGAGGACATCCATGGACGCTGTATACACCGGTACATCCGGACACATGTCAAAAATACGCCTGCCTTCACCCGAAAGCTGTCCACATTCCGCCAGAATCGATTCAGGCTCATAACCTGCCGCGATGGCTCGTTCAATTACCTTCGGGCTTTCCGCTATGAAAATTCCGCCGTCCGGCGCGTACAGATTGGCAAGCGCTGCCTCGGATGTCCTCGCATATATATCCAGTTCCTTTGAATTATAATCAGTAATTTCCGTTAATCTCATCAGAACATTTTCTTTTTATTTATCTTGTCAAGGTATTTCTTAGTTTCCATTACAACCACGCCGTTAAGGGCAAGCAGCGCGATAAGGTTAGGTATCGCCATAAGTCCGTTAAAGATATCGGCAATCGTCCATACAGCAGAAATTGTCATGAACGGTCCGAAAAATACACATGCAATGTATACCCATCTGTAAGCCTTAACAATTCCCATCTTACCGCCTGTAAGATACTCAAGGCATTTCTCGCTGTAATAATCCCATCCGAGGATAGTGGTAAATGCGAAGAATATAAGGCAAACCATAA
This sequence comes from uncultured Butyrivibrio sp., assembly GCA_945928575.1. Lineage (GTDB taxonomy): Bacteria > Bacillota > Clostridia > Lachnospirales > Lachnospiraceae > Eshraghiella. Next base: position 120,998 of record CAMENP010000008.1, read on the forward strand.
GAAGGAACGATGCAACCTCACTAGGGAACGGAAGTCCTATCTGGAATGCTTTGGTGGTTACCGCAACACCCTGAAGTCCCATGTCCCATGCACCGGTGATAACGATTGCAAGACCTGTCATTGTACAGATGATAATCGTATCGATAAAAGTTCCGAGCATTGAGATAAGTCCCTGCTTGGCCGGTTCATCGGTGTGTGCCGCTGCTGCTGCAATCGGAGCACTTCCGAGTCCTGCCTCATTGGAAAAAATACCTCTTGCAATACCATTCTGCATGGCAACCATCATTGCTCCGAGCGCACCGCCCGCTGCCGCTCTCACTCCGAATGCACTCTTAACTATCGTCGCAAATGCTCCCGGAACCTTAGTAATATTGAATCCGATAATAAGTACCGCAAGTATCACATATGTGATTGCCATAAACGGAACGATTACCTGTGCAACCGATGAAATTCTCTTGATTCCGCCGATAATAACAAGCGCCACGAAAAATGTTACCGCAATCGCAGCTATAACAACCGTCCACGAATAATCCCTTCCAAATATGGAAACTGTCCATGAGTTATTCGCATCAAAGAAATTATTTACGGCACTTGCTATACCGTTTACCTGTGTAAATGTTCCGATCCCCATAAGTCCTACACAGACTCCGAACACCGCAAATATCTTGGCGAGCCATTTAAATTTGGAACCCATGCCTTTCTCTATGTAATAGAAAGGTCCTCCTATAATATGGCCGTCATCCGTAACCTGTCTGTATTTTACGGAAAGAAGGCATTCCGAATACTTCGTAGCCATTCCGACAAGTGCGGCTAACCACATCCAGAACAGCGCTCCCGGACCTCCGGCAACAACTGCCGTGGCAACACCTACGATATTTCCCGTACCGATCGTAGCGGAAAGTGCCGTACAAAGTGCCGCAAAACTTGACACTTCTCCGTGCTGTCCGCTCTTTTCATTGGCAAACATTTTCTTAAAGGCATGAGGTAGTTTACGAAACTGCACTCCCTTAAGCCTTATCGTAAGAAAAAGTCCCGAAAGAAGAATGAGCGCGATAAGCGGTATTCCCCACACAAAACTGTCGACTTTTCCAAGCACCGTATTAATAGTATCTAACATCTGGTATCTCCTTTTTCAAAAAATTCCTATTGATACTACTTTACCGTGTTAAAGACATACAGTCAAGGATTATTTATCCGTCGGAAGTTTGTTTTCTTCGTCCCAGAAGCACCCGCATATCTGCCAGACCGGTTCCGATTCGTAATGTTCCCTGATACTTTTCTTTGAAAAAGATGAGATATTATCCATATCAGCACCCACATCGATCAGCAGTCTGAAAATGCGCCGCAAATCGTCACACATCTGTGAAGTGACAGGACGTCCGGGATAATATTCGCCGGTGTCCTGGCTTCTGACCGGGCACAGATTGTTTGTTTCCGATACGGCTTCCATCAGGCAGTTTCTGCCATAATGATCCGTTACGGACACGTCTGCACCAAGTTCCAACATACGACGCAGAAATTTAAATGCATCATCGGCCTCTTCTTTGGTGTGTTTCCATTCAAGCTGCATTGGCGAAGTGTTTTTCCCGTCCCAGGCATAACGGCGTGCGTTCCATATGGCCGCATTCACACCGTCAAACAGAACCGGTCTGGCTTCTTCTGCCAGTTTTCTATCCGGAATATAATTGACATCTGCACCGTTTTCCAAAAGGAACCAGGCGATTTTCTTATGACGCCCGGTACAAAGAGATACCTGAAGCGGTGACATTCCACGCGTGTCAAGCGGTCTTTTGGGTGCTATTGCATTGATTGCTGCCGGATTTTCCCGCAGAACAGTCTTGACCTGTTCCAGATCATCTGCCCTGATCGCATCAAAAATCATTTCAGACCCGGTTTCCGGTTTTTTTATATCATTACTCATATTTTTTCGATTAAAATTAGCCCTTCTAACATAGGCAGACAACCGTCTTCATCCGGCTCCAGCTTTTCATAAGGGTCTACCGGTTCATCGCCTGTCTCTCCCTCCATACCTGTATGATAATAATATTCACCGTTTTCCTCTTTCCACGGATGCTGCTCCAAGATTGCCATACCATCAAGAAGCTGTATTTCCTCGCCTGTATCCCTGCTGATAAAATCTTCCGGTGTAAGTAACTGATATACCATCCCGTCCGGACGGAAGTCAAAAACGGCACGGCTCATCACACGGTATTCGTCATAATCTTCACCCTGCGGAATTTCCTCAGGCGCCAGAAGTTTCATTCCATCAGGTGTAATACAAAATACTTTTTTAATCTTCCATTTTCCGATAAGTTCCATAATTTTTACCTCCTTTTATGCCCATGGATCCGCTGCCTTCGGTGTACGCACACCGGTCAACAGATACTGCTCCCATAAAAACCATTTGCCGTCGCTGCCGCGCTGGCGGAGTTTTACCGGACGCGGATCGTCCGCACCGCCGCATGGGATAAATAATCTCATATAACCGTCTTCTTCACCTGAAACATGATTGCTTTCCACTGTTATTGTGTAAGGTGTTGACGGTGTATAATTATTGTCCGGTGTCGAACCGGTAAAATATGTAAACGGCAGATATGTTTTGCCGTCACGGAAACGGTCATTCAAAAATGAAATCTCCTGACCGTTGAGCGGGCGCGGACCGCGAAGCCAGTTAAGCATCTCCGTACCGATATTTTTGTCTGCGGCATATGCACAAAGAGCTAACACGGTCAGTGCTGCCGTCTTATACGGCGTGTCGAGACTTGCCTCCGGAAGCGCCTGAAGCTCCGCAAGGCTTTCCGGAAGTGACGTAAATGTAAACTTTTCCTTCTTGCTTCCTGCTGATTGCGCCGCAGCACTAACTGCCTGTCTTGCTGTGTTTGTTAATTTATCAAATATACTCATATTTTTTCCTCCTGAATTTATATATTATACAATTTATATATGTCAGAACTTTCCGCTGCCCCCTCCATGTGTCGTGCCCGAAGATGAGGTATGCGTACTGCTTTGGGCGTTTTCCTTCTTTTCCTTTTTTGTACGCGTCAGCGTATGGTAAAGGAATAAATCACTGCTTTCCGTTACATCAAAGCTTCCTTTTCTGATATAACTGTCTGCTTCCGGTCTGGAATGTACCGTTTTAAGTTTGCCTTTCATTACACCCACAACAATCAGTGCAAGAATGAATCCTATGGCTATTGATACCGGTATCCACACAACCGATAACGGTTTGCGCGGAAGATGACCGCTGTCATACGGAGAGCCGTTTTTTGCCTGGGTAATAAATTCATCGCACAAACCGGCATATGTATTAAATGCCTCGGCATATTTTCCGTCCGACAGGTCGGATTTTATCTGTCCGCCGATATACTCAATACCTGCATCCGTAAACGCGGTAATTCCAAAACCGCAGGTTGATACCGCCCAGTCATGCTCATCCATGGATATCAGCAACAGTATCCCGTCTTTACTGTCTCCATAACCGTAATTGCATAATTCATAAATGGCATCTGCGCACTCTGACACCGTATTGTAACCGTTAAGATCATTAACAGTTGCAATTGTTACATCAACGTTCTGCCGCAGGCTGATTTCATCAAGCGTTGTGCGAAGAGATTCTTCTTCATCCTCCGTCAGAATATCAGCCATATCATTCACACGGCTGTATTCAGCCGCATATCCGTCATTGGCCGCAAAAGCCGGAATAACTGTGCAGAGGCAGATAACGATTGCAAATAATACTACAATGATTTTCTTTTTCATCTTAACCTCCTTTATAATATCCCTATAATATGCAGCAACCATGCTATACCATATGTGGCGGCACCCAATGCAACGGTCAGTATAAACCTCAGTCTGGCGGCTGCCTTTTTATCAACCGGAAGGTCACCCACGAATTTTCCTGTCTGTCCGTTCATGGCAAAAGTGTATTTATTGCCATTCCATGTAGTATTCAGAAGCCAGACCGGATACATGGCATACATTGCCTTTCCGTTGTGCAGCCGGATGCTGCTATTTTCCGTGATAACACTGTCGTATCCCTGTACCGTCGAAGCAAAAGCTTCTTCGGTTGATTTTTTTACCCTGGCATTGGCTCTTTCTACACTTTTTGATGCATCTACGTCATATTTATCCGCAAGGTATCCCGCAAGATAAGCCGTCTTAAAATCAACCGCATCAGCGAAATCATACGGTTCAATTGATTCCATCAAGTCATCAGGCATTTTGCCCGAGCCGTCAACCGGAACATGTTCAAACCCGATGTTTCCGCCGCGTCTGACGAGAAAATAGCTCGTTTCTGTATATTTATAGTCATCATCTTCCCATACCCTCACTTTTGTGGTGCGATATCTCACACTCGCATCCGCGTCTGTGTCAAACAACCAGAAAGGGACATACACACCTTTGATCTCATCAATGTGGTTCTGATCTTTAAAAATCTTCGGAAGCAGGCGCTTTCCGGTCAGATGTTTCTGAAGACCGGTCTTGGCCGCCTTCTTATCAAGTTTGAACGGAATTACAAGATCCGGTTTAAGTGTTCCGGTAAACTGTTCCATCATCACCACAGGGTTTCCGCAGAATGGACAGGATGTCGCAGCAGTATTTGCATCACCGACAATTTCACCACCGCATGATTTGCATACATATGATCGAAGTCCGTCCGATTCACCATCCTGCCACCGGCTGCCGGCCGATGTATTCCACTCCATATTGTCCTTTTCTTCCTGCAATCCGGCATCGTAACCGGCCAATGTTTCCATATCAAATTCTGTATCGCAGAACGGACATTTCATTTTCTGCAATGTGCTGTCAAAGGCGATAGCCCCGCCGCAGCAGGGACATTTATATTCCTGTAAAGTCTGCATATTGCAATTCTCCTTTCATCCGGCTTGCTTTCGATAAAAGCCTTTAAAATTTTTATCCTGTAATATGTCTGATGAATGCCGTCAGATAATCATAAAGGTCATGCGCGTACGTGCCGTCATAGCATCCGGTAAAGCGGCTGCCGTTATCGGTCAGACAGATTTCCACACGACTGCATACGGCGTCCATAAGATACGGGTCCGGCACCGAGTATGCAGGAAGCGAAAAATTACGCATGGCGGCATCAAGTTCTTTCCACTGCTCTTTGGCTATATACACATCCCGGCACTCGACAAACTCACCGTCCTCTGCGCAAAATTCGCAGTTCAGATAATGTTCTCCATCTTCATTTTTCTGCTGTGCCTTTCCAAAAGAAAATACAAAGCACTTATCTGCGTTGGAACCGGATTGATTCCAAAACAACGAATATAACTGTGCTGTGTCCGGCGCCCTATCCATCATCCGATAATATCTCCTTCGTTAAACGGGTCGCCGCATTCCGGGCAGAACTTTGGCGGGACTGCTCCCGGCTGTGGCTCCCATCCGCACTTGTTGCATCTGTAACGTGGTGTACCTTCCGGTCTTCTGGCACCACAGTTCTGACAGAACTTTCCGGTGTTTACCGTATTGCACGAACAAACCCAGCTGTCCGATGTCGATGCCGCCTGTGGCTGCGGCTGTGGCTGCTGAACCTGCTGCTGTGCCTGCTGTTGCTGTCCCATGGCAAACAGATTCTGCGCGTTCATTCCGCCGCCTGCATTCATAGCCATTCCCATGCCCATAAAACCGGCCATGGCACCGTTTGAATTTGAAGCTGCTGCTTTCATGGCATCTGCCTGTGCTCCCACAAGCGTAGCTGCTGCCATTGTCGGATTCTGCATAATGGCTGTACGCTGAGCCTGTTTGATCATCTCTGCATCTTCCTCCGGAAGTGTTACGGAACCCAGTGCAATACTGACAATTTTCAATCCGCGCAGCTCACCCCACTTAGCTGAAAGCGCAGTGTTCATAGCCTCTTCCAATTCGGTATTGTGGCTTACAATCTGATTAGGACGCATTTCAAGATCTGAAAGTTTTCCGAATGCCGGCTGTAAAGCACTGATAAATTCCGTCTTAAGCTGGCTGTCAAGTTCGTCTCGGGTATATTCCTGTTCAACATTGCCGCATACATTAGTATAGAACAGCAACGGGTCCGCAATTTTATATGAATATACTCCGGAACATCTCACCGATACATCAATATCAAGTCCTATTTTGCTGTCTACCACACGGAACGGAATAGGATTTGGCGTACCGAATTTATTGTCTATAAGTTCTTTGGTGTTGAAATAATAAACCCTCTGGTCCTTTCCGGTATCACCGCCGTATGTAAAACGCTTTCCGATTGTCTTGAAAGTATCTAAAATGCTCTTTCCGAGACTACCCGAGAAAATGGAAGGCTCTGTTGATGTGTCATATGTAAATTCACCCGGTTCCGCACAGACTTCTACGATTTTTCCCTGTTCCACAATGATCATGCACTGACCGTCAGCCACAGCAATACCCGAACCGTTAGAAATAATGTTGTCACTTCCTTTTGTATTGGATGAACGGCCGCTTACGCGCTTCTGTCCCTTAGTGACAAGCACCTCCTTGGGCATAGATTCGCAATAGAAAAATTCCTTCCATTGATCTGCCAGAGTGCCTCCGAGAGCACCGATTCCAGCTTTAATAAGTCCCATAATATGACTCCTTTCAAATAGATTTTATTGCTTATCTCTCCGGAATTATTCCGGAGAGATGTTAGATTCACGGTTTTTCCAAACCAAGAACATTCCATGTGTCTGTGACGGCATCATAAGAATAAATAAGGTTATCGCACACGCCATAAACATACTCACGCACAAATTGGTCTTCATGTTCCGTACCAAGTGCAAATATAAGACAGTCCCTGCCATCTATGGTCTGATGTTCACGGCGAGTGCTTTCAATATGTCGAAAGAGTTCTGCGATGAAATTATGTTAATTGTAAAATGAAAATCCATACCTGATTTTCATTTAGTTCCTGATAATAA